>NZ_JBHUIZ010000012.1:0-423318 GCF_042683165.1 Tigheibacillus halophilus
TTAAGCTCTTCAGCGCCGATGGTAGTTGGGGCTTTGCCCCTGCAAGAGTAGGACGCCGCCAGGCGACTTTTTTTATATACAGATTATATTATTCCACAGTAGCTCAGTGGTAGAGCAATCGGCTGTTAACCGATCGGTCGTAGGTTCGAATCCTACCTGTGGAGCCATATTGTTTGCTTCCATAGCTCAGCAGGTAGAGCACTTCCATGGTAAGGAAGGGGTCGCAGGTTCAAATCCTGTTGGAAGCTCTTTTTGAAAAGTTTGTCCTTAGGGATAAGCTTTTTTATTTGGGGAAAATAATATAGATGCAGTGGTCATCATAGATTGGAGTGAAATTATCTCGTATGCCAAAGAAGGACATGTTGAATAATAAGCAACGGTTTTTGGTAGTCACCTTGACGCTGCTTACTTTTATAATGGGAACAAGTGAATTTGTCATTGTTGGTCTTCTGACAGAAGTTGCTTCTGATTTGAAGATAACTTTAGCCGCGGCAGGTACGCTTGTTTCAGCATTTGCTATTTCTTATGCGGTCGGTACACCTATCTTGACCGCCCTTTTAAGCAAATTTTCGAAATATCCGCTTATGCTGGTTCTCACATTTGTATTTGTTCTAGCGAATATGGTCAGTGCACTCGCTGACACTTATATGATTTTACTTATTTCAAGAATGGTAACAGCGGTGGTGAGTGGTGTTTTGATCGCGATGTCTATGACTATCGCAAATAGCACGATGCCAGCAGCTAAAAAACCTGCCATCGTGGCATTAATTTTTGCAGGTTTTGCAGTGGCGAATGTGTTCGGTGTACCACTGGGGACGTTCATAGGTCAATTGGAAAACTGGCATTTGTCCTTTTGGCTGACCGCCCTGCTGGGAGTGGTTGTATTCATTATTGGGGTATTCGCCATCCCCAGGAACCTGGTGACAGAGAAAACTTCTTTAAAGGAACAACTTAAGCTGTTGACATATGGGAGAGTTATTCTGGCATTTTTCATTCCTGCATTTGGGGCTGCGGCGACTTTTACGATATATACCTATATCACCCCTATGATAGAAAATGGGATGTCTGTTCCAACAAGATTTGTCGGTATCATATTATTAGTGTTTGGTGTCTTCACGATTTTTAGCAATGTTTTATCTGGTAAAATAGCTGGTAAAAACGGTGTAGGCAAACTGCGTTATACATTTATCATGCAGGCTGTCATTTTAAGCTCACTATACTTTACAATGAATACTATGGTTGCAGGGCTTATCAATATTATGTTCGTGGCGCTTATGTTTTATGTGATGAATGCGCCCATACAATTATATTTCATGAATTTTGCAGAAACGTATTCTCCGGCAATGAAAGACTTCGCGTCCTCCTTGACTCCGGTAGCTATCAATGTTGGAATTGCTTTGGGTTCATTTGTAGGGAACTTCGTGGTTGAACATAGCAGTTTCATTCATCTTTCCTGGGCAGGCGGACTTGAGGCATTAGTGGCTTCTGGATTAAGTTTTATCATTTATGGTTGGAAACAAAGGAACAAAACCGATTAACGGAGTCCTAAGCCTTTGCTCTAAAGCGAGCAAAGCCATTTTTGAGTTTCCCCTCCTGCCAGCAGAAAGAATTTTCTCTATCGCAAATATCGTTGAGCAAGGTAAACATGGTAAGCCTGAGCTATTTTTCGCCGGCATAGAAATATTGATCAAAAAAATAGGCGGTAAGACTTGATTTCCACGCCACAAAATGTAAAATAGACTAGAACAGTCAAATCTTGCTTGCAATCATATAAACTATGGGTCTGTTAACCATTATAAACAGATTCATGAAATTAACCTTATTTCAAGCATCTCTATCAAACGCTGCAAGCATCTGATGTCATCCATTCATAAGCATCATCCATCCCACAGGATGTATGCGAAGTGTGTACCCAACTTCCTTTGCCGTTTCGGAGAGCCTCATCTCTGTCAACGCCCTGTTGAAATAACGGCGCTACTGAAATTTTTTTACTAAAACTAAATAAACGCAATAGCCTTATCAATCCAATTGTTTGTTAATCAATTCACAAACCATGGAAGGTAAGGTTTTATTGAATTGCAGCATATGCACATTAATTGTTAATCATTTCACAAAATGACAGTTACAGATTAGCCAGCACAACCAGCAATCAAAAATATGCCAAAAATTTTATTTTGCATGTATGGAAGGGTTTCATTTATGTACGTAATGGGGATGCTTGAAATAGGAAATCTTTTTCTCTAATTGAAGGGGGTTAGAATTAATTATGCAATTATTACCACGTGAGATTGATAAGCTTCTGATTGTAGTGGCTGCAGACGTGGCCAGACGCAGAAAGGAAAGAGGTCTGAAACTGAACCATCCGGAAGCGATGGCGTTGATCACCCATGAAATCATGGAAGGTGCCAGGGATGGCAAATCTGTTGCTGATTTGATGTCTTATGGGACCACGATACTGACACGCGATGATGTTATGGACGGAATTCCGGAAATGATTCCTGATATACAAGTTGAAGCCACTTTTCCAGATGGTACAAAACTTGTAACCGTTCATGAGCCGATTCGTTAAAAAAGCAATTTTAACAATTCCTGTAAAATAGGATGTTCAAAAAGTCAGATAGAAAAAAACTTCCCTTCGAAGGGCGATGTCGATATGGGGCGAAATCCCGTTTTGATCGGCCTTCCTTTTAGACAGTTCGTAGGGGTGTTAATAATTTATCCTCTTTTTGAACGCGGACTATAAGGAAAGGAAGATATGAATGAATCCAGGAGAATACATTTTAAAAGATGAAGAAATAGTTTGCAACGCTGATAAAGAAAGTATACAAATAACCGTCATCAACACAGGAGACAGGCCGGTGCAGATTGGTTCACACTATCATTTTTATGAAGTGAACCCTGCCATATCATTCGATAGAGAAAAGGCATATGGCAAAAGGTTGAATGTGCCAGCTGGTGCTGCGGTGCGTTTTGAACCTGGAGATAAAAAAGAAGTGGAACTGATAGATTACGCTGGTGAACGGAAAGTGTATGGTTTCCATAACGAAGTTGACGGTTCATTGGAAGGCGGGGATTCTAAATGAGTTTCAAGATGTCAAGGGAACAATATGCGCAAATGTACGGACCGACAACTGGCGATTCTGTCCGTTTGGCGGATACTGATTTGTTCATTCAAGTGGAAAAAGATTATACGAAGTACGGTGAAGAAGTGGTATTCGGCGGCGGCAAGGTTATTCGCGATGGTATGGGACAACATCCGTATATCACCAGAGAGGAAAATGAAAATGTTGCAGACACCGTCATCACAAACGCTTTAATCCTTGATTATACTGGTATCTATAAAGCGGATATCGCACTTCGAGGGGGAAAAATTTCCGGGATTGGCAAGGCAGGTAACCCACTCGTTCAAGACCAGGTTGACATTATTATCGGTGCTGGGACGGAAATCATTTCCGGCGAAGGAAAAATTATAACCGCTGGAGCTGTCGATACACATGTGCATTTTATTAACCCTGATCAGGTGAATGTGGCACTTACTGGTGGAACAACGACATTAATTGGCGGCGGAGCTGGTCCTGGTGCAGGTTCAAGAGCAACCACAGCTACACCTGGACCATGGCATATGCACACGATGCTGAAGTCGCTCGAAGGATTTCCAATTAACGTTGGTTTGACTGGAAAAGGCCATGCCGCTGCACAAAAGCCGCTTGCTGAGCAGATTCTTGCCGGAGCAATTGGTCTTAAAGTCCACGAAGACTGGGGAGCAACTCCTTCTGTTTTGGATCATGCACTCCGATGCGCGGATGAATATGATGTCCAGATTGCATTGCACGCGGATACCTTAAATGAAGGTGGATTTTTTGAAAATACAATGGCGGCGATTAAAGACCGTGTTATTCATATGTATCATACAGAGGGAGCGGGCGGCGGACACGCACCGGATTTGATTAAATCAGCTGGTATGATGAACGTGCTTCCAGCCTCGACAAACCCGACATTGCCATATACTGTGAACACTATTGATGAACATTTGGATATGGTTATGGTTGCACACAATTTGAATCCATCTGTTCCAGAGGACATTGCCTTTGCTGACTCCCGTATTCGCAGGGAGACCATTGCAGCTGAAGATATTCTGCAGGATATGGGAGTGTTCAGTATGACAAGCTCCGATGCACAGGCGATGGGACGTGTCGGTGAGGTGGTACTTAGAACGTGGCAGACAGCTGACAAGATGAAGAAGCAGCGTGGATTGCTGGAAGGCGACAGTGACTATGCGGATAATAATCGGGTAAAACGCTATATAGCGAAATATACCATTAACCCTGCTATCACGCATGGTATAAATGAGTATGTCGGCTCTGTTGAAGTTGGCAAAATGGCAGACCTTGTAATTTGGGATCCGAAGTTTTTCGGTGCGAAGCCTGAAATGATTCTGAAAAATGGCGTCGCTGTGACCAGTCTGATGGGGGACCCAAATGCAACCATCCCGACACCGCAGCCAATGATTTATCGTCCAATGTTTGCACAGCTTGGAAAAACGTTGTATGAAAGCTCTATCACGTTTGTTTCCAAGATAGCCTATGAAAATAATATTAAAGATGAGCTCGGTTTGCAGAAAATGGTATTGCCGGTTCACAGTATTCGTAAATTGACGAAGAAGGATATGAAACTGAACTCGGCAACCCCGGATATCGATGTGGATCCGCAAACATATGAAGTGAAAATTGATGGCGAAAAAATTACTTGTGACCCAGTGGATACAGTGCCTATGGGACAACGTTATTTCTTGTTTTGAGGTGAATATATGATTATAGAAAAAGTGATTACAAACATAGACCAATTATCACAGGAAGAGCTGGAGAAGCGGCATAAGGAAAGGGTTTATTTAGAAAGCGGCCATTTGGTTAAACGTATTCAGCGCGTAAAAACGGATCATGGACGCGAACTAGGTATCCGATTAAACGAAGCGAAAGACCTGCAGGCAGGGGACGTGCTTTATATGGATGACGACAATATGGTCATTGTCGATGTACTCTCAGATGATTTATTGATCATTAAGCCCCGCAGCATTCTTGAGATGGGGACCATCGCCCATCAATTGGGCAATAGGCACCTTCCAGCCCAGTTTGAAGATGATGAAATGCTCGTCCAATATGATTATCTTGTAGAGGAACTATTGAAACAAATGGATATTCCTTTTATACGCGAAGAGAGAAAAGTAAGACAGGCTTTTCGCCATATAGGGCATAGCCATGATGAGTAACCGCACATTATCCTTGTTTCAATTGTGTGATTCCAATTTTCCTACAGGGGCATTCAGTCATTCGTATGGATTGGAGACCTATATTCAGTCAGATCTTGTTCATAGTCCGGAGACTTTTTCTAATTGGTTGAAAGTGTATCTGGAAGAACAGCTTGTTTTCTCAGATGGTCTGGCGGCCAGATTAGCTTATGAGGCGTTAGATGCTGGAGATGAGGAAAGGCTATGGGAACTGGACCGGTTATTAACAGTGCAAAACTTGGCACGCGAAACCCGGGAAGGGACGCATCGCATCGGAGTGCAAATGCTAAAAATGGCTAAAAAACTTTATGGCGCACCAATACTGGATGTATACCATGCCAGAATTAAAGATAACCAAGTGTTCGGGCATCCAGCCCTTGTTTTTACAATGGCTGGCCATTACCTTGAAGTCGATAGAGACACCACAGTCTTATATTACATGTATACGTCCATCGTCAATTTGGTGCAAAATGCGGTTCGTGCAATTCCATTAGGACAAACAGCTGGCCAGCAAATCATCTATTCGCTGCAGGAGGATCTAATGGCTGCAGTTGAAAAAATAAACCAGTTGGGTGAAGACGATTTTGGTATCGTATCTCCAGGTATGGAGTTAGCGCAAATGCAGCATGAACGGTTGAATGTACGAATATTTTCATCGTAAGCGATGGACATATCATTCATCTTTATATGGATGAACCAATTGTCTCCTTACTGAGGAACTGCATTTGGTTAAAGCAGGATGACAGTAAAAGAAAATGAAACTAAAAAATTTTAAAGGATGTGTAATCGAATATGAAACCAATAAAAATAGGTGTAGGCGGACCAGTTGGCGCAGGGAAGACCGAGCTTGTTGAAAAGTTGACCAGACATATGGCGGATGATATTAGCATGGCAGTCATCACAAACGATATTTATACGAAAGAAGATGCCAAAATTTTGGTGAAAAACGGGGTATTGCCGGAAAATCGCATTATTGGTGTGGAAACTGGCGGCTGTCCGCACACAGCCATTCGTGAAGATATCTCCATGAACGCATCTGCGGTGGAGGAATTGCAGGAGCGGCATCCAGATGTGGAGCTTGTTTTTATCGAAAGTGGCGGTGATAATCTGGCAGCGACTTTCAGTCCGGAATTAGTAGATTTCTCTATTTATATTATTGATGTCGCTCAAGGAGAAAAAATCCCGCGCAAAGGTGGACAAGGTATGATCAAATCTGATTTGTTCATCATTAACAAAACAGATCTGGCCCCATTAGTGGGTGCCAATCTTGATATCATGGCATCAGATACAAGGGTATTTCGTGGTGATAAACCTTTCATTTTTACTAACCTGAAGTCCGAGGAAGGGTTAGACCAAGTCATTGATTGGATCAATCAGCATGTATTACTTAAAGGATTAGAACAAAATGGCTGACTGGACCGGAATCCTTGAACTGGATGCCAGAAAGGACCAACAGGGAAAGACGGTTACGGACCATGTGTATTTTCAAGGGGCGTTCAAAGTGCAGCGCCCCATTTATCACAATCGTTCCAATCAACCATGCTATTATTTGTTAAACCCTGGGGGCGGATATTTGGATGGTGATACGTACCGCATGAGGCTGACGGTTGGTGAGGGTGCTAAGGTCACATTAACCACACAATCAGCTACCAAGGTGTATCGTACACCGACTAAATATGCTTATCAAGAAGCAGAAACATGGATTAAAAAGGGTGGCCACTTGGAATATTTGCCCGACCCGCTGATCGCGTACCGTGACGCCAGCTATTATCAAAAGAATGTGTTCCGTATGGAAAAAGGATCCTCTTTGCTATATACGGACATTCTCACACCAGGCTGGTCCCCTGATGGGGAAAAGTTCAGCTATGAATCTCTTCGTTTGAAAAATGAAATCTATCTGGATGATGAATTGATTGTATTCGATCATATCCACCTGAACCCAGGGGAGAGGCCAATAAGCGGATTAGGCTTCATGGAAGGTTACACGCACCTTGGCTCGTTCCTGATTGTCGGCGAGCAGGCAGACGTGGATTTGCAAGAGAAATTGTATGCAGCCATTGAACAGGAGAGGGGAGATTTTAAAGCAGGAATATCCATGCTTACAAAAGGTGGACTCTCTATCCGCGTTATTGCGAATGCTACACAGCTGATTGAAAGGATTTTTACAGCTTGTCTTCATACAATTTATAAAGAGTGGTTTGACACTAAGCCGAGTTTCTTGCGGAAATATTGACTGATGCTGTTTGTTAAGATAGTGCCTGATAAAGCAATGTTATCAGGTGCTATCTTTTTAGTTTGCGATCTATTGCATAGAAAGTGAATATATTGTTTACAAGAGGGTATAAGATTTGGGGGAGAGGCAAAAGGAGAAACGATCTGTTCAGATCTGATCGGATTATTTAAAACCTGAATCGGGTATAGTGAAATGAATCAGCAGGAAGGAATGTATCGCGCCAGATCCTGTACAAATAGTGGATCTGCATCCGACGAATTGGCTGAAAAGAAATTGTAATTGTGTGATTGGCTTTAATAGCTTGCAATGCACGTATCTGTTGTTTATACTTTGGGCAGTCTAAAGGAATAGAGAAGTGATTCATTTTTAGGAGGTTTTGCCAATGGCCGATGAGCTGGACGAATTGGAAGTGGAAAAGGACTTTAAGGTGGAAACAATTTATGATAATCGCACGTATGAAAGACATCAATTCAGTTTCTCCATTGATGGCAAAGAATATAAAGGAGATTACCATGAAGGCGAGATTCACTGGCTGAATCCGCATCCGCAACAAGACCTTGATGAGAAGCAATTGGAATGGGTAGAATCAGAAGTTCACAGGCTGTTAGGAAACGGAGATGATTCTGAGAACGATGAGGAGGAAGAACTGGACGAATTTGAAGTGATGCCAATGTTCGATGATCAGGTCCACGAAGCACATCAATTCAAACTGTTGATCGACGGAGAGGAATTCAAAGGGATGCTCCGCCATGGCAGGCTTGAATGGTTCCACCCAAAACCAAGACGCAAGCTGAACAATGCTAAGGTAGCAGAAGTGGAGAAACAAGTTCATCAGAAAATGAAAGAACATCTGGATGACGAGAACGGACAATAGGTGCAGGCGAAAGATCAGCGGTGAAGGCAGAAGGGCTTTTACGCTGATCTTTTATTGTGTGCAAAACCAGATGCTCCGCAGTACTCATTGAAATATACCCTTCAGATCTTTATATTCATGCTGGATTTGTAAACTTTCCACTGCATGATCAAAGTGTCTCTCCAAGGATGATATGATTTTCTCTAGTTTTCTTTCCCTGAAGAACTCCATGATTTCCCAGTGTTCCTTATAGCCATATGGCCGCGCAGACGACTCCTTGTCGAATACCATATCAAATAGAATTAAATAAATGGCAGTCTGGTTAATCAATTTTTCGATAAAATCGATTAAAAATGGATTGCCGCATTTTTTGGTATATACCATATGGAAATCCTGATTTGCTTGTAAATACCCTTTTATATTTCTGCTGAATATAGCCTCTTTTTCCATCTGGATGCATTCCTCCATCGTGATGAAATCATTAGCATTCAAGTGTCGCACAGCCATACTTGCGGCCATTATTTCCAATCTCTTACGTAAATCATACGCTTGAACGATTTCCTCTCTTGTCGGGTTCGTCACAAAGGCGCCTTTATTGGGCTTGATATCAACGAGCCCCTCCTCCGCCAATAGGTTGATTGCTGATCTGATTGGAGTACGGCTCACCTGCAACATTGTGGAAATCTCGTTTTCAACCAACTGTTTCCCAGGCGGGAGTTGTCTGGATAAAATCGCATCCTTTAAATGATGGTATATCAAGGCTTTCAAGGATTGCTTTTTTGCTATCGCTATTACCTCCTAAACGGTCCAGTTTTTCCAGTCGCATTATTTATATTCCTATTTTCAGTTATATTGACA
This sequence comes from Tigheibacillus halophilus, assembly GCF_042683165.1. Classification (NCBI taxonomy): domain Bacteria; kingdom Bacillati; phylum Bacillota; class Bacilli; order Caryophanales; family Bacillaceae; genus Tigheibacillus; species Tigheibacillus halophilus. The sequence goes on from NZ_JBHUIZ010000012.1 coordinate 9,229, forward strand.
GAATATATTAACTTTTGTAAGCGTATATTGTACTACAATTTAGTACGACAGGTGAGTGAAGCCGATCGGCATAACGCTTTAAAAAATAAGCGCCTGTCATGAGGCGTATTGACCCGGGGGAGGGAGACAAAATGAAACGGATATACCGGCTGTTGCTCCTGTTGTTTTTTTTGTTAATTATAACAGCTTGTGGAAGTAATGATCATGCAGACAAAAAGAAGCAAGCAATAAACAGGGTAGAGGACGCAGGAGTCATACGAATTGGCTTTGAGGGGACATACCAGCCTTTTAACTTTTTGAATGATGACAATGAATATGCGGGGTTTGATGTTGACGTAGCAAATGAACTGGCAAGCAGACTTGGTGTTAAAACAAAATTTGTCGCAACAAAATGGGATAGTCTTATCGGAGGGCTAAAGGCTGATAAATTCGATGTGATCATAGCACAAATGACAGTTACAGAGGATAGGAAAAAAAGTGTCGATTTCACGGATCCTTACGTTGTGACGGGATCTGTGCTGGTAACAGCAAACGATACAAAAGGGATTTCCAAATTAGATGACATCAAAGGCAAGAAGGTAGGCGTCGGAGGTGGAACGACATTTGAAGAAGTTGCCAGAAGTGTCGATGGGGCAGATGTCACGTTGTACAAAGCTGTTACAGATTACATTCAGGATCTTGTTAATGGTAGGCTTGATGTGATTATCAATGACCAATTGCTGATGAGCTACAATATCAAAAAAGAGGGCCTGCCACTGCAGATTGCCAGCGATATTTTGAATAAAGATGAGATTGCCATGGCGGTAAAGAAAGGCAATGAAGATTTTGTAGCGAAATTAAATAAAGCGCTCTCCGACATGATGAATGACGGAACGTACGATAAGATTTACAAAAAATGGTTTGATTCAGAGCCGCTCGTTAAAGAAAAATAATATATTGTCAAGATAACAGAGAGGGGATCTTTATATATGCATGTGGTTGTATTAGGAACCGGTATGATCGGTACGACGGTAGTACGGGAAATCGCCAAAAGTGAAGACATTGATATGGTCACAGCGGTTGATGGGTTTCAAAAGCGTATTGATATGTGCTTACAAGCCGCAGATCATTCAAAGGTAGTTGGCAAGTTGGCGGAATTGCAAACGGAAGCGGATATTTACAATGTGTTGAAAGAGGCAGATGTGGCCATTGCCTGTTTGCCACACTCTTTAAGTTTTACTGCAATCCGTGCTGCGATAGCTGCTAAATGCAGTATAGTTGATCTCGTTGGGTCACAATTTGCAGAAAAGGTTGAACTGGAAAGCCAGGCGAAGAAGGCTGGCATCACTATTGTACCGGGATGTGGAGTAGCCCCGGGAATAACCAATTTCCTGGCGGCAAGGGGAATTGAAATGCTGGATGAAGCGGATGAGGCTGTCATGGTTTGCGGTGGATTACCGAAGCATCCCCTTCCTCCACTGTGGTACCAGGTTGTTTTCCGGCTGGAAAGCGTGATGGGCCTTTATACGAGGCCGGCCCTTGCAGCAGAAAATGGAGAGCTTGTGGAGTGCCCGCCTTTGTCGGGACTGGAAACCATCACTTTTCCCGATCCTGTCGGGGAATGCGAGGCTGTCATTACTGATGCACATAGCGCTGCACATACATTAAAGGATAAAGTGAAAAACATATATGAGAAGACAGTCCGCTATGCAGGGCACTGGAGCAAAATGTCTGTCCTTGCTGAGCTTGGTTTTTTGGAAAAAGATGCTATTGAAGTGGACGGCAAGCTTATCAGTCCGGTAGCATTTACGCAAAAAATATTGGAACCAAAACTTCGTGGACAATCAAAAGAGGATATTACAGTACTGCGAGTGTCCGTGAAAGGAAAAAAAGACGGCATGAAAACGAGGTACACATGGGAAATGGTAAACAACTTTGACCATGAGCGCGACATCACCTCCATGGCAAGAACTACTGCGATTCCCGCCATGCTGACGGCGCAATGGATAGCAACTGGCAGGCTGGATGAAAGAGGGGTATTACCAATGGAAAAAATCATGATTGGTAAGCGATTCAAACCATTTATGGAGGAATTGAAAGGGTACGGCATTGAAATAGAATTCCAGCAAGAACGTCGGTAAAATCCTTGGCTGAGATATGGAAGGGATATATTAATGGGGGGATAACCGTGGACTTTTCTATCATTATCGAATCATTACCTATCTTGATAAAAGCAACAATGGTAACCGTTTTATTGGCAGTAGTATCCGTTTGTTTCGCCTTACTATTAGGTTTCTTCACAGCACTGGCCAGAATTTCCAACATAAAAGTACTAAAAATGATAGGCTCAGTATATATTTCTATTTTCCGCGGGACCCCTCTGTTAGTGCAAATTTTTGTTATTTATTACGGCTTGCCGCAGATTGATATTGAACTGAGCCCGATCACATCTGGGGTCCTTGCGCTCAGCCTGAATGCTGGATCTTACCTTTCCGAATCCTTCCGTGCCGCCATTCTGGCAGTAGATAAAGGTCAGATGGAAGCGGCCGTTTCGATGGGAATGACGTATTGGCAGGCGATGAGACGTGTCATATTACCACAAAGCATTCGAATTGCTATCCCGACTTTGTCGAATACGTACATCATTTTAATAAAAGATACATCGCTCGTTTCTGTCATTACCGTCACAGAGTTGCTGCAAATGTCTACGTTGATCATCGCGAAAACTTTTGAGCCCTTGACGATTTATCTGCTGGCAGCTGCGCTTTACTGGATTGTGATCACATTTTTTACAGCCTTATTGGATCGGCTGGAAAAGCGGACATCTAAACACGTCGCGTAGTGTTACGGGGAGGGGAAGATGTGTGGAAATAGTAGAATTGAAAAACATCAAAAAGTCATTTGGTGATCATATCGTGTTGAAGGACATCAATTTTTCTGTCGGGAAAAATGAGGTTATCGTCATCATGGGGCCGAGCGGATCGGGCAAATCCACTTTACTGCGCTGCATCACATTTTTGGAAGAGCCCGACGATGGTGTCATCAGACTTGGCGAATTCGAATTGAAAGCCGGACTGCCGCAAAACAAGCAAAGAAAGAATACGATAAGAGAGCTACGCCAAAATACCGGCTTCGTTTTCCAGCAGTTTAATCTATTCCCGCACCGAACTGCACTGGAAAATGTCATGGAAGGACCGATTGTAATCAAAAAGGTGGACCGACAGCAGGCACAAGAAAAAGCCATTGCGTTGCTATCCAAAGTTGGACTGGCTGACAAGATGAATCAATATCCGGCCCAGCTGTCCGGCGGGCAACAACAGCGGGTGGCCATTGCAAGAGCCTTATCGATGGAGCCGATGGTCATGCTGTATGATGAACCCACGTCGGCGTTGGATCCTGAACTTGTCCGGGAAGTTTTACTGGTGATGAAGGAATTAGCGAAAGAAGGCATGACAATGATTGTGGTGACTCATGAAAGAGGATTTGCCAAGGATGTCGCAGATCGGGTAGTATTTATGGAAAATGGACTGGTTGTAGAAGAAGGCAGCCCGGAAAAAATGTTTGACACACCGACAGAGGAGAGGACCAAACAATTTTTACAGGTTGTGAGTGAGAAGAAGCAGTTCGGATAATAACGCACTATCCATCACATTTGAAATGTGATCGTTTTCTTCAAAATTCTATTTGCAGTCCGATAATAGAAAAGAAAGATTTACAGGTTCATGTAGGAATAACAAAGGAGGGATTGTATGGATATCGCTGCAATGTCGATGGTGATGAATCAGAGCCGTGTGCAGGAGCAGGCTTCTCTTTCAATGATGAAGATGGTAATAGGCAACGCCGAACAGCAGGGAGAAGCCGTCCAAAAGCTGTTAAGCACAGGTGGCCTCAATGCTAGCCAAGAGGCAGGACACCCTTACTTAGGAACAAATGTAGATATCAAAGGATGAGCTAAATCTTTCTTTATGTGTAACCTGGAAACAAATTGGCCACTCGATCTTGATTAGGAAGTGTAATTTGAACTGTGTAAGCAAGAGCAGCATGACTGCTCTGCTGCACAGTTCAGTTTTTTTAGCAGTCCTGCACGGCGAAGATCTCTTTTTCTGCCCCACATTTACACCCAATGACTAGCCTCCATCTATCTCTATCCCTTACAATAAATAGAAAAGCATTACAAGGGGGATACATGTGCCATGAAAATCACAAAGATCGATATCAACTATATTGAACTGCCGTTAAAGGAACCGTTCATCATTTCTTACGCATCCTATGACACCATGCCAGCTGTCATTACGAAGGTTTATACAGACGTAGGTATCATCGGTTTTGGGGAGAGCATTCCTGATGAGCATGTGACGGGGGAGTCGGTACACAGTGTGTTTGCCGCTTTGAAGCACCAGTTGATTCCGGTAATTATGGGAAAGGATCCGCGCAATATCCAAGGTATTCATGATGCCATGGATAAACAGCTGGTTCGAAACGGTGCCGCCAAGGCTGCTATCGATATTGCCTGCTATGACATTTTAGGGAAATACAGCAATTTGCCAATCTATTCGCTGCTTGGAGGCAGGAAGGAACAGCAACCGACTATCCCGAAAGTGCTGAGTATTCTTGACCCGGAAGTATTGGCTCGACAGGCCAAGGCAGCTGTGAAAGAAGGCTATGAAGAAATCAAAATGAAACTCGGAACGGATCAGTATAAGGATATTCAGCGTGTCAAAGCAGTAAGGGATGCGGTTGGGGAGCGAATCAAAATTCGTGTAGACATCAACCAAGGATGGGGGAGTGTGCAAAAGGCAACACAGATGATGCAAGCGCTGGAACCTTACGGTGTATCATGGGTCGAACAGCCGATTTCCCAGGGCAGTTTGTCTATGTTCCGTAGTTTGAAGGAAAACAGCTCTCTTCCGTTAATGGCGGATGAAAGCTTGATCACAGCTCAGGATTTGCGGACATTGGCGGAACATCGGTCCGTGGATTATATTAACATCAAATTGATGAAAAGCGGCGGTATTTTCCCATCACAGAAACTTGCCACGCAGGCAGAACTATTTGGCATCCAATGTCAAATAGGGTCAATGGTCGAATCCAGCATTGGCTCAGCGGCGGGATTTCATGTGGCGCTGTCCAGACCTAATATCGTTTCCACTGAGCTGTCTGGTCCGACGAAATTCACCAAGGATATTGGTGATTTAACGTACTCGCTGCCTTATGTCCACATTACAGACAAACCCGGGCTTGGGGTAGTGGTGAATGAAGATGTTTTGGAAGATTTGTGTGTTAAAAGAGAAACGGAAGAGGGGGTATTATGATAGAAAAAAAGCTGCAAACACTTTGGGAATATCTGCATGCCAATCCGGAAACTAGCATGCATGAAGTGGAAACGTCAGCTTATCTGATGAACCATTTTCGCGAAGCTGGTTTCCAACCGGTTCCTTTTCAATCCATTCCGGGGTTTTATGTGGAAATAGGCAGCGGCCGCCCCAAAATCGGGTTGCGGGCAGACATGGACGCGTTGTGGCAGGAAGTCGAAGGTGAATCGCGAGCGAATCATTCCTGTGGGCATGATGCTCATATGACCATCGTGACAGGTGTCATGCATCAGCTTAAAAACCAGAAGCGGCACTTACCGGGTACTGTCAGAGCAATTTTTCAGCCTGCTGAGGAAAAAGGGAACGGTGCAGTGGAGGTTGTAAAGGAAGGAATCGTTAATGATCTGGATTATCTGTTTGGCGTTCATGTACGCCCGGCTAATGAGGTGGCTTATCCAGCCTGCGCACCGGGTATACAACATGGCGCATGCCTGTTTGTCAAAGGCAAAATCAAAGGAACGGATCATCACGGAGCGAGACCGCAGGAGGGTGTCAATGCGATTGAGGTAGGTATGGGGATTGCACAACAATTGCAGCATATCCATACGCCCCCGCAAATCCCGGCGTCTATTAAGCTGACAAACTTCCGGGCCGGCACAGATAATTTGAATATCATTCCGGGCGGAGCATCGTTTGGCCTCGATGTCCGCGCGCAAACGAATGAAGTCATGAATGGCATGAAAGAAAGAATAGCTGCTATATGTAACCACTTGTCGTCAATTTATCAGGTGCCGGTTACATATGCTTTTGAGGATGATGTTCCGGCAGCTGTGATTGACAAGGATGCGGAGCAATTGATGTGTGCTGCGATAGAGAAGGTGTTGGGAAAAAATAATGTGCGACAAACGATCATGACTCCGGGCTCGGATGATTTTCATCACTACACAATCATGTGCCCCTCTCTCAAGGCGACAATGCTTGCACTTGGCTCTGATGTCAAGCCTGGTCTGCATCATCCGAAAATGACATTTGATCACCGGGCAATCAAGAACGGGGTCGATATCTTGGTCCATGCTTGTTTGGCTGTTGAATGACAGCATCATACAAAGTGGCAGTTCCACATATACGTGAGACTGCCATTCTTTATTTCTGGTAGCACACATACCATGTGCTGTTCTTCTGTATAATCGACACACCCAGATAACCGTCCAAGAGCAGCTTCTGCTGTCCTGGAATGTCAGCCATTTCTGCCAGTACTTGATCTTTTACTGTCTCCGCTTGTTCGCTGTCCGTGAGTTCTTTCAATAGGATGTAGCGTAATTTTCCGTCATATTTTTCTTTCAGTCCGACGATTTTCATGTCAAGCTTCAGCTTATCCTTGATACTTGGAATATTGAGAGGAGCAGCAGTGGCACAGACGTAATGAAACCGTTCACGGTCGACAAGACGAAATAATAATCTTCCCATAGTGGTTTGCAGATGATTCCCGCGATATTCGGGATCGATACAGGAAATTTCCGAATACATAACACGTGGAAGTTCTTCCGTAGAGATACCACAATCCAATCCGAGATGCTCCTCGTCGATTTCCGGAATCAACATGGCACGAAAGCCAATCAGCTTTTCCTCTAAGAAGACACCGGCAATCATGCCATGTTCAGATAAAATATAAGAAAACTCCGCTGTGCTGAGCGGCTGCAGATGTGCAGATATGGCCAGCGATTGGCTCACTTTTTCCTGCAATTCCAGTAGTGCTGGTACATCATTTTCGGTAATGTATCGGATTGTATAGACCTGTCCATCACGGAGGCGGCCGTCTGCTATTGTTTGCTTCATTGTTGCAATACCTTCCTTATTTATATCAGATGACTGTTTCTTCATCTGTAGATTGTTCGTGTAGTGAAATCATTTTCTGCTTTTCTTCCTGGGTAATTTTCACAATTGAAAATCCGGTGTATGCCAGAAAAATACCGATAAGCGGGACGGTGTAATTCAAGATGGCATATGGCGCATAGGAAAATGCGCTCACTCCAAGTGTAGCATAAATATACACACCACATGTATTCCAAGGGAAAAAGACAGAAGTCAATGTGCCGCCATCTTCCAGTGAACGGGAGAGATTTTTAGAATGAAGTCCTTTTTCCGTATATATTTTAGAAAACATACGTGCAGGAACGACAATGGAAATGTACTGTTCAGAACAAGACGCATTCGTCAACACACAAGAGCCGATGGTAGTGGTGATTAAAGAGCCAGTGGAACGTACCATTTTCAGCAGTTGATCCATCATTGCTTTCAGCATGCCAGAAAACTCCAGAATACCTCCGAATGTCATGGCGATGATCGTCATGGAAACAGTATCCATCATCGAATCCAATCCTCCGCGGTTGAAAAGCTCGTTCACCAGCTCATTGGCCCCGTTCAGTGCATAACCGCTCTTTAATGCTTCAAGAGCGTCTGAAATCGATCCTCCCTGAACGAAAAGCTGGGAAAGATACCCAAGGATAATACCTATTACCAATGCGGGCGCGGCCGGCACTTTCATGGCAACCAAAGCAATAACGGCAGCAGGGATGAAAAATAAAAATGGTGATATTACAAAATGCTGTTGCAGGTCTGTCAGTGTTTGCGAAATGCTGGCAGCATCGATAGATGTGTTCCCGAAACCCTTCCCAAGAAATCCGAATGCAATTAAAGCGATGGCCAGACCGGGTATAGTCGTATAACACATATGTTTAATATGGTCGAATAAGTCGGTATGTGTCAATCCCGATGCGAGATTTGTCGTATCGGACAACGGTGACATTTTATCCCCGAAATAGGACCCGGAAATGACAGCGCCGGCAATCATTGCGGCTGGAATCCCCATGCTGAGGCCAATTCCCATTGCCGCTACGCCAATCGTGCCCATGGTGGCCCATGAGCTGCCGATAGCTAATGTGACTAAGGAGCAAATTACGACAATCGTGATAAGGAAAATGGTTGGCGAAATGATTTTCAATCCATAATACACCATCGTCGCTACGATTCCTCCGCCAATCCATGCGCCGATAGTGAGCCCAACAAGCATGATGATAATAATAGCGGGAAGGGCCAGTTTGATACCTTTGTACATCATTTCTTCAATTTCGTGCCATTTATAGCCGAACTTCCAAGCTACCAGTCCTGCTGTCACTGTACCAATCATTAGCGGTATATGCGGCGCTCCGTCAAAAATGGCTACACAACAGAGCATGGAAACAATCATGCTTGTAAGCGGTACCATAGACCACCAGAAATTGATCCTCTTTCTCACGGGTTCATCTCCTTATATTCAAAAGCACTAATTTTGTTTTCAATTTTATGTGCAAATACAATTATTGTCAATTATCCTTCTATTTTGTCGCGGAGGGGATAAATAAGTAGCTATAGGCCGATGAAAGTACCGCAAAAAAGACCCCTGCCAAAAGGAGAATCCCTGATAGTGAATAAAAAAGTTGACGGGTTCACCATTCTATTCTTCTCACTGCTGATAAAATTCAATCATCACAGTTTTTTGGGAATAGTTGTAACTTTTAAAAGTGGATGCTATAATCTATTCGTATGATTTATAACACAGGCTCGGCCTGTCTTTATACACTTTGTATACCATGTTTGGGGTAATGGGAGGTGTAATGGCCAAAGAAAAGGGTTGTACATATGTCCAGCACAGCAGTGCAGTGTCTAAACATGTTGACAACTTTTAGAAATGGTGATTTCTATCTGGGAATTGTTTCGACAGTTTTCTGCATTATTTTGAAAGGGCTTACAGAATGGCGGTTTGAAGATTCAAGAGATGAAGGGGAGAATGAACATGAAAACAGAAACGACGTTCAAACCAGGACTCGAAGGTGTCATTGCTGCAGAAACAGCGATTTCACTGCTTGATACGGAACAAGAAAAAATCGTAATCAAAGGTCATGACCTGATTGAGCTTTCAAAGCATAATGATTATCTGGATATTGTACATTTACTGCTGGAAAATAAGCTGCCAAGCAAAGAGGAGAAAGCGGCGCTGGAAGAGAAATTGAAAGAGCGATACCAGGTGCCATCGGCTATCATCGAAATTCTGAGACTGCTGCCGGAGCATACACATCCAATGGACGGCATGCGTACAGGACTTTCCGCGCTTGCCGGTTATGATGAACATCTGCTGGATCGTTCCCTGGCGGTGAATAAGGATCGGGCATACGATCTGCTGGCTAAATTGCCGGCCATTACGGTGAACAGCTATCGCATTCTGAATAAACAGGAGCCTGTACTGCCGAGAAAAGATTTGTCATACAGTGCTAATTTTTTATATATGATTACAGGAGAAGTGCCGACCGCACAACGGGCGGAAATTTTTGACCGTTCCCTGCTGCTGTATAGCGAGCACGAAATGCCAAACTCGACCTTTACTGCCAGAGTGATCGCTTCGACCCAATCTGATTTGTTCGGAGCGCTTACCGGGGCAGTGGCATCTTTGAAAGGACATTTGCATGGCGGAGCTAACGAAGCTGTCATGTATATGCTGAATGAAGTAGATTCGGTGGAAGGCTTTGAAGAATTGTTGATGAAAAAACTGCATAACAAAGAAAAAATCATGGGCTTCGGCCACCGCGTATACATGAAAAAGATGGACCCACGTGCATTAATGATGAAACAATCCCTGAAAAAGCTCTGTGAAACGAAGGGTGATTTCCAACTGTTGGAAATGTGCGAAGCCGGAGAGGAAGTCATGCGAAGAGAAAAAGAGCTGTATCCGAACTTGGATTATTATGCTGCTCCTGTCTATTGGCTGCTTGGCATTCCGATCGAGTTGTATACACCAATTTTCTTCAGTGCACGAACAGTGGGTTTGTCAGCACATGTGATCGAGCAGCATCAAAATAATCGCTTGTTCCGTCCTCGCGTACATTATATCGGGGAAAAATATTAATCATGTCACACTAAAAAACTGTGAAATCCAGAATGGATAGCACTAAAGAAAGGAAGAAGGACATGCTGAAAACGAATGAAAAGCAAAAGACGGATGTTCTTTTGGAAGAGATTGCCGATTATGTGCTAGATAAAGAAATTACGAGTGAGGAAGCTTTCACGACAGCGAGATATGTCTTGCTCGATACACTTGGATGCGGAATACTGGCGTTGAACTATCCTGAATGTACCAAGCTGATGGGGCCAATTGTACCCGGAACGGTTGTTCCAAACGGCACACGTGTGCCTGGCACTCCATATGTGCTTGATCCTGTCCAGGGGGCATTCAATATCGGTGCTATGATTCGCTGGTTGGATTACAATGACACTTGGCTTGCGGCGGAATGGGGCCACCCATCAGATAATTTGGGAGGCATTTTGGCAGTTGCTGATTATATCAGCCAGATACGCATTTCCAAGGGTGAGCAGCCACTTGTTTTGAAAGATGTGCTGGAAGCAATGATTAAGGCACATGAAATCCAAGGAGTCCTTGCACTGGAAAATAGTTTGAACAGAGTCGGACTTGACCATGTATTATATGTCAAAATAGCGACGACCGCTGTTGTGACGAAAATGCTTGGCGGAACTAGAGAGGAAATTATCAATGCACTGTCCAATGCCTGGATCGATAACGCCAGTTTGCGTACGTATCGTCATGCACCAAATACCGGTTCACGCAAATCATGGGCTGCGGGAGACGCAACAAGCAGAGCAGTACGACTGGCTTTGATGGCAGTACAGGGAGAAATGGGCTATCCGACGGCATTGTCTGCACCTGGTTGGGGTTTTCAAGATGTACTGTTCAACAAGCAGGCGTTGACGCTTGCACGTCCACTGGATTCCTATGTCATGGAAAATGTCCTGTTCAAAGTAGCTTATCCGGCCGAGTTCCATGCGCAGACTGCGGCTGAAGCGGCGGTAGCATTGCATGCGCAAGTCGCTGATAGAATCGAAGAGATTGAGAAGGTCACCATCACCACACATGAATCAGCTATTCGTATCATTGATAAAACAGGACCATTGCACAACCCTGCTGACAGGGATCACTGTATCCAGTACATTACTGCTATTGGGTTATTACACGGCACTGTCACAGCGGAACATTATGAAGATGAGGCGGCAGCTGATCCACGGATCGATCTACTTCGCGATAAGATGGTTGTTACAGAGAATGAGCAATATACAAAGGATTATCTCGATCCGAGCAAGCGCTCAATCGCAAACGCTGTCCAAGTATATTTCAAAGATGGCAGTGTGACTGAGCAGGTGGAAGTAGCATATCCGCTTGGACATCGTTTCCGCAGGGAAGAAGCATTCCCGCAGATCGAACGGAAGTTCATTGCAAACATAGCAACAAAATATACAGTGAAGCAAAGCAAGAAAATGGAAGCGGTTTGTTTTGACCATGATAAAGTGGAAAAGATGCATGTCAATGCTTTCATGGACCTGTTCATTTAATAAAAGAAAGCCAAACGACAGCATTCGCTAATCTTGTAGATTATGGATTTTTAAAAGTTTTAAAGGAGGTAAAAATATGGCTTGGATCGTCGATCAACCATCGTCACAGCAAGAACTTGCAGCACAATTCAAGGCGCTAATCGATGCAAATGCTATTTTGCAAATTCCTGGAGCACATGATGCTATGGCCGCATTGGTGGCGAAAAAAGCGGGGTTTTCAGCACTGTATTTATCAGGTGGTGCCTACACAGCCAGCAAAGGACTTCCTGACCTGGGTATTGTCACATCTACTGAGGTAGCCGAAAGAGCACGAGATCTGGTTCGTGCTACCAATCTCCCGGTACTAGTAGATATCGATACTGGTTTTGGTGGTGTACTGAATGTGGCCCGTACGGCTAGAGAAATGGTGGAGGCAGGTGTAGCAGCAGTACAAATCGAGGACCAGAAATTACCGAAAAAATGCGGGCATCTGAATGGTAAACAGCTGGTCACTAAGGAAGAGATGGCACAAAAGATTCGTGCATTGAAGGAAGTAGCGCCATCGCTTGTCGTTATTGCCAGGACGGATGCGCGAGCTGTGGAAGGTGTGGACGCCGCACTGGAGAGGGCAAATGCCTATATTGAAGCAGGAGCGGATGGTATTTTTCCTGAAGCATTATACACAGAAGAAGAGTTTCGTCTGTTTGCGGAAAAACTCGATGCACCTTTGCTGGCAAATATGACTGAATTTGGGAAGACACCGTATATCCCGGCAGAGGAGTTTGAGGAGATGGGGTTTGCCATGGTCATTTATCCAGTGACTTCACTACGCGTAGCCGCAAAGGCTTATGAGCAAATTTTCAAGTTAATTAAGCGCGAAGGGACACAGAAAAATGGTCTGAATAGCATGCAAACGAGGAAAGAATTGTATGAGACCATTTCGCTGGATGACTTCGAAGCACTTGACGAGGATATTGCCAAAACGGTATTGCCAATCATAGAAGATTAAGTGCGTGTTATCAGTAATGGGCAATGAAGTTCGACATGTATATATCAATGTTGGATGTCATTGCCCGTTTTTTCAAATACATTTTATAAAAGATATGTTCGCTTAAGGAAAGTACAAATCTTATATTCAACAGCCTTTCAAAAAGGAGGTGAAGCGGATGACGGATCTACATACTGTCGGGAGCTGGATGAATAAAGCCACCGAAAGCGTCACGATATCCATGCCAATCAAGTATGCGTTGCAAGTGCTGCACAGATCCGGCAAAACAGAGCTCCCCGTAACGGAAAAAGGACATTATATTGGCACCCTGCGTGAGCGAGATTGTATCAAGCTGCTTATGGACGGCAGGTCTCCCAACGAAGCCATCGCCGGAGCAGTCGATACAGCCCATCAGGCTGTCCATCGTGATTTTTCTATGGAAGCGATCAGAGAACTGCCCGTCTATGTTGTCACAGAAAATACAAATGAACTATTGGGGGAGATCCATACGGCGCAGCTGCTTGCCTATCAGCGTTTTGTAAGGGAGGAGTTACATCAGACGAAAGAGAAAGTGAAATGGTATGAGCTTGGTTTCGATACAGCTTATGAAGGGCTGACTGTAGTCGATGAGTACGGTGTCATACAACTATTCAATGAGAATTACAGCCGCTTTGTCGGTGTTTCCAAGGAAGAAGCGATCGGCAAAAAAGCGGCGGATGTGATTGACAATACACGCTTGCCGGTCGTTTTAAAAACCGGTGTCCCTGAACGAAGCCAAGCACATCGTCTGCAGGGCCAGGATCTGGTCGTCCACCGTTTGCCCATTTGGAAAAACAATCGGATAGTCGGAGCAATTGGCGTGCTTGTGTACGAAGGTGTTTCTGAAATTTATCAGGTGATCGAACGAATGCAAAAGCTCGAGGAAAAACACATGCCAACAGACGAAAACGGGAAGCCGTCCGTTGCCGTCAAATCCAGTCAGGTGCGCTTCGAGGAAATATTAGGTGACAGCCCAGCCATATCCAAAGCGAAAAAAATCGCCAGAAAAGCTGCTAAGTCTAAAGCGACAGTGCTGATTACAGGAGAAAGCGGCGTCGGCAAAGAACAATTCGCCCGAGCCATCCATGATGCTGGTTTGACAGGCAAACACCCATTCATCAGCGTCAATTGCGCGGCTATTCCAGAGAATTTGCTTGAATCCGAGCTTTTTGGCTATGCTAAAGGGGCGTTTACGGGAGCGAATAAGGAAGGGAAGGCAGGGAAATTCGAGCTCGCGCATCGGGGAACGATATTTTTGGACGAAATCGGTGATATGCCGCTCGCCATGCAGGCAAAGATTTTGCGTGTACTGCAGGAAAAACAGGTGGAGAGAGTTGGAGGGAACGCACTGATCCCAGTTGATTTCCGCTTGATCGCCGCAACTAACAAAGACTTAAAACAGCTTGTTGACAGAGGTGAATTCCGGGAAGACCTGTACTATCGTTTGTTTGTCGTTCCGCTTGATATTCCGCCGTTAAGAGTACGCAAACAGGATATTCCAATCATTATCGCCAGCAAAATGCACCAGCTGTCCAAAATCTATGGGATGAAAGAGAAAACAATCGACCAGGAAATTTTGCGTATGATGCGCCGTTATGACTGGCCGGGGAATATCCGTGAATTGATTAATGTCCTGGAGCGTCTTTTGGTTCTTACAGATGGCAATCACATCGCCACAAGAGATTTGCCAGACTTTCTGCAAGATAAAGAGACGGAAGATTCCTTTATTTCCTCTGATACTCATTTGCAGAAATATGAAGATGTTCGGGATGTAGCACTGCAGGAGGAAAGAAGAGCCATAGAATCGACGCTGGAGCGGGTGAAAGGCAATAAAACCAAGGCGGCGCAATTATTGGGAATATCTCGCGCTACATTGTATAACAAACTGTCACGGTATGCTATCGAAACATAAACATAATTGTATAACGTCGTCTGCAGACACTTTACAACTGTCAAGACAGTTATACGGGAACAATGAAATAAGTACCCTGCTTATGGGAAGACATGGTTGGCATGAAAATTGCTATCATAAAAATAAGACACCAATTTTTTGACCGATTGATTCAAAGAATACAGAAAGATAGTTTCGAGAGGGGGCAGGAAATGGAAAAAACATCACAAGCTAGTGGTTTGCAGTCTCTTTTTCCTGATAAGTCGTCATTAAGCCATCCTGATTTCAGCCATCTTGGTGAAGAAGAAAAATTGATTGCTAAAACGATTGATATGTTTGTGAAGGATCAGGTGTTGCCAAACAATAAAAATCTGGAGGCGCATGATTACCAGACCAGCAAAGAGTTATTCGCTGCTGCTGGGGAATTGGGGTTACTCGGAGTAGAAGTGCCGGAAGCATTTGATGGGTTGGAGATGAGTAAGAAAACATCCGGGTTAGTCGCAGAGAAAATGGGGTATGGTGCTTCATTCAGTGTCGCATTCAATATTCACAGCGGTGTCGGTACATTGCCGTATGTATATTTTGGGACAGAAGTACAGAAAAAACGGTACTTGCCAAAGCTTGCCTCAGGAGAATGGGTTGGTGCCTACGCTTTGACTGAGCCCAATGCCGGATCAGATGCGCTTGCAGCAAGTACGACAGCCAAAATAGATGAAACGACGGGAAACTGGATTATCAACGGAGAAAAACAATGGATCACCAATGCGCATATTGCCAATGTCTATGTTGTTTTTGCAAAAACCGAAGCGGGTATAACAGCCTTTATTGTCGAGCGTGAATTCCCAGGCGTTTCTATCGGGGCAGAAGAGAAAAAACTTGGCATCAAAGGGTCTTCCACAGCCACACTGATCTTGGATGATGTGAAGGTAGGCCCCCAACAGGTGCTTGGCGCTGTAGGCAAGGGTCATCATATTGCGTTGAACATCTTGAATCTGGCAAGGCTGAAGCTCGCATTTGCCAATATTGGTGCATCTAAACAGGCATTGGAGACCGCTGTGAAATATGCCAAGGAACGTAAGCAGTTTAACAAGGCGCTGACAGCATTTCCGATGATCCAGGAAAAACTTGCAGATATGGCCATATCGATTTATGGAGCAGCGTGTTCTGCATATTACACGGCCAGTGTGCTTGATCAGCTTGACGGCTCTTCTACTGAGGAGCAGTTGATCGGAAGTCTGGCAAGGTATGCCATGGATTGTTCAATCAATAAGGTGTACGCCTCTGAAACATTGCATGACTGTGTTGATGAAACACTGCAAATACATGGAGGCTATGGGTATATGCAGGATTATGATGTGGAGCGACAATATCGTGACGCCAGAATCAATCGGCTTTTTGAAGGAACGAACGAAATCAACCGCCTGACCATAGCGAAATCCTTTTTAAAACGATACCACCAGACTGAGCAAGCCGTTGTCAACCCGGCAGACATACATGGGGGCCGTAAAGACCAGTTCATCCAGTTCTCGACATATTTATTACAAGTGATGATGAAAGCGCTTCCTGTCGAAAAAAAGGAAAATATGGATGAGAAGCAAATGTATTTACGTGTGCTTTCCGATGTCGTGAAAGAGATTTATATCATGAAAGCGGCGTATCTGGATGCCGAGCAAGGGGGAGGGGACACTGCTTTCAAGCAACTGAAAGCAGATGTAATTTGTGAGAATGGTTATCGGCGAGTAGAATCCGCAACAATCACAATGGTATCTGCTGCTTCCGCGGATGAAGCAGCTAAACAGGAAGTTTTGGAAGAAATCAGGATACTGGCTGTACCGCCGTATTCGGATGTGTTTGACAAGAAACGGTTGATTGCTGAACACATCATTATGCAAGAGGGATATGAAAAGTGAGAAAAGGATAATTATCAGGCGATTAAAGGAAGATGATGAACTAAGCGAGAACGATGTAAACATAGGGAAACGGCAGGTGTTGAAAGGAGAAATTAAGCAATGCCATTGCTGTATGTGAAGGGTATGTTATTTGAAAGAATACAAAATGAAGAAATGGGGGATTGGTATGAATCGAATTGGTTTTGTTGGACTTGGGAACATGGGGATGCCAATGTCAAAAGGTCTCATGAAAGACGGGTATGAAGTCATTGGATATGACTTGAATGACAAGGCGATGGTGGCATTCCATAAAGCTGGCGGGAAAATCGCAAAAAATACAATTGAGCTGGCAAAACAGAGTGAGCTAGTGTTCACGAGTCTGCCATCAACGAAAGCAGCTGAGGCAGTTTATCTTGGGGAGGATGGACTGCTGGAGCACTGTGCTGATACGACAACCCTCGTCGATACAAGTACGATAGCCCCGGAAATGAACCAAAAAATTGCCGAGGCCGCCAAGGAAAAAGGAATCCCATTTCTTGCAGCTCCCGTAAGCGGGGGTGTGGTTGGAGCTGAAAACCAAACCTTGACAGTGATGGTCGGGGGTCCCAAAGGGGTATATGAACATGTATTACCTGTTCTAAATGTCATCGGTGGGAATGTTTTCTTCGTGAACGAGCAGATTGATAGCGGTACAACAGTCAAACTGATCAACAATCTATTAATAGGTTTCTATACTGCGGGAGTCAGCGAGGCACTGCATATTGCCAATAAGAAAAACATAGATTTGGATTATCTCTTTGATATGATGAATGTCAGCTATGGGCAAAGCAGGATATATGACCGTAACTACAATACATTCATTGCTAAAAACGATTATCGTCCGGGATTCGCGATGAAGCTGCTGCTGAAGGACCTGGGATTTGCGATGGAGGTCGCAGATGCCAACGAGCTTGATTTGCCGATCAGTAAGGCATTACATGAATTGTACACAACGGTTGTCGACGAAGAAGGATATGCCGAAAAAGACATGGCTGCATTATATGAAAGAGTGAAATTACAATCAGAACAAAAGGAGGCTGCAAAATGATCACATCAGAGCTGAAGGTGATGAAAAATTTTATTGGGGACAAATGGGTGGAGTCAACAAGCAACGAAACCAATGAGGTGCCAAATCCGGCGACGGGCGAAATCATCGCACATGTACCGATTTCAAATAAGGAAGATGTTGATAAAGCCGTCCAAGCAGCTAAAAAGGCATATCCGGACTGGGCAGCAACTCCAGTACCGAATCGTGCGCGTTTGTTGTTCAAGTATCTGGAATTGCTGCGTGACCATAAACAAGAACTCGCGGAAATCATCACCATGGAAAATGGGAAGGCGATCAAGGATGCGCAAGGAGAGGTCCAGCGAGGCATCGAAGTTGTTGAGTTGGCGACTTCTGCACCAAATTTAATGATGGGTGATGCCTTGCCTGCTATCGCTACTGGTATTGATGGATCGGTCTGGCGTTATCCGCTTGGTGTTGTCGCCGGCATCACACCATTCAATTTCCCTATGATGGTGCCACTCTGGATGTATCCATTGGCGATTGCATGCGGAAATACATTTGTCCTGAAAACTTCCGAACGTACGCCGATTCTGGCAGAGAGACTCGTGGATTTATTCTATCAATCCGGCTTTCCAAAAGGCGTGTTGAATCTGGTTCACGGAGGCAAGGATGTAGTTAATCGCATGCTGGATAATCCTGATATTGAAGCAGTCTCCTTTGTTGGCTCGGAACCGGTGGCAAGGCATGTATACAAAACTGGTACAGCAAACGGAAAGCGGGTACAGGCGCTGGCAGGTGCGAAAAACCATGCTGTCGTCATGCCTGACTGCAATTTGGAAAAAACAGTCCAGGGGGTTATCGGAGCAGCATTCGGCAGCAGCGGGGAACGCTGTATGGCTTGCTCAGTTGTCGCAGTTGTAGATGACATTGCAGACGCATTCATGGATAAGCTGCTGGCTGAATCGAAAAAGCTGAAAGTCGGGGATGGCAGGGATGAAAATAATTTCGTAGGCCCGTTGATCCGTGAATCCCATAAAGAGCGAGTGCTCAGTTATATTGCAGCTGGTGAATCAGAAGGAGCAGATCTCAAGCTGGACGGCCGTGATATTCAAGAAGATACACCAGACGGGTATTATGTGGGTGCAACCATTTTTGATCATGTGACACCAGAAATGAAAATCTGGCAGGATGAAATCTTTGCACCTGTGCTGAGCGTTGTAAGGGTAAGCAGTCTGGAAGAAGGAATTGCCCTGACGAATCAATCTAAATTCGCGAATGGTGCGGTTATCTACACGACGAATGGCAAGCATGCACAACAATTCCGTGACAAAATTGATGCTGGGATGGTGGGAATCAATGTCAACGTCCCAGCACCGATGGCATTCTTCGCTTTCGCAGGCAATAAAGCTTCTTTCTTCGGTGACCTTGGTACAAATGGCAAAGATGGTGTACAGTTCTATACACGGAAAAAAGTCGTGACAGAGCGTTGGTTTTAAGAATGAAGTACAGATATACAGAACAGAAAAGCAGCGGAGATGGATATCCGCTGCTTTTCTGCTTGGAAAATGTTTAGTCGTCAATTGTTCAAGGCGGTAAGCGCATATTCTTACTCACACTAATTCGTAAAAAATGAGTCCACGAATGTCTCGGTAACATCTGCAAGCTGCCGATATTGATACGCCGGCTGCTGATCTTTATCAATCAAAACAGATCGGACACCTTCATAAAAGTCATCATGCTCCATGAAATTTTTTGCAAGGATAAGATCCGTTTTCAGACATGCTTCAAAAGATTTTTCTTCGCCCCGGATCAGCTGGGTTAATGTGACCTTCAGAGAAACCGGTGACTTGGACAGCATATTCAACTTGGTTTGCTGGGCGAATTCACTGTCGTCAGCTTCTAATGAAGAAATAATATTTTCCACTGTATCATGTTTGAAATGCCGATCGATATCGCCTTGTAAGTTTGCCAGTTTGCCAGACTCTATTTCTGGTTCTTCCGCATATTTGCTGAACAGTAAATGGAGCTTGTTATCTCTGTTTTCCTCATGCCAATTGATATGGGAAATTTCTTGCAATAAAGCAGCGAGGTTTTCATCATTCATATAATAATCGGCCCCGTTGATATGGCACACATCAGCTCCTCTCAAAACCGTGGCATTTAAGGCAAGATAGCGCCCTATACATCCTGGTGCCCGGTTAAGAAAATATGCCGCCCCGACATCCGGAAAAAAGCCGATATTCATTTCCGGCATTGCCCATTTGGTGCGCTGGGTGACTACACGATGACTGCATCCATAAGACAGCCCGACGCCACCGCCCATCACGATTCCGTCAAGACTAGCGATGATTGGTTTGGAAAACTGCTGCATGAGTAAGTCTGTCTTATATTCCACATCAAAAAAAGCAATCGCCTCTGCCATTTTTTTTTCGTTTTCTTTTGCTTCATACAATGCTTTGATATCTCCGCCGGCACATAGCCCTTTTGTGCCCGCACCTTTCAGGATGACAAGCTGCACATTTTCATCTTTTTCCCAAATTTGAAGCTTCTCACGAATGGCTGCCAGCATATCATGCGTCAATGAGTTAATTGCTTTGGGACGATTCAATGTGATTGTTGCAACGCCGTTGGACTCTGTCAAAAATAAAACCGCTTCCATTATGTGGCCCCCTTATTATTCGTGTTTGAATACCGCTTTGCGTTTTTCGACAAACGCATGGACGCCTTCCTTGGCATCATGTGTCAGAAACAGCTCTGCGAATTTTTTACTTTCACGTTCCAGGCCGTCAGTAATCGGTTCTTGGTAACCTTGCATGACACATTGGATGGCACGCTGGACACTTTCCATACTATTGCCGTCAATATACGAATGAGCCAAATAAGTGGCAGCCTGTATCAACTCGTCAGCTGGCACTGCTTGCTGAATCAAGCCAAGTGACAAAGCCTCCTTCATTTTGATTTGCCTGCCGGTCAATATGATATCCAAGGCAGTTGCTTGAGTTGTCAGCCTGCTTAAGCGCTGTGTACCGCCAAATGAAGGAATCAAACCAAGATTGAGTTCTGGCAGTCCAACAATCGCATCATCAGCTGCAATCCGAAAATGACATCCTAAGGCTAATTCAAAGCCTCCTCCGAGCGCTGGGCCATTAATAGCTGCAATGACCGGCTTCCGGCATTTTTCTACTTCATCACACAATGCCTGGCCAGCTTTGGACAGGGCAAGTCCTTGCGCATCATCACCAAGTGCCGGAACAAATTCTTTAATGTCTGCACCAGCAGCGAAGAATCTCCCTTTGCCTGTGATGATAATTGCATGTATATGTTCACTTTCATTCATTACCCTCACTGCGCTGCGCAATTCTTTGATACTTGCAGAAGATAACGTGTTTGCAGGTGGTGTATTGATGGTGATTGTTGCGATGGAATCTTTATCATCCAGTTCGATCAATTGATATGCCATTTTCTTTTCCTCCCTTTGTCGATATAGTTGCAAAAATGATGCCATGTCTCATATATAACATAATGAGGCATGGCAAGCCAACGAATATACGAACAATGTAGAAATGTCCATACAGTTTGACAATTAACTGTGCTGTCTGTTAAACGTTCCAAAAATAAGCGTTATTCCTCGTCGTCGTTCCTGCTGTGATCGTATTCATCATAGACGAGTCTCGTCACAGTGGTGGAATCACCTTCTGCAATTTCAGCATCTGTCGCATTTTCTCCATAAGAATCATCCGGATCGATTCCTGGAGCAACGCCATTATCACTAGCTTTTTGTCTGCGCTTACGCGGATTTTCATTTGGCATGAATTATCCCTCCCATCCTTGGTGTGATTAATATTTGTGAAAAGGCAAAGGGATATACAAGAAAAGCAGGGCAGTCTGTTGGTGCTGCAGTTTCTGGCTGTACAGAAGATCATATTCCTGAATCATACATTTTTTCTGATTACAAAAAAATTCTGCCGGCCTGATCAGTTTTGAACTGAACCCATCGGCTGGCAGAAGTCTTATAAGTCTTATAATTAATATCCTATGATATTATATCCGGCGTCAACGTGCAGCACTTCACCGGTGATTCCCCGGGAGAGCTCGCTCAAGAAAAACATTGTTGCGTCTCCGACCTGATCTTGATCGACATTCCTTCTTAAAGGTGCCTTTTCTTCGATAACGGAATTGATATCATTGAAACCAGAGACTCCTTTAGCGGATAATGTTCTGATTGGACCTGCGGAAATTGCGTTAACGCGAATACCGTACTTACCGACATCTTCAGCCAGGTAGCGGACACTAGCTTCAAGTGATGCCTTGGCGACACCCATGACATTATAGCTTTGTACGACTTTTTCTGATCCGAGGTACGTTTGGGTTACAATGCTTCCGCCTTCTGTCATTAACTCCTTTGCTGCTTTAGTGACTGCAACAAGAGAAAATGCACTGATTTCCTGTGCCAGTAAAAATCCCTCGCGCGAAGTATCTGCATATTCGCCCTTCAAATCTTCACGGTTGGCAAAAGCGATAGAGTGTACGACACCGTGGATGATTCCGACCTTCTCCTTGATTTCGGTGAATGCAGATGCGATACTATCATCACTTGCCACATCACAGGAAACAATCAGTGAGGGGTCAATTTCGTTTTTTTCGAGCAATTTAACGAGTTTCTTATAAGATCTCTCTTGTCTGTTCGTAAATATTAGGTTAGCCCCCGCTTTGTGAAGCGATGTTGTAATGCCCCAAGCGATGCTTCGTTCATTGGCAACGCCCATGACGACGATATTTTTACCTTCTAATAATCCTGGCATAATTGCACCTCCATGAATTTCTTCATTCATTATACATGAAGATATATTTGTAAAAAACAAATTAAGTGTAAAAGCGGAGAAAAACGGGTAAGCCGAAAATAATAAAGATACTATCGACTTGTTTATCCTTTCGCAGTGATTGTTAAATAGTACTGCTTTGAGGTCTTGAACTTTTTTTTGAAATCAACGATTTTCCTCTTTACAAAAGAATTTTATCTGTTTATAATAAAGTCTGTTGGTTTTGGCAATGCTTGGCAACACTACTGATGTGGCCCGTTGGTCAAGCGGTTAAGACACCGCCCTTTCACGGCGGTAACACGGGTTCGAATCCCGTACGGGTCACCAATTTTTTAATAAAAGCTTACATATTTGGTTTTGGAGGATTAGCTCAGCTGGGAGAGCACCTGCCTTACAAGCAGGGGGTCGCAGGTTCGAGCCCTGCATCCTCCACCATTTTTGCCGGTTTGATTTATTGGGGAATCCAGGCCGCAAAAACCCGGGTTCAGGCTTGCGAATAGTGTATGAATGAGATATATGCAAACACGATAAACAATTTAAATGTGCAATCTGTTTTATTAGCGGAGAAAATTTTTCCGGTATGCCGGCCTAGCTCAATTGGTAGAGCAACTGACTTGTAATCAGTAGGTTGGGGGTTCAAGTCCTCTGGCCGGCACCATTTTTTGTGTATAAAGCCTGAAATATAGTTCACAATATTGACGGAGGGGTAGCGAAGTGGCTAAACGCGGCGGACTGTAAATCCGCTCCCTCAGGGTTCGGCAGTTCGAATCTGCCCCCCTCCACCATCATCCATATTGGGCTATAGCCAAGCGGTAAGGCAACGGGTTTTGGTCCCGTCATTCCCAGGTTCGAATCCTGGTAGCCCAGCTTGTTTTTTTTGTATCAGGAGAAGCACAGTGACACGGCAGGTATCCTTTAATGTAACCATTCTTGCCATGAAATGATTGTATGAACGAGCCATTAGCTCAGTTGGTAGAGCATCTGACTTTTAATCAGAGGGTCACAGGTTCGAATCCTGTATGGCTCACCACTTTAAAATTGAACAGGCAGCATGCCGCAACATATAAAACAAGGCGATTCTTGAAGGATGCCTTGTTTATTTGCATTCTTCAAGATTTTTTTACATAATAGAAAGAGAAATTTGCAGGATTGTATATGAATGTTTTCAAAAATAGGCTGAGGCAAATAGTATGAAGGATTTGTGGACCGGAAAAACAAAATGCTATTTCCTTACTGCATTAAAGCGGAAAGTATATTATAATAAAAATATTGTTATGCATTTTAACTAGTATAAATTGCATCGTAGTGTATTATATTGTTTTCAGCAGCTGATTGAATACTTGACATCCATCGACATTTTTCTTGATGGATCATGCAAAGGATGAAATAATGATGGCATCTTCCAGAATCCCCAATTTTTATAAAAAAACGGTGGAAGAAAGAAGAGAACTTATAAAAAGTCGTTTGGATGCATTTGATGAATTGGATAAAGCTTTTGACGAGGCACCACTTCCAGTCGAAACGGCTGATAAAATGGTTGAGAACGCAATTGGTACGTACCCTTTGCCGCTTGGTGTCGGATTGAATTTCCTGATAAATGGGAAAGACTATATCATACCGATGGCCATTGAGGAACCATCCGTCATTGCATCTGCAAGTTATATTGCGAAGATTGTTCGAAATGCAGGCGGATTCCAAACCGTGTCTTCCGGCAGAACGATGATTGGCCAGATACAGGTGGTAGGTTGTGAAGATTTTGATGCTGCCAAGGCGGCGGTTTTAAAACAAAAAGAGGTGCTGATCGGCGCTGCCAACGCTGCTTACCCAAGTATTGTCGCGAGGGGCGGGGGTGCGGAAGATCTGGACGTCCGTGTTTTAAATGAAGATACGTCTGCATCTAAATACAGTACGATGCTTATTATACATTTATATATTGATACACGTGATGCCATGGGAGCGAATATGATCAATACCATGGTCGAATCGATTGCTCCGCTCGTGGAGGAAATCACGAAAGGCAAAGTTTATTTGCGGATTTTATCGAATTTTGCCGATAGATGTCTAGCGAAAGCAACTTGCAAAATTCCGCCAGAGCTTCTGGAAAGTGAAGGTTTTTCCGGGGAAGAGGTCCGTGACGGAGTCATTCATGCATTTGAATTCGCAGATTCGGATCCTTATCGTGCGGTCACGCATAATAAGGGTATTATGAATGGAATTGATCCAGTTGTGATTGCAACAGGAAATGACTGGAGAGCAGTGGAAGCCGGGGCGCATGCTTATGCTGCGCGGTCCGGATCCTATCGTTCGATGACTGGCTGGTCTGTAGACGCCAAAGGAAACCTTGTTGGGGAACTGGAACTGCCTATGTCGGTAGGAACTGTCGGAGGCTCCATAAGGGTTCACCCGACTTCAAAAATGGCACTCCGTTTATTGGGCGTAGATTCGGCGGAGGAATTGGCACAAATCATCGTTACCGTCGGTTTGGCCCAAAATCTTGGAGCCTTGAAAGCATTGGCTACAGACGGCATTCAAAAAGGTCATATGGCATTACATTCTCGCTCCGTTGCGATTGCGGCGGGGGCAACTGGGGAGATGATCGATATGGTCGCGCAAAAATTGGTGGAAGAAAAAGAGATCAGAATCGGAAAAGCTAAAGAATTGGTGGCAATGTATACAAGATGAGTGCAGAAAAAGCAACAACTTCAGAACAAATAGCTATTGGTGTAGCTCATAGTAAATTAATATTGATCGGCGAACATGCCGTTGTCCACGGACAGCCTGCAATCGCAATTCCTTTTCCGCTGGTTGGCGTGGAATCGATGGTAGAGTATGTACCCGGGAGCATCAAATTTGATAGTACTTTTTACCATGGTCCGATGCATCTTGCTCCACATTCGATGCAAGGCATTGTCAATAGTGTGAAAGCGACTCTGGATCATCTGCATATACCAAAGAAGGATTTGCTGATCCAAATCAAATCGTCTATTCCGCCTGGAAAAGGGCTGGGATCCAGTGCTTCTGTAGCGATTGCTGTAGTCAAATCATTATTTTCTTATGCTGAACGTTCCTTTACCAACGAAGAGCTGCTGGAGCTGGCGAATATATCAGAAACCTTCAACCATGGTGCCCCGAGTGGCATCGATACGTTAACAATCACGTCGGGATGCCCGGTTTGGTATGAGAAGGGTCACCCATCCTATTTCATCAAGCCGACTGACGATTTTCATTTCATTGTTGCGGATTCGGGGCTGATTGGAGATACTCGTTTTGCTGTTGAATCTGTTACAAAGCTGCTGCGGTCAGCTCCGAAAATCATTCAGGGAAAACTGGAACGAATCGGCGAACTTACCCATCAAGCGAAGCATGCATTGGAAAAAGCAGGCAAAAACTTTCTTGGTCAATTGCTGGACGAAGCTCAGAAAGAATTGGAATCGCTCGGTGTCAGCAACGCCACGTTGAACAAACTGATTAGTTTTGCCCGACAGGAAGGTGCGCTTGGTGCGAAATTAACTGGGGCTGGCAATGGCGGATGTATTATCGCATTAGCTCGAAACGAAGTGCATTCCAGACAGCTTGCTGATAAATTGCGTAAATTCGGTGCACATGCAGTTTGGCCGTTCGTATTAAAGGCACAAAATTAATATATATCATTAAAAAGCAGAAGAAGCTTTTCTTCTGCTTTTTATGCGGATGGAAAAGGGGATACAGATGAAGGCAACCGCAAAGGCACACACAAATATTGCATTGATTAAATATTGGGGCAAGCGCGACGACACACTGATCTTGCCGACAAATAACAGTCTATCTTTGACGCTGGACGGGTTTTATACGACAACAACCGTTTCATTTCGACAGGAATTGAAGCAAGATGTATTTTATCTGAACGATGAAGCGGTGACAGGTGCCGCTTTTGACAGGGTAACCGTTTTTCTCGATCTTGTGCGATCCATGGCGGAAAAGCCGGATTTGTTTGCTGAAATCAAATCCACGAATGAAGTGCCTACAGCTGCCGGATTTGCTTCATCGGCTTCCGGATTTGCAGCGCTTGCCGCTGCAGCTGCTAGAGCGATTGGTCTTGATTTATCCAAATCTGAACTGTCCCAGCTGACCAGACAGGGATCCGGGTCAGCGTGCCGCTCTATTTACGGTGGATTCGCCGAGTGGGAGCAAGGTGAAAATAAAGATGGGTCAGATTCTTATGCGGTTCAAGTTGCACCGCAAAATCACTGGGATATTCGTGTTGCGGCAGTGGTGTTGTCAGATAAGACAAAACGTATCTCCAGCCGCGAAGGGATGAAACGTACAGTAGATACATCGCCCTTTTTTGATGGTTGGATAGGCAGTATTCCATCCGATTTAAAACGTATCAAGGAAGGGATAGCCGCGCGTGATTTTACTGTTGTAGGTGAAATTGCGGAAGCAAATTGTCTGCGTATGCATGCGACTACACTTGGGGCTGCTCCGCCATTTATGTACTGGCTTGACGGAACGGTAACAGTGATGCAAGCTGTTCAGGCCATGCGATCGGAAGGGATTCCGGCGTATTTTACCATTGATGCTGGCCCGAATGTGAAGGTGT
This sequence comes from Tigheibacillus halophilus, assembly GCF_042683165.1. NCBI lineage: Bacteria > Bacillati > Bacillota > Bacilli > Caryophanales > Bacillaceae > Tigheibacillus > Tigheibacillus halophilus. The sequence goes on from NZ_JBHUIZ010000012.1 coordinate 36,188, forward strand.
TGTATCTTCCTGAAAATGAAGATGTGGTCTTACAGAAACTTCGTCACATACCTGGGGTGCAAAATGTGACAAGCAGCAAACCGGGCCAGGGAATCACTTATTTATAGGAGATGAGTTATCTTGTCTAAAACATCATTGACTGTGAGAGCACCAGGAAAATTGATGATTGCCGGAGAATTTGCTGTATTGGAACCGTATAATCGATTAGCTGTGATGGCAGTGAATCGTTTTGTTTATGCCAATATCGCCCTTGCGGATACTAATTGCCTGACATTGAAGGATTTCAAACTGCGTGACATGCCATGGGAATTTGCAAACAAGCAGGTTGGCGTAGACACTGCTGACAAACGTGTACGCTTCGTCGAAAGTGCCATGTCTGTCGCCCTACTGTATTTATATGAAGAAAAAACTACCTGGCAGCCCTTTCATCTTTCGGTGAAAAGTGAATTGGATGATGAAGCAACAGGTAAAAAATACGGGCTTGGTTCAAGTGCTGCAGTCTCCGTTTCAGTCATTACGGCAATTTTGCAACAATTTTTACAGAAAAAACCCGATGCAGAACTAGTGTTCAAGCTAGCTGCTATTTCGCATGCACGTACACAGGGAAATGGCTCCGGTGCGGATGTCGCCGCTTCTGCTTATGGCGGGATCATTGCCTATTCCTCTTTCCAAGCATACTGGCTGCGAGATGCTTACCAAGAGGCTACGAACTTGAAGGCGCTGCTCTCAAGAGACTGGCCGTATTTATCGCTGCAACCAGTTCAACTTCCAGCCCATGTACATGTATGTATTGGCTGGACGGGCAGTCCGGCTTCCACTGCCAGCTTGGTAGATAAAGTACTTCAACTGAAGAAGAACGACCCCCCTGAGTTTGAACACTTCCTGGAATCTAGTGAAATGGCTGTAGAAAAGTTCATGACGGGCATAGAGCAAAACGATATAGAAAAACTGCTCGCTGGAGTCACCCTGAATAGAAAGGCTTTGAAAAAAGTAGGACAGGCTGCGGATGTTCCGATTGAAACCCCATTATTGTCCACGCTTTGCGATCTTGCTGAGAAACATGGGGGAGCAGGTAAGCCTTCCGGTGCGGGCGGCGGAGACTGCGGTATAGCCTTCATGCCGACAGAAAAAAGTGCCAGGCAGCTGAAAGTGTCTTGGGAAAAAGCTGGTATTCAAGCGTTGGATTTGCAAATTTGTCCAGTCGGAGCAGCTGCCTTGTGATGAGGTCAGGCAGCTGTCCAACTCGAAAAATATCCGATAATGTCAGATATTGCCCGGGAAATATCGACAGAATCCACTTTTGTTCGCGGGTTTGGTTGTTTCGAAGCTGGTCTTGACAATGAATGTGAGATCCTTCCGATGTGTATATCTATACAAAAATATGTCAAGTTGAGTCACCCCTCTGTTTTGATTTAAAATGATTGCAGGAGAGGGGTGTTTTTGATGAATAAAAAAGTTGCTGTTATCGGATTGCCGATGGACTTGGGGCAGAGTCGCCGCGGGGTCGATATGGGGCCCAGTGCCATTCGTTATGCAGGAGCGATAGAAAAACTGCAGGAATTGGATTATAATGTGGAGGATTTGGGGGATATACCTGTCCAGCGTGAATCACGATCTGATATGGGGAATGAACATTTAAAAAATTTGTATCAAGTGGTTGATGCAAACAAGAAACTGGCAGAATTGGTGGATAAAACGGTCGGAGAAGGCGTGTTTCCATTAGTATTCGGAGGGGATCACAGTATCGCCATTGGTACACTTGCCGGTATTTCCAAGCATTATGAGAGCCTCGGTGTCATCTGGTATGATGCACATGGTGATTTGAATACGGAAAAGACATCACCGTCAGGTAATATACATGGCATGCCGTTAGCTGCCAGTCTTGGACTCGGACACGATTTGTTGACGCAACTTTATGGATATGGACCCAAAATCAAACCGGAAAACGTTGTCATTATTGGAGCGCGGTCACTTGACCCTGGTGAGCGGGATTTGATCCGAAAGGAGGGAATCCGTGTCTATACAATGCATGAAATCGACCGTCTGGGTATGTCTGAAGTCATGAGGGATGCGATTGCTTATTTGCAAGATAAGACAGATGGGGTACACCTCAGTCTTGACCTCGATGGGCTTGATCCAACGGAAGCACCAGGTGTCGGGACACCGGTCCTTGGCGGAATGACATATCGCGAAAGTCATCTGGCCATGGAAATGCTGGAAGAGGCAAACATACTGACTTCTGCGGAATTTGTCGAAGTGAATCCTATTTTGGATGACAAAAATAAAACCGCTTCCATGGCCGTCGGATTGATGGGATCTTTGTTCGGAGAAAAGCTGAAATAAAGCAAGGTAATTAAAAAAGACATTTGATTTCACTGGCGAAAACGAATGTCTTTTCTAGTTTATGTCCGAAACTCTGAGGTCAGTTAAGTGCATTACTTTTTTTTTTCTTTTGATATTGATTCAGCAGGTCGTCCAATTTTTTGCTGCAATGAATGACGCTTTCAGAATTCAATCCGTGTTCATTTGCCAGTGCAATCATTTCCTTCCTGCAAATCTCAATTTCTTTTAATAAAACCTTCGGCACTGTATTGTCCTCCTATCCAGTATATTATACTATGGAATTATAGAAAAAATTGCAATAGAAAAATACATAATTTTTAAAAAGACAAAAAACAGGGTGTGAAAGCCCTAAACAGGTTATTCCTGAAAAAACATAAAATAAAACTAAAAAAGATGAAACCTTTTTGGTAATCATCCGTAATGTGTATTGCCTAAGTGATGTGGGGTTATTAGATGGATCAGATCAGAGAGAAAATCAAACAAGTGAAAAAAGGGGATCAGGCTGCTTTCGAAGAGATTGTGGCTTATTTTCAAAATAAAATTTATCAGCACTGTTTCCGGATGCTGGGAAATGCACATGAAGCAGAAGACATCGCACAGGAAGCGTTTATCAGGGCATATGTCAATATCCATTCCTATGATGATAAACGAAAATTTTCCACATGGCTCTTCCGCATTGCAACAAATTTGACAATCGACCGTCTGCGAAAGAGAAAACCGGATTATTACCTTGATGCACACGTGAAAGGGACAGATGGCCTTGACATGTATTCTCAACTGGCAGCTGATGACAGGTTGCCGGAAGAATAGGTACAAGATATGGAATTACAAAGCTGGATCAGCCAGGAAATTGCTAAACTGCCTGCAAAATACCGGAGTATCATCATGCTGAGATATCTGGAAGAATTTTCGCTTCAAGAAATCAGTGATATTTTGGATATACCGTTGGGAACAGTGAAAACACGGATACATAGGGGCAGGGAAGCTTTACGCAAGAAGCTTCGCCATGTGTAAAGGAGTGATCCACTTGAATTGTAATAAAGAAGCAGTTGCATTGATGCATAAATATCTGGACAAAGATTTATCAAACGAGGAACAATCACAGCTTGGCAGGCATTTGGAAAATTGTGCTGATTGCCAGAGGCATTTTCACGAGCTGAAGCGCACAGTCACATTGATTAAAAGCACCGAAAAACTCGAGGCGCCGTCGGGCTTCACGCAGCGGGTCATGGAAAAGCTTCCCACAGAGAAAAGACGTTTTAAATATATGCGTTGGTTCAAGGTGCATCCGGTAGTTACCGCTGCTGCCATTTTTTTCATCCTCATGTTCGGCGGGATTCTTTCATCGTGGCATCAGGACAATAAGCTGGTTGTCTCCAAACAGGAAAACCTTGAAATCAAGGGTGACACTGTCATTGTACCGGAGGGTGTGACTGTCGATGGTGATTTGGTTGTAAAAAACGGGAATTTGATCATCAAAGGCACTGTGGATGGTAATGTGACCTTGATTAATGGCAAATTGCTCTCAGGAGATACGGGTATAGAAGGTGACGGCCTGATGGCTTCGGTCGGGGAAGTGAATGGTGAGTTTGAAAAAGTCGACAAAGTGTTTGAGTGGGTTTGGTATAGCATCAAAGGCTTGTTTAAAGGCATATTTGCATATTAAATTGCTTGGGATGTTCTAAACGTTTTAGGAAGGAAAAATCGGAATTTTTCCTTCCTGCTATGATGAGTGGGTGACAATGGCAACCATACAACTGTCATATCATGACGAATCTGTAATCAGGTACTATTCCGCAACAGCTGCCTTTTCTCCTTTCGCCAATCTATTCTTGTAAACATGTAGCCATATATGCAAGCAAGCAACACATAAAATATACCGACGAGTAAACTAAGGGATCTCGGGTGAAAAAATTCTAAAAGCAGCCCAGCAGCCCCCATCATGATGCCCATCATTGTATTAGAAAACATTTGCATCAAGCCGAAAAACGTTCCTTGATTTGCTTGCGGAACTATTTTCATAATGAGTGTATGCTGGCAAATGTTGCTAATGCCCCCTGTCAATGTAATACCACATGCGATGACCAATGCAGCTGAAAAAGCTCGGGAGGTGCTTAGCAGCATGTGTCCGGCACCTTCTAACACGATAAACAAGCAAAGGGTGACAACAAGCTTTTTTCGAAATAAATGAGAAAAGAATGAACTGCCTACGAAACCTAACCCCAGCATACTATACATCAGACCTACACCTAAATCTCCCATCTTGAAGATATCCAATGCATATACACTGATCAACACATTATCAATCCCATTAGCCAAGGGCATAGTAATCTCAATAAATAAAAACACAAGCAGAATAGCAGATCCTGTGATCCATTTTGCGACCGGAATACGCTTTGGACTGAGAGCGTGCTTTGAGGTACTTTTGCGAAAACGAACAGTATGCTGTTTGATATTTTTTAAGAACAGAACCGAAAGAATAAAAGTCAAGCCGTCAAGCAGGAACAGCACCTCATGATGAAAATAATAAGATATGACACCGCCTGTACTGGAGCCAGCTACGAGAACAAATCCGACTAGCACTTGTTCGATCGCATTGACATATAATAAGCTTTCCTGTTTAACAATCCCCGGGACGGCTGCCATTCTTACCGGAGCGTATATAGCCTCCCCCAGAGCTAAGATAAGCGCACATGTATATAAAAGCCATAGGTGAGACACATCATGAATGAAAGCGGGAACAATTGCAAAGGGTACACGCAAGCAGTCAACAGCAATGAGGATATGTTTTTTGGAAAAGTGATCTGCAAGGATCCCCCCTATTGGCGCAACCACCAAAAAAGGAAGCATACTACGAATCATAAATAGAATCCCGATAGCAAAGCTGGAGCCGGTCAATACATACAATAATGTCAACATAGCAACCTGGTGAAATCGATTGCCGATTCCATTCCATATACCTGACCAGAATAATGGCTGGTAATTTTTTTCTTCTTTCCATACTTTCCAATTTTTCATTAAATCGACCTCTTTTCATAACCATCTAATTAAATAACTATCTAATTAGGTGGTTAAAATAAATGCCGTTTGATATATCGCAGGGGTTACAACCCCTTATCAACGGCTTTGGCAGATATTAAGTTGGCCATATTTCTTCCGGGTTTAACTGGTAAAAACCGTTTTCTCTAGTCATGAATTGATTGGCTACAAATTCCCTTCTGATGGTCGCGGTGTCATGATGGAATTGCTGGATATACGTGTTCAGTTCTTTTTCCAGGTATGTTTTGTTTTTTTCCAATCCTTTTATTAAGAATTCCAAAACGATAATACGTTTTTTGCGTTGTGCTGGAAGTTGCCGCAAACTGCCATTCTTGAAAAATTGTGCAATCGTTTTTTGTTTTTCTTGTTCCAAAATGACTGGTTGATGAGATGTTTGCCCGATATGCAAGATGCTTTCCGCGAGTAAACGAAGTTTTTTTTCATTTAAATAAAAATAAATGGTGTTTTTCTCGCGACGCTCATAGATGATGTCGATTGCTTTAAGTTTTTGGATATGGTAAGAAATTGTGGGCGGTGTAAGCCCTAATTTTCCTGCGATTGCCTGGCCGTGTAATGGACCGCTTTTTAATAAGGCTATCATCTTAATGCGTGTGTGATCTCCCATTGTTTTATGGAATTGGACAAGCCTGTCAAGCTGCACGTTTTTCCCCCCTTTGCAAAACTAATTAGATTATAATCTAATTAGATGTATATGACAATAGTAATTGTCAATTTACTCCAAAAATGAGATAATTGATTATCCTTCCATCGTCAATCCGTTGGCAAATTATGATATAATAAAGCGTATGGATGTCTGTGAATGGTAAACTTTACTAATGGAAAAAGGATGTGGAAACATGCTTGATGGGGACTTCAGCATTTTAAACCTACTCAGAATCGGCGTTGACATCGGCCTCGTCTGGTATGTTTTATATAAATTGATCATGCTGATCAGGGGTACCAAAGCGATTCAACTGCTTAAAGGGATATTAATTGTCCTTGCGGTGCGTATGGTCAGTATCTTATTCGAACTGCAGACGGTCCAGTGGTTGACTAAACAAGCCCTGGAATGGGGATTTCTTGTCATTATCATTTTGTTCCAGCCGGAGCTGCGGCGTGCATTGGAACAGCTGGGAAGAGGAAATCTTTTTACAAGAAGCTCCATCACTCAGGAAGAAAAACTGGATAAAAGAATTCAAAGCATTATTCAATCGTGCAATTATATGGCAAAACGTAGAATTGGAGCGCTGATCACTATTGAACGTGAAACGGGAATAGGCGAGTATGTAGAAACTGGGATTCCCATCAATGGCCAGCTGACACATCAGCTGCTGACCAACATTTTCACACCGAACACGCCGCTCCATGATGGAGCTGTGATTATCAAAGAAGAGGAAATCGTGGCTGCTGCCTGCTATTTACCGTTGTCGGAGAGCCCGTTCATTTCAAAAGAGCTTGGCACAAGACACCGTGCTGCAATGGGCATCAGTGAAGTCACAGATGCATTGACAATTGTTGTTTCCGAGGAAACAGGCGGTGTTTCAGCTACAAAAAACGGCGAACTCCATAGAGATATCAATGAAGAACAACTTCGTGAAATCTTGCATGAAAATTTATCTCCGAATGCAAAGTCCCCTGAAAAAAAATCTCTGAAACGGAGGGGGAACAAAAATGGATAAATGGTTCAAGAGTAAATGGGTCGTTCGTGCGATTGCCTTGATGTTTGCGGTTCTTTTATATGTTGTCGTCTACACGGAAAATGACACGACAAAAAAGGATTATAGCTTTTTTGGTTCAACAGATGAAACGCAAACCATTGATGATGTTCCTTTGAATGTTCGTATTGATCGGGAAAAATATGTTGTCAGCGGGGTGCCGGATACAGTTTCTGTCACCGTCGAAGGGTCCAATAGCAACGTGACGCGTGCAGTTAAGCAGCGTAATTTTGAAGTGTATGTGGATCTGACCAAACTCAAGGGAGGAGAGCATAACGTCGAGATAGAATCGGCTAATGTGCCAGATGGATTGTCGGTCTACATGGAGCCGAAAACCATTGATGTGGTTATGGAGGAAAGAAGCTCCAAGGAATACCATGTCAGTGCGGACTTCGTAAATCAAAGCCAGCTGCCGGCCGGGTATGAACTGGGTAATCATGAGATTAAACCGGACACGGTCACTATCACAAGTTCTAAGAGTGTCATTGACAGAATTTCGCTTGTGAAAGTCTTTGTCAATGTTGCCGGCTTGAAGGATTCTATCAATAATCGCGAGGTCCCTGTTAAAGTGTATGATTCGCAAGGAAATGAACTGAAGGTGCATATGGAACCGGAGAATGTCGTTGTCTCTGCAGAAATAAATCATCCAAGCAAGACGGTTCCTGTCAGCGTCGTGACAAAAGGGAATCCGCCGGAAGGCTACTCCCTTAAATCGATGAAAGCTGATATTGATAAAGTGAAAATATATGGGACAAGTAGTGCACTTGCCGATATTGACAGTGTCAAAACTGAACCGATCGACTTATCAAAAGTGAAAAAGTCGGGAATGATTGATACAAAACTGGATTTGCCGGATAAGGTCGCGGCAGAAAACGGGGATGAATTAAAAGTTTCCCTGGACCTGGAGCAAACCAAGACATTTGAAGGCGTAGATATCGATGTCGACAATCTCGCCGCTGACTATGATCTGTCTTTCATCAAGCCGAAAGATCCTAAAATAGATGTTACAGTCAGCGGCGATGATGAAACCATCAGCAAGTTGAAAAAAAGTGACATCCGTGCCAAAATCGATGCGGGCGGCCTTGTAGAAGGCAAGCATGATATGCCTGTGCAAATCACGGCACCGGATGGGATAAAAATAAAGGACGGACAGGAAGACGCTAAAGTCGATATCACATTGCCTGAATAAGCGATATGGAAATATGCTTCAATGGAACGTTGCTGATTGATTGATAATAAAATATACGAGCAACGCTCTCATAAGGAAAAGGGAAAAAAGGAGAGGTACTAAGCATGGGAAAATACTTTGGAACAGATGGAGTAAGGGGAGTCGCCAATAAAGAATTAACACCGGAACTGGCTTTTAAATTGGGCCGGTGCGGCGGCTATGTCCTCACAAAAGATGCCGAGAAACCAAAAGTCTTGATCGGCAGAGATACACGCGTATCCGGTTTTATGCTGGAAGGGGCGCTCATCGCAGGTCTGATGTCGATTGGAGCTGAGGTAATGCGCTTAGGTGTCATCACTACTCCAGGAGTGGCCTATTTGACAAAGGCTACCAGTTCGCAAGCAGGCGTCATGATTTCTGCATCCCATAACCCAGTTGAAGACAATGGCATCAAGTTCTTTGGTCCAGATGGATTCAAGCTGCTTGATGAACAGGAAGAAGAAATAGAGCGTCTGATGGACGCTGTAGAAGATCATTTGCCACGTCCGACTGGAGCGGATCTTGGTATTGCAAATGATTATTTTGAAGGCGGCCAGAAATATCTCTCTTTCTTGAAAGACTCAGTTGATAACGATTTTGATGGCATCCGTATCGCATTGGATTGTGCCAATGGATCAACATCAAGTCTTGCAACACATCTTTTCGCAGATCTGGAAGCGGACATTTATTCTATCGGTTCCTCGCCAGACGGTTTAAATATCAATCATGGTGTAGGTTCGACCCATCCGGAAGCATTGCAGTCATTCGTAGTAGAGAAAAGTGCGGATATTGGGCTGGCATTTGATGGAGATGGTGACCGCCTGATTGCTGTGGATGAAAAAGGAAACATCGTTGACGGCGACCAAATCATGTATATTTGCGGGAAATATATGAATGAAAAAGGCTTCCTGAAACATAATACCATTGTTTCCACTGTGATGAGCAACATTGGATTTTACAAGGCCTTGGAAGAACATGGCATGCGCAGCGATAAGACGGCAGTCGGTGATCGCTACGTCATGGAAGAAATGCGAAAAGGCGGTTATAATCTTGGTGGTGAACAGTCCGGTCATATCATCTTTTTGGATTACAGCACCACAGGTGACGGCATGCTGTCAGCCTTACAGCTCGTTAATGTTTTGAAAGAAACAGGGAAGCCATTGTCGGAGCTCGCGGCTGAAATGAAGATTTATCCGCAAGTTTTGAAAAATGTCCGGGTCATCAATAAGCAGGAGGCACTTACTAATACACGCATTTTGGAAGAAGTCAATGCTGTTGAAAAAGAACTTGGCGATCAGGGGCGTGTGCTTGTCCGTCCATCTGGTACAGAGCCGCTCGTTCGTGTCATGGTCGAAGCAGATACGAAGGAAAAATGTAAAAAATACGCTGATCAGGTTGCTGACGTGATTGAGCAACTGTATGCCTTCAAAGAAGATAATGAATCTTAAAGTTTAAAAATAACCACCAGTCAATAAGATTGGTGGTTATTTTTATGAGGGTAAGGGTGAAAGCCCCCAAAAGCGAGCCAGTTAGCACCATACTGAGAGGAAACTCCAAACGCGATCAAAGAATGGCCGGATGCGATTCGTATCCGCTGAAAATGAGCGGGGGACGTCCAGAATCCAGTGTTCCTCACCTTCTAACGCGCCATAGACGATTTTCATATTCTATTTGTGGTATGTTGAAGGTAGCCAAATTTCATACATATCGAGGTGAATATCATGATCACTATTTTAATTGTAGATGATGATGCCCATATCAGGGAACTGCTGAAATTTTATCTGCAGCGTGAAGGTTACCGTACATTGGAAGCTTCGGATGGCAAAGAGGCTGTCAACCTGCTGGAAAAAGAAAGTGTACAACTGGCATTAGTCGATATCATGATGCCTCACATGGATGGTTATCAGCTTTGTGCGGAAATTCGTCAATATTATGATTTGCCTGTGATGATGATTACGGCAAAGGGAGAATTGATCGACAAAGAAAAAGCATATGCAGCAGGCACAGACGACTATATCGTCAAACCATTTGAGCCAAAGGAAGTTCTGTTCCGGATCAAAGCACTGCTGCGGAGGTTCCAGCTGTTGAATGAGACGAAGATCAAAATCGGCAATATAACCATTAATCGTCATAATTATGAAGTGGAATCCGGAAAAAAGCGTTGGATGCTTCCGCTGAAGGAATTCGAATTGCTTGCGCAGCTGGCAAGCTATCCTGACCGGCTATTCACCCGTGAGCAATTAATCGACCTGGTATGGGGCAATGATTTTTCCGGAAACGATCGGACAGTCGATGTTCATATCAAACGGCTGCGTGAACGGTTCAATCAAGCTGAACACGGATTTTCCATACAAACAGTCCGCGGGATGGGATATAAATTGGAAGAATAACATGATACCAATTTTGTTGTAAAGCTATGTTCATCAGTCATTCATGAAAGGAGGGTATACTGTTGGCAAAACTATTAGGGAGAGTACCCTTCATGCGCACATTATATGTCAGAATGATAGCCATCATCATCACCATACTGCTTGCGAGCGCATCTATCGCGTTTGTGGGCAGTAATATATATTATCACTACTTTTTAAAACCGGAAAACGACGCAAAGATCACACATATAGCGAAGCAAACGGTAGCTATTTATGAGGAAGGCAAGAACGAAGATATTGACACTTATTTATCGACGCTGACTGCGCTGGGCTATCAGTTCTACCTTGCTGATGAAACAGGAAAGGGTCGTTTTTTTGGAGCGCGTTTTCGCAAAGAAAATATAAAGCAAGCAGATGTACACAAGGTGTTGGAGGGACGAACCTATCATGGTATCGGGAAATACCCTTGGAAGTTGTTCGTGACTGGTTTTTTCGATAATGAGCTGCGTAATACAATAGGCGTGCCTGTCCAGGTGGATGGTCAGCGAGAAGCGCTATTTGTCCGTCCTAACACGGTGGTGCAGTTCGGTGAAATGCGTATTTTTCTCGCAGTATTGCTGGCAGCAGTGCTATTGCTCAGTTTTTTGCTGGTGATTATCAGTATGTCATTCATCGTCAAACCGATCAAAAAGCTGACAGAAGCGACAAAGAAAATCGCCGAGGGCAATTATCGCTTGAAATTGAATGAAAAACGCAAGGATGAGATCGGCCGGCTGGCAAGCAATTTTACAAGGATGAGCGAAAGCCTGAAAAATACGGAAGAGAAGCGTCAGGAATTTGTTTCTAACGTTTCACATGAGATTCAATCCCCCCTTACATCCATACAAGGCTTTTCCCAAGCATTGCGCGAAGATGATTTGCCCAAAGACCTCCGTGACCAATATTTGTCGATTATTGAAAACGAAAGTAGGCGTATGTCTGAATTAAGCAGGCAATTATTGACACTGTCATTTTTAGATAATGAGATGGAAGCAGCAGAAAAGATTTTGCTTGATGTATCTGAACAACTGAGGGAAGTTGTGATGGCCACTAAATGGCAGTGGCAGCAAAAAGAACTTGCTGTTGAACTGGACACGGAACCTGCGAGAATCATGGCGGATCCAAAACTGCTCCAGCAGGTCTGGATGAATGTTTTTACGAATGCCATGCATTATACAGAAGCGGGAGGCAGTATTTTCATCCGCTGTCGCGATGAAAAGAATAAAATTGCTATTTTGATTGCAGATACAGGTGTTGGAATTGCTGTAGAAGATATAAATCATTTGTTTGAACGGTTTTATAAAGCGGATAAAGCACGAGTCCGTTCACATGAAAGCACAGGACTAGGGTTGTCTATCGTGAAAAGAATCATTGATTTGCATGGTGGCAGCATCGAAGTGGACAGTGAATTGGGGAACGGCACACGCTTTACGGTATTCCTCCCAAAAGAATAAAAAAATCCGCCATGCTGCTTTTGTCTCAGATAAATATTTCACTTCTTGATATGAGGACAGGGTAAAGTTCGGCCGACAACTACCAAAAAGAAGGAAGTTCGCCACTTTATCAAGCATAACAGAGAAAGAGAGGAATGTTCTAAAAATTCCTGCTGTTCATCATAGAATAAGTGCATTATAATGAGTGAGAGCAAAGGAATATACAAGGGGGATTCATTTCATGATGATTAATTTTCCAAAACCACAAGTGGAGCAATTTTTCAGGACTTATGTTATTACAGGTTTCTCAGTTTCTGAAGATGAAAGGAAACTCGTTTTCAGTGCAAATTTAAACGGCAAAATGAATCTGTGGGCGATGGACATGCCGGATGTGTACCCGTATTTATTCGCACATCACGATGAATCATGTGCTGATGTCAGATTTGACCCAAAAAATCGCTATGTCCTAGCCAACTATGATAAGGATGGCGATGAAAACTATCAAATCTACGCTGTTCCTGCTGACGGCGGGATGCCGCAGCCGTTGATCACTGGTGAGCTTTCGGAGAAATATTTTATCAGCCATATCAGCGAGGATGGTGAGCGAGTATATTACATGACCTCGGAAGACAATCCTTCTTTTTTGAACACCCGCGTCCGTTATTTGCAGGATGGGAGGGATGAATTAGTTCATACCGGCGAAATGGCGCCGACTGAATTGGCTGCTGTTTCATCAGATGAGACGTCTTTTGTGTATACGATGTCATTTGCGAACACATATGTAACAGGAACGGTAATAAACGGAGAAAAAGAATACCAACTTGTCCCAGATGCATCCAAAGTGCATGTGGTTTTTGATCCTGTTTTTACGAATGACCATACGATCTATTTCATTACAGATTATGAAAAGGATTACCAATATGTGGCCAAATTCGATCTAAAGACCGAATCTTTTTCGGAAGTGGTGACAATTGAAAAAGAAGGCGTTACAGCCCTGAAATGGGATAAAAATCGAGAAGTCTTTTATGTATTGACGGAAAAAGGTGTGACAGATAGGCTCTATCGCTTTGATATGGCTGGTGAAACATTGACAGAAATCCAGGCCCCGGTCGATATGCTGGATCAAATACAAATCGCGAAATCAGGTGCTGTTTATGTTCTCGGCAGAAGCGCAACCATTCCTCATAATATTTATCAGTCGCAGGATGGGGGAAAATGGCGGCAACTGACGAACAATCGCGTACTTGGCCTGAAATCCACTGATATGGTCGAGCCTGACATCGTTTCTTATCCATCATTTGATGGCATGGAAATGGAGGCATTGCTATTTCGGGCTAAACCGGAAAATGATAATGGCTACACGATCTTTTGGCCGCATGGCGGCCCGCAGGCTGCTGAACGTAAGATGTTCCGGTCGATGTTCCAATCCTTTTTAAACAGAGGATATACGATCTTCGCACCAAATTTCAGGGGCAGCACTGGCTACGGTTCAGAATTTGTAAAATTAGTCGAGCAAGACTGGGGAGAGGGGCCGCGGCTGGACTGCGTCGCTGGTATTGAATGGCTGTTTGAAAATGGCATCACTGACAGCAACAAACTGTTTCTGGTCGGCGGCAGCTATGGAGGATATATGTCCCTTTTGTTGCACGGGCGCCATTCGGAATATTTCAAAGCTGTCGTAGATATTTTTGGGCCTTCTGATTTGTTCACGTTCGTCAATTCTGTCCCGCCACACTGGAAACCGATTATGGAACGCTGGCTTGGGGATCCACAAAGAGATAGGGAGCGTTTCATCAAGGACTCCCCTGTCACCTACTTGGATGGCATGGTTAAGCCGATGCTTGTCATTCAGGGCGCAAAAGATCCGCGTGTGGTAAAGGAAGAATCTGATCAGATAGTCGCAAAGCTTAAGGAAAAAGGCCGTGATGTAACATATTTCGTCATGGAAGATGAGGGCCATGGCTTTTCTAAAAAAGAGAATGAGATTAAAGTGTATACGCTGATGCTCGATTTCTTGGAGAAACATCAATGAGAAACTAATATAAAAAAGTAAAGAACTGATTGCTTTAAGTACAAATCATGAAAATAAAACCACATGAAATCAGGTTTTATTTTCATGATTTCATGTGGTTAGATTTTTATAGGATTTTGTTACAGCTTCTTTTTGCGATGTTGCTTGATTCAGCGCTCTTAGTAAAAACCGCCACCATAACCGCCGCCAACGTAGGCAGAGCCGACAATGATCAGCAAGATGAACAAAACAACGACAAAAGCAAAGCCGCCACCGTAACCGCCGCCGTATCCTTCACTCATATGAGCACCTCCCTCTTTATCGATACTGGTATCATATGTTGGAAAAGTGACTGTGTGTAGACGAATATCACGTTTATCAGGACTGCATACCAGCTTGCAACATCCACTGAAAATAAACATATACTGAAGGAAGCAGAAAATGATTGACCAAATCAGCTTCCATGTAATACACTAATTCTTGCGTGCTTATTTTTCTTAAGTGACTTATTCAAAAATAGAAAGGAGCATAGGAATTTTTCAAGTTTAGAAAAGCGCCAGAGCTATTTTCCGAGCGTATGGAAGGTAGTTGACGAGGTGGAGGATGATCGAGTAATTCGGCGGGTACCTCCCGATTGCACATCCCAATCGACAGGCTTGTATTTTAAAACAGAGCGGTGACGCTTTGGACAGCAAATACGGCAGGATGTAATCAAACTATCACGAGAAAGAGGCAGTAAATGCCTCAAATACTGATATATTATGTTTTTGGCGTTTTCTGCCTCTTTACAAGGAGGAAAACGCTATGTGCGGAATAGTAGGTTATATTGGACAACAGGATACAAAAGAGATTTTATTAAATGGGCTTCAGAAGCTGGAATATCGCGGGTATGATTCGGCAGGGATAGCTATGTTGAATGAGAACGGAACGAGTCTGTTCAAGACAAAAGGAAGAATCGCCGAGCTCCGAAAACATGTGGATGCCGGAATCGCAGCGACCATGGGAATTGGACATACGCGTTGGGCTACACACGGCATCCCAAGCGGTAACAATGCTCATCCGCATCAAAGTGCTTCTGGAAGGTTCTTACTTGTGCATAATGGTGTGATTGAAAACTATGTGGAATTGAAGCGTGAACAGCTCGCAGGTACGACTTTCGTGAGCGAGACGGATACCGAGGTCATCGTCGCACTTGTCGAAAAGTTCTCCAACGAGGGATTGGACACGAAAACAGCGTTTCGGCGCACACTTCAACTGTTGGAAGGCTCATACGCCATCGCCATGATAGATTGTGAGGACACAGATAATCTGTATGTGGCTAAGAACAAGAGCCCGTTATTGCTCGGTATCGGGGACGGTTTCCATGTTGTTGCCAGTGATGCGATGGCAACGCTAAGGCTGACAGATACGTATATCGAGATTCATGACAAGGAAATTCTTGTAGTGAACAGGGAACATGCTGTTATTCAGGATCTTGATGGCACTCCAATCGAACGACGCCCTTTCAAGGTGACAATGGATGCATCTGAAATGGAAAAAGGCACCTATGAACACTTCATGTTAAAAGAAATAGATGAGCAGCCATTGGTGATGCGTAAAATTCTTGAAGCCTATGAAAATGAAGATAATCGGCTGGCATTGGCGCCGGAAGTATTATCGGCAACCACTGGCTGCGACCGGATCTACATCATTGCCTGTGGAACAAGTTATCATGCCGGCCTGGTCGGTAAACAGCTGATGGAAAAATTGGCAGGTGTACCTGTTGAGGTGCATGTGGCAAGTGAGTTTTCCTATAATACACCGTTGCTTTCCAATAAACCTTTATTTATTTTTATCTCTCAAAGTGGAGAGACTGCTGACAGCCGCTCTGTATTAGTGAAAATAAAAGAAATGGGATATCCGGCGTTGACATTGACCAATGTTCCCGGATCGACTCTTTCTCGTGAAGCGGATTATACACTTCATCTGCATGCAGGACCAGAAATCGCGGTTGCTTCCACGAAAGCATATACCGCACAGATAGCTGTACTGGCTATTTTAGCCGAAACGACTGCAAAAGCAAAAGGTGCATTAAATGATTTTGATCTTGTTCAGGAACTGGCCATTACAGCTAACGCTATGGAAGTACTGACATCACAAAAGGAAGCGCTGGAAGAATTGGCACATGCTTTCTTTGAAACTACCGGAAATGCATTTTTCATCGGCAGAAGCGCAGATTACTTTGTTTGCCTGGAGGGCGCCTTGAAACTAAAGGAAATCTCCTACATTCAAGCGGAAGGATTTGCTGGCGGGGAACTGAAACACGGCACAATCGCTCTGATTGAAGATGGAACACCTGTAGTCGCTCTGGATACCCAAGCAGCTGTGCACGGTGCGATTCGCGGTAATGTACAGGAGGTGGCAGCCCGCGGGGCGAATGTACTCACATTGAGTATGCAAGGTCTCGAACAGGACGACGATTCGTTTGTGCTCCCGCATGTGCATGAACTGCTTACACCGCTTGTATCTGTGGTCCCAATGCAATTACTGGCATACTATGCAGCACTGCATAGAGGCTGTGACGTTGATAAACCTAGGAATCTGGCAAAGAGTGTGACAGTGGAGTAAGTAGAATTGGTGGTTTAGTTGGATTTGTGAATTTAAAATAAAGTCGCGATGTTTAAAATAAAGTCGCGACGTTTATAAAAAAGTTGCGAAGCTTTGCCCCTTTGGATATGATTATCTAAAGGGGTGTTTTTGTGTCGAAAAGAAAAAGAACATCTAAAATTGATAAGTGGATTAAAGAGGGTCGAGGAACTGGCAGTGGGGCAGATTATCAGCCTTGGCTTAAAATTCAAGATGTTTCCTCATTAGGTCGGTCAACAAGATTAAAAGGTATAAAAACCGGCAGACAACATGAGTTTTTATCGGATTTGGAACGAAACTACTTTTATTTAACTGAATTTTCTGATGTTATTTTAGATATTCGTGAACAATTTCCTTTATTACCACAAGAAGAGACGTTTGCCATTGCTGAAGAGCTTGGGATTAAACACCCAGCTGATCCAAAAACAGGTGATCTAATTGTTATGACAACGGACTTTTTATTAACAGTTGATAAAGGACAAGGTGTATTTGAAGTCGCTCATACTATCAAAATGAAAGATAAGCTGTTAGAAGAACGTGTGTTAGAGAAGTTTGAAATTGAAAGGGAATATTGGAAGCGTAGAAGCATTAATTGGGCAACTGTAACAGAGGAAGAAATTCATAAGACAATGGCTAGAAATATTAGTTATATCCATGATTATTTTGATATTCGTAGCTATGATGTTTATCAAGAAATGGATGACCAACATATTGAGGATTTATCCATGTCTCTTATGAATCGCCTATTGAATAATTCACGAAGTATCCGTGAAATTACTAATGGGTTTGATGCAGATACACACTTGCCTTTTGGAAGTGGTGTTACACTATTTTATCACTTGCTTGCTAGAAAAATTGTAGTCATTGATATGCAAAAGCCGATTGATTTAGAGCAAACAATTGATATTAAGTGTATTGATGAAGGTAATTTAGAGAAGGTGAAATACGGATGATTTATATTAATCAAGTATTTCAATATGTAATCGATTCGAAAAGGATTCGGGTAATTTATATTAAAGAACCACATGTCTATATTGTTAATATTGACACGAGTAGTGCTATGCCGCAGAGGGAGCTATATTCCAACCTAATTACAGATATGAATCAAGGAGAGCTACTTGCGATTAGTGATCCTTATGCAAAAGTGATTTATGAAAATGATTTAACAGAAGTGCAAATTCGTAAGCGTGAAGAAGATTGGGAAACTATACAAAAATACTGTGTTCCGAATATGCAAGATTTGCTCTACAAAAGAGGAAGAGAAAATAAAATTCGCGAAATCGTTCGGGACAGCAACTTAGGCAAGACAAAGGTTAAAAAGTTACTAACTCGCTATTGGCAACGAGGTATGACCAAAAATGCCATGTTACCTGACTACTCTAATTCGGGTGGTAAAGGAAGAGCGAAGGCTCTAACAAATGCGAAAGTGGGTCGTCCTAGAAAGATAAACATAAATAATGAATATCAAACCGGTATTAACATTACTGACGAGGTAAAGGTCCAAATTGAGCACGTTATCAACAAGTACTACAGGAAAAAGAATAATTACTCTTTAAGAGATGTTTATAATTTCATGCTGCGTGACTTTTACTCTGATCGCTATAAGGAAAATGGTGAGCTAAAGTACCGTATTTGGGAGGCCACTCGAATTCCCTCGTACCATCAGTTTTACTACTGGTTTAAAAAGCTTGAAGACCCGAAAAAGGATATTCAGTTCCGTAAAAGTACAAAGGAATATGAATTGAAACATCGTCCGATTTTAAGTGATTCCAAATCAGAAACAAATGGTCCGGGTACAAGATTTCAATTTGACGCAACCATTGCAGATATTTATTTAGTTAGTTCACTTGACGTAAATAAAGTAATTGGGCGACCAGTTATTTATGCAGTACTTGATGTGTATTCACGTATTATTACAGGTCTTTATGTTGGACTAGAAGGTCCATCGTGGATCGGTGCAATGATGGCTTTAGATAATATGGTTGCTGACAAAGTAGGGTTCTGTAAGCAATATGGAATTAATATTACACCTGAGCAATGGCCAACACATCATTTGCCTGAAATTATTATCGCCGACCGGGGTGAGTTTGAAGGCTATTCTGTAGAGAATTTAATTAACAATCTTAATATTAAAATTGAGAATACTACAGCTTATCGTGGAGATTTGAAAGGGATTGTTGAAAGGAAATTCCGTACGTTTAATGGGAAGGTAAAGCAAAAAGCTCCCGGAGCAATTCAAAAGGAATATAGAGAACGTGGAGATCAGGATTATCGCTTAAATGCTACGCTGAATTTAAGGGAATTTACATCTCTAATTATTACAATGGCGCTTCATCATAACCAAAAGGTCATTGATAAATATCCTGTTGAAAAAGAAATGGTGGCTGATGGACTAGTGCCAACTCCGATTAACTTATGGAATTGGGGTATTCAAAATCGTAAAGGAAGGTTAAGAACAGTTGATCGAAATATTCTTCGTCTGAACGTGCTTCCACGTGGGAAAGCGACAATTTCAAGAGCTGGAATTAAGTTTAAAAATCTTCTTTATGGTTCTCGTCAAGCTATTGAAGAGCAATGGTATTTAAAGTTGAAAAATAGAAGTCTAGAAATCGTTTATGATCCACGACATATTGAAAAAATCTATATTCCCCACGATAACGGAATAGATTTTGAGACGTGTATTTTATTAGAGCCTAGTCAGCAATATAAAGGTGACTTCTTGGAGGAAATTGTCTTTCAGCAACATCTTCGGAATGAACTAGAAGAAATGGAACGAACAAATCAAATTCAGCTTACGGTAAATACTGATGCAGCATTGGAAGAGATTATAAAAAAAGCCGTGAAGAACAAAAAAGAATCTTTCAATCAGCCAACTAGTAAGAAAGCTAAAATAGCAGCTATTCGTGAAAATAAGGATGTTGAAAAACAGTTAAATCGTGAAGCTGAAAAGTTTGATTTATTACCTAATAAGGCTAGTGAATCAGCTGACGTAATCGACTTTGTTACAAAAGAGAAGATTGATGAAACACCACCTAAGAAACCAGGCTCACGTCTTATGGAAAAACTAAAGAAGAAGCGAGATGAGGAATTTGGGAAAGACAAATGACATGGTTGTCTTAAAAGGGGATTTTGAGAAAGCTGTCTATAAGGAGCAACTTTTAAATGAATATACCAATAATCCTTTCATCGAAGCTCTTCCACCTATATTTAATGAGGATGATGTGCTAGAGCGATTTATGGTGACTCCACGAATTAGTGAGCAAGATAAGTTAAGTGAAACGAATATTCGTTATCACGTCTTAAAACGTGTAAGGAATTTTATCCAGCCGTTACCGATTCATTTCGAGGTAGAACGTCGATTGTCTACATTGATTCGAAGAGGTTACTTGGCGCGAAATCCATTAGATAGAACATTTCTAGAGCGTGTTCGGGTGTTGCATGAATTGCGTGAAGAAGAGGAAACAGCTCACAAATATATAGATGAACGACTAAATTATATTCGTTCAACTGCCGATAGCTTATCCATTATCGGTATTTCAGGAATTGGTAAAACAACAGCAATTGAACGTCTTTTGCTTATGTATCCACAAGTGATCAAGCATGAAGAATACAAAGGACAACCGTTTAATCGAACTCAAATTGTTTGGCTTAAAATTGACTGCCCGTATGATGGAAGTTTATCTACACTTTGCAAAAGCTTTTTCAAAGCAATTGATGATTTACTAGGCACTCGATATTTAGAAAAGTACGGTTATTTGAACCGTGTGACATCGACAATGTTATTGCACATGACATCGTTAGCAAGTATGTACGGCATCGGTGTTCTAGTAATTGATGAAATCCAGCACTTACTACATTCCAAAAATGAACAGGAAGAAATGTTGAATTTTTTTGTAACACTGTCTAATACAGTTGGTATTCCTACGGTTTTAATCGGAACTTCTAAAGCACAAAAACTATTCAAAGGAAACTTCAGACAAGCAAGACGGGCAGCGAGTGATGGAGCTATTATTTGGGATCGTATGGACGAAAATAGTGAAAAGTGGGAGTTTTTCCTAGAGACACTTTGGGAATTACAGTGTTTAAAAACCCATTCTGAGCTTACAGAGGAGACAAAGAAGGCATTTTATTATGAATGCCAAGGGATTACTGCTGTTGCCGTGAACCTATTTATTCTAGCGCAAGAACGAGTATTATTTGATGAGGACAACCCGGCTGAAATCATTACACCACAAGTATTAAAAAAGACTGCTAGGGAAGATATGCAAACGATTCAACCAATGATGACAGCTATTCGGACGAACAATTTTGCCGATATGATGAAATATGAAGATATTATGATTAACTTGGATGAAGTCATGCTGAATCACAAGCGAAATACTGAAATGACAGGACGTATTCAAGAAGCATTTAAAGAGCGCCAAAATACAATCGAGTATAAACGTCAAGACATGATTGGGAACTTAAGTGTTGAAGTGGCAGCCCTTGGTATTTTTGATAGTTTGAAAGAAAACGATATTAAAAAGCTCGCACAAAAAATAGTTGAGGAAAATCCACTTGATACTGAATTTCATCAACTTAAATCAGATGTGATTCAGCAGGCGATTGCATTAAATCAACAAAAGAAAGATCAAAAAGCAAAGGCAAAAGCAAAAAATGCAGAGATTCTACCATTGCTAAAGCTAAGAAAGCAAGCGTTAGACAAAAAGCAACACCCCTATGAATTATTAAAAGCAAATGGATACATTAAAAATCCTTTGGAGGAATTCTACTAGGAGGGAACGCATGCTGCCATTCTTTACGGATCCATATCCAGATGAATTGATATATTCGGCGATTGCGCGATATCACTTTTACAGTGGAAATATTGATTACAAAGATACATTGGAAGAAGTGTTTCAAAGTCGTTCTGTAATACCGAGTGTAGAGATTGGTAGTCATTTTTCTATATTAGCTGAGCAATTAGGCTCCAACTATTCTGTTGAAAGCTTATTAGCTAAGCATACGATCTACCCTTACTATGCTTCGTTTCTTTCCAAGCAACGCCAGAAAGAACTTCTACAAGATGTTCAAGTAGATGGAAAAGGACTTTATACAAGACTTGGCATAGTTGCAGGAAGCATTTGCAGAAAGAATGGACTCTTTTATTGCCCAGAGTGTGCAACTAATGATATTGAGCAACATGGAGAACCCTATTTTCATCGTGAGCACCAGCTACAAGGGATTGATTTCTGTGCACATCATGAACTGAAATTAATGAAGTATCCTATCGATTTTTCAAAGCAAAGTCGAATTGAGTTTATTCGATTTGATAAAAAGCTATTGAACTTATCAATGATTCAAGAAGTTGAACTAAAAGAGTTTATAGCCATTCAAATTGCTTTAGCAAAGATGGCTTATCAACTGCTGCAAGTTCCAATACATCAATTTTCAAGAGAATCTATTAATCTTAAATATCGTGTTCTTTTACGGGAGCGTAATTTAATAACAACGTCTAATCGAATTCGGCAAAAGGAGCTATACAAAGCATTTCAATCAAAGTTCCCAAAAGGCTTTTTAGATGAGTACGAATCAGCAATCAATGTAAATGATGAATACAATTGGCTGAAGGTCATTACACGCAATCTAAAACGTCATGTACATCCTTTCCGTCATTTGCTTATTCTTTATTTCTTAGAACAAGATTTGGAGTCCTTTTTACAAATTGAAGCTGATACAGGTCCTTTCGGTAGTGGCCCATGGCCCTGTTTAAATAAAGCAGCTAATCATTATAAGGAATTTGTGATTCATGAAGTAAATGTTACAAGGGATTTTAAATCAAATGCACCCATTGGCACGTTTGAATGCTCTTGTGGCTTTATTTACGCTAGAAAGGGTCCTGATAGATTATCTGAAGATAAATATCGTATTGGACGTACAAAAGCGTATGGAGATGTCTGGAAGGCTAAATTACATGAATTAGCAGTTGATGGAACCTACAGTATAAGAGCATTAGCTAGAATGCTTGGCGTGGATTCGAAAACAGTTAAAGGACATCTTGCCTCAGTTGAGAAAATAGAGAAATTACCTGATAAAGTTTTTCCACCAATGTTACATATGTATCGAAAGCAATTATTAAAAGGAATGCAGCAATATCCAAGTTACTCGAGAACACAAATTCGTCAATGTTTACCGAAAGAATATATTTACTTATATCGAAATGATAAAGAATGGCTGTTTGAACAGTTACCTATAATTCAGGCGAAGGAAAAGCCAAAATCAATTGTCAATTGGGACGTACGTGATCGAGAATATCTTTCTAAAATTAAACAGCTTTACAAAGAATTAATTGAACTGGAAAAGCCCGTACGTATCACGATTTCGATAATTGGGAAACGTCTAGGAATCTTATCAAATTTGGAGAAACATCTTGATAAGCTGCCACAAACTGAAAAATATCTAAATAAAATTACGGAATCTATACAACAGTTTCAGATTCGACGATGCTGTAAAATTATTGATCGTATGTTGCTGGAGCAAGAACCAGTTTTATTATGGAAAGTACAGCGTATTGGCGCTGTTAAGTCACATCATTTTCACGAAATAAAACCGTATTTGGAAGAGTATTTACGAACAAAACAGGAAGTGAAAAGTTATGAGCAAACAACAGGTTAAACTAGCTTGGCCTTTTGCTAAAGGTGAAAAAGCACAACTAATATGGATTGGTGAGCCATTTCGATATGATCATAAAATGATAATCAAAGCTTATTTTCGCTCACAAGGTCGTACAGAAGGTATATTAATGGATTGGGGTACATTACCATGCTTAGCAATCCAACATTATTATACTGATGGCATCATAACGGCTAGTCAAGTTTCTGAAAGTGTACAAGAAATCGATATGACTATTTATCCTAATAAAGTTAAATTTCACGAACGCCCTTGGTCTATTCAAGGAAGCAGTGATCCTGCAACTTCCCGTAGTTTCGTGTTCTCTTTTGATGGAAAGAATGTGATTTTACCAGTCATTGAAGTATTGCGTAGCATTTTAGCTCCGAACGGCTTCCTTTTATATCGCTTGTTTGAATCGAATTCATTTCCTCAGTTCTTCACAGAAACATATGAACCTAATAAAATCCATCTTAGCTTTTCATCACAATATGAATTGAAATACACAAAGACAACGTTCATTTATCAATTGGTGTGGTTGCTAACGAATCGAGACCTACGACAAGCCTATGAAAATATAGCATTTACTTGGTTGCAGGAAAAGACTTTGAAGTTCGAATGGAACTTTACACAACCGATTACAATAACAGCTCGTGTAAAGGAGAAGAATAACACGTGTACAGTATTACAAATTGTTAATGTGAAAAATAAAGATATTCCGTACCAACATATTTCGATTTCGCATCCAGAAATACAAAATCAAGAGAAATCCAATGAGGCAAAGAAATACACTTATCGTTTTCTAAATAGACAGGGTGATGAAGAGGGCTTTACATTAGATGAACAAGTAGATGGTTCTACAGAAGACTTTGATCTTGTACAAATGAATCAGTTGAAACATGAATATACATCGGTACCCAAAATCAAACGAATTAAAAGTAGTTCCTCAAAGCAGCGAACGAAAGAAGATGAAAATACTAAGAAATACTATGGCAGCAATGATTCAATTCGATCTACAGCAGACACTGGAGGTCAAAAACTAGCAAGAGGAATAGAACATCAAATGTTATCTGAAATTCAAGTACAAGGTGAATTGCAAGATTTCATTAATGTCCTTAGAATAATGGAGCAATATCCAGAAGTAAGTGCGATACGAGCATTTATAGATGTGTTACCAGAGGGAATTGGAGACCGCAGATTTACGAAATTGAGTGATAATATCACGAAACGACGTTATGTGATTGCAGAAGTATATATGATAAGTGGGAAGAAATTCAATATTATTGAAGTTGAGCGAGAAGATCGCTCTTTATCAATGCTAATTTTATCATCACTTGCAATAAATGATTGGAAATCGATTTATGATAGATTGTTAGTAAACCTTGTGAATGATAGTGGTACGTGGACAAGTAAGTCGCTGAAAAGTATTGAGGAGAGTAGGGTTACAGTGATGAAAGCTAAACACAGTTCTAAAGGGGTTAAGCATAAGGCTGAAATTCTATTAAATAAGTTAGAATAGCAGTGAAGATTTGAGTAAAGGAATAAATGAAATACCTCTTCCCTCAAAGAATAATCCAAATATTTCCCCGAATTAATTCACGCTATATACACTTACAATAACTAATTCGAGAGCTATCACCAATACTTCGTAATCAAAACGGTGCGACTTCTTTAACTTACATAAAACAATTACGCTAAGAGTGACTAAGTATATTATTTACTTTCTTTGTTAACAATAGTTAAGAGTGTTAACAGTATTAGAAATAGGAGGGTGCATTTATGAAGGCTGTAACTTATCAAGGACCAAATCATGTACAGGTTAATCAAGTAGAGGATGCAAAATTAGAAAAAAAAGACGATATTATAGTTAAGATTACTTCTACTGCTATTTGCGGATCTGATTTGCATTTATATCAAGGTAACATGCCATTACCCCCAGGATATATTATTGGCCACGAACCAATGGGTATTGTGGAAGAAGTTGGACCTGAAGTCACAAAAGTAAAAAAGGGAGACCGTGTTGTCGTTCCCTTTAATGTTTCATGTGGACATTGCTTTTATTGCCAACATGAAATGGAAAGCCAATGTGATAACTCAAACCCTCATTATGATTCTGGCGGATACTTTGGTTATACTGAGAAGTTCGGTAACCATCCGGGTGGTCAGGCTGAATATTTAAAAGTCCCTTTTGGAAACTTCACTCCCTTTGTTATCCCGGAGTCATGCGAATTGGAGGATGAGTCACTGCTCTTTTTATCGGATGTTCTGCCAACAGCTTATTGGAGTGTAAAAAATGCAGGTGTAAAATCAGGCGATACAGTTATTGTTCTTGGATGCGGACCTGTTGGGTTGATGGTACAAAAATTTGCCTGGATGGAAGGTGCAAAGCGTGTAATAGCAGTTGATTACTTGGATTACCGGATCAATCATGCGAAAAAGATGAACAATGTTGAGGTATTTGAGTTCACAAAATACCCTGATATGGGCGAACATTTAAAAGAGATCACACATGGTGGGGCAGATGTCGTCATCGATTGTGTAGGTATGGACGGAAAGAAATCACCCCTAGAGTTTCTGGAACAAAAATTCAAACTGCAGGGCGGAACCCTTGGACCTATTCAAATTTCTACTAAAGCTGTCCGAAAGTATGGGACAGTGCAAATGACTGGTGTTTACGGGGGTAACTATAATCTATTTCCATTAGGTGCATTTTGGATTAGAAATATTAATCTTAAAATGGGACAGGCTCCAGTCATTCATTTTATGCCAGAATTGTTTAAAAAAATAACAAATAACGAATTTGACCCAAGAGATATTATCACACACAAGATGTCCCTTGAAGAAGCAAGTCATGGTTATCGAATTTTTAATAATCGTGAGGATGAATGTATAAAAGTCGTTTTAAAACCGTAATCCTCTTCTCTTTCCAAAAAGACTTCATACTTTGTATAGAAGTCTTTTTATTCGACCATTTAGCCAAGAAGGTCAAAAAGTAATTGATAGATACAATGAATAAACTCGCATACAGTAAAGACGAACCTGCTGACCTAGTCAATGTAGCAATTGAAGAGCTAATACATCAAAAATATGAACTTCCCATCTACAATACTTTAAAAGATGCAGCCAATGATGTTCGAAAAAGGTCTTATCGTATGATTTATCATAACTTACTTAATGAAAATCAAAAAGAGAGCGTGAATCAACTTTTCGAGGTATCAGAAGGTTCTACAAACAGTCCATGGAATCAATTGAAAGAGGATGCAAAAAGAGCGACTTTATCACATTTAGAACTCTCGTTGCTCGCCGAGATTGGTTAATGGAAACTGAACATCTCTACAGAATTACTTCATGATATTAAGAATTTGTGGAACAACAAAACGTATTTTTTGTTATTCAGCAATAGGGTCAAATCGTATTATGTGGTTAGCCGGTTTTTTCTGGTTGACCTATTTTTTTAGGTACTATTCTTGAGGTAGCCGGGATTAAAGAACTGTTAAGTAAAAATAAGTTGATCCGTTAAAGGGGTAGAATATTGAGTAAAGCTCCTTGTCCTAAAGGTCAGTTCAATAAAGAAAAAAGGTGTCTCTTTTGAGGAAGAATAAGCTTCTGTGTTGAAAGTAAACCACTTTTTTCAAACTTTTTTAATTTATTTGTAGTGAACAACATAAACATTCTATAGAAGAAAATTATTTCTATAGGAGGTTTCCATGGATCAAAAGGATCAAAGTCGTCAATTAGACCAAATAAAGCAAATGCAACAAATGTTTAAAGCGAACATGAAAACTCAACCTTATCCCATGTACCCTAACTATGGGAAAATCACACGTTACGAAGAAATTCCGATAAGTTTACCTGAACAGCGCCAGCTGCGCCATCCCGGAGTGGAAAAATTTATGGTACCCCTTCCAATTATCGAAAACCCGAACTATAAAGGGAGTGAAAAGTTAACAGGAAAAGTAGCACTTATTACAGGGGGGGACAGTGGTATTGGTGCAGCAGTAGCAATTGCGTTTGCTAAAGAAGGCGCAGATGTTGCTATTTCATACTTAGATGAACATGAGGATGCAAATAGAACAAAAACGAGGATTGAACAACTCGGACAACGTTGTTTTCTAATGCCTGGGGACTTGCGAGACAAACAACAGTGTATCTCCATTGTAGAACAAACAGTAAATACGTTTGGACGTCTCGATATTCTTTGTAACCACGTTGGTATCCAATTCCAACAACTAAGTCTGCTTGACATTACAGATGAGCAATTCGATGACACCTTCAAAGTTAATATATACTCTCATTTTTACACAACAAGGGCAGCGCTTCCTCATTTAAAACCAGGCAGCTCAATCATTGGCACTTCTTCAGTGGTGACGTATGTAGGTGAGCAGCAAATGATTGATTATACGGCCACAAAAGGCGCAATAGTTGGTTGGACACGTGCCTTGGCTAAAAATGTCGTGAAACAAGGGATCCGAGTCAATGCCGTCGCCCCCGGCCGAATTTGGACCCCACTTATTTCAGCAAGTTTCTCGTCAGACCAAGTCGCTGTATATGGAGCATTTAATCCAATGGAACGAGTTGCCCATCCATTTGAACTCGCACCAACCTTTGTCTATCTTGCTTCTGATGATTCTCGTTTTGTTACTGGTCAAGTTCTTCATGTTGATGGGGGAGAATCCACACGTTCCTAATGGAAGGGGGTTACCATTTTGAGATATGAATTTAATCCAGAAGTAAAGCTATTGCTAGTAAACCATTCAAATGAAAAAGTAAGGATGGTCTATATGGAGGATTCCTGGCCCATGCCAAAAATAGGACTGAGACCACCATATTATTGCTACCCAAGTTACGAGCTGAATTATCCAATAATCTAAATAATAACAGACAAAAAGACTTCTATACACAGTGTGGAAGTCCATTCAACATTTCGCTTAGGGTTCGCAATTATGCTAACTTTCAATTCATCCATTTAAACTAATAGGATAACGGTTTTAAAACGACTTTTATACAGTCGTCCTCACGATTATTAAACATTTGATAACCATGACTTGCTTATCCAAGGGCCACTTTGTATGTGGGTCAAACTCGTTATTCGTTATTTTTTCAAAAAATTCAGGCATAAAATGTATGACTGATGCCAGTCCCATTCTCAGATTGATATTCCTAACTCAACCCAATGGAAACACATTATAGTTGCCCCCATAAACATCTATTAATTGGACCGTTCCATATTTTTGCACAGCTTTTGTAGAAATTTGAATAGGTCCAAGGGTTCCACCTTGGCAACTTTAATTTTTGTTCAAGAATCTCCAAAGATGATTTATTCCCGTCAATACCTACACAATTGTGGATTTGAAATAAAGTCGTACCGTTTATAAAAAAGATGTACCGTTTTAAAGAAAGTTATACCGTTTACAAAAAAGTTGCACCGTTTTATTCCTTTTCGATTAAAGGATTCTATGTGAGTTTTAATTAAACTTTTTTATAAAAAGGAATGTTCATTCAAAAAGAAAAGAACCCATTTTGATCAATCTTTTTTCAAAATGGATTCTTTTCTTTTACCGTAAAATATGGATTTGTCGAACGTTTTTGATCAAACTTTATTTTAAAGTTACATGAATTTGATCTCCCTGTTACTTTCTTCTTTCTAGTGCTAAAAGTTTTTCCTAAAGCAGAAAGGAACCGGGGTAAAGAAGCAGAAAAAAATTAGGTAAGCCAAATGGTTTTTTAATACCAATCAATACAATTCAGGCTGGATCCAATATCAGGGTCCAGTCTATTTTTTGGGCAATATCTCTCCAATACCTTGTTCAATAAGGGTCTTAAGTATCTAATGAAACCGGATCCAGCAAAGAGAGAAGAGGCTAGAGTAGGGTACTGACTTATTAACAATTAAACATAGTAGTCGTAGGAAATAGAGAAAAGCAAATTATAAATTGTGGGCCTCTTATTAGCTAGTATTGCTGAGGGCTTCTCAGAGATAGTTGTGTATGATGGATAAAGATTTAAAAAATGTAATTCAATTAATACCGAAGAAAATTACTTCTTCATCAATCTATTGGCGTTTGGCAAGCTGGCAACGAAACTGGACAAAACATTGGCCCAAAAAGCTCTTTCACTTCAGGATCGACACGAAAACGATTGATAGGCTGGGCAATCCGTTTCACGTAAAAAAAATGCGGCCGCCTCTTTCGGAATGCTTGCAACTAAAGCCATTTACAGTAATGACAATATCGTTTTTCTGTACCTTTATTTCAAAACCTAAAGGCAAAACGACTTGATTCACATGTATAAACGTAGGGGCAACTTTGATGTGTGGTAACTCTTATTTCAGAAGGTGTCCTTTTTTACTTCTAACATTATTTTAAAATATAAATAAGCGTGGTATCCGCCTAAATGGCGAGGATACCACGCTTATTGTTTTCATTTACCAGGTTTTGCCCCAGCCACATGAGTGGTCAAAAGGTTAGGCTGCTGCTACGGGGAAACGAACAAAATTGATGGCAGCTAAGGAAATATATACTTTGGTGTTTCCATAGCCACTACTGATTTCGATCACAAGTACTAATTCTGGGGTTACGGTTGAAAGTATGCCATCAATGAGATTGTTATCAGTTGCAACCTCAACTCTCGAACCAGCCCTATTGGCTAATTCAGCAGCAAGTGTATTCTGAAACATTTTATAGACCCTCCCTTACATTTCACTGACAAATTCGATTTTATCTATGCGGACCAAGGTTTGCTCACCGTTACCTTCTACCAATACTACGTAATCATTTTTAACTGCAATTAGTGTTCCTGTAACGGTATCAAAAGGGGTGGTAATCTGTACCTGTTCGTTTAATAGGCTCATTAATAGTTCGCGCATGGTTCTAGGAGGAGTTGGGGTGGTGCCTCCGCCTGAACTCCTTCCAATATCGACATCAAAATCGACATTTAAGCCTGGTAAGTTCAAGGAAAAGTCGTTACTAAGCCCGCTGCTAGTAATGCCTTGTGACAATTGGTTAAGAACATTTAGCAGTTCCCGCTGACGAGTAGTTAGTGCCAATTAGTATTCATCCTTTCTGTAATATAATGATCTTTCTCTATTTACTATATTCCGTTGCTGTCCAACGGGAAGGGCTTTTATTAAGAAGTATTGTAAATCCACCAATGCCTTAGACTGAAGATAGATAACTAGTATCAACTTGTCAAACTGACTGTTATTTCATAAAGGAAAAAAATAGGTGTCTAAATGTTAATTGAATTAGACGATGATTGATATCACTTCATCATCGGATGAATATTGATGTAGTAAACCGCTAGAAGGATAAGAGATATAATGCGTAAGCAACAAATTTTTTGTTAGAAAGACAAAGGGCTAAAACAAGCCATAAGCAGTGCATGTTAAGAACAAGAAATAGAGACTAAAGTTGCTACACATTTTACTATTTCTTAATTCTTAATAGGGTAGTGTATGGAAAACAAAATTTAAGGGGGGATTGTATGGTCAATCAACCACATGGAGGAAAGCTGATCAACTGCGAATTTACTGGTGAAAAAAGAGATGAAGCGATCAAAAATGCTCAAAAGCTTCCATTTATAACGGCTAGTTCCTGGGTGATTTCTGATTTGGAGCTGATTGGGACAGGAGGCTTTAGTCCGTTGACAGGATTCATGATGCAAGCTGATTATGAGAATGTTGTGCAACATACCCGTCTTGCAAATGGCGTGATCTGGAGTATTCCGATTACGCTGCCAGTAACTGAAAAACAAGCTAAAGAATTTCACCTTGGTGAACAAATTGCACTTAAAGGTAAGGATGGCATCATTTATGGGACGATTACCTTGGCCGAGAAATACGCATATGATAAAAAAAAGGAAGCACAGCATATTTATGGCACGACTGACGTGGCGCATCCAGGTGTGAAAAAAGTCTATGAGAAAGGAAATATATACCTTGGCGGCAAGATTACGTTGCTCAACCGTCCCGACCATAGTCAGTTTGCAGCGTATTATAAAGATCCTGTGGAAACACGAAGGATGTTTGAGGAACTAGGATGGAAAACAATTGTTGGTTTTCAGACACGCAACCCGGTTCATCGTGCGCATGAGCACATTCAAAAAACAGCACTCGAGTCTGTGGATGGCCTCCTGCTGAATCCGCTCGTTGGTGAAACGAAATCCGATGATATCCCCGCGGAAATCCGGATGGAAAGCTATGAAACTATTTTAAAAAACTACTATGTTCAAGATCGTGTTCGACTTGTCATCTATCCGGCAGCCATGCGCTATGCTGGGCCAAAAGAGGCGATTCTGCATGCGATTGTCAGAAAAAACTATGGCTGCACACATTTCATTGTTGGACGTGATCATGCTGGTGTAGGTGATTACTATGGGACCTATGATGCTCAAGAGCTAATAGCACAATATGAGGAAGAGCTTGGCATTCAGATTTTTAAATTTGAGCATGCGTTTTACTGCAAAATTTGTGAAAATATGGCATCCGCAAAAACGTGTCCACATAGTAAGGAAAATCATGTTCACTTAAGCGGCACAAAAGTACGTGAACTGCTCCGCGATGGTAAACGTCCACCAAAGGAATTTTCCCGCCCGGAGGTAGCAGATGTACTCATTAAAGGGATGCAAGGAAATTAAGCAAAGCAAAGCGGTTTGAAAAGGGTAGATCTAATTCACGAAAAGGAGATATAACTATGCCATGTCGCCTGCAATGATATTTGTTTTGATTTTACTGTTAACTATGTTTGCGGCGTTGATTTTTGAGGTGGCCCGGCCAGATATGATTGTTTTTTCAGTGCTGGTTATATTGCTGCTGTCTGGTATTCTGACGGTCGATGAAGCACTGAGCGGTTTTTCCAATGAAGGAATGCTGACGGTCGCGTTGATGTTCATCATTGCCGGCGCTGTCCATAAGAGTGGTTTTATTGACCAATGGCTGGAAAAATGGCTTCAAAACAGCCGTACCCACACAGGTACGATGATCCGTTTTTTTGTACCGATATCAGCGTTCTCGGCTTTTTTAAACAATACGCCGATCGTCGTAACGTTTACCCCCATGATAAAAAAATGGTGCGAAACCCGGGGGATCGCTCCTTCTAAGTTTTTGATTCCATTATCTTTTGCCACAATTTTGGGTGGGATGATCACATTGATGGGAACATCCACGAATCTCGTCGTTCATGGATTGCTGCTGGACTTCGGACTGGAAGGATTTTCGTTATTTACACTCACTGTCGTTGGTGTACCGGTTGCACTGATCGGGCTCATTTATTTATTTACAATTGGGTATAAACTGTTACCGGATAACAAAGGCTTCGGTGAGAAGATGAAGGAAGACTCTAAAGAATATATCGCTGAAATGCAAGTGACACAGGATTTCGCAAACCTTGATAGAAGTGTCAAGCAAGCTGGCCTACGTGAATTGAAAGGACTTTATTTGATTGAGATTATCCGTGGTAAGGAACGTATTTCACCGGTTAGATCAACAACGGTGATTCATGCTGGCGATCGGTTGATTTTCACTGGCTTGATTTCAACGATTGCCGATTTGCAAAAAATAAAAGGTTTGGAGCTGGAAACAGGGACGAACATTACCCTTCATGATTTGAAAGATGGATCGACCAATTTAGTGGATGCCGTTGTGTCAGACCAGGCGTCATTTTTATCCAAGTCAATTAAACAGTCGAAATTCCGATCACGTTATGATGCGGGTGTTATTGCGGTGCATCGGAATAATGAACGGATCCGGAGTAAGGTTGGGGATATTGTTTTAAAACCAGGGGACTCGTTATTACTTGTGGCTGGCAGTGACTTTGTTGAAAAATACCAGCAATCAAATGACTTTTTTGTTGTGTCATCACTGGGTATACCGATTACCTTGCACCAGAGCACAAAAAAAGGATGGTTTTCCATCCTTCTGTTGCTCGCGACGATTGTGACAGTAACATTTGGGTGGCTCGATATGTTTAAGGCGATGGCATTGGCTGTCTTAATCCTTTTAACAGCAAAAATTATTACTCCCCAGGAAGCCAAGAAATATGTTCATTTCAATGTTTTATTGCTGATTGCCAGTTCGCTTGGAATTGGCACCGCTATGATGAAAACAGGTCTTGCAGAATGGATTGCGTCTGCCCTGTTAAGTTTTGGCGAACCGTTGGGTTTATTAGTGATTTTATTTTTAATTTATCTCTTGACGAATGTATTTACGGAGATTGTCACCAATAGCGCAGCAGCTGTCATTATGCTGCCGATCGGAATTGAAATCGCACAGAGGCTCGCTGTTGATCCAAGAGGCATTGCTGTCTTGATTGCGATAGCTGCATCGGCAAGTTTTATCACCCCAATCGGTTACCAGACGAATTTAATCGTGTATGGTCCTGGCGGCTACAAGTTTACGGACTACGTAAAAGTTGGATTTCCACTCAGTTTAATAGTAATGGTGACGTCTGTTTTGATTATTTACTATGTATGGTTTTAGGAGGAAGCACTGATGGCTAAGTCAGAAAATATAAAATGGCATCATTCCAAGGTAACAAAGGAACAGCGGAGAATTTTGAATCAGCATAAGAGTGCGGTGGTCTGGTTTACCGGTTTGTCCGGTTCCGGCAAATCGACTATTTCGGTTGAACTGGAAAAAGAACTGTACAATAGGGGAGTTCGGACATTTCGTTTGGATGGGGATAATATCCGCTACGGTCTGAATAAAAATCTTGGTTTCAGTCCTGCAGATCGAAAAGAAAACATCCGGCGCATCGGGGAGGTATCCAAGCTAATGGTTGAAGCCGGATTGTTTACCTTGTCCGCATTCATTTCACCATACCGTGAAGATCGAGACGAAATACGCGAACTGCTTGATGAAGATGAATTTATTGAAGTGTTTGTCAACGCCAGTCTAGAAACATGCGAATCTCGTGATCCTAAAGGCCTTTATAAAAAAGTGCGCGCGGGAGAGATGAAAGGTTTTACCGGAATTGATGCACCATATGAAGCACCAGTGGCACCGGAGATTACGGTGAATACGGATATACAGAGCATTGAAGCATCCGTTCAAACGATTCTATCCTATTTGATAACGAAAGGGTACCTGAAATAATGATGGATGTGAGCTTTAAAGTGATGTTGGATATAGTAACAGACGCCGGTCGGGAAATTTTAGATGTTTATGATCAGGATTTTTTGGTTGAAACGAAAGCGGACGACTCCCCTCTGACAGAAGCTGACCGGCGTTCCCAGCAGATGATTGTCAAAGGACTTCGTGAGGCGTATAGCAAGGTCCCGATTTTAAGTGAGGAAGGTGAAGAGATTCCGTATGTTAAGCGCAAGAATTGGTCGATGTTTTTCTTGGTAGACCCGCTGGACGGCACGAAAGAGTTCATCAGACGAAATGGCGAGTTTACAGTGAACATTGCCTTGATTGAAGCAGGTTATCCCGTAATGGGTGTCATTTATGCTCCGGTGCTGGATACATTTTACTTCGGAAAGCCGGGGCTGGGATCATTTAAATTAGAAGAAGCCTCACGTGCGGCTGTAGCTGATGATCAAGCATTGATTAGGCAAAGCACACGGCTGCCAGTCGTTGGCTCGGATGACATCATTCATGTAGTCACGAGCCGCTCGCATATGTCAAAAGAAACGGAAGCATTCATTGGTGAGCTGCGAAGGGACTATGAAGTTGATGTGATATCAGCCGGAAGTTCTTTGAAATTCTGTCTTGTGGCTGAGGGTGTAGCTGGCTACTATCCGCGATATGCCCCCACGATGGAATGGGATACTGCAGCAGGACAGGCGATTGTTGAAGCTGCCGGCGGAACTATGCTGCGGTATGAGGATCATGAGCGATTTTATTATAACCGGGAGAATTTGAAGAATGGCTGGTTTTTGGTGAAGCGTCTTTAGATTTTATGTTAGCATTTTTCCACATTATTCTTTCCATATCCTTCATCATTTGCGTGTCTGACCATCTCGGTATCAGACGATGCTGCTTGGACTTACAGCAGCAGCCCCTTTTGCCTTCACTTAAACGTATATCATGTACAGTCTACTATTTTTTTCATAAATTGAAGTATAACCTATTAGAAAAATGATGTCGGTTATCAAATAGGGTCTGAACGGACAGATTCGAGAACCTAATTGAGAAGCATTCCTGTCATCCAAATCATCAGCTGCGCTTAAGATGTATCTACTTTCTGATGATATAAACAATAGGCTTTATTACTGGAGGGAGTTGTTTAAATGTGTTTAAAAATACGATAATATTGATTACCGGAGGGACAGGTTCCTGGGGATATGAACTCGTTAAAAAACTACTGCTATTTCAACCAAAGGAAATAAGGATTTTTTCACGGAATGAATTTGCTCAGGTGAAAATGAAACGAATATTCTCTGATCATACTAATTTAAACTTTGTAATTGGTGATGTAAGGGATTTTGAAGCGGTGAACGAAGCGGCAAAAAATGTGGATTATATATTCCATCTTTCGGCACTCAAGCATGTACCAATCTGTGAGGATCAGCCTTCAGAGGCGTTAAAAACCAATGTACATGGAACGGAGAATATTATCAAAGCAAGTTTAAGTCAAAAGGTTAAAAAGGTCATTGATGTTTCGACAGATAAAGCTGTCGAACCAATCAATTTTTATGGGCTTACAAAAGCAATCGGTGAAAAATTGATTGTTCAGGCCAATCAATTAAGCAATCATACACGTTTTGTCTGTATCCGTGGTGGCAATGTTATTGGAACAAATGGCAGCGTGATCCCGTTTTTTAAAGAACAAATTGCCGCCCATCATACAGTTCCCCTTACCTCCTCGGAAATGACCCGGTTCTTCCTGACAGTTTCTCAAGCCATTGATCTACTAATACACGCATCGGAACAAGCAATCGGCGGGGAAACGTTTGTCATGAAAATGAAAGCTTGCCGGATTGTTGATCTAATTGGCGTTATGGAAAAACATTTTGCGACAAGAGATATTGTCATCAATGAGGTTGGCATACGTCCAGGCGAGAAACTTCACGAGGTGTTGGTATCCAATGCTGAATCCAGAAATACGTATAAATATGATGACAATTATTATGTCATTTTACCTGATAATGCTTCAGAGAACGTAAAAAAACAGTATGAGAAGTTACCAAGGGTCTCCTTTAACCGTTATCAATCGAATGATGAATTAATGTCATCTGTTGAGATAGAACAGATTCTTAAGAAAGGAAATATTATCCCATCATAAATATTATTTTAGCACAGTAGATAAGGCTGAGACATAGCTGGCCAAAAGTGAAAAAAGTTGCGACCATCGAAAACCGATGGTCGCAACTTTTTTCACTGAAACTATATTTGTCATTTTTTTGTTTGAGAGCTGTGTATGGCTATATATACTTTTTCAAGTTTACTGCCATTAACCAGAATTTTCATTCGTTTTACTGCCTCCTAAGTGTGGTATCCACCAAAATGGTGGGGATATCACGCTTATTGTTTTAATCTACTAGGTTTTGACCAAGCTGCATTTAAGTTATTCTTGGCTTGTGCCGACCTTTTGCACTCCGTTATATCTGTTTTATAAATAACTTTTTATCTGCTGGACTAATTGTCTGGCCCGATGCGCGGTTGTATGATGCGTATGAATGAAGTGATATCCTTCTTCAGTAATCTTTTCTCGCTCGGCCGTATTTTTTAAATAGTAATTTGCCTTTTCTGGAAAATTTTCTTCATTTATATCTACAAAATGCTTGCCTGGTATGAAGCCAATTTCTTTAAGTTCCGGTAACGCAGGAGCCATCAGTAGTGTGTGACATGCTGGCACTTCAAAATATTTAAATGTCACAACTTGCCGAACAGAACCGCATGCGAAAAATAGTTTGGCCTGATTAATAGTTTTGGCATAATTTTCACCAATTAATGTTTTTTCCGCCTGTTCCGTTGTGAAATTCCTCCATCCTGGGTGAGGGCGATTGAAAAATCTAGGGTCATTCGTATAATACTGTAAGATTTTTTCTCTTAATGGATAGATGTGCGGAAGGGAAACTTCTCCCAGCATCATGAAATCGATCGTTTTTTCACTACCATAATCTCTAAAGATTGAAGTGTTGGCGAATTGAGGAAGCAAGTTTACCTGATCATGCCTTTGCTGAGGATAATAATGGTAAAAATTATGGCGGCATATGACAAAAAATGTGTTGATATGATTTTTCGTGATGTACCTTCGTCGTTGCTCGACAAGCCGGTGTGCATCGTTAACGATCAGTCCTACGGGTATACGGATCTCGGATAACCCTGTAACTACAGGAGTAAATGTTTTACCTACGTCATTCAGGATTAAAATATAATCTGGTTTTTCAGGGATTTTTCGTAGTATTTTGTTTATGTTTCCGGATTTTCGATAGACGATTAGTTTCGTCAAGCTTGCTAATTCGCTTTCTAAATAGTAATAATTATTATTTGTAAAACGAGAAGTATCTGCAGCTATTAGTAATAACGTTAGCATTGGTTATGAGCCCCCTAAATAAAAATGCCTTCCATGAATAGAAGGCTTAAGAATGAATGCTTTAGTTGTATCCTAACCTTGTTAGCGTTCTATGAAATGCTTGATTCATTTGCTCTTCCTGTACTTTACTTAAAACCGATTTCCACTTATTTGCTTTTCCTTCTCTTACAAAAGGCATGTTTTTATTTACAAACTGTGTATCGCCGTTTAAATGGATTTGCTGCCTCTGTTCCAATTGCTTCATATTATCAAAAGAGGACCACTCCACTGCTTCGTTGATTTCTTGTTCCGATCTGTCTAAGTTCAAAAAACGTATAATCCTTTTTGCTTCTTTAACAGTATTTTGAAGAAGGTCCTCGTATTTTATAAGCAGAAAACCATTTTTAACTTTTTCTTGGTTATCAAGCCAGCTATCTATATCCGCGCTCCACAATCCTTGCCCCACCTTTCCTTCTGTAAATGCTTGGAAAAATGTGTCAAAGTCACGATTATCATTATAATACTTCTTAAAATGATAATAGTAGGAAATAACGACATCCCTCGGATCCCTTACCAAATATATTACTTTTGGATAGGTGGGATTGAAGCTCGCATGACTCCAGACGAGATGTGGGGAAGGTAAGTTCTCGATTGGTTCCTTTGAGGCATTTTGAATCATTTCACCTTTCGTGGCCCAATCTATTTTTTTTCGGTATAATAACACGGCAACGAGAAATAATAGGAAATTGTTTCCCGATTTTGGATAGGCTACAAGACAAATATCGTCCTCTTTAATTTTGTATGTCTTGTCTGTCGACACAGTTATCATCCTTTCTTTTTATCAGCTTCGTCTGGCTGAACCTTCAACGGAATGGTATCAGGATTATTTGGATCAAAAAGTTCATTGGCCCAAAATAGCACAATTATGTCATCATCTGTTACATTTTCAATGGAATGGGTAAACCCTGGAGGTATATCCACCATCTTGATATTTTGATCGGAGACTGTATAAGTAATCAGTTCATCGGAATCGACCTTTCTTAATTGAATGTTTGCTGTACCTTTAATCACGCAAAATTTCTCTACTTTTGTATGGTGATAATGGTTGCCTCTTATAATCCCTTCTCGTGATGTTGACATGAAGATTTGACCGGCCTGATGTGATTTGATTAATTCAATCAACTTTCCTCTTTCGTCTTGATGTGCTGGTAAATCATATGAAAAATTATCTTTGTCTAAATAAGATAGGTAGGTCGTATACAAATATTTTGTTAATCGGTCGGACAGGTCAGGTATAATCAGTGATTTTCGCATGTTTTTTATTTCATAGAGCTTATCAGCCAGATTTCCAACTGTTGTATTAAATGTCTGGTTAATATGATAATAGCATGTTTTTTTTGTCTTTTTCTGTTTGAGACTATCCACAAAATGGTCTACCACATCATCAATATATACAAGTTCAAGGTTTTTGTTCGCATCATGGATTTCTATTTCTTTATCATGAGAGATTTCATAGCAAAAGGTAGCAACTACTGAGTTGTAATGTGGTTTGCACCACTTTCCGAAAACACCTGGGAGCCGGTAGATGTGTACATCTGCACCGGTTTCATTACTATAATGCTTCAGCACGTCTTCGGCAGCTTTTTTACTTGAACCATAAGCTGAATCAAATGCTGCTTGTGTAGAGGAAGAAAAAACAATTTTTGGTTTTTTTTGCTTCTTTCTTAAATAGTTGACGATTTGTTCTGTAAGCCCTCTATTAACTCTCCCGAAAGCTTCATCCTGTTGAGGTCGGTTCACTC
Organism: Tigheibacillus halophilus; assembly: GCF_042683165.1. Classification (NCBI taxonomy): domain Bacteria; kingdom Bacillati; phylum Bacillota; class Bacilli; order Caryophanales; family Bacillaceae; genus Tigheibacillus; species Tigheibacillus halophilus. Next base: position 75,875 of record NZ_JBHUIZ010000012.1, read on the forward strand.
CCGCCAGATGATAGATGACGTCCGATTCGTCTAATTGTTGATACAGCTGTGACAGGGTATCCCCGTGATGATACTGTTTGACAACAACTTCTTTTTCTCTGTGCAACCTATCAATAAGATTTTTTCCGATAAATCCACCTGCACCGGTTACTAATACATTTTTCATATTAATTACCATTCCTTTCGCTGCTCTCAAGGCACAAAAATGAAATGAAAGAAAATATCCCCCCTAAAAGTTACTATAAAATGGTTGGATGCGCAGATACACTACAGAGCACGGGAAAGTGGTGGCGCAGTTCTTCAATTTACTGCCCGCATATTAAGATGTGCTGTTTGCCATTTTCAAGTACAAATAAGTGTGCTAACGAGCACATAAACTAATCCTTGTCTGAATCATTCCAGTTTATTACGTGGCAGACAGCCAATGTCTGTTTTATCCACTATAAAATTAGGTAGGGATGTGTTTATGCTAAGGATTTTATCCTATTTGCTGTGGCGCTGGTGGGTACTACAAACCAATCGGGGGCTGCCAAGTCAAGTATCAAATCAAACAATTTCGACTTTCACTGAAGATTTAACGCAACTTCTGTTCCACTGTTTTAAGCGGGGAGGGGGGAGGCTAAAAACGTCACATCCTGTACGTCGGAAACCCCTGCTTCATGAAGTTTCTCGTTAGCCCGTAGTGTAGTTGGACAGTAGTTTAACACTGTTGATGACTTTTCTACATATTATGGAGTACTCTAAGTTATGTGCAAAAACAGGGCATAGGTCAAGGCCGTTTATCATACTCTCAAGCGGTAACGCCCCCACTTTAAGGTTTGGAGGTGAAACCAAAAAAGATAGCGGGGGGGGCAACTGCATGACAAAGGTTTAATTTTGTTCTCGACCTGCAGTGCATGGGTCACAAAGGTGCTACTTTATTGCTGTAAAGGAGATATGTATTTATGGAAGATATATGTATTCATACGAGGGATTGGATTGAAAAAACAACTCCAGCAACAGATGTACCCGATGTATATAAGGAATTTTATACAAATGAAACGGTACAATATGCATTGCCAAAAGGAGATCTGCCACAATGGGTCGATTGGGTGTCTCCACCACAATTTGGGGAGAATCATACGTTTGATGCATCTTATGTAGCAAAGATAGAAAATGGGAGTGTATGGATGTGTGAAAAAGGAGAAGGCATGGTCTATGCATTGACACCTGATAATAGGTGTTTACAGGATATGGTCTTTCATTTATATTGGAAATATTTTAAAAATGTTGCAGTAAAAAAAATTCCTTCCGCTCTCACTCATCATGGCACTTTGGGTGTTCTAGCCTGGGCTGGGCACTCCAATTACTGGCATTGGCTGCACGATACATTGGGACGTTATCATTTACTGCAGCTCAGCGGTTTTAAGATTGATAAATATGTCCTGCCGCCTTTAACTTTGCCATTTCATCGGGAAACAGTTAAATTGCTTGGAATCCCCGAAGATAAAATCATCCAGCTTACCCCGGGAATGCATCTGAAAGCCGACGATTTAGTATTGCCATCCGTCCCGTTTAACGCAGGGACATGTGTTAAGTGGACAGTTGAATTTCTCCGAGACTCATTTCTTCCATTGAAATCCCAGACAAGCGCAACAGGTTTTGAACGTATCTATGTTAGCCGAAAAGATGCTTCGTGGAGAAAGGTTACCAATGAAACAAATCTCATGAAAATTTTGACCCAAAAAGGATTTAAACATATTACTTTGAGCTCCTTAACCGTACAGGAGCAGATCGATATTTTTTCTTCAGCCAAAGTTATCATAAGCCCGAATGGTGCAGGACTGGCAAATATTATATTTTGCCAGCCGGGCACAAAAATTATTCAGTTATTTACGTCTACGTCAGATGAATTCATAAAAATTGGGCAGTATGTAGGTTTGGATTATCGTTTTTTTAAATGTAGAGTTGCAAACCCTGCTTCCAAAGCTCATGAAGTCGTTCAAAATCTTGTGGTTGATGGAAAAAAATTATCAAAGGTTTTGGAGGAGGAGGGAATCCATTAAAAAAGGGGGGACAGTGATAATGTAACAGAATCGGACCTTTGCCATACAGATGACTCCCACTTATTTTGGTTTCACCTCCAAATTTGGGAGTGGGAGTCTTACAGTCTGCTGATAGTGGTAAAAGAATGCCAATATTTTTTGTTTTTAACCTTCAATAATAGGGGTGTGTCTGGTAATGTATAAAGGTGAAGCAATCAAATTACATTTGAATTGCAATGCTAGAGAAGGATAAAGAAGCCATTGGGAGGGGTTTTTATTAAAAAACGGCTGTTTGTTTTGATTTCGTTGGCAGGAATATTTTTCTTGGCGGCTTGTGGACAGGCCAAGGATGCAACAGATTATGTGAATGTATCTTTTTCAGGAATGTCCGGAGCGGGTTCCGCTACATACAACATGGATGAAAGCAAAATGTTTGAAGACATTTTCGATATGGATTCCAAATCAGATTCTGTCAATCGGGAAACGCTGAAAGAAATGGGACAAATATCGGATGCTTATAAAATCAAACTGGATAAAAAAAGGGAACTATCCAATGGAGACAAAGTGAAGGTAACGGTATCCGTTAATGAGGATGAAACCAAGAAAATTAAAGGTGGGCAAAAGGAAATCACTGTGAAAGGCTTGGAGGAACCCAAGGAGTTAACCTCAGAAGATGTGGAGAACAACCTGAATGTTGATTTTAATGGTGCAAACGGCAGAGGAGAAGCAAACGTCTACAATAACCTCGATTCCGGGCTTAGTACGATTGATTTTGAGGTTGAAAATGACGGGAAGCTGAAAAACGGTGAACAAGCCAAGATTATTTTAAAAGATGAAGATTCCAAGAATGACATGCTACGGTTTGGTTATGTGCTGGCCGATGATTTTCAGCCAACGGTCAAGGTGAAGGATTTATATAACGTTGCTGAAAAAGCATCCGATATTGCCAATTTAAAAGATATCCAGAAACAGACAGAAAAAGATGCAAAAAAGCAGTACAGCCCTGGGGTGGTGCTAGAAGGCCATAAAATCAAATTAGAAAAATGGATGTACCGTCAATTCGGCGAGGACAAGGATGATGATTACAATAGTGATAAAATAGGCACAAGCGATGTCAGTGATCATGACGGCACTTTGATTGGCATCTACTCTGTTACCAAAACCGAAAAAGTATATGATGAGAATAAGAAAGATCTCGCAAACAAGGTTACTCATTTTATAGCTATAAAGGGGTATACAGATATTAGACTGGATGATAACAATAAAGCAGACCTATCAGACATAGGTGAAGTTTTCGGTCGTCATAAAACGAGTGAATCTATGAAATCGGTCATAAAAGGATATAAAGAAGCAGGGTTTAGCGAAGTGGAGAATTAAAAAGACCTATGATACATTCGTTCCATAAGAGCCTTCGCTCAGGTTGTCCAAGGGTGTGCCTAGTTTCATATAATTAGACGGATGGGAGGGGCTGTGACAATCCCGCAAACGTGTCAGATTGTTTAATAAAATGGATGGAGATTTAACTCCATCCATTATTATTCATGGAATGTTATTGGTTATTACGTATCTGATTTGAGCCATTTTCAATTTATTTTGCTAGACTTTTTTCTTTGTTGAGAAGTGGGTAAAGACCCTTTCCAATGTCACGGTCGGCTGCGCGACTTGATCATCGAAGCGCCAGCAGACAAAGAAAAAGGTATCTCCGATGAATGATGTGACGATTTCGGTTTGGCTATCGTTACAGATCGAGCCATCATTGATGGGGATACCGCTACACCACCGCACGATCAAGGATTGGACGGCGATATTGTTGATAAAAATAAAGGTTGGCAGAATGTTTATCAAGCTACGGAAAAGAGTGTTGTCTCCATTCGTCCGTCCAGACGGTTTCCTATTTTCATAGGCGAAAACACTTCTGTATCTGCAATTCCTCCTGCCTGTGAAACGGTCAATTCAGCGACGGGACGACGTTCAGCATCCCCTATGAATACACGCCCCTGTTGTAAACAGTTAGCAACCTTTTCTTCAGCTTCCCAAAGGATTATACTTAGAATTTTCACTTGAAGATCTGGCAGATCGATCGCTTTTTGAATAATTTCGCGACATTGATCTTTTGAAAAATTAACAGAAGCGTCACTGTCTTTAGGATCATAGGAAACGTGAGAGAACCAGCGGTCACGATTATTGATGGCAAGCAACATCCCTGTTGCTCCGGAACGTGTGATATTCAATGCGCTGAATTCCTTTCCTTTCACAAACGCACCTAGATCAGCTTCAAAATAAATCATAGCCCTATTCCCCTTCACTGCAGGCGCGTTTTTCACTCCAGCTAACTCAGTTTGTGCTTGATATCTCATAAATGATTTAATCACATGAATTATATGTCAATCACTTGGATGCTTCTTAGATAATGAACTTAGGGTCATTTGGGACAATCTTATCTCTCCTTGTGGTTTGGCCACATTAGAAAGAGACTGTTTCCCAGTTTATGTGCGGATCTGTCAGTACCTCTGCAATACGAACAGGAAGAGAGTGAAAAATAATCACCTCTTCGATCTTTGGGCGAAGAAATCAATTTATGAAATTCGCACCCAAATATGTGCTGCTTGAATAAAATGGGCAGTATCTGAGAAGGAGGATGGATATGAATTATTTTAATGATGATCAATCGTTTTCAGCATACCGTCAGCAAGGATCATGGGTTTGTTTTCCCGTACAAGAGGGATCTCAAAATCAAGGGGGTCTGGAAGGACAAATAAATATGTCTGATGGTTCTCAACAACCTGTAGTTTGTTATCCTTCACAACCTCAAGCCGAGGGTCAAGGACAAGGCGGCAATAGTCAAGGTCAATCAGGTGGTCAGGAGCAACAGGGCGGTGGCGAAAATGAAGGACAGCAACAAGGAGGTCAGGACCAGGAAGGTATGCCAACCCCCCAGGATATTCTTGGCCAATTTGGTCAAGGAGGAAATGAAGGACAGCAGCAAGAAGGTCAGGACCAGGGAGGTACGCCGACCCCCCAAGATATTCTTGGCCAATTTGGTCAAGGAGGGAATCAAGGACAGCAGCAAGAAGGTCAGGGCCAGGGAGGTATGCCAACCCCCCAAGATATTCTTGGTCAATTGGGTCAAGGAGGGAACCAAGGACAACAGCAAAGGGCTCAAAGTCAAGGCGGGGGCATACCTATGTATCCAGGCATGTTTGGTTTTGTCAACGGCTGTCAAGGAGGTAGGAGTGGTATGCCTATGTGCCCAGAAATGCAACGAAAATGGGGCCATCCACAAGTGGTTATGCCCCATGCTATATGGTTCCCAGTTAATTATGGATATTACTGGTGATGCAGTACCAATTTAATTTAAAATAAAGTTTTGTCAACACCTATAAGCCCATATTTTACAATCATAAGAATTCATTTGACAAAATGGGTTCTTATTTACGTTTAGTTGGGACGGTCGTAAACAAATTCCACCTTCTGAGGAATCGTACAATGGAGAACCTGCAATCGAATTATCGAATTGGTGTTCTGAAAGGCTTGACTTGTAAAAGGACAATTCAGAAAGTGAACGGGGAATAAGCGTAAAACGAGACTTAATTCCAAACACAATATTCGCTACAGTCCGGAACGAAAGGAAAAAGGGAGAATGGAGAGAAATCGTCCATTTATGGGTTCCAACTTTATTTTTCTCAGTCACCTTATACAAACTGCATACTAGCTCTTGATATAAGTTTTAGTTATTCATTCATTCTAATAATTAATGCTTAATTGTTTAATCCCTTTACTTCTTATAAGATAAAGACAAACCGTAAATTTCTGTATATAAAATCTTAAAGGTATCCTATCGTTTTTAATTGGCAGAGAGAATTGATCGATTGTGGGATATAACGGTTTATCTATCTAAAAAATGAGGATCTTATATGAGCTATATCAGCCTTGTATTGATGGAAGTCATATCACCAAATTTTTTATTATTGACAGTGGGTGCAGTGCTGCAAAGAAAGCTCCGATTTCCGCTGAGGCCGATAGCAAATCTGATTACCTATTGTTTCATGCCGGCAGCTGTTTTTTTAAATATTTACCAGGTTGAATTTGATTATCCTGGTTGAATTTTAGAGATTTTCGGGCGAAAAGGAAAGGTGCTTGAATACGATATAAATTTGCACCTCATAAATTATCTGAAATAAACAATCTTTTTAATTGAGAATTGTTATCAATTATGGTACGTTAAATAATAACGATCCATATAATTGAGTAAGGAGAATATATCATGCAAATATATTGGACTAAAATAAATAAGATTATTGAAGAGTCTCCTGAGGTTAAAACGTACCTGCTTGACTGTCCGGAAGGCTTTACATGGGAAGAAGGTTCCCATACCCATTTCGCACTGGAAGGTTTTAATGCTGGAGATAAACCAAACCGCGGACTCATTCGCCATATGTCAATTTCCACCTTGCCGCACGAGAATTCAATTGGTATCACCACACGCATCAGAGAGCAGTGCTCTGCGTTTAAAACGATTTTAAAAAATCTTGAAGTCGGCAATGAAATTGCAATATTTAAAACCCATTCGAATGTACCGCTTAAAAGAGAAGACAAAAATGTTTACCTGCTGTCATCAGGTGTGGGTCTGGCAACCTTCAGACCGCTTGTGCTTGATTATTTGGCAAGTGCTGATAACGTCAATCAAATTCATTCACTGAATATTGATTCATCAAAGGATTTTTTATTCACTGATGTTTTCGAATCGGCGCCTGACAAGAAGTTCACATCACAATTTGTCGATAACCGTAAAGACTACTATGAGGAAGTGAACAATCTTGCCGCTGACAAGGATGGACTTTTCTATATTGTCGGAAGTGATGAATTCATCATACAGAACATTGAAGTACTGCGTGAGCAGCGCATCAAGCCTGAACAGATTATGCTTGATAAGCATGAGCACCAACTGCCTGAGTTTTTATCATTTGATTTGACGATTTGATCGGGAAAAAATATTTTCTGGTTAAATACTCATATAGATGTTCCATTAATGGGCGCTTTTCTTTAATAAGAAGGCGTCTTTTAAATTGCTGTTCCGACCCAGCCAATCAATGGAAGACGTAAACCTCTTAACATGGCAGAAAATAAAACGTAGGCAAAAACGGCTGGGCAATAATCCATCACCATTGCTCAGCCAGTAAAGTCCTGTATATGTGTATATGTGGAAATAGATGAATTTTAATTTTTCTTTAATAAAAGGTAATGCTCGATTCCGTCTAATATCCTTTCAAGACCAAAATTGAAGTCATCTTTTATATCATTAGCATCCTCATTTTCCTCGGTATATGCTCCTGACATCAAAACAGGATAAAGATCCGGGAAGCGGTCTTGTGTAACAAGCTTTTTTAGCGATATGCTGTAGTCAAGGCCATTAATTTCACTAAGACTTTTTCCGGTTTGAATTGCCATGTTCATATCTTTTGTGATAGTCCCACACCAACGCGCGTATCCACTCAACAGAAGAACAATCGACATTTTTTCGTAATCGTTTAATGGTAGATTGCGTGTGGTACGCAGTGCCATATCCACTGCTTTAAGTTGATTTGGTGTAAGTGGAATACTTGTGATGGGAATATCGCTGAACCAAGGATGCTCGTGAAAAACTTTAACCCAGATTTTTACGTATTGACGCATATTTTCACGCCAATCTGTTTCTGATTTTTCCTTTGGATACGTAATATCGGAAATCTTCTCTTGCATTAGTAATAGTAAATCATCCTTACTAGGAATATATCGATAGAGTGACATTGGTGTAAATCCTAGAGACGATGCCAATCGATTCATTGATAATGCAGCCAGCCCTTCCTTATCCGCAATATCTACAGCGGCTACAACTATTTGTTCGATACTAAGCTCCCGCTTTGGTCCCCTTTGTGGCTGTTTCCCCAATCCCCAACTGATCGCTATGCCGGGGGGCAAGTTTTTCAATTCCTGGTTTGACTTTTCATTATCTTTCACGTTTTTTCACCTCTAGTTATCCACTACCCAGTTTTCAAAAATCTATATGTGAAAAAAACATAGGTAAATTTTTTAATTTTTTTGTTGCAACTTTATTGTATGTGTAATAAACTGTTTATGCAATAAACTGTTTATGTTATATAAAAATGATTGCCATGCAAATGGTAAAGGAGGAGCAAAACGTATGAATTAACTAAGCTATAGGGGCTGATGATCTTCAGAAGAAAATTGAAGAAGAAAGAAATTGTTTTAGATGTATCGCCTGAGTGGTTCCGAAAGGGAAGATTGATCAAGGCTATTGCATGACCAATTATGCTGATGTTCCCATATGTTTGGTGATGCAGTTCATGTGATTTGTGCTTGCGCTCTTGCTTCGATAAAACATGGGTGTACGTGTTTAGTTTAAAGGAGGATTTGTTTATGTCAGATGCTAATATTGTCCTTTCAAATGGGAAAATGAACAGAGCGGTCATCATTGGAGGAGGTATCGGTGGACTGTTAACAGCCAAAGTGGTTTCTAATTATTATAAAGAGGTCTTGATTGTGGATAGAGATGACTTTCCTGAAAAACCAGAAAATCGATCTGGAATTCCACAGGGATATCAACCGCATCGATTAACTCCACGTGGAAAAATGATTATCGAGGGTTTTTTTCCTGGCCTGAGCGAAGAGCTGCTCGAAAAAGGTGCTGCTTTAACCCAAAACAAGGTCTATCGATTTACTAATCCATATGGAATCTTGAGTATGCCGAATTCGGAAAGGGATCTAATGTGTAGCAGAGCTCTTCTAGAGTGGGGGATACGTCAGCGAATAAAAGAAAATACTAATATCCAATTTGTTTCTAAGCATATTGTGAATGGTTTACAAACAAGTCCGGATCAGATGACTGTTACTGGCATCCATGTAAAAGAACGTGGTCAATCAAGGCGTCAGAAGGTAATCCCCGCTGATATGGTCATAGATACCAGTGGACGGCAATCCAAACTGACAAATTGGCTGCAGGAATTGGGGAATAAGATACCTGCACCAGACGTTTTAAAAGTCTCGCTTGGATATAGTACACGGCATTACAAAATACCAGCAGATTTGGATAAGAAATGGGCACTGATTCATGTTGAAGGACGCCCTATTTATAGGGAAAACACTGGCATCTTTGCGATGATTGAAAATAATAGTGCAGAAATGTTAATTTGGAACGCGGGTGGAAATTATCCAAGCACTGACGCCGTAGAGTATGAACAAGCGGTAGCTGATCTTGCAGATCCTATAATCAAAAAGGTCTGGGAAAATATTGACCCAATTACGCCTCCCAAGGGGTATCGTATCAAAGAATTATTTCGTAACCGTTTTGAAAAAATGAACCGTTGGCCATCCGGATTATTGGTTTTAGGGGATGCACTTTGTAATTTTGACCCAATTTATGGGCAAGGGATGACGATGGCGGCTATAGAGGTAGAAGTACTGGAAACCTGTATGCAAAATCAACAAATAAACCCTCGGTTAAATTTTGAGAGAAGTGTGCTCCAAAAATTTCAAGAAGAGATTGAACCTGTATGGTGGCTGAACTGTGTTGCTGATTTAAGTAGACCCGGTGTGGAATATGTGGGTGAGCCATTGAAAGGAGTTTCTTTTGCACAGAAATACTTTGATTTATATATCAAACATGCGACAACTGAAAACAATTTTAATTTATTTTCATTGTTTTGGGCTGTGAATGCAACATTGTTTTCACCAAGTCGAATAATCAATCCCCAAATGATGGAGATCATTCTTAATGGATCGAATGAGGGGAAAAAGTGGCTTGAAGAGCTGGTTGGAGGAAATGGAAAGGAATTAGAAAATGTCATTTTTGAGAATGTACCGGCTTTTAGATAATTGCTATAAAAGGACTCCGGGGAACTTGGGTGTGAAGCAGTAGAAACGACTGAACGAAAGCTGCAGTCATTCAAGAAAAAGTATATCAACAGATTTACCGTACTGCTGAAGACTTGATATGGTAAGAATAGTTCTTTCATAAAGGAGCCATCGAACTTTATCTCAAAGTGACGATATCTCCCTATTTCCTCAGAAAATGCACCGGCAGTGGGAATAGCTGATATGGCACAGTTCTTTTTGTATACTTGTTTTATAGATGGCATAATTCTATAATTGTATGAAAAAAGGATGAGTATGATGCCGGTTAATTCCTTTGAAAACTATCCCATGAGCTGGAAGCCATCCATTGATAAAACAAAAAAACCGATTTATCAAGTACTTGCTGAACAATTAAAACAGGATATATTAAATGAAGTTTTATTGCCAGGCACAAAACTTCCACCACAGCGGGAATTGGCTGACTATTTAGATTTGAATTTGAGTACCATTTCAAAAGCATTTAAAGTGTGCGAGTTGAAGGGCTTGATAAGTGCTTCTGTTGGAAGCGGCACCTTTATATCATATGATGCGTTATCTAATGCGTATTTACTTGAAGATGCAAAACCGAAACATTTAATAGAAATGGGAGCAACGCTGCCAGATAACGCTTCTTATGAGCCGCTCCTGCATGAACTGAAAGGCATGTTAAAAGAGCCAGATTATGAAAAATGGTTTGGATATGGACGGGCGAATGAAAACCTTTGGCAAAAGGACGCTGCTGTAAAATTAATCAGAAGAGGGGGATTCGAAACTACTGTTGACCGCATTTTATTTGCAAATGGCGGCCAAAACGCAATTGCTGCCACGCTGGCGAGTCTTTGCCAACCTGGGGATCGTATCGGCGTTGATCCTCATACTTACCCAGGCTTAAAAACTGTTGCAGCGATACTTAGTATACAAATAGTACCAATCAAGTCAGAGGACTATGCGATGAGCCCAACGGCTTTTGAATATGCTTGTAAAAATGAAAATATTAAAGGTATTTACTTGATTCCGGATTATCATAATCCGACTGCCTCCCGTATGTCTGTTGATAATAGGAAAGAGATCGCTGCGATTGCCAAAAAGTATAATCAATTCATCATTGAAGATGCAGCTTATCATCTCCACAACGAGAAGCCACTTCCAGCACTTGCATCATTTGCACCGGAACAAGCCATTTATATTGCGAGTTTATCGAAATCATTGGCACCGGGTTTACGATTAGCTTATGTAGCGGTGCCGAGTCAATTCAAGAAGCTAATTTCAAAAGCTCTTTATAATTTAAATGTATCCGTTTCTCCGTTACTAGCAGAATTGACAGCTCGTACAATCGTATCGAATCAATTTGAAGTGCTAATTGAACAACACCGAAAACAAACTGTTCGCAGAAACCGAGTCGTAAATCAATATTTAGCCGACTACACTTGTGCGGGTCTTGAGACAGGTATTTTCCGTTGGCTGTTGTTACCAGGCAAGATTACAGGAGCCGAATTTGAATTGTTAGCCGCACAACAAGGGGTTCAAGTGTATGCGGCGGAACGTTTTGTAGTTGGAAATAGTTGCCCGGAGCGGGCTGTCAGGATTGCTGTCTGTGCGCCAGAAACGATTGAAGAGCTGGAGCGGGGATTGATTATACTTCAACGATTATTGCTTAACCATACATAATATTGTATGGCTGTTTCGTGGGTGCTATGATGAAACTGTTGAACTGTACAAAAAATTAAACGGAGGTTGATAACATGAGTGCAAAAGCATTTTTAGAAATTACTATGGTTATTGATGAAGCAAACCGACCAGCAGCAGTCAAAGTATACAGTGACTATCGCCAACCTTTCTTAGATAATATAAATGGTGCTGTATCGAAAGATTTACTTGTACGAGATGAAGATGTTCAAGTCCTGCATGGGTTTGACAGTGCTGCGTCTGCGCAAGCTTATCTTGAAAGTGACATGTTTACAAATGATGTTTTTGTGGGTCTTAAACCTTTGGTAAATGCTGATCCTGATGTAAAGATTTACAGTGCAGCATAAATGAATGATATGTATATTGATTAGGGGCCAAATGCATAGTGTTTCTTAACGTTTTTCTCTTAAAAAGGGTATTCGATGATAAAATTGTTCGCCATACAATGAATGTGTTGTATGGCGTTTTTGTTCATGATACGATGTATTAATCTTAATATTATAATTATAATAATTTATTTTGAAGGCACTATATTATCAATTATCAGGAAGGGCAGGCAAACTCATGCTACAGAAAGGGTTAAACAATAATCCAGCTTGGTTACAAAAATATGTTGATTCGCCTGACAAACAGCAACAATTGTATAAGAAGACTTTGTTCGTTGTTATTATGTCCCAAGTTTTTGGGGGTGCGGGACTTGCAGCTGGTATTACAGTCGGTGCCCTTTTAGCCCAAGATATGTTAGGAACTGATAGTGTAACAGGTCTTCCTACAGCTTTATTTACTTTTGGGTCAGCTGGTGCTGCGCTTCTTGTTGGACGAATCTCTCAACGGTTCGGTCGTCGTTCCGGGCTTGCAACAGGGTTTATTGTTGGAGGAATTGGAGCGATTTGTGTTGTCATTTCGGCAATCATAAATAGTGTTATTTTATTATTCTTATCTTTACTTATCTATGGATCCGGAACAGCAACTAACTTGCAGGCACGATACGCAGGAACTGATTTGGCAACTTCCAGTCAAAGAGCAAAGGCTATCAGTATGGCGATGGTTTCCACGACATTTGGTGCTGTTGCAGGGCCGAACCTGGTCGATGTAATGGGGGAATTTGCAACATCCATAGGGATTCCTGCTTTAGCTGGTCCATTTATATTAGCAGCTGCAGCTTATATTTTTGCTGGTTTTGTTCTACTCTTACTGCTGCGTCCCGATCCTTATGTTGTTGCTAAAGCGATTGCAGATCATCAAAGTGAGCGTGAAAATGAAAAGTCCCATAAATCTTCCAGTACTTTATCTAGCAATAAACGAGGTATCCTCACAGGTGCCGCTATCATGATATTGACCCAGTTCATCATGGTAGCAATTATGACAATGACACCTATTTATATGGGGAACTATGGGCATAGCTTAAGAGCTGTGGGGCTTGTTATCGGCTTTCACATTGGAGCAATGTATTTGCCTTCTCTAGCAACGGGATATCTTGTTGATAAAATTGGTCGTGCGGCTATGGCGATTGCTTCAGCTATGACATTGATAGCCGCGGGTATACTGGGTGCAATTGGACCTGCCGATTCCCCGGAGGTCATTGCTATAGCACTTTCCCTGCTTGGGCTTGGCTGGAATTTTGGATTAATTAGTGGTACAGCTATTTTGGTTGATTCAACTTCACCAGTCATTCGGGCTAAAACGCAAGGTTCAGTAGATGTTTGGATTGCTTTCTCAGGAGCTTTAGGGGGAGGTTTATCAGGAGTCGTGGTCACTTATTTCAGCTATGGCATGCTTTCTATTGTTGGTTCATTGCTATCGTTGCTAATCATTCCAACCATTTTTTGGGCAGGGATTCATGCGCAGCATAAATCAGATAAAAGTAGCGACCACCAATTAAGTGAAGCAAAATAACAGGTATCAAAAGACGATGATTACAATATTGATTGCTATTGATATTTAGATTAACTTATTCCAATCCAGGCAGAAGGGAAGGTCATCAATGGAAAACAAATTTGCCAAGAGAACACATCTGGTCGAGTCATCTGAAACCCGTGAAATTTTGAAAGTGACAGAAAGACCGGAAATCATTTCTTTTGCTGGAGGACTTCCAGCACCAGAATTGTTTCCTGTAGAACATTTACAGAATGCGTGCGCTGCTGTATTGAAAGAAGCGGGGGAATCTGCGCTTCAATACAGCACGACTGAAGGATTTCTGCCATTAAGAAGAGTGATTTTCCAAAGGATGAGCAGGATTGGCATTAACACCAATTTGAAGAATGTCCTTGTTACATCTGGGTCACAACAGGCGATTGATCTGTGTGGCAGGCTCTTTATTGATGGAGGAGATACTATTATTTGCTTGAGCCCAACCTACCTTGCAGCTATTAATGCCTTTAAGACTTATAACGCTAAATTCGTCGAGGTAGATATGGATGATGAAGGAATGATCATGGAAGAGTTAGAGAAAAAGTTAATAGAAAATCCAAACACGAAGTTTATATATACTATTCCGGATTTCCAAAACCCTACAGGGCGAACGCTAAAATTGGAAAGGCGAAAGAAGATGGTTGAACTTGCCAGTCAATATAATGTGTTGATCGTAGAGGATAATCCCTATGGGGCTATTCGTTTTTTGGGAGATGAATTTCCACCTGTTAAACATTTTGATACAGAAGGCAGAGTAATTTACATTAGCACCTTTTCCAAAATATTGACACCAGGCCTTCGCCTTGGTTGGATTTGTGCAGATGAAGGTTTTATTGAAAAATATGTTGCTTTTAAGCAGGCAGCGGACCTGCATACTGACAGCTTCGCTCAAAGAATGACTGCAAAGTACCTGGAACTTTATGATCTCGAGGAGCACATCCATAAAATCAAATCTGTTTATAAAGAAAGATGCACAGTAATGTTATCTTGTTTGGAAGAATTCTTCCCCAAGCGTTTGTCTTACAGTAAGCCGGAGGGCGGATTATTCATTTGGGTTGAGCTCCCGGAAAATGTTAGCGCAGAGCACATCTTTTCAGAGGGCTTGAAGAATAATGTTGCCTGTGTTCCCGGTACGCTGTTTTTTCCTAATAGGACATCAAGAAATGCATTACGTTTAAATTACTCCAATATGTCAAAAGAGAAAATCATTGAAGGAATAAAGCTTCTGGGTGAAGTATTACACCGTGAATTACAAAAAGAAACAACTTTTTTAGATTCCAAACTGACAGTTAACTGAAGAAATAAGGGTTTGAGAAAATCAGAAGTTATCTCTTGATAATTATAATACTATCATTCAACTACTTTCCATTGAACGATTGGTTAACTAGTTCACAAAGATTGGAGGCGTACGATTTTGAAAGCCACACCAAAAGCGTATCTCAAAATTACTTTAGATGTCGATGTTGCTAATCGAACAGATTAACGCGCAGTTTATTTGAAAAAAACGTTGTGATTAAAAATTTTCAGGCATATATGCAAGATATAAAGAAAGCTGCGGATCTTGCACATGAAATGGAAAGGAGACGTTAAATTGAGGTCTTGGGGAAAAATTTATTTTGGTTGGTATCTGGTCGCAACAGCTGCAATCATCACCCTCCTCACCAACGGATTACGTTTGGGAATCGGTCCTTTTGAAAAACCGATTCTTTCAGATTTGGCGATGTCTCGTACGGAATTTTCAATGATTGTGGCCATAGGGATGCTTGTTTACGGAGCTGGGATGCCAATCGCAGGATGGCTATTAAAACGGTTCAACACACGATCTATTCTTTTAGCTGGCTTGGTTCTTACATGCATTGCAGTTGTATGGACGATAGCTTCCAAAAATGTAATATCATTTTTACTTTCCTTTGGCGTTTTACTGTCGCTGGGACTCTCCTTCATGAGTCCTGTGACTATGACACCGATCATCAGCAAATGGTTTGTCCGTAAAAGGGGCCAGGCACTTTTCTATATGACAACCGGAGCAATGGCAGGTATCGCAGTTGTCACACCGCTTGAGACTGCTCTCATTCATTCTATTGGTTGGCACTACACCTTGTTGTTTTTTGGCTTTCTCTTTCTTGTGCTCGTCATTCCGTCGGCGGTGTTTATTATGCGTGAAGCACCATCAGAAGAAAATTCAGGCACGAGTAACCAGGATGCCGGCAAATTGAAAAAAAACCTACAGACAAAATCAACAATTACATGGGCAGACGCTTTGAAAACGAAATCCTACTGGCAGATTGTAGTTGGGCTGTTTGCCTGCGGATTCAGTATGAACCTTCTTGGTTCACATGCCGTACCGATGCTGACAGATCACCATTTTTCCCCAACCACTGCTTCTTTTGGGGTCGGTCTAATTGGCTTTACAGCCATCTTCAGTACGCTGGCGTTAGGGACGATCGCGGACAGGTATCCCCGGAGAAAGATCCTGGGTATGATCTATGTAGTACGCGGATTTGGTTTTCTTGGTTTAGTGTTCGCTATTACTCCTTGGCAGCTTTATATTGTAGCAATCATTGGAGGACTGGTATGGGCAGGTTCAACTGCAACGGCTTCTGCAATCCTCGGTGATTTGTACGGCGTACAACTGGTCGGAATTCTATATGGGTGGGCATATTTTGGACATCAAATCGGGGGAGCTGTTGGCAGCTTTTTAGGGGGATGGGGTTATGAAACGTTCGGCACACATATTGTTTCATTCGGTGTCACCACCATCTTGCTAATCGTGGCCGGCCTCGTTTCTTTCCGATTGCCTGCAAGTTTGTCTGTGCCCAGTATGTCGTTGAACCACAGGGAATTGCGAGCAAAAGGATAAACTATCTGTATAATTGGAGTTTATGCCAAATATAAAGAGATAAAGGGAATCCCAGAAGCCCCAGCATTCCAGGTGAATTCCATTCAAGACATTGGTGGACGTGGGCAACTAGCTCTTCTGAATGCCAAGAAAGCCGGATTCCGCACATTTGCTAAGGCTATTTTGTCCAAATTAGAAAATCATGAGATGCTCCTTGCTATTGGAGGGTATTGTAAAGACTTTTAGGGGGAGATAAATAATTATTATGCCTCTTATAACAAAAGGAGTCTGAACTACCATCCGCCTATTGGCGAAAGGTAGTTCATTGTGCATGTAGAGGTGAACTAAACCGTAGTTAATAAGCCGTCCAACCGCCATCTGCGGCAATAACCTGTCCATTTACAAAACTTGCTTCTTCGGAGGCTAAAAAGATGGCCAATTGTGCAATTTCCTCTGGTTCTCCAGCCCTTGGATTAATCCCCATACCCAATGCTTGACGACTTGCCCCAAATTCACTCAAATTCGCCATGGAAGAGCCAATGTTTGTTTTGACCGCTCCAGGAGCGATACCATTACAGCGAATGCTTTTGTCTGCATACATAAATGCGGTGTTTTTCGTTAAGCCTACAACAGCATGTTTGGAAGCTGTGTACGCAGCACCGGCACGCGCACCGTATAGCCCGCCAGCAGAAATGTTGTTGACAATTGTACCGTAACCCTGCTCTAAGAATAGGTTGACTGCAATTCGCATTGATTTCATTACGGCTGTAGTATTGACAGAAAAAACTTTTTCCCAACGTTCGTCTGAAATTTCACCGACAGGTTCCATACCATCCATGATGCCTGCGTTATTCACAAGAATGTCTAATTTCCCAAAAACTTTTTTTGTTTCAGCAACTAGTTGTTGCAGCTCTTCCTCTGAAGCTACATTTGTCTGGATAGCAAAGGCTGCCGCACCTGAAGCTTTTATACCGTCCGCTACGGCCTGAGCACCTTCTAAATTTAAATCCGATACAACAACTTTTGCACCTTCTTTTGCATAGCCTTCTGCAATCGCTTTACCCATGCCAGAGGCTGCCCCAGTGACAATTGCTACCTTGTCTTTTAATCTCATTTAAAAACCCTCCCTTTTTATTGTACAGTTGTTCAATAAAAATTATAATAATATAAATAGAGACTTACAATAAGCAAAAAAACAGTATATGTTCATTAAACAACATGGAGTATGAAATATGTCCAATAAGAGGTGAAAAATGACACGCACAGATTTGCGCATTGTGAAAACAAAAGAAGCATTGCATCAAACTTTATTAGCTTTACTAAATGAAAAAATGCTAGAGGAAATTACAATTTCAGAACTTTGCAGAAAGGCAAAAGTGAATCGAGGCACGTTTTATTTGCACTATCAACAAATAGAGGATTTATTTGAGGAGTATTTTAAAGAGATCACAGAAGATTTAGCACGTTCTTATCAAGAGCCATATCGCCATGTTTCAGTCTTAAAAACGGATGAATTGAACCCTGCAACGATTCGAATCTTTCATCATATCGAAAAATATAAGCCTTTTTATCGTATTATTTTTTCAAAAAGAGTCCCTTTAATGTATTATTATTTATTATTTGAAGAAATAAGCCACTTATTACTTCACGATCAAGAGTCCTTCGTTCAAGGAGGAATTAACCAACAGCTATATTGCGCCTATCAAGCGAACGCCATTATCGGTATGATCATTCATTGGTATGAAAATGATTTTTCCTATAGTGCAAGCTATTTAAATCATCAGCTTGTTGAAATTCTCAATATGAAAATAAATAATTAGTCTGCTTCTATCAAGGGAGAGCGAATTACCATTGATAAATCTGTTTAATTCTTGGATAAAAAGAAAAAATGATGTCATGATCTTTTGGGGTTAGCGGCAGAAAACGATTATATATAAGGTGCACTTTCGTATATACTTAAACCATTAGGAGTGAAAACGGAGGGAACAAACTCATATGACAAATAGCAATAAAAAAGCGTTGTCATTAGAACAACGTGAAGCATTACTCACAGTATTGAAAACTCGTTTTGAGACAAACATGAACCGTCATGAAGGACTTGAATGGGCTAACGTTCAAGCAAAGCTGGATGCGGATAATGAAAAACTATGGTCGCTCCATGAAATGGAAAGAACAGGTGGTGAACCAGATGTTGTGGGTCATGATAATAACCTGGATGTATATATTTTTTATGACTGTTCACCGGAAAGCCCCAAAGGCCGCAGAAGTGTTTGCTATGACCGGGAAGGACTGGATTCAAGAAAAAAACATAAACCAGAAAACAACGCTGTCGACATGGCGGCTGCTATGGGTATTGCAATTTTGACAGAAGAACAATATCGGGCATTGCAGAGATTTGGTAATTTCGATATGAAAACGTCAAGCTGGGTGCAAACACCTTCCGATATAAGAGCGCTCGGGGGTGCGTTGTTTTGTGACTATCGCTACGGGCATGTTTTCGCGTACCACAATGGTGCGTCTTCGTACTATGCCTCCAGAGGCTTCCGCGGCCTGCTGCAAGTATGAAATGAACTGACTTTACAGGAGAATGGTTCAACCGTGAGGGAACTATTCTTTTCTTTGAAAGTCATATTGCTTATATCATGGCGGAATGGGATAAAACACAAATAAATTTACTTTAAAAGGGGTTGAATGATGTATAAACTAAAAACCAAAGAAACGGACAGCAGTGTCATTGCGTTTATTGAAAGTGTAGATAATCAGGGGAAGCGCGAAGATGCTTATACATTATTAGACATTTTCGCTGAGACAACAGGTTATGAAGCTAAAATGTGGGGGACAAGTATCATAGGATTTGGAAAATATCATTATAAATATGCATCAGGTCATGAAGGAGACGCGCCCTTAGTTGGTTTTTCACCTAGAAAAGCTAAAATCAGTTTATATTTTGCAACTGGGGATCCCCAACGAGAGAAATTATTAAAGGATTTTGGAAAACACACAACTGGAAAATCTTGTGTATATATTAATAAGGTAGCAGATATTCAGGTTGATGTATTAAAGTCGTTCATCAAAGAATCTGTAGTGTTTTTGAAGAAAACCTACCCGGATGAATAGGCCTTTTCTATTACATTCGAAACTGCACCTATATGTTGACTGCGCTTCCAAAAGTGTTGACATTAAATTACAGCGATGATAGGATTGAATTATCGGAATATTCGACTGCATGTTACTGGTGTGACCAGGCATGGCGGTAATGGATGGATGAAAAATTGCCAATCCATTTATCGCCATGCCTTTTATATTTATAAATAAAAGATCGTTAGCAAGAACAAGCAGTAAGGTCACAGCCAAAAACGTGGTTCAAGTAACGGACTGTTCATGGAGAACTGCCGTTATTCCTACAGGAGGGGGTGAAATGAAACCGTTGTCAACGATTGTTTTTCTAACGATCACATTTTTATAAAAAGGAGAGGGAGAATAAAGTTGATGAAAAAACGATCATTGTTTTATTTAACGATTATAGCCATCATGTTATTGAGCACCATCTCAAGCGTTTTTGCTCCCGTTGCAGATGCTAAAGGTAAAAGCCCTATGAAAAAGTACGAAATATATCCAACACCACATAGTGTGAAGTATGGCAAAGGGATGCTTTCTCTTCAAAAGGGAGTGCAAGTTATTTATGATGACACCATTGATGAAGTAACCAAAAGAAAAGTAGCAAAGATATTTACAGATAATGGTTTAGAGGCTCCACCTGCTGTGAAGGAGCCGTCAAAAGATAAAATTAATTTGATGATTGGCACGAAAGGGTCTCATGGTCCAGTGGATACGTTTGCTGCCAAACATGTGGACAGCCAAGGGATGGATTATGACAAAATCGATGCCTATCAATTAGAAGTCCAAAAAAATAATATCGTGATTTTGGGAAAGGATACGGATGCCAGTTTTTTCGGGGCGGTCACATTAGGAGATATTTTGTCCCAAAGCCCGCAAAAAGTAATTCGACATGTAAGTATTAAAGACTTTGCAAACACGAAAGTCAGAGGATTTATTGAAGGTTACTATGGTATTCCCTGGAGCAATGAAGATCGCATGTCTTTAATGAAGTTTGGCGGAAACTTTAAAATGAATTCATACGTCTTTGCGCCGAAGGATGATCCGTACCACAGGGAAAATTGGGAAAAGCTGTACCCAAAAGAAAAATTGGAAGAAATAAGAGAAATGGCTGAAGTTGGCAAAGAAACGAAAACACAATTTATCTGGACAATTTCTCCGTTAGGCGATGTAGCTGAGCTTGCAAGAAAAGAAGGCCAGGATGCCGCCATGGCAGTTCTCGAAGAAAATACTGAAAAAATGCTTGCCAAATTTGATCAGTTGTACGATGTTGGCGTACGCCAATTCGGGGTCTTAGGGGACGATGTAGGCAACCTTCCACTCGATTATGTCGTTCAATTAATGGATGCAGTCTCTGAATGGGCTGATGAAAAAGGGGACGTACGAGACACACTCTATACCCCTGCAAGCTATAATTCAGGTTGGGCGTGGAATCCGGAAGAATTAAATGCATATGAGAAAGGATTCGCCAACAATATCCATATTCTCTGGACAGGATCGACGACCTGTGCACCGGTTGTTCAAAGTACAATAGATGTCTTCAAGAATAAAAGCAATGATGGCGTAGAAAGAAGAGACCCGTTGTTTTGGCTGAACTGGCCAGTAAATGATGTGGATATGTCAAGGGTCTTCCTGGGTAAAGGGGAAATGCTCGAACCTGGCATCAAGAATCTCGCTGGGGTTGTAACCAATCCAATGCAAGAGGCTGAGGCATCGAAGACATCCCTTTTTGCCATTGCTGATTATACTTGGAATACGGAGGATTTTGATGCGCAGACAAGCTGGGAGGACAGCTTTAACTATATTGAACCAGATGCTTCAGAGGAGTACCACGAACTCGCAAAGCATATGTCTGATGCAGATCCGGATGGTTTGAAATTATCGGAAAGTGAAGATATCAAAGAACTCTTGGATGTGGTAACGGAAAAAGTGAATGACGGGAAATCTTTAAAAGAAGTTGCCCCGCAAGCAATTGCAGAGCTGCAAAAAATCTCCGGCGCAGCAGATGGATTTTTGGCTAAAACAAAAAATAAAAAACTGAAAGAAGAATTGGAACCGTTCGTGAGAGCTTTACGAGATATGGTCCTTGCAGATATCGATTGGATGAATGCAGCTCTTGCTATAGAAGCAGGGAATAAAGCGGAAGCTTGGAACATGATTTCCAAAGCACAGTCGCTGCGGAAGAAAAGTTTGAACTATGATCGGCCGCTAATAGACGGATCAATGAAAGCAAAGCCAGCTCAAAAGAGGCTGCAGCCATTTACGGATAACCTAGAGGAGAAAGTGATACAACAAGCTGAAAAATTATTTAACGTTGGCACAGCAGACTCCAAGGCACACCTGTTTACCAATGCAGCTGATTATGAAGAACTGCCTGTAACTGAGAAGCCTGCTGTTACATCTATTGATGGTACTGCTGAAGTGAAATTGGCCAGAAACGAATATATTGGTTTAAAGCTAAGCCGGATAAAAGATTTAAACAGCATTAAGACAACGGCAGTTGATGGACTGACACTCCAAACATCACTGAACGGCATCGAGTGGGAAACTGTCCAAAACCAAAACAAGCCTTCTGACGCACGATATGTCCGACTGATCAACAAAACATCCAGCTCTCTTGATTTTGTGTTAGACTCGTTTAGAGTGGAATCGAATGAGGTAGAGCCAAAATCAGTGGAAGATAAAAATGTGGAGTTTCATGAGTCATCGCCATTGAATGTATTAGATGGTGACTTATCCACATATATTTGGTTTAACAAGGCGCAAACAAAAGGGCAGTTTATTACTTATAATCTGGGACAGACGATTGACCTTACCCGTTTGAAATTGTATGTTAAGAAGAATGAAGGTGATTTCCCACGCCATGCAGTTGTTGAATCCTCAATGGATGGCGAGAAATGGAATACAGTGATGACCCTTGGCAATCAAGAAGGACCAAACGAGGGGGAAGCAAGCGATGAAGACAGTATCGAGGATGTCTTTAATAAATTGGAAGGTGAATACCGTACAAAAGAAGTAACAGATATTGGACAAGAGGCTAGATTTTTACGGTTTAAAGTAACCCGGACGAAACAGGGTACAGGCAATTGGCTTAGAATGCAAGAAATTGAAATCAATGGTGGGGCGTTTTTGCCAGAAGTCAATGACCCTACTATCACCACGACTTCAAATGTAAAGGCAGGCTACGATATTGGGAATGTTGCAGATGGCAAACTGGATACGAAGTTTTCGTCTGCAGATGAAAAAGCCGGTGAGATACACTATCATGTGGGCGAAGCAGGTACTAGCGTAACTGGAATCACACTTTTGGCAGACCCATCGCATATTTCCAACAGCAAGGTTTCAGTTCGGACATTACATGGCTGGAAAGAACTTGGAACGATGAAATCGGGGTATACATTTTTTGAGACAAAGGGAATGGACGCCGTATTAGCGTTGAAAATAGCGTGGGCTGACGGAAAAGCGCCTGAGCTTTATGAGGTTAAAATTGATAAAGTGGAAGACAGTGGAAATGTTGAATCGACTATTATGGCAATTCAATCACTGGTGGATCAATACACGGATGAAGGAAAAATTGCGAATAGCCGTGATGCACAAGTGTTGCAAACACATTTGTCTTCGATCGACCATTATGTGGAAGCAGCGTCATTGGAAAAAGCAGTTAAACATATGAATGGGTTTAAACAATTGGTTAGCAATTACCAGGAAAATGGCAAAATGGATAAGGAATCTGCAAAAACATTGGTAAAGCATGCAAATCATCTGATTGAAGCGTGGCAATAGCATGCAAGAACGGGACTTCCCTGGCTGCCTGGGGGAGTCTTTTTTTGAGCCCGATATGTTGGTGATGTTTATTCTATTGTGCTAAGCGGTAGGCTGCTGAAACGAGAGGTTATTGGGAGGCGAGAACCGAATTTGTTCCTGGCTCTCTTTTTTCTCGTTTTCTGTTCCCATTCTTTGCAAGCAATGGTACGATTGCATAAACGCTTGCTATTCAATTGAACAATCATAATCGGGGGGAGTTTTTTTGCAGGATAATAGCTTAAGAAGGTTTGGTGTGGCGATGGAAGGGGATTTACTGCGGCGATTTGACAGCTTTGTACAACAAAAAGGTTATGTCAATCGGTCCGAAGCCATTCGCGATCTTGTCAGAGATGCTTTGCTCAGACACGTATGGGACGAAGACGAGCAAATTGCAGCTGGCAGTATTCTTTTATTCTACAATCATCACCGCAGGAATCTGATGGAGGAATTGACCAATATCCAACATGAAATGCACGACCAGATAATGGCTACGACCCACTTTCATCTGGACAACGATCATTGTCTGGAAATGATTATTGTAAAGGGAAAACCGAACGAAATACAACGACTGAGTAATCAGTTGACAAGTTTAAAAGGGGTGGACTATGGACGTTTGACTTTAGCCCCGCTCAATAGTATTTAGTAGATTAAAAGTTCGATTCATTTCATTGAAATCGAGCTTTTTTACAAAGAAAAAACCAGGATGTGGCCAGCACTTCAATGTGAGTAAGGATGGTTTTCCTTAGTTACTAACGTAAGTCTTTTAAATACCAGGCGTCCATAGCTGAATGGTCAGAGCCTGCTATTGGTTCATGCAAAAGTGTAAATCCGAATTTTTCGTACAGCATACACGCATTTTTCAATTCATGCTGGGTCTCCAAGTAGCAAGATGTATAATATTTGGAAGCAAAAGATAAAGCCGTTTCCATCAATTTCTTTGCATACCCTAAACCCTGCACATGAGGGTTTAAATATAGCTTTTGCAACTCGCAAATCTGCTCGTGCTCGTTGAATGGTGCTATACCGATTCCGCCAACGACTTCACCATCCGATACCGCAACCCAATAATTTGCATGCTTTACATGATTATAATATTGATAGAGCTCGTTCAGTTGCGGATCGAAATAGGCTGTACCGGGGATTGCCAACCCAAGTGAAGCCAGTGAGTCTTGTATGATCATCTTTATCTTAGCATTGTCTTCTTTTTGAATTTGTCGAATAATCATATGAGATTTCTCCCTTCATGAATATGCCAAAAATGTAAAGTCGGTAAGCTGAATGAAAACCCTTCCTGCTGTGGAGTGGCCTGCATAATACGGAGTTTAATAACGAGGAGGGGGGGTACTCTGAATTATACTCAAAACCATACCTTCCCGCAAATAAACGGATAGCCCAGAAGTTATTAAGTACGCAGTGGATTTTGTATGTTTTAAAAGACTCCGGCAGTCTCTCCCTTTGCTTTGCCGCTCCCCAGTTAAAGCCTTTTATCCAGTAATCTGTATTGCCGAACCAATTCAGATAGTGAAACGATGTTAGCAACCCTTTCATATTTCGGAATGTATTTTGTCAATATGCTATACGTCATCAGCCCGGATACTCCCACATGTCCAATAGCTATAAGCTGGTCTGTATTTGATAAGTTTCGTTCCACTAAATCAGCTTGTTTGGTTATATGCTGAACGGAATACACATCATCAAAAAAAACGTTGTTCTCTAACACAGGAACGCCGATTTCTTTCGCCAATTCAGGGACGACGCTATTTCCGGTAGTTTTACTATCCAGGTAAAATAAACCGTGCTCTTTGCACACCTCTAAAATAATCCTCATAATCCGCTTGTCTTCCATGACTTTGGAACCCATATGATTGTTCATGCCAATTGCGTGCGGGACATTTTTAACAGCATTTTCTGTCCGCTTGCGAATTTCTTCATTACTTAAATCAGAAGTGATTGCTCCTGGCCCTAACCAACTTTTTTTACCGGATTTTGGTTCCATAGGCAAGTGGATGATGACATCATGCCCCTTTTTATACGCCTGGTTGGCATCCTCTTTTGTAGTAGGCATAAAAGGCATCACAGCTATTGTTAAATGGAAGGGCAGGTCAAGTATTTCTTTTGTTCCTTTCATGTTGTTGCCGAAATCATCAATGACAATCGCCAGGTTTTTATCAACGGGAGCGGCAAACGTTATAGAAGGTTGTATCACTAGAAGCGTTAATAACATAAAGGCAGTTAAGTTTTTCATTACAGCACCTCCTGGAATTATAGTGCGGAGAAAAGAGATATTTATGCTATAAAAGGGCGACGTGTACTATCCGGCAATAAGTCGGAATTGATAATTCATCATCTCTTTTTTGGCTGAAGAAGTGCGTATAATCTATCGTTTGTTGGTTAATATAAGGATAAAATTCTATTATTTGGAAGGGATAATGAACCATGATTGGGAGAAGCTTGCCAAGGAAAGAAGGTAATAATAAGGTCACTGGTGCAGCGAAGTATACCTCTGATTTCTCAGCCGTCGGGCAGCTACATGCTAAACTGATTACAAGTCCTCATGCGCATGCAAACATAAAGTCTATCGATACTTCCGGAGCAAGGCAATGTCCAGGTGTCCGGGCAGTGATTACTGGACAGGATTGTCCTATTTTAACGGGTTCAGCAATCGAGGATAGACCTATCTTAGCAATAGATAAGGTACGCTATTTTGGTGAGCCGGTTGCTGCCATTGTTGCCGATTCAGAATATGAGGCTCAACATGCCAGCGACTATATAAAAGTGGAATATGAACTTTTGCCAATCATTCATTCAGCAAAGGAAGCGATAGCGGGAAAACGTCCCCTCGTTCATGACCAGTTGGTGCATTATAAACGTGCGAAAGAAGTAAGACCAGATCCCAAGCGTAACGTAGCGAATCACGTGAAGGTCCGTAAAGGGGATATCTTTGCAGGGCGCGAAAAGTGTGAATGTTCCATTGAAACAAACGTATTCATCCCTCAATCTGACCATGCTGCTATGGAGACACGCGCTGTCCAGGTAGAAATTTTACCTAATAAAGAAGTACATATTTATTCATCGAGCCAGGCCCCGTTTATGATCAAACAGGTTATAAGCAAATATTTTATGTTGAATGAAAACGATGTGGTTGTGCATACTCCTTTAGTCGGCGGAGCTTTCGGGGGAAAGGCAGCCGTCCAGCTTGAGCTGATTGCGTATGCAGCTTCCAAAGCTGTGGGAGGAAAACTGGTTAAACTTACGAATACAAGAGAAGATGACATGGTCAGTTCTCCTGTACATATTGGTATGAATGCAAAGGTCCTGTTAGGTGCTACACGTAAAGGAGAGCTTATTAGGGCAGAAATTCAGTTTTTATTTGATGCAGGAGCTTATGTGGATGAATCATCTGATATTACGACAACTGCAGCCCTAAACTGTACCGGTCCCTACAAGATCGATTATGTCTGGTGTGATTCCTATTGTGTGTATACGAATCACCCATACGCCACATCATTTCGCGGCTACGGTCATGGCGAGTTGACATTTGCAATGGAGCGTGCACTGGATGTATTAGCAGAAAAATTGGAAATGGATCCAGTAGAATTACGCAAAAAAAATACAATTAAACCTGGGAATACGACACCAACCCAAGCACTGCTGACCAAAAGCAATATTGGCAATACTGCAAAATGCCTGGAGCGGGTCAAAGAATTAATTAATTGGCAAGAAGGTCGGACAATCAAGGTGTCAGACCGTATCATCAAGGCAAAGGGAGTCAGCTGCTTATGGAAAACCTCCATGTCGCCAACCAATGCGTCATCGGGAGCGGTCATTACTTTCAATAAAGACGGCAGTATGAATTTGAATGTAGGCGTGGTGGAAATCGGACAGGGGACCAAAACAGCGCTAACGCAGCTGCTTGCTGAAAGCATGAAAGTGGACGAAAGTAAAATACATATCATGATGGACATAGATACACAAACAAGTCCAAGACACTGGAAGACTGTGGCAAGTACTGGATTATACATGGCCGGAAATGCTGTGTTGGAGGCAGCAGAAGATGTGAAGCGACAACTGAAAGACAATGCTGCGTATGCATTGCGATGTAAGCCGGAGGACTTGGATGTGGGAGGAGCCCATGTATACTTGAAAAGCAATCCGGAAATCAATGTGAATGTAAAGGATGTGGCAAGCGGGTACAAATACGAAAATGGGAACGCTGCGGGACGGCTGGTTATCGGGCATGGCGGCTTTGTAATGAACCACCTGACTAAAATCAACCAACAGACTGGCGAAGGTGTGCCTGGTCCTTCCTGGACCGTTGGTGCTCAAGCTGTAGAGGTGGCATTCGATACGAAAACGTTCTTTTACAAGATCACCAAAGCCGTCTCTGTAATCGATGCCGGCAAAATAATTAATCCTAGAGGGGCTCGCGGACAAGTTACCGGTGCAATGAGCATGGGCCTGAGCTGGGCCAGCCGGGAAGGATTTTCATTTGATGAGCTGGGGCATGTCAAAAATAAGCAATTTCGTACCTATAAGACACTTCGTTTTGATGAAAATCCTACATATGTTGTGGAATTTTTGGGTACGCCCCAGCTGGATGGTCCGTATGGTGCCAGGGGGCTGGGAGAGCATGGAATTATTGGCATGCCTGCTGCACTGGCTAACAGTTTATCAGCCGCGGCAGGTGTTCCGCTTAATCAGTTGCCAATCGTCCCCGAATTGATCTGGAAACAGAAAAGAGGAGGAGTCATTTGAAATCAGCAGGCTTCGAGTACTATCGTGCCCATACTATTTCTGAAGCGATTGAGATGTTCGCAATGTTAGAAAGCGAAGGAAAATCTCCTCTTTTTTTTAACGGCGGAACAGAAATCATAACGATGAGACGAATCAATGTCCGCTATACAGATGCTAGGGCGGTCATAGATATCAAGGGAATTCCCGAATGCGCTTATACCGGGTTTCAACGTGATCGGTTCGTAATTGGAGCATCTGTATCGCTCGCCCGATTGGAAGAAACGATTGCATTTCCACTGTTGGCCAAAAACAGCAGCCGGATCGCTGACCATACTTCCAGAGAAAAAATCACCATAGGGGGGAATATTTGTGGGAATATCCAGTACAAAGAGGCAGTGCTGCCGTTATTGTTAACGGATTGCGAGCTTATGATCGCAAACAAATCCGGCGTGGATATTCTGCCGATCCATCAAGTATTTGACCAACAAATAAATCTTGCCCCTGGGTCGTTCATTACCCAGATTCTAGTGCCTGAACAGTTTCTTGAAGCGCCCTTCGTCAGTAAAAAAATAACCAGGATGGATCGTATCGGTTATCCATTGGTAACGGTTTCAGCTTTAAAGGCGGGGAACTGGTTACGTGTTGCGTTTAGCGGCGTTTGTGGATTTCCGTTCCGACATACTGGTCTCGAAGTAGCGTTGAATGACCAACGACAGTCTGTAAAGCAACGAATTGCAACGGCGGTCAATCAGCTGCCTGCACCGGTATTGGACGATCTGGAAGGCTCCGCTTCATACCGTCTTTTTGTCTTACGAAATGTACTGGAAGAAACATTGATTGAATTGGAAGGGAATGAAAGGCATGGAACAATCAGTCGAATTGACGATTAATCAGGAAAACAAAAGGGCGTATGTTAGACCGATGAATACGTTATTGCAAACGTTGAGAGAAGGTTTCGGGCTTACTGGAGCTAAACCTGGATGTGAAAATGGCGATTGCGGGGCATGCACCGTTCTTGTAGATGGGAGACCGATGAAATCATGTCTCATGTTAGCGATGGAAGCAGCCGGACGGCAAATAACCACCATTGAAGCCTTCAAAGACACCCCTGTCCAAAAAGCATTTCTGGAAAAATGCGCTTTTCAATGCGGTTACTGCACATCCGGCTTTATCATGAACTGTGAAGCGCTCGCCTTGAACTATCCCAATGCGACTGAATATCAAGTGAAAAACTGGCTTCAATCCAACATTTGCCGCTGCACTGGTTATGAGGAAATAAAGGAAGCAATCATGGAAGTATTGCACATGCAAGCAGGCAAAGATGTTTCCAATTGAGCGCAAGCAGGCATCTACTACACAATGAATGCCTGTCGGATTCATTTACTGGGAATTTTTTTCATGAGTAACACGCCTAGAAAGCATAATCCAAGATAACCAAATAGCGGATACAAAACTGTGAGCAACTGTCCATATCCAATCTGGCTGATGAAAAAGATGGCCGATAATATCATACATACAGCAGTCTTGTACGGCAGCTGGAAACTGGCTGTGAGCTGACGGGTTATTCCATACACATTAGCAACGACGGTATTAAATATTTCTCCATAAATCGTCAACAAAAATAATATGTGAATCATACTGCCGAACTGTTTCACAATTTCTGCCATAGGAATTTCGAAAGCAAAACTTTCCGGGTGGGCAGATAATGAAAAATGACTAATCAATAAAATGACACACAGCCCCATTCCTCCTAAAAACCCGCCCCATCTTAGTATGCGCTCATCCTTTATTTCTTTTCCCAGAGGTACAAGTACGACTAGTGCAGTGATCATGTTGAAGGATGCATAAGTGAATGGCGAAACAGCCCAAAGCACACGGCCAGGGAATCGATTAAAAAGAATGGATTCAAATAACTGGGGCTTCCCATCAAATATGAAGACAAATACAAACAAACTGAAAAGAATAATCAAGGGAACAATGTAAGCGTTGATAGCAAATAACCCCTTCAGTCCATTCATGACGACAGGATAACAAAGCAAAAGGGTCAAAAGGATTCCCGCTTGAAATGGCAGCCCA
Organism: Tigheibacillus halophilus; assembly: GCF_042683165.1. Lineage (NCBI taxonomy): Bacteria > Bacillati > Bacillota > Bacilli > Caryophanales > Bacillaceae > Tigheibacillus > Tigheibacillus halophilus. Next base: position 105,956 of record NZ_JBHUIZ010000012.1, read on the forward strand.
AGTTGTTCATGAAAGAGAGCTCCCGCACCGGATAACATAACCGATGTTACGGATACCACAATGATGAATATAGTTACATTCAGCCATTTTCCCCACTTTCTGCCAAATAAATATTCATTAAATTCTTTATAGGAATACAGTTGCATGCGCGCAGAAATAATCATTATTTTTGTGCCGAACAGAATGAACAAAAGGCAGCTGCAGATGATTGCCAATGCCCCTGCTGAACCGAAATGACTGAAAAAGGTAACGATTTCCTTCCCGGTAGCCAGACCAGCTCCAACAACGGTGCCTATGTATGTCGCTGCGACAAGCAGTATCGATATCCACTGTTTCATTCTTTGCTCCTCCTCTCTACCATATGTATGATAACGACAAGGAGAAAAGACAAGCTTTTTTGGGTAGGAATGCTAAATTGTATCCCCTTTTTCCATAAGGTTGACAACTATGGCAGGCTTGTTTATAATTGTTGTCATGTCAATAGTTATCATGATAAGTATATGTGTATAGATTTTATAATGACGAAAAGACAGATTGGAGATATTTTATGAATGAGTCGCTTGATGATACATTGGGCTTTGCCATCGCACAAACTGGAAGAAATCTTAATCACTTGATGTTTGCGCTCTTAAAACCCTTCGATATCACACCGGAACAATGGGTGGTGCTTAAGCGGTTGGGAGAACATAACGAAATTTCCCAAAAGGATTTAGCCAGTATTTCCCAAAAAAATCAAACCACATTGACAAGAATTCTAGATCTGCTAATAGGCAAGGGGTTAGTCCAAAAAAAGATGAGTAAAGACGACAGGCGCTCCTTTTTAATTGAACAAACAGTACAAGGCAGGAGACTGCAACAAGAAATCGCGCCCGTGGTAGAAGATATTTACCAGGGTATGATGAATCGTATTCCGGAAGATCAGTTCACCACGTTTAAACAAGTCCTTTCCCAGATTAATCAGGGAATTGATGAAGCTTTTCAAACAAAACGAGGTGCACAAAAAGAATGACCCGGCAAACCATTTCCAACCAATTGAATACGATTTATACCGCTTTTAAACAAGCCTTTGAAATCAAAAGGAACCCTTTTCCGTGGGTAAAAGCACTAAGTGCCGGAATAGCTTTTAGTTTGCCTGTATTCGTTGGTTTGTTATGCGAGAATATGGCATATGGACTGCTGGCTTGCATGGGGGCCTTTACCTATTTGTATGTATTTGATCTTCCTTACGTACAAAGGGCGAAAAAGATTTTCTTCGTGATGTGGGGGATAGCTCTTTCCGTTGTTTTGGGAACACTTTTAGCCCCATATCAGCTTATTGCTGCGATTTTTATGGGCTTGATCGGCACTATCTCTGTTTTTATTTTTGGTGCTTTAAAATATACTGGACCATCTGCTATTTTCTTTGTGTTGACTTTTGCGATGGCTTCTGGGATGCCTGTTGACCCATCACTTGCTCCACTGCGGGGAGGGCTTGCTTTATTAGGTGGCGCATTGTCCTGGGTAATTTGTATGTTAGGCTGGTTCGTTCATCCTCATGGGCCGGAAACAAATGCGATAAAAAAAGTGTACACCGAATTGGCAAGATTTCTGGATGCGATTGGAACGCGCAACTTGCAAACGGAGAGGCAAAGAATGGTCCTGACGATGAAGCAGGCGGATAATACGCTTTTGGCTGGCTACTCTCCCAAGCATGTCACAAATGAATATAAACGGCTGGTCCTGCTGTATGAACGGGCGAATACTATATTTTTGCGGGGACTGGAATTTTCCGCGAACAGGAATGAGCCTTTGCCGCCTGAATTGGGACAGTCAGTCAGAGCTTTAGCGAATACGATCGGGTCAGGAAGAAAGAATGAAGCTGTTATCTTCCAGCCGAAAGATGCCGATGAAGTAATCGCAGATTTATTTACTACAATTTATGATGCCGATGCCGTCATCAATGAACCGATTGGCAGGATTCGTCAAGAAGTCCAAATTCTAAAGCCATCATTAAGATCCGTTTTAATAGGTGCCTTTGACAAGCATTCACTGACTTTCCTTTCCTCTATACGGTACGGAATTGTATTGACATTTGCTGCAATAGTGGCTTATTCTTTTGATTTCAGCCGATCTTATTGGGTGCCGTTATCTTGTGCTGCAGTTATGTCAGGCATGACTACTGTTGCAACCTTTCATCGAACTGTCCAAAGAACATTTGGAACAATCATCGGCCTTTTGATTGCAAGTCTGATTCTTGCTTCTGTGCACAACGGCTTGATGATTGTTTTATTCATTTTGGTTTTAACATTCATCACAGAGCTTTTTATCGTGCGAAACTACGGGGTTGCAGCAATATTCTTTACTTCATCCGCTTTAATCATGGCGGAGTATGCGACACAAATACATGATTTTTCTTTCTTTGCCACAGCGAGACTGGCGGATATTCTTGCAGGAAGCTTAATCGGGTTGGCTGGGACGTTAATCGGAAGGCGCTCCGTATCAAATCTGCTTGATCATTTGATTGCCAAAACGCTCCGCAGCCAGGGGCAGTTTTTCTTGGTGTTGTTCTCTGGCAATCAAAATAGCGGAAGATTGAGGGAAAGTAAAGAAGGAAGAAAGATGCATACCAATATCACCAACCTCATGACAGGGTACGATACTGCATGCGGGGAGCTTTTTGTTAACAAAACAAATTTGGAATCCTTGTGGCCAGTCATATTCTCCATTGAGCAGCTTGGATACTACCTTCATGCCAGCTTGAAATACCATGAACGACCTGTTTTAACGGAAACGCAGCTAGCTGGATTCATGTATGTTTTTCATATGATGGCGGCTGAAATTGATAATCATGATGCCCCGCGGGATAAGACAGTACCTGTCATCAAAGGCTTCTCCAATATTCGTAATGAGATTTTAAGCCTTCAGGAAGCTCTCCAATTTCATGGTAAAATATCGCTATAAAATGAGCTGGTTTCGCAAACTATGTTACCTGGAATGAAGGGCAGCGATTCCCGAGGGAAAAGCATGCGCCTTGAGACACCATAGTGAACATTTTTTGTGAGCGAGGAGACTTCAGACATGCGTCCACCTGTAGTGAAAGGCAACGGCGTTATAATAGCTTGTATATATCAGAATGGATAGGCTGAAAAGCAATGCCTAAATATACTATACGAGGAGTACCTGTAATGATGATAATCAAGGAAGAAAAGAACATGGTTTTTAAGGAGATGGGCAAAGAGAGGTTGAAAGCTGATGTCTACTTTCCAGCTGAAAAGGGGAAATACCCAGGTGTTATTCTCATTCATGGCGGTGCGTGGTTGCAAGGATATAAGGAAATGTACTCGGAATGGGCTCCTTATCTTGCTAAACAGGGCTATGTAACCATGGCTTTCGATTACCGTTTATCCACACCTGGGATAGCTGCATATCCGCAGGCTGTTCACGACGTGAATTCAGCTATTCAATTTTTCGTTCGTCATGCAGAAGAATGGCAAATTGATCGGGATAATATTGTGCTCATTGGCGATTCTGCCGGAGCACATCTTGCAACCCATACAGCTATTGATAGCCAAAGTGAACCTTCTTATCATATTGCATCCACAATTGGTATTTATGGAGTCTATGATTTACCAGCTTGGCAAAGGCATACCAAACTAGTAAGAGATAATGATCCTGTCCATCAATTTTTAGGCGTATCATTCGATGAAAAACCGGAATTATATAAATCAGCCTCCCCTTATAGCAAAATAAAGGAATTAAAAGAGCCTTTTGATACCAGCTTTTTTATTATATGGGGGGATGAAGATGAAGTTGTGCCTGCCCGCCAGTCTGAGGAGTTTTCTGTATTACTGGATCAGAAAGGATTCGACACGCAAACACTTATCATTCCGGGTAAAGGACATTATTGGTTTAATCTTTTCGAAGGGATGGAAGGTGGTTCATTAAAAGATGACCCAAACCCCCTCGTCATTCCAAACATTCAGCACTATTTGAGGATGAAATTAAAAAATTAAAACCGGATTGAATTAGCATATTGTAGTTCCTTCGAACGATTTCTTATATTGCCTTCAAGGGATACCATTTCCTTGAAGGCAATACATGATGAGGCACCCATGGACATCCAATATGGTCATAGCTTTATCTGCATCTTTAACGATTTGAAGTTTTACCTATCAGAGTCTTCGTATTGTTGTCCGATTCTGTGTCGGTGAAGCACATTTGAAAAGGATGAAAAATGGCAAGTTGACATTTTGTAAAAATGATTATATAATTATCTCGAATTCGAGGTAATTTGTTTGAGTAAATATCTTTCTTCTCTCAAAGTACCACTCTTTTGTCTGTATGATGTACCAGCCCAGGCTTTTAAAATAGTGCTTCACCACATGACAAGAAATAATTTTGGACAATTACTTCGAATTCGTAATAAATTCATATGAATTTATTACAGCAAGACAATATCACATCATTAATCAGCTATTTGGAAAGGAGCGAAATGAAGTGGAAAAACAAACAAACGGAATCCATCATATTAGTGCGATTGTGGGACATCCACAAGAAAATGTAGATTTTTATGCTGGTGTTTTAGGCTTACGCTTAGTGAAACGAACGATAAATTTCGACGATCCTGGCACTTACCACTTGTACTTTGGCGATGAGGGAGGAGAACCTGGGACGATCATTACTTTTTTCCCATGGGCAGGCGCCCGTCAAGGCGTTATTGGTGATGGCCAGGTTGGTGTCACCTCATATGCTGTACCGAAAGGAGCTATGGCATTTTGGGAAAAAAGATTGGAAAAGTTCCATGTTCTCTTCACGAAAACAAAACGCTTTGATGAGGAATATCTGGCATTTGATGATCCGCATGGCCTTCATTTGGAAATTGTTGAAAGAGGAGCGGGTGCAATCAATACCTGGACTTTTGGCGGAGTGAAACCGGAAGTGGCCATCAAAGGATTTGGAGGTGCAACATTATATTCATCCCGTCCGGATAAAACGGCCGATCTGTTGGAGAATGTAATGGGTCTTGAACGTCTGCGAAAAGAAGGAGATCTCATCCGTTTCCAATCTTCAGGTGATATTGGAAATATCATTGATCTTAGAGCAGTGCCGGCTGAAAGAGGCAGAATGGGTGTCGGTACAGTCCATCATATCGCATGGAGGGCGGCGGATGACAGTGACCAGTTGGAATGGCAGCAGCATATTGCAGCAAATGGTTACGGCGTAACGCCAGTACGGGACAGAAATTATTTTAATGCTGTTTATTTCCGGGAGCATGGGGAAATCCTTTTTGAAATTGCTACCGATCCCCCTGGTTTCGCACATGATGAATCTGCAGAGACAATGGGAGAGCAGTTGATGCTTCCTGCACAGTATGAACAACATAGAGAGCAATTGAAGCGCACGTTGATACCAATACAAGTAAGAGAATTAAACTGACTTACGAAAGCAAACCTCCCATGTAGCTTTTGGCTTGTTTCGAGTCGGCAAAAATGAATATTACTACAACGAAGAGCTGATCAATAACTTTGATTGGCTTTTTTTTTGACCGCAGGCATATGCTGCATCGTGGCAGATGAAATAAATTGTAACAAAAGTGTTTATATGTTAATATGCTCATATAAGTGGTATAGTCGTTAAAAATTTCAAATATGATAAGGGAGGGATAGTTTTGGAAGGGGAACAATTTGAAAGTGATACTGTCAGGCAAGAGTTGGATGAAGAAACGTTATTTGTGGTGTCGCAGACTTTCAAAGCATTAGGAGATCCAACAAGAATCCGTATTCTTCACTTGCTTTTCCATAAAGAGTGTTCTGTGAATGAGATTGCGGAGACTTTAGAACTTCGCCAGTCGACCGTATCCCATCAATTACGTTTCCTGAAGAACCTGCGGCTTGTAAAATATCGTCGTGAAGGAACAACACTGTATTATTCTCATGATGACGAGCATGTGATGCTCATACTGAAACAAGTGATTGATCATGCTTGCCATAGCTAGTAACGTATAGGGTGGATCTATTTTATGATTTTCTATTTAAATGGTGGTATACATCATATATTCATATGTGCGCATATAAGTATTTAATGATATAGGAGGTGTAACATATGGGACATGATCATCATGGCCATCACCATACACATGGTGCGAATAAAAAGGCGCTCATGATCAGTTTTATCATCATTACAGGATACATGATCGTAGAAGTAATCGGGGGATTAGTCACCAACAGCTTGGCCCTTTTATCTGATGCGGGCCATATGCTAAGTGATTCCATATCGCTTTTGGCTGGTTTGCTGGCATTTACGTTGGGTGAGCGGATTGCTAACTATGCAAAGACCTATGGATATAAACGGTTTGAAATACTAGCGGCTATTTTTAACGGAGTGACGCTGCTGATTGTTTCGATATATATCTTTTTTGAAGCGTTTCAACGACTGAATAATCCTCCTGAAGTGGCTTCAACGGGCATGTTGATTATTGCGTTTATCGGTCTGTTAGTGAATGTTGTAGTTGCATGGATATTGATGCGGGGAGGAGACACGAAAGAAAATCTGAATCTGCGTGCAGCTTATTTGCATGTTTTAGGGGACTTATTAGGATCGATCGGTGCAATTGTCGCCGCGCTGCTCATATTCTTCTTCAATTGGGGGTGGGCAGATACATTGGCAAGCGTGATCGTGGCCTTGCTTGTATTGACGAGCGGATGGCGCGTGACACGTGATGCTGTTCATGTATTGATGGAAGGTACTCCTGCTAATGTGGATATGGATGATATCATACAAACATTGAAGCATACACGAGGAGTTGAAGGTATACACGACTTACACGTATGGAGTATTACGAGCGGGCAAAATGCGCTTTCCTGCCATATTTCTGTGGATGGTGACTTGACGGTAGAAAAAAGCCAGATACTCCTTCGTACTATCGAACATGAATTAGCTCATAAAGGAATAGGCCATGTCACGATTCAATTGGAAACCGAAAAACATCCCCACGGAAATTCGCTTATGTGTCAAATGGATACTGCTGTAGCAACGCATCGGGCTCATATGCATTAACTGAGCCGATTTGCGGGAAAGCCGATTGGTTTTGTTAAAACTAATCGGCTATTTGCCATGCGAGCCAAAGTATTTATGGATGAAGCATCCAGTTGTAAAGCAAATTTGGTTGGAAACAAGGGAGGGAGCGGGGGCTCATTGAAAAAGTTTGTTTGTGATAATCTGAACACTGAACCATGGTGTTGGGAGCAATGTAATAAGTGAAAGGCTTAGGGAGGACTCGGAAGGACTATAACGATAGGCCTCGTATTCAGCAGAAAAAACGATATTTTTCACGGTTAGAATGGAATTTAAGCTAAATAACGCATTTGAAAAACAGTGGTTATTACTGCTATAGTAGGTTGTGTAGATTGTAATCAGGATTGTGAATTATTTTACAAATTATGGGGGGACTATATGAAACTATTAGTTCGAGGAGTTGATTGATATCAAATCAAATAATGTTGATAATGTTGAGAACAAGGGACAAAAAGACGATTACTCATTGGAAAGAGTCCCAAGAAATAAAAGGAACATGGGCTGGATAAGTATTACGAACATCACTTTTGGTATCGCAACAGCAATCTTCTATTTCCAATTAGGCAGCGTGATGGCATTACAATTCGGTGCGATCAACGCCATTATTTCGGCAGTATACGCTATTGTTGTCGCTGGTATACTGGGGACGTTCATTGCATATCTATCGGCTAAAACCGGTATGAATGTCAACCTATTATCCCGTGGCGGTGGGTTTGGCTATATCGGAGCATCACTTACCTCACTTATCTACGCATCCAATTTCATTATGTATTGCGCTTTTGAAGGTATGATCCTGGTATTCGCAGTACATGAATTCTTCCCTTCTATACCAAAATCGGTATTCATTATTATCTTTGGCTCCATTGTTATACCACTTAACTGGTTTGGAATAAAACAGCTGGATAAATTACAAAAGTGGTCACTGCCATTATTCGTCATATTCTTGGGAGCAGCCATCATCGTTTCGTTGTACAAGACGCCTATTTACGAAGGGAATTTTTTGACTTATATGCCTGAAGGGGTCAAAGTCGGCGGTTCTGCCTTGCTTCTATGTATTGGAATGCAGCACGGAATCATGGGATTGACTGCCCTGTTGGCTTCAGACTACGCCAGATTCTTAAAGCCCAAAGATATGAAAGGCACCATCGCAATCGGTTTCATTCCGCAAATATTTTGCTATGGCGTGATGGGCGGGCTTGGAATATGGTTTGGTGTTTTGCTTGCTCAGCCGAATCCCGGTGTGTATATTGTGCAGCTCCTTGGTATCGGGGGAGCTTTGTTTACGTTGCTGACACAGATAAGGATTAATGTTACAAATATTTACAGCAGCTCATTGTCGCTATCCAATTTCTTTGAAAATGTAATGAATTTCAGACCAGGGCGCCGCTTTTGGGTTGTTGCTGCTGGGGTAACTGCCATGGTATTAATGCTTGGCGGAATCGTCGACCATCTGGACACTGCGTTAACATTTCAAGGTGTTTTTCTCCTGTCATGGGCAGCGGTTTTAGTCACCGATGCGTTAGTAGTGAAAAAGTTATGCAAAATAGGACCTGCTTATTATGAAGCGAGGCAGAGCAATTTGCATAAATGGAATCCGGTCGGTGTTGTTTCATTAATTATTGCTAGTGTATTGGGAACAATTGCTGCATTAGGTTATATGGGTGCCTTTTTACAAAATACCGCTGCCATTTTTGCGGCCATATTAGCGGCAATCCTGACGGTAGTCATCGCTTTTATAACCAAAGGTGCTTATTATACACGGTACCAGGTGGATGATATCCCCAAAGAAGATTATATTGCATAGGAGGAAACAATTTTCCTGGAAAATATCACTATATATGTCCGCTCTTTATATATGTGTAAGGGCTTCATGTCTGTAATTCACAATCCCTGTTACATCGACAATATAGCGTTTTGGTTCTCCGTTGATGTGATGGAGGGGCAAGAACGCAAGCTATAGCGATACACCTAACAATGTATCAGCGAGGCTTGCTTTCTTTTTTGGCAGCAGGTTGGGGAATAGGCAATGGTAAGCTGTATACTAGGTAAACACCGGATTTCCTACATGGAAACAGGAATCGATGCACATGACTAAGCATGTGCACTTGTGCATGGTACAATGGAAACAGAATCAGCATTTGATTGAAAAGAGGCTTCCAGAATGGGGCATTATGTACTGTATAACTTCAAAGGAATTTTTATCACGCTCATCATTGCTATCATCGGGGGCGTGTTATTTCAATTACTGCACATTCCAGTTCCGTGGCTGCTTGGTCCGATGATCGCCATGGTGCTCGGAAAAAATATGCTGCAATGGGATTTTGCATGGCCATATCATTTACGTAACACAGGCATGATGATCATTGGCTATACGATTGGTTTGTCCATGACGCTGGCAGCGCTTCGTGAAATGGCGTTACAGCTGCCAACGATGCTGCTGATGACAGTGTTGCTGATGCTATTATGCGCCGGTATTGCTTTGATTGTTTCCATGCTATCAGACAGTGATTACCGTTCCGCCTTATTGGGAAGTATTCCAGGTGGGTTGACGCAGGTTATTGTACTGGCGGAAGAAACAAAAGGAATCAATTTGGCGGTAGTGACTGTAACCCAGGTGATTAGGCTGATGATGATTGTGATCGCAATGCCGCTGCTTGTATTGATGCCTTTCTTTGGACAGCATGCAGGTGACAACGGAGGAACTGCTGCATTGCCGATAGAGACAACAGTCAGTCTATTTCCTCATATTATCTTATTTGCATTGGTCGGAGTTATACTTGCGTTGTTAGGAAACAAAATACATTTTCCGACAGCTTACTTGCTTGGACCTATGATTGGAACGGCCGTTTTACAGGTCTTGGGGTTTACGGGGCCGCATCTCCCTGGTTTTGTTATCAATGCGGCCCAGTTATTGATTGGTACGCATGTTGGCCTTATGTTGAAAGCAAGTGAGATTGAACATAAGGGCAGAACATTTTCCCTTGCGATTGGCAGCGGATTGATGTTAATGGGAGGATCGGTGGTATTGAGTTTTATACTGGGATGGCTGCATGATATGTCCAGAGCTACTGCGCTGTTAGCAACGGCTCCAGGCGGGATGGACCAGATGGGGATCATCGCACACGCGATTGAGGCGGATTTGTCCATTGTGTCGGGCTACCAGCTGTTTCGGACCTTTTTCATTTACTTTGCGATCCCCCCGATTTTAAAATTGCTGTTTAGAATGATGGGCGATAAAAGGAAACAAAAAAGACATGGTGTAACAACTTGAAAAAAGGATATGAAGTTATTTTGCTTCTGTGGTATTTTAAATATATAGATAAAAGGTAAAGGGGAATGTAAATGGCAACACTTGAAAAGTGGTTCGAACAAGCTATTCCAGCTGAAGACTTTGTGGCTTCCATGCAAACACATCGAGAAAACTTGCAATCTATTTATCAGCAATTCCGCGTTCCCGAGGAGGATAGGGCCTTTTTTGACGGGCTGAAAAGCAAAGGGATTCGCGTGATTGCCATTACTGAGGACTGGTGCGGGGATGCGATGATGAATACGCCAATTTTGATGCGGATAGCGGAAGCGGCTGGTATGGAGATTCGCATGATCCTCCGTGATCAAAATCTGGAACTGATGGATCAGTATTTGACGAACGGGACTGCCCGCTCGATCCCGATTTTCATTTTCATTGATAAAAATGGAGAGGAAAGGGCTGTATGGGGGCCGCGTGCCGCACGTGTCCAGGAATTTGCCATGGGGCTTAAAGCGGGGTTGCCGCCAAAAGAAGATCCCCATTTTGCCAAAGAACAAAAGCGGGTCATAGAAAAAATTACACAGGCTTATACAAAAGACAGACAATTATGGAAAGAAGTGTATGACAGCCTGAAGAACGTTTTGACCACTATATAGCACAATGCCCTGCCTTCAGGAAGGAGACAGGGCATTTTTTATATATACAGAAGTGTAAATCGCAAGGACTGGCGCGTGATTTGGTTATCTATCTGTTTTGTGATTTTTCCCTCATCCTCACCAGATAATATGCGTTCATCCACGCAGCAATCGGGATGATGAGTGCTATGCCGATCCCTGCACAAAATATGGTTAGTATCTCAGCACTGAACACCTTTGAATTGATGATTTGTCCAAAGGAATAAGACAAGTCCTTGAACCAAATAAGCAATCCCAGATAACCGCCGATAAAGGCGAAATACAGTGTATTCGTATTGGTACCCAGGATGTCACGGCCAATCCTCATCCCGGAAGTAAACAAATCCTTTCTGTCAATATGCGGATGATGGTTGAAAATCTCCTGCATGGGCGATGTGATAGAGATGGCGACATCAGTGATCGCACCGATCGTACTCATAATCACCACGGCAGCGCCAACCTTTATGAAATCAACACCAATATGAAGGGAAAATACGCTCAGTTCCTCTATCTCTTCCTCGCCAAATCCTTGTATCATCGCTTTTTTTGTCAATATAAATATAAAGAAAAGTAAAATGATAATGGTGGCAAGTGTCGAGAGAAAAGCGGTAATTGTTTTGCTGTTTACGCTATTGATGAAAAACAGGTTGATACTGCTGACCACAGTACAGGCAATCACTGTCAAAATAATCGGGTTGATATGGGGATCATTCATAAGAAATACAGTGAATAATAGTACTACAAAATTCAGGAATAAAGAAATGAACGAACGGGCACCTTTTCTTCCGCCAACCATGACCATGAGGATGAATAATACAATCGCCAGCACCAGTAATGTGTTCATCGTTTCACCCTCTTTCGATTAACGAAGAAAATAGTTGTATACAATCCGATCGGTATCGTCAGAACGATACCGATGCCTCCAGCAAGGGCTCTGGCCAATTCCAGTGAAAGATTCATGGAAAGGGTGAACCCTAATGGTGAGGCGTTTTTCAGATATAAAATAAGCGCTGGGATGGATCCGCTGATATATGCGAAAAACAAAATATTCGTCATGGTGCCCATAATGTCTTTTCCAATATCCATACCCGATGTTTTTAGAGCTTTTATCGAAACGTCGGGATTCTTTTGGTACAGCTCGAAAACGGAGGATGACATGGTTATCGCCACATCCATCACTGCACCCAGAGACCCGATGAATAGTCCCGCCATGAACACAAGCTTATAAGGCCGGGTAAGAAATTGCATTTCTTCATAGTGCATTCCGTTTTCGGACGTCACCCACATCACAACGACAGTGACGATTAGAGAAGCGGCGGTTCCTATCATCGTAGCGATGATGGCTGCGTATGTCTTTTCATTGAAACCGTTGACGAGCAATAAGGAAATGACGGTAAAGAGCACCGCAATGATTCCGCAGATCCAAAGCAGATTTGTATTCGAGTTGCTTACATAGATATCCAAAGCATAGGAAAGTAAAATGGCATTCACTGCCAAACTGATACCGGAGAACAGTCCCTGTCTCTTGCCGACAGCCAGTAAAATGAAGAAAAATAACCAGCCTGCGAAAACGATATATGTATCCCGTTTAACATCCTGGATGCTGCCGGTTAGGTGGGAGCTCTTTTTTGTTTTATCTATCGTAACAAATAGTTCATCGCCAACATCATAACGTTGATCATAAGCTTTTGATAAAGAGTACTGATTCGTGAGTTGTATGAGTTGTCCTTTATCTTTTCCATTTTTCAATTCCGCTGTGATATGCTGTGTAGACAGCTTGTCTTTATTATGCCGGCTGTCTTTCACATTTGTCGTATCTGTGACCTTTGTTTGAATAACCTTTGCTATCGGCCGGTCATAAAAGGTCTCATTATGGGTAACAAATATGAAAGAAGCAGCGCAGCAAACTGCTAATATGATGAGAAAACAAATTTGTTTATAATTCATAGTTTTGAATGCGTCAATGATGTGTTTCAACTTCAAGCCTCCAGCTTTGTCTGCTTCCTGTTTCCTGTATGGTATTTTTACTTAACAATGCATTTAGAATATCAATGTTGCTTTTGGCGGTCAAGAAAAGCCGTCAGAAAGTGAATGAATATAGGACAGGTTACCTTTTGTTTGGGCTGGGTTGGAACATGTAAACTGCTAGGAGGGCTAAACATGAAAGAAGCGAAATCAGTTTTACTTGTAATGGATTTGCAAGCGGGAATTGTGAAAGGAAATTTACAGGATTCAGCTGCACTTGCACCATTTCAGCAGGCGATACAGACTGCAAGGAATTCAGGAGTCCCAGTCATTTTCGTACGAGTTGCATTCCGAAGCAATTATCCTGAAGTGAGTGAAAAAAATAAAATCTTTTCCGCCATTTCCAAGCGCGGCGGCTTTACGGAAACAGACGAAGCGACACAAATTGTTCCAGAAGTGGCGCCGCTTCCGGAAGAGCCGATTGTGGTCAAGCGACGCTTCAGTGCGTTTTCCGGCAGTGATTTACAGGAAATTTTACGTGCTAAACATATTGACAAGCTTGTACTTGCCGGCATATCTACCAGTGGAGTGATTTTATCGACTGTTCGTGAGGCAGCAGATAAAGATTTTGAAATGGTCGTCCTTTCTGATGCATGTGCGGATTCAGATGTCCAGGTACACGACACTCTTATGCAAAAAGTATTTCCTAAGCAAGCCGAGGTCATGACAGTCCAGCAATGGCAGGAAAGTTTACAATCCATGGAATGACTGATGTAATACTTTGTCTAAAGTGTCGCGAATGCAACCTTTGTTCCTGTCATCAGTTGAAAAAAGGAAAATCCTCATGAGCGCTCCTTCTTGCATGGACTTTTGTCTGACAGATGATACAATATATTTGTGATGTAATTCACGTAAAGGATTTATTTCATATAGTTGCAGACAGCTGCTCGAATTGGCGGTTACTCGATTGCAACCTGGAACTGCTTTTTACCATATAGAATGCATTAAATTACAAAAATAAAACCATTTTTACAGGAGAGCTGAAGATGAATATTGGAATAGATAAAATGGGGTTTTATTCTCCACATTTATACGTCGATATGAATGAGCTGGCTATTTCCCGAGATGTGGATCCGGGAAAGTTCACGGTCGGCATTGGCCAGGAAAAGATGGCTGTGGCACCGTTAACGCAGGATCCAGTTTCTCTTGCGGCAAATGCAGCTTTAGAGATATTGGATGAAACGGATCAGGAAAAAATCGACTTAGTCATTGTCGGGACTGAATCTGGCGTCGATCACTCTAAATCAATTGCTACTTATATCCACCCGCTTCTCGGATTAAATCCGCAGGCACGTGCTTTTGAAATCAAGCAAGCTTGCTATGGTGCAACTGCGGGCCTGCAAATGGCAAAGGGGCATATTGCACTGCACCCGGACAGTAAGGTACTGGTAATCGGTACGGACATTGCCAGGTATGGATTGCGTTCATCCGGCGAAGTTACACAGGGTGCCGGAGCAGTTGCAATGTTAATCAGCCGGGAACCAAGGGTACTTAGGCTTGAGGAGCATCATGCGTATCACACGGAGGACATCATGGATTTTTGGCGTCCAACGTATGCGGAGAATGCATTTGTTGATGGGAAATTTTCCAATGAACAATATATTTCTTTTTTCAATCGCGTGTGGGAACAGTATAAAGCAGCATCCCATTTGAAGCTGGCAGAATATGAAGCGATTTGTTTTCATATGCCATATACCAAAATGGGCTTGAAGGCACTAAGGACCATTCTGGAAGAAACAGATGAGGCGAATCGTGATCGTTTGCTCGCCAATTATGAAGTCAGCAAGACATTTAATAAAAATATCGGCAATATTTATACAGCATCCTTATATCTTAGCTTGTTATCCTTATTGGAAAATCAAGAAGGGTTGCCAGCAGGGGCAAGAATCGGGATGTACAGCTATGGATCGGGGGCTGTCGGTGAATTCTTTTCCGGAATTTTGCAGCCGGACTACCAAAAACAGCTGCATATCCAAAGACATGCAGATCTGTTTGCTTCCCGGAAGGAAATTAGTGTAACGGAGTATGAAGAAATTTTTCAGCAAATGCTCCCTGCGGATGGCTCGAAGGCAGATCTGGCGATAAACGAGGATCCTGCGGACATTGTACTGGCTGGCATCGAACATCATGTTCGCCAATATGTAAATAAAAAACAGTAACAAAAAGGCAACAGCCTCCCTTTGGGAGAGTTGTTGCCTCTTTGCATACTCTGGCTTTTGCAATCAATGATAAGTAACCTTTAGGTAAACTGAATATCACCGGATTAAGATATTTATCTTGCAAATAACAAGACAGCATTTATTTAATGAACGGAAGATCATTTCTTTACGGCCACTTTCGTTGCCTTGCTGATATTGCCAGCCTTATCCTTCGATGTTACGTACAGAATTGTTCCGGCTTTTTGCTTCTTGATTTTTATGTTGAAATTACCTTTGCTGTCAGTTTTTTTGGAGGCGATTTTTTTGCCTTTTTGCTTCACAACCACTGTTGCTCCAGTCTCTGTTTTTCCTCTTATGAGAGTGTCACGAGTGGTTATCTTGTTTACTTTAGGCGCCTTGGGCGGGATTTTATCTGCCACGACTATTTTAGCGGCCTTGCTTTGCCTTTTGGCGAGATCTGTAACGGTGATATGAAGCACAGTCCCGGCCTTTTGTTTTTTGATCTTGAGTTTAAAAGTCCCTTTATTGTTTGCTTTTCCGGAAGCAATGGACTTGTTGGAGTGATTCTTGATTTTCACCCCTAGATTAGCGAGTGTGGAGCCCGTTACAATAGTGGACTTATTGCTCACTGCTTTCACCTTTGGAGCTGGTGGCTTCGTTCCTTTTTTGACGATAATCTTCATGGTTGTTTTTGCTGAACCGTTTTCTCCTGAGAGGTGGAGTACAGTGTCAGCCCGCTGCACTTTTTTTATGCTTACTTTGAATTTTCCATTGGAATCAGCTGTGGCTTTGCCAAGTACCTGTTTCCCTTTTTTTATCGTAATGCGGGTCCCCTTTTTAGCAGAACCGGTCAATGAAATCATATTATCTTTAAGTTTGCTGACATTCATTCGCAAGTCAAGTGCACTCACGGCGCTAAAAGCGTTCAACCGCCCCCATCCTGAAGCATAATCATAGCCGGGCTGCTGGCTGCAAGGGACGATTTCGTAGTCATCATTGTAGCATTCCAAATATTTATTATCTTGTTCCTCCATGGCAATATCATCTGCTGTGTTCGTTAATAAATGTTTGATTTGAGCTGGCTTCAGTTTTCGATCCTTTGCAAGCAGCATGCCGGCTACAGCAGTAACATGCGGTGCTGCCATAGATGTGCCAGACATATAAGTGACGTTGCCGTTTGGCAGAAGGCTCGGGATGTCAGAGCCAGGTGCGACGAGAGCCAGTTCCTTGCCAAAATTGGAATAGTCACTGGTAATGTCCAGCTTGTTTGTTGCCCCGACAGCGATTGCATAACGGGAAGATGCAGGATAATCTATTTCTTCTGAACCATCATTTCCACTGGCTGCTACGATAGTGACATTTTTATTTGCGGCATACTTCATAGCGTGTTCAATTGTCCTGCTGTAAGGACCGCCGAGACTTAAATTTATCACTTTTGCCCCTTTGTTGACGGCATATATGATACCTAGAGCGATTTGCTCTGTTTCTCCTTCGCCATATGCATCAAGCACTTTGACTGGCAGAATTTCAGCTGATTGATTCACTCCGGCCATGGAATAACCGTTGCCGGCATTTGCTGCGATGATGGCCGATACATGCGTGCCATGACCTTCATCATCGCTTGCATCATTGTTATTAGCGACAAAATTTTTTCCCAGATCGGTGCGGACTTTTCCTTTTAAATCTGCCAAGGAACTGTCTACACCAGTGTCCGTGATCGCAATCAGTGTTTTTGGCAGTTTTTGGCCTTTCAATAATTTTTGAAGGCTTTCCTGCTTTACGTCTGCCCCTTTTTTGCCTGCATCTTTGCCAGTATTGTGCAATGACCATTGATATGGATATTGCACATCTTTGGATAGGGCGCGGTAGGTCCGGACTGGTTCAACATATTCGACTTCCGGAAGGTTATCTAGCTTTTTTATTAGTGTGTTTGCAGCATTTTTGTCGATGCTGGCTACGAATACTCCGGGTAAAGATACGTTTTTAGTCCCAAGCGCAGATACATGCTTTGTTTTATAACCGTGCGCAGCAATTTTTTGGGAGACCCATTTTCCGCTTTTTCCATTTTTTACTTTGATGATCAATTTTTCGGAAGCAGCCGCTGTACTGGAAAGCTCAAAATCTTTCAATGCTTGTTTGATAGATTTGCCTGCAAGCTTTGAGAGCTTTTTTTCTGGAACAAGCTGGCCAATGCTATTTTTCATGTCTTGCGGTAAAGTATTCATCGTAAAAGTATACAAATTGATAATCGCTTGCTGGTCTTTACCCTGAATCATATAGCCGGCATCAGAGCCGTTTTCTGCGATATCTTGAAACATTGATTGCAGCTGTACAAGGTTTTTATAGACGTCATCCTTTGCTTTGGTGTTGAAAGCCATTTTGGCAATGAGAAAAGGAGATGCATGATAATATAGTGATGTCAGTTTCTTGCCTTTGCTTGTTTTGCTTAAAAGACCATCCCTTGTCTGGCGTAAATGTTTCATGATTTGGGTACCGGACTTTTTTTGAGATGTACTTAATTCGACAGGACAAGGCTCGCCGGATTCTGTGGCAGGTGGAAGATTGACAGATTCATAATGAAGCTGGTAATTAATTGCTTTGGAAGCGGAATTTGGCTGTTCCCCATCATTAAAACCAGTTACTTTGATGTAGCAGGGTCCACTCCACGCATAAGGGAAATCTACTTCGGCAGATTGTTTCTTATCGGCATATGCCTGATACCAGTAGAATGGTTCATTTTCGATTGCACTTTTCTTGCTTGGATAAACGCTGATCTCAACGGGCGCATTGCTGCTCAATGTCAGACGCAAATGTGTATGATTAGTAAGATTGGCTTTACCTGGATCGAATTGATACCATTGTTCGTCCTCTAGATGGGTAAGTACATTGGAAAACGTGTTTGGCTTAACCGAGATTCCTATCAGCTTAACCGGATGGTCAATGGACTTCCCATCCGGTTGGGAGTTGGTAAAGCCGGTTTCCGGGACTATCAGGCTGAAGCATAACGCACATGTAAGGAAAAATCCAATTAATCTCTTTCTATTGGTCATGTAACTAACCCCCACGTTCATCGATTTTTAGAAGTGCTGTCAGGTAAGAAAAACATATAAATAGATTCGGGTCCCGTGCTATCCCCTTTCACGTGCATACTTTTTAGAATATTATCCCACAAGCGCGGTCAAAGTAAAGAAGTATTTTCCGCTTCCAATAAGAATCGTTCGACAAAACATAATTTACTTGAATAAGAGCTCCCGTGCCCTCCTCGAAAACAGCGTAGGTTACAAGGTGCTGGCCTTCTTTTAGAAAACGCAAAATCGGTCATGTAACATTATGCAGTAACATACATATGAAATATTTATTGATCACCATTGTTTCTGGATTAGAAAGGGAATTCGAGCGCTTTTGTCGAATATAGTCTAGTAAGAGGAAAGCGAGGTGCCTATTTTGCCCTGGTCAATGTACACAGAGAGAAAGCAAATGGTTGAAAAAGAACTGAAGAAACTTGAAAAGGAAAAATATATTTCAACAGACGTTTGTCAGCAAGTTGTAAAAGCCCATGAAAAGTATTACAAGGAATTGGAACATAGAGAGAAAGAGGAAAGAAACGCACGTTTGTCCAAGAATACATCTGCCTTGAAGAAGAACAAAAAATTAAATCAATCAAGCCCGGTGCCGTTTGCTAAAAAACAATTATCCCCACAGCAAATCCGTGAACGCAATATCATCTGGTCACTGAATATAGGCATTATCCTGTTATTGCTTGGGGGATTGGTGCTGGCAACTAGCACCTGGGACACATTGAACAGCCTGATGAAAGTAGTTCTGATCACATTTGTTTCGGTGCTGTTCTATGGGCTGGCATATGTGACAGAGCGCATGCTTAAAATTGAGAAAACAGCATTCGCCTTTTATGTGCTGGGAAGCCTGTTTTTGCCGATTGTTATTTTATCAATTGGATTTTTCAAACTGTGGGGAAATTATTTCTCCGTTTTTGGTGAAGGTAAATTTCTGTTCGGTGCTGCCGGAAGCCTGATCATATTGCCTGTCTATGTGTTTTTTGCACAGAAGCTTCGCGCCAGATTGTTTGTCTGGTTTGCCTGCGCCAGTCTGACATTGGCTGCTGGATTTTTGCTGGCAGCTTGTAAACCTCCACTTGATGTGTTCTATTTTGGTATGATGCTGTTCAATGGGTTGCTGATGGTGCTGTACCGTTATTTGAAGAAAAATGATGCATGGCAATTGTTTTCGAAAGAATGCCTGCTTTATGTACAGGTAAATATGATTTTTTCCACTTTGCTGATGCTGGGATTTTATGAAAGGGAAGTGGCACACGGCTTTAATTTGATTTTGACAGCGATACTTTATTTTGCGATGGTATATGTCAGCAAACATAGGGAATATCAATTTGTGTTTACTGCCATGCTTGTCTATGGTGTATATCAGATAATTGAGTTCTCTGCGCTTGTGCATGTTGGCGCAGCCGTATACGCGTTGCTCGGTTTTGTATTCATTGTACTGCCTTTATTACTGAAAGGCGATGACAAACAAAAAAGGATATATCATTATACCAGTGCGCTGGTATCAGGGTGTGCTTTTCTTTATATCAGTTTTCAAGGACTCGTATGGCTCCATGATCAGCCATCAATCGTATTTTTAGCAGCTTATGTGATTATATTTCTGAATTATGCATATCTGTCTCACTCGGTGAAGCGTGTGCTGTTTTCCTACCTGGCTCCTGTGTTTTTATTGGCTGCTTTACGTGAGGCTGTTTTGCTCGGACACACTTGGTTTGGTTACGAATCAATTACGTTAATCATGTTCTTTGCCAGTCTGCTGGTATATATTCTGTTTGGGTGTTTGATGAAGCTACCACTCTTTCAGTCTTTGAAGGAAAGTTCACGTGATATTGCTGGCGCTGCTGCGCTGATATGCTTGATTGCAGATTTAATCGTTTTCAACTGGTGGCAAGCAGGTATGATGATGCTTTGTCTCAGTTTAACTGCGGCGTTCGTCGCAGCGAAATTTGAAATACGTACCTGGATACCTGAAATCAATTTGCCAGCATTGTTTCATGCCATCCTGCTCGCAATGAGTGTTTGCTTATTTTATGGAGCATGGGCTGATAGGAGCATGCCATATCATCATGACGGTCCGCTGGAGGCACCGGGAGCGGCGATAGCGAGCTTTCTTACACTTTTGGCAAGTATATTATGGCAGAGAAGAAACAACAGATTGTTTGCTGATTACTGTTTTTATACTTCCGAGATATTTTACTTGTTCGCAATAGCTGGTACCTTGACGTGGGGTTTCAGTCCGTCCTTACGGGTAAGCATCGTTTCAGGCGGCATTGTGATGGCTTATTTGCTGTATCGCAAAACAAAATCGAGAACAGCTTCATTTGCGGCTGGCAGTACTTCCTTACTATTCTATCTGACAACCATTTACTTGATGGATGTCGATCTATATATACAATCAGAAATGTGGCAGGAGCTTCGGTTTTTGCTTGGGGCGGTGTTGTTACTCGCTGTCGGCATGGCATTGGCAAAATGGGATGATGTACTGGCAAGGGCCTTTTGGTGGACAGGGCACATTTATTTGCCGCTCGCACTGCTTGGCAGTCTATTAGAACACGGTGATAAGTCATTCTGGGTATTTGGTATTGCGGTGTTGATATATGCCATTAGTACTGTCAGGGTTTCAGAGGAATGGCGAATTAAAACGTTTTTATACGCGACCTTTGTCTCCTTTTGGGTAATGCTAAGTCTCGGCTTCATTTTTTTAGGGTGGTATGACACCTTACATTACACTTGGCTGATAACAAGCGCGACTGCGGCTACTGTATGGTTCATCGCCAGACAGCCATGGACAAAACGGATCGCCTATTTGGTCGTTCCTTTTTCCGTCTTTGGTATGTTGGATTTTGTCATGGCACAGCCTTTTGGTCTGCTGCTATTGATTATAACAGCCATATACGCCTCAGGGCTTCTATTCATCCTACATGCTGAAGAATGGGATATGTTCGCCTTCATACCCTTGGCCTTTGTTCTTTACGCTATCAATGTTTACAGCGAGGCATATCCTGAACAGGAGTACGGTTTGCTGGTGATGTTCCTGGCTGCAGTGACGTTGGCTGGGCAATCACTCTACAAGAATATTT
The DNA here is from genome assembly GCF_042683165.1 of Tigheibacillus halophilus. NCBI lineage: Bacteria > Bacillati > Bacillota > Bacilli > Caryophanales > Bacillaceae > Tigheibacillus > Tigheibacillus halophilus. Next base: position 127,271 of record NZ_JBHUIZ010000012.1, read on the forward strand.
ACACCAATATCGATAGGAAGGTGTTACGTGTTGATTGGTATACGATTGCTGGGCTGATGCCATTGATACAACTTAATTTCCAGACGGGAGAGTCGCTCTGGGTCCGCCTGCTGCCCGGTCTGTTTGTAGCAACATTCATATTTTTGCAGCGTAACCGTGTACCCGATATCAAACCGAAATGGGTCATATTCGCATCCATTGCTTATTTGCTGCAGCCATTTTATGCATTGCTGGACCGGCTGGATATTCCCCCATTGTTTGAAATGGAATGTTATGTACTACCTTGGGTGCTTCTTTCAGTCATTTTACAGAAAACGGCTGGAAGAAAGAACAGACAGATCACCAGCTATATTCAGTGGACCATTCTAGTAATTGTTTCCTTGCTGCTGATTCAGGATGGGCTTGACGGAGGCACCGTGTACGATGCGCTGGTCATTGGGTCGTTATCACTCGCATCCATGCTTGGCGGTATGGCATATAAAATGAAATCCTTCTTCTTTGTCGGTTCGGGCGTCCTGCTGCTCAATGTTTTTTTGCAGACCAGGCCATTTTGGGGAAACATGCCTTGGTGGGGCTATTTGCTTATCGGAGGTTCTTTGCTCATCGCGGTTGCAAGCTATAATGAATGGCATAAGCAGAAAAGTGCGGAAGGACGGGAAACTTTGCTGTCAAAATGCAGACGGTATCTCATACAGAAGTTCAAGGAGTGGCAATAACAGTGCATGCCCTTTTAAAATGAACTTTCGCTTTAGAAGCAAAATAATTCATCCAAGCTTTCTCTAGGTGTACAATTGTTAAATAAATTCATTAGAAAGGGGGGATTAAAGTGGCTGATGTTAACTTTCATGATCAAATGGGAATGATTGTAAAATGGGGAGATTGTGACGCAGCAGGCATTTCTTATTACGCGAAAAATTTTGAATGGTTTACAGATGCCCGGATGCAATTGCTGCATCAATATGGGTTTCCGTATATGGAAACATTTCAGGAGCAGGGCATATCTCTTGTATGTTTAAAAGCGGATTGCCATTATAAAAAAATGATACGACCCCTGGAACATATTACGGTACATACAAGGCTCTCTGTTCTAAAACGTTCCAGAATGGTATTCGACTATCAGGTGACGAAAGAAAATGGTGAACTGGCTGCTGAGGGGATGACTTCCCATGCGTATGTTGACGATAATGGGAAGCCCTTCGATGTGAAGAAGCGCTTCCCTTCTTTGTGGGAAAAAATGAATCATACTTTTTCATCAATAAAATAAGGAGGGACATGTCTTGGGTAAAGAGCGAATTGTCATTACGGGCATGGGCGCTGTGACCCCTGTTGGAATAGGGGTCACAGCTTATTGGGAGAACCTGGCGGCAGGAAAAAGCGGCATTTCCCATATCACCCGCTTCGATACGGATGAACTTCCGGTGCAGATTGCTGCAGAGGTGCAAGATTTTTACCCGCAGGAGTTTTTACCTAAAAAGCTGGTAAGAAATACAGATATATTCATGCAATTTGCTTTAATTGCAGCAAAGGAGGCATTGGCTCAAAGCAGGCTGGATGCTGATCCAGAACGTATAGGTATTGTGATGGGAACAGCACTTGGCGGTATATCCACTGTGGCTGAGACACAGGCAGCCATCACCGAAAAAGGCAAATACAGGGTAAGTCCGCATGTCGTTCCAAAGATGCTCGGCAATATCGGCGCTGCGCAAATCGCCATCATGCACGGTATTAAGGGACCGAGCTTGACTGTAAACACTGCTTGTTCATCTGGGGCGGATGCTATTGGAACAGCATCCATGCTGCTAAAAGCCGACCAGGCTGATGTTGTCATTGCAGTTGGAGCGGAATCGATCCTTAGCGGATTGATGACTGCGGGGCTTCATTCGGCACGGGCACTTTCGACAAATAACGCAGATCCAGAAAAAGCAAGCAGGCCTTTCGATTTGAAACGTGATGGTTTTGTCATGGGCGAAGGCGCTGGGGCGATTGTACTTGAAAAGTTAGGTCGTGCGAAGACAAGAGGGGCCGAAATTCACGCAGAGCTGCTTGGATATGCGAACAATACGGACGCCTATCATGTTACCTCGCCGGAACCGCACGGCTATGGAGAAGTCCGCTGTATGCAGCAAGCCTTGCGCGAAGCGGGACTTACAGCTGATGCGATCGATTATATCAATGCACACGGCACTTCCACGAAGCTGGGCGACGAAGTGGAAACAACGGCGATCAAGTCTCTTTTTAGTGAAAGATTGGCAAAGCAAATCCCAGTCAGTTCCACGAAAGGCGCTACCGGGCATATGATGGGAGCCGGCGGTGTGACAGAATGCATCGCATGTATTCAGGCTATCAAGAAATCACTAGTACCGCCAACGATCAATTACGATCAACCGGATCCACAATGCGATCTGGATTATGTGCCGAATCAGTCACGCCAAGCAGATGTGAAAGCGGCCATGTCGAATGCATTTGGCTTCGGTGGTCAAAATTCTTCATTGATTGTTGGTAAATGTGATGAAGACGAGTAGTTTTTGAAAACGAATGGATAGGTGGAGAAACAATGGAAGATAATCAATACACATATGACACAACGATGTTCAAAGAAACCTTTGAAAGCGGGTTTACCTATATAAATGGTTTTATTCGCAACACACACAGATATGCCAGCCGTCCTGCGCTAACGTGTCCTTTACGCAATAAAACTTGGACATATGCCGAATTGAACAAAGAAGTGAACCGATTTGCACATGCACTGTTGGCTGATGGCGTAAGCAAAAATGATGTCATCATGTATCAGCTGCCGAATTCTGCAGAATTTGTTTTTTGCTATTTGGCTCCGCAAAAAATCCGCGCCATTAATGCCCCGATCAATTTCAGGCTTTCTCCAGGAGAAACAGCTGCTATTCTGGATGACAGCAAACCCGTTGTCTTTGTCTATGATGCAGAATATAAGGAAACCGCCGAACAGGCACTCAGTATGGCGGACCACCAGCCGCACCGTATCATCGTGACTGAGTTGAGTGGAGAACAAGCAGTTCCAGCTGGTCATATCCCTTATAAGACTTATGTAGAGAAACAGCCGGATATAGAGCCGACTGTGGAAGTGCCTGCCCACGTATATGATGAAGTGACCAGATTGTATACCTCAGGCACGACAGGAAATCCAAAAGGTGTTCCGCTGAACAATATTAATGAAGTGCTGTCTGCACATGATGTTGCGATGCATTTTCCGTTGAGCCCTCAGGATAAAACGATGAATATGAGTCCTTGGTTCCATCGTGGAGGAATCCATTCCGGCGGCCCCAATCCGACATTATACATGGGCGGGGAGGTTGTGATCCTTCGTAATTTTGAACCTAAAAAATGTTTGGACTATGTAGAAGAATATGGCATCACTTTTTTAATCGGTGTACCTTCGATTTTGAAGATGCTTTACCATGCCCAACGGAAAAAACATATGGATTTGTCTGGTTTAAAAGGGATAGTCACAATGGGCTCGCCTTTGGAAAAGGAGGATTGCATCAGATTCCAGGAAACATTGACACCAAATATTTTCAACGGGTATGGAACCTCGGAGGCATTTTGGAACACTTTTCTGCGGCCGTATGACCTTCCGGAGATGGCTGGTTCTTCAGGAAGATCATGTACAGATGATGATGTCGCAGTAGTCAAAGTTTATCCTGACCGTAAAGCTGACCCCGATGATTTTGTTGCCAAGGATGGAAATGAAGTCGGAGAGGTCATCGTCAAAGCTCCTGGAAAAAGTGCATATGCCTATGTGAACCACCCAGAAGAAAGCAGAAAAGTCTTTCATAAAGGTTGGATTTATATTGGGGATATGGCTACTTGGGATGAAGCGGAATATGTAACTATCGTCGGTCGCAAAGACGACATGATTGTCTCTTCCGGTGAAAACATTCATCCAGTACAGGTCGAAGAAATTCTGAATATGCATCCGGATGTTTCTGAGTCTGTCGTTGTCGGTGTCCCGGATAATCTTAGAGGAGAAGCCGTGGTCGCCTACATCGTCAGCGAGAATGCTTCGTTATCAGCCGCAGACTTGCATCACTATTGTACCGAACATGAGATGCTTGCAGATTATAAACAACCAAGGTTTTATCGGTTTATTGATGAGCTGCCTTATACGGCCACCGGCAAAAAGAAACATTATTTGATGAAGGAGCAAGCAGTGAAAGACCAGCAAGCAGGCTTGCTGAAACGCTCTTGAGCAGCCAATTTTAACAGGGATATATCATCTTTTTGACGCTGATGAAATATCTGATGTTTCGTGTTTATTTTGCTTTCTTTCGGGAATCCACTAAATAGAAAAGAAGAGACAGGCTTTCATATACCTCTTCTTTTCAATATACTTGGAGGTGAGAATGATGGCAAAAGAAACTTACAAAACAGGAGAAAAGGCTCCAGAGAATGGAACTTTCAAGGTGGATAGCTTGGTAAGCGGAAGTTCATCTTCTCAAGACAACACGGAGATTCAAGTAGAAAAAGGGGAGCAGTTCCCTCCTTCACCGTCCAGCAATGAGGCGGCTAACTGGGTAAAAGTCTCTTAAGTCCTATGGACCCGGAAATTTAAAAGAAAACAATATTTTAAGTGTAACGCAAAGAACAGCCTTATCGAAATTTTCACCCTCGATAAGGCTGTTTTGTATTAAAATCAAGCTGCATCAGTTTTGGAACAGCGGGATAAGCTCTTGTTTGCCGACATCTACTAACCCTAAATCGCTTATTCGAACCTCAGGGATGACAGTCAATGTTAGGGAGGAGAGCGCCATAGACGGTGATCGTCTGCCGACTTTTACTCCCAGGTTTCTCGCTACGCGGTTGAACGTTTCAACTCTGGGTCCCAATTCTTCAATAGGTTCTGCCGCCATCAGGCCAGCAATCGGAAGATCCACCTGAGCCATTTTTTCTCCATCTTGCACAATACACAAGCCGCCGCCGGATGCTTTCAGATTTTGTGCAGCAAGCAGCATATCTCGCGCGTTTTTTCCAGCCACTACCAAATTATGGCTGTCATGGGCGACAGTCGTGGCATAGGCACCGGCATGCAGACCAGCATTTTTTAATATGCCGACAAAAGGTTTGCGGTTTTGTCCATGGCGGCCAACAACAGCAGCAAATACATAGTCCTCCGGCAGTTCGGTAATTTTCCCGTCAGTGACTTCCAATTGCAATGTTCCTAATTTTGTCGTTCCGATCTCTGTCATTTCCATTGTGTGAATGGTGACCATTCCATGCTGGACCGGGGCATGAACCGCGAAATCCTGTTCAGTCAAGCTAGGAATCATCACAGTGTTTTTGCCGATGGGAGGTATACTGCTACGAATATCAACAAGGATTTCCTTATTTTTGACCATATGTTTTCCCTGTACAAAAACGTCCGCTACGTCCATAGTCTCTAAGGAATCTACTAATGAAAAATCAGCCAAATATCCTGCTGTTATGGCACCGCGGTCCCTTAGGCCGTAACGGATAGCCCCATTTAGAGAAGCGAAGCGGATGGCAAGCGGAGCAGGAATTCCTTCCTCGATACAGCGTCGTACGACCCGATTCATTTGTCCGTTATGAAGCATATCATTCGGCTCTACATCATCTGTACACATGGCAATATTTGCGGCATAAGGCAGCTCCTGCCAAGCTTTTGCAGCGATATCCGCAAATTGGCTCACACTGGATTCACGAATATAAATCAGCATACCAGCACGCAGCTTTTCGATAATTTCATTAACTGATCGGCTTTCGTGATCCGAATTGACCCCTGCAGCCAGATAAGCATGTAAATCACGGCCGGTAACGCGCGGTAAATGGCCTTCATTCAGAACCTGGAGGTCCAATCCTTTTTGAACAATTCCAGCCATTCTTGGGCTTTGCTTGATGACACCGACATAGTCCATCAATTCAGCAATACCAACTACCTCTGGGAGCTGAAGCAGTTTTTCAATTTCTTCAGCTCCAAAGACCGCGCCAGAGGTTTCCAAGCCGGGAACTGCCGGTACGGAAGAAGGCACCGTGGTCAGGATATGAACAGGGAGCCCTTTGCTGGCCTGGACCATGTATTCCACACCTTCCATCCCTAGAACATTTCCAATCTCATGCGGATCAATAACCGCGGCGGTTGTTCCATTACGCAATAATGCCCTTGCAAACATATCAGGAGTGACCATGGTGCTTTCAATATGGACATGACAGTCAATGAATCCGGGAACTGCAAATTTTTCTTTCGCGTCAATTTGTACTTTCCCTTGCATTTCAAATGCAGGAGATCCCTGATGATAAGGTGCAATAGCACTGAATCTGTTTTCTTTGATGCCGATATCGGCAGGATAAATTTCGGCTGTAAACACATTGACCAGATTCACATTTTTGATGATAGTATCCATGGGCTCGTCTCCGCGGGCAGCAGCAACAATATGTTGGCGTTCATACATTAAAAAAACTCCTTTTCATTTAAATTTTAGGCGAGTGAAATAAAATATGCGATAAGCGGGATGACCAAGATATACATCCCCGGATGAACTTCTTTATGTCTGCCGGATAAAGCCTTGACAACGACATAGGTGATAATGCCGGCAGCAATCCCAGTCCCGAAATTAAAGGTGAAAATGGTCATGACAATCGTCATAAATGCCGGCAGTGACTCGGTCACGTCTTCAAAATTAATGTTTCGAACGGAAGAAAGCATAGTCAGTCCAACTAGAATGAGAGCGGGAGCGGTCGCTTCAGTGGGAATAATCATAATTAATGGCGTGATGAACAAGGTTAATAGGAACAAAAAACCCGAAGAAACCGCAGTCAGTCCCGTCCGTCCCCCCGCTTCCACTCCAGCAGCGGATTCTACATAAGTTGTCATGACAGGCACGGAAAATAATGACCCAAGTACTGTGCCGCCTGCATCCACCAGGAACGGCTTATCAATATCTTTTAAGTTGCCGTTTTTATCGAGCATATTTCCCTTGCTAGCCACACCAAGCATTGTCCCAAGACTTGAAAAGAAGTCAGGAACAAAAAATGCGAGCAAAAATGGGAAATACGACCATTTTAAAGCTTCTATGATGTCAAGCTGAAAGAAAGCCGGACTGATACTTTCTGGCAGTGAAAAGATAGCGTTGGGAAGCTTGGTAACTCCCATCGGAATACCAACCAGTGTGACAATGACAATACCGATAAGCAAATGGCCCTTTACTTTTCTGGCAAGCAACACGCTCATGATGAAGAAGCCCAGTAATGCCAAAAGTGTATTTGGCGAGCCAATATCGCCTAATTGCAAAGAATTTGCTTTTTCACTGGCTTGAATCAAACCAGCATTCCTAAAGCCGACTAAAGCGATGAATAGTCCTACGCCTGCTCCAATCGATAATTTAATGGCAGGCGGGACAAGTCGGACAATCAGCTTTCTTAGCCCCAAGACGGTAAATAGGACGAAAAGCAAACCGGATATGAAAACCATTCCCATGCCAACCTGCCAAGGGATATCCTCTGCTACAACGAGTGTAACAGTCAAAAATGCAACAGAACCAAGACCTGGCGCTAAAACAAATGGACGGTTACTATAAATTCCCATGATGATAGATATAACGCCAGTCATGATGATTACTGTTACTGTAGCTGTCCCTTTTGGGATACCAGCACTAGCCAGCATGCCTGGAACGACAATGAGTACATAGAGCATAGTCATGAAAATTGTCAGGCCAGCGCTGAATTCTGTTCTTACATTCGTATTGTTGCTTGATAGGCGGAACATTTTTTCAAGCAGATTAGATTTACGCATGAAGTGAAGACCTCCTTGATGCTATTAAATGTGTAATACTAATCTTGTAATGCAATCCTCCCCGCGTGAAAATTTACCCGATGAGCCATTTCACTAAAAAAGGTCTGGAGGGTAGAAAAAAATGTCTACCTTCCAGACCTATAAAAGTTAAAGTATCCAATACTATAATTCCCGAATTAACATTCAATTTCGAAAATGAAGCATGGCCATGACTTATACTTTAACCCGTAGTCTGGTTCTTTTTCCGGGAACCAGGTAGAGACGCTCGGACCTTATTACCAAGCATATACGAGTACTCACTATGAAGATTAATATGGAGATAGTATAGCATAAGAAAAAAGCGTTTGTCACTTCCGGTTTTCGACTGGTCTCCTGTAAAAACATGAAACTATCCCTTGACCTTTACGTTGCGTAAAGGTTTATGCTATATATTGTCAAGGAGGTCGATGTTGTGGAGTATACAGTCAATAAATTGGCAAAAATGTCCGGCGTAAGCGGCCGCACCCTGAGATACTATGATCAAATCGGATTGCTGAAGCCGGCTAGAATCAGTTCATCCGGATACCGTATCTATGGGGAAAAAGAGGTAGATCTGCTGCAGCAGATATTATTTTATCGGGAGATGGAGATTAGTTTGGAAGAAATAACGAGCATTCTCCATGATCCGGATTTTAACCGAATGGCCGCTTTGAAAAAGCATTATCATTCCCTGCAGAAAAAACGCGCCCGCCTTGACAGACTTATGGCTACTGTTGAAAAAACAATTGTCAATGCAGAGGAGGGAGCATTCATGCAAGATGAAGAAAAATTCGCTGGGTTCAAGGAAAAACTGATTGAGGAAAATGATCAGCAGTATGGCAAAGAGATCCGTGAAAAATACGGAGAAGAAACCATTCATGCCAGTAACGAAAAATTAAGAGGACTATCGCAGGAGAAGTTTCAGGCAATGACCGCTTTGGAAGAAGAAATATTTGAGCTCCTGGAAAAAGCAGCCGCTATAGGGGACCCGGCATCTGAAGCAGCACAAGAACTAGCGGAAAAACACAAACGCTGGCTGATGTTCACCTGGCTGAATTATACGAAAGAAGCGCATGCTGGTTTAGCCAAAATGTACGTATCTGATGAGCGATTCGCTGCCTATTATGATAAAAGGGTTAAAAATGGAGCGAAAATATTGCGAGATGCGATATGGTATTACACAGGCAATCCCCATGCGTAAAGGATCACCTGGCTAAAGTGTAGACTGAACTGTGTAAATAAGAGTGCGTACGGCTCTTACCTCGCAGTTCTTTTTTAATGCCTCCTAATGAGAGGAGGCATGCCAGAACAGAGGAGTCATGCGAAGAACCCCCACCTCTCAAAGGCAAAAAAGAGAGACAGCCTGTAAGACTGCCTCCTTTTTAATCCTGTTATTTTAAAAACGTTTTTCCTCACGTATTTCATTTTCCACATCTAAAATTTTGACTATGCTTGGGCTATTTTCTTTTGCCATTTTTTCAGCAGCATCGATTGCTTCTTCTTCAGATTCATATTGCTTTTCAGGAGCAACATCTTCTAATTTCACTAACCATCCAGTTTTTTCGGGGTTAGGTGCCACACTGTACATATTCATATAAAAAACACTCCTCACTATCTCGTTGTTTATTTTTATGTTCCCGACTGTATGAAACTCAAACGTGTACGATTTATAGTTTAGTAAGCATCCACATGAAGGCCTGCTTTTTATGGGAATAGTGGAATACAGGCGATTGGACGGCAGCATCGTTCAAATGAGAGGGAAATGACTCAATAAATACTTTTGCTTGCTTGATTCGCCAAGGGGTGTGATGGATATCCCCGCGATAAATCTTCTTTTTTCTTACTGTGAAGAAACAATAACGTTCTAAGAGCCAATGTTCCAGACTCCCTGCCAACGGGGTATAGCTTTGTGAAACTGGTTGGTAGTGCAGCTTCAGATTTCCTTCCATCCAGTCAGGACCACATGGTTCACTTTCGAAATAAACGGAATGCCCTTTTTTGACCATTTTTATTTCTGCTCCTTTATATGGAAGCAATGCTCCGACTCTTCCACCAAAAACAGCAAGCGATTTATCTGCATTCAGTGAGAGGAAATATATCCCGGGAACACCTTTGTATGTGACATAGGTGCGAACGTTCACTTCAAGATAAGATTGGAGATATGGAACGGGGGGCATCATCCTGAGTCGCATATTGTCTACTTGGAAAGGGATAACGCCTACCCAGCAATTTCCTTCATACGTATCGAGTTCTAATTCTGGTGGAATGTGTTTGCGTATGACAGCATACGATACCGGCCAATGACAAAAAAGCAGATCCTCCCAAGTCTGTGTCATCAACCATTTCCTGTCAGGAAGCGGGAAAGGGCGATGATGTGTATCTGAAAATGCTTTATGCAACATGTTCCCTCCTTCAAATGATGTATAGTATTAGTATTTGCCAAACAAAGCTATACTTATTTCTTTTTTAAATGAATCATTCGAATCCCATGTACTGTTGGAAAATTTAGTGTATAATTTCCAATTAATAATAAGAGGGAAAGGGAGGGAAGATTTTTTATGTCAGCACTTGCCCTATCACTTATCGTTATGTCGGCATTCATGCATGCAACTTGGAATTATCTCGCAAAACGATCGGCGGGCGGTTTTGCTTTTGTTTGGCTGTATATGTCAGTCAGTACCGTCATTTTTGCACCCTTCGTCATTGGTTTGTTTTTCTTGCAAAGCATCTCTTTTGGCTGGATGGAGCTGGCTTTTATTGCAGGCAGTGCCCTGATTCATGTGGTTTATGCCTTGATGCTGCAAAAGGGATACAAGATTGGTGATTTTTCCCTGGTCTATCCTGTTGCGCGCGGTATAGGACCAGCCATTGTAGCTATCTCAGCTGTCTTTTTATTTCATGAAACATTATCGCTCATTTCCATTATTGGCATCATATTGATTATCGGCAGTATTTTCGTGATTTCTGGAGGGCTGCAAGCCATCCGGGGAGCAGATACATTGTTTCCATTACTATATGGGTTGATGATTGGTTGTCTGATTGCTGCTTACACTTTATTGGATAAAGCTGCAGTGGGTTTCGCGCTCATGCCCCCGCTGCTCTTAAATTACGGCACCATTGTCGGTCAGGTGCTAATGCTTACTCCCAAGGCTTTGCGGAATGTTGACCAGGTTAAAAGTGATTGGAAGGAGCATCGCAAAGAGGCGATCGGTATCGGTATTTTAAATCCGCTGGCGTATATACTGGTATTGACGGCGATGACATTCACTCAGGTCAGTCATGTCGCGCCTGTAAGGGAATTGAGTATCCTGATAGGAACTGTGATGGGCGCAAAAATGCTTTCTGAGGGTCTGGGATACCGCAGAATTGTTGCAGCTGCGACGATGGTCCTTGGTATCATTGTCATTACACTGTCGTAAGATAGAAGATCAGACTCGGGTTTTCTTCTGACTGGAAAAGAAAAAATAAAAGGGGCTGCTTGAATGTGAGCAGCCTTTTTTATATTGATGGGAAATTGTACTATCTTTATAAAAAGTGATATATTATTCTAGTTGACTGTATGTAATGATGGATTCAAAAAATAATGTTGTTTTACTAAAAAATGACCTCAAGGCAGAGAAGCAGGCGAAACGAATAGCTTGATGTTAAAAGGAGGTTGCCCAAATGAGAGGATCCGCGCATGCGGTACTTGGCGCAGCAGCCGGTTTTATCGTGGCGCAAAAAGTAGGTGCTAATCCTGAAGATGTACTTTTTCTGACAGGAGCCGGCGTGGTTTCCGGGTTAATTCCGGATTTGGATACTGGCGGAAAACTGGCCAACCGTATTTCTGTTTCAAATAAATATTTGAATGCAGCAGTAAGACTGATTGGTATCTTGCTAGGCTGCTACGCTTATTTTTTTGCCTCAGGCATGGATGAATACATCAGTTTTATTGGCGCGTTCATCCTGTTGTTTGTATTGCCGCAGTTTTCAAAGAAGTTCATGCTGCTGCTTTCCGGTGTTGTTATTGCTGTTGCGGGATACGTTTTAATGACTATATGGATCCAGTTGATCGGTGTGTATGTGATGGCCGCTTCGCTGCTTGCTCACCGGTCTTATACGCATTCCCTGCTGGGATTGGCTTTTTACGGGGTGATTTCATATCATTTTGCAGCGGATTTTCCGATCAATGGTCTGTTTACAGCCTGCGTCTTTGGGTATATCAGCCATTTGATTGCCGATATGCGCTTCATCCCCGGAAATAAAAAAGGCATTAAACTATTTTTACCATATAAGGGAATAGAACTATAAGGCACCCGAATGCAGTGCACCTTCTAATAATTAGGGGCACTGCAAAATGGGTGTCTTTTAATTACTGCCGCCGGCTTTTCAAAATTACGATATTCCTATTCAAGTTAACTGAAAATATGTTAAACTTATTGAAAATATAGCTCAAACGGAGGAATGAAATGATGAAACAGCTTATACCGCATCTCACCATGAAAAATTGTGAACAGACCATCAATTATTATCAGGAAGTGTTTGGTGGGGAAATTAAGAATGTGCAACTGGCTGATGGGAATGAAATGTTTAAGGGGCATGAGGGGAAATATATTCATAGTGAATTGCACATTAACGAAAATTGCGTTATGTATATGAATGATACTTTCCATGGTGATGTGCAACATGGCAATGCTATTCAGCTATCTCTTGATTTGGAATCAGAAGAGGAAATTGATCGTATTTATCATGTTCTGTCCGCAAGCGGCACGGTAAAAATGGAGCTGCAGGACACGTTTTGGAATGCAAGATATGCAGTTGTAACTGACAAACACGGTATCACATGGGAATTGAATGTTTCGAAATAACCTTGTGTATTTATCGCAAGAACATTGCGCGCGAGGGGGATAACGATGCCAAACGTTTATGGACCGACGGTGGATGAACAGACACGCTGCATCCATTACCATGGACCTACAGACATTATTGCTATCAAATTTCATTGCTGCGGCAAATACTATCCATGCTATCAATGTCACCATGCATGCGAAGAGCATGAAATTTCCGTTTGGAATAAAGCAGCATTCCATCAATATGCTATACTGTGCGGGGTTTGTGGGGAAGAGCTTACGATAAATGAATATTTACATACAAAGCAATGTATTCATTGTCGCGCACCGTTCAATGTGGGCTGTAAAATGCATTATCATATCTACTTTGAGCTCTAAATGCCAGGAATATATCCATGCAAGGAGCGCTCTCCTTTATTTTTTGTTTAAAAATTACGTTACGGGGGTATCGTAAAAGCAGATTACTTAACGTAAGGAAGTGATTTGTTTGGATCGTCTGGAAATGGTTTCGTGGATTGCTATTTTAATTGGCGGGATGCAAGTAATCGCCATTTTAATTGATTTGAGCAGACACCCCCAAAGAATGATGCCTATTATGAATATCGTTTGGCCATTGACAGGTTTATATTTTCCTATCATCGGCATTGCTGCATATTACAAGCTGGGAAGGGATACTGGTGCCCCCCATGAACATATGGAGCATGAGGATATGCACCACCATCGTGACAAACCATTTTGGCAAAGCGTGTTCGTTTCCACGACCCATTGCAGCAGCGGCTGCTCTCTTGGTGACATGATCGGTGCGCCGATTGTATTTTTTACCGGTTTCACTATTGCGGGAAGTATGCTGCTTGCCGAATATGCAGTCGAATTTGTGATTGCATACGTGCTTGGCATCGCATTTCAATATTATGGGATGGGATTCAAAAAACATTCTCAACCAGCAAAAAGGATCAAGAATGCTATCAAGGCGGATACATTGTCTTTGATCGCTTTTGAAATCGGTATGTTCGGCTGGATGGCATTGGCACATCTTGTTTTTTTTACAGAAGCTCCTGGCCCGGGTACGGCCACATTCTGGTTTATGATGCAGCTGGCCATGATGCTAGGTTTCCTGACCAGCTATCCAGCCAACTGGTTGCTGGTGAAAAAAGGTATGAAGCATGCGATGTAGACAAAAGCATATAATATGAATGATTACAGTGCCGGCCAATCAAGGTCCGGCGCTGTTTACGTGTATATGTTTGCCGGGATTAGTGAAGGATTGGGAATCCGGAGCCGTGAATTTCATCATAACCTGCAGAATCAGTGGCAATAATAGAGTAATGAATACGACTTTTACAAGTTTATGCAATATTGGTATTCTAATAGAAAGCAGTGGACGGGGAGACGCTAGATGGATCAAATTATCAGCTGGTTTGCAGATTATGGATATAGCATTTTGTTTTTTGGATTATTGCTCGAGTTTCTATTCCTGCCTTTTCCTGGTGGTACAGTCATGGGTTTTTCGGGTGTGCTGGCTCATAAAGATGAACTGATATATGGACTATGTGTGCTGTGCGCCGGGATGGGTGCATCCACCGGAATGACGATAACCTATTTTATTGGCGCGAAACTAGGTGCACCATTTTTTGAAAAGTACGGATCACGTTTTTTGATGGGGCCAAAACGCTGGCAAGTTGTCCAAAAATGGTTTCAACGATTTGGTAATAAAATAGTCTTTATCTCTTTTTTTGTTCCGGGAATCCGACATTTTACCGGCTATTTTATGGGGATTGTTCAAATGAAAGCGAAAACGTTCGTCCTTTATACAATCGGGGGAGCCTTTTTGTGGGCAATTGTATTTGTATCATTAGGTTACTTTTTAGGGCCGAAATGGGAACAAGCCATTACAGTATATAAAATGTATACCATACCAATAACCATTGCGGTTGTCGTGATTTTTGTACTGATTATATATTTCAGGAAATCGTTTGATGGGGTGAGAAGCAAATAGTGGATGCATGACAGCCCGGTAATTCAGTAAAGATTCAGAAGGATGACGGAGCCATTTATATGGTTCCGTTTTTAATTACATACTATATATAGTGATTATTGTCACTTTTATATTCTGTATGTTGTGTTACGGTTGGTTTTATAATACCCGAAAGGAGAAAAACTTATGAGACTGCTAAAATTCGAAACAGTATCTTGTCCAAGATGTGCACTTGTTTCCAAGTTTCTGCTGGATCATCATGTAACATTCGAATCCATAGATGCAGTGAAACAACCAGAAAAGGCAGAAGCATACCTCGTTACTTCTGTTCCAACGATGATATTATTTGCGGAGAATGGAATGGAAATCATGCGTAGTACCGGTGTAAATCCGCCGGAACTGATTCAAATGATTGAAATCATGTCACAGGAAGGGACGTTGAATCATGTTTGAAAGTACCAGGCAGATCATTCAAAAATTCACATCGGATACAAATGACAAACAGGCAGACTACCTGAAACATGAAAATAGCAATTACGTATATTCATTGCCTTTACTCCGGCACAATTTGCATAATTACGCGGAAGAGGAATTTTTATTCTCTCAGATTCTCCCTCCGAAAATAAAAGAATTGTATGATGAAGGTGTGATTTATGTCCATGACAAGCAGCTGGCACCATATTGTGTATCCATCAGCTGTATGGATATTGCTGCCAAGGGAATCCCTTCGCTGGCCAAGAACATGATTTCATCTAAACCGACAAAGCATTTGACCACACTGGTCAGACATTTTAGCAACGTAGTCACTTTGATTTCGCAACAGGTATCCGGGGCTGTCATGCTGGCACAGCTGACAACAGTTGCGGCTTCTTATTTACAAGATGAGGAAAACCACGGGGTTACATATCAAGACGCTGAGTTGCAGCAATTGTTTCAAAGTTTGGTTTGGGAGCTGAATATGCCGCTGCGATCCGGTGCACAAAGCAGCTTTTCCAATATCACTTTGGAGTTTGGCAGACCATCCGCAGAGATCAAGGAGGAATATGTAGTGATCGGGGGAGAGATCCGTATGCTGCAATATAAGGATATTCCTACTGTCTATTTTGACAGGATCAACCAGGCGATCATCCAAGTCATGAGCCATGGTACTGGAAATGGGGGCATCCCGTTTACGTTTCCGTTGCTGACTGTGCAGATTGATGACCAATTCAACTATAGGAATCCGCAGTTTCTGGAACTTCTTGACAAAATGTATCAGTGGGGCGGTGTTTATTTTGAAAACTTTAAAACCAAGCCGTTTGAGGATGAATATTACAGGAAACTGAATCCACTTATCCAGACAAAGGATCCTGAAGTGAGCCGAAGCCTGTGCTGCAGACTGCAAATCAATCTGGAAACCTTATCTAAAGCTGGCGGGGGTATTTTTGGCTCTTCAACAGGTTCTACCGGGGCAGTCCAGGTGTTGAACCTGAATATGAATCGCATGCTGCTGGAGTTTGCTTATGATATGGACTTGTTGAAGAGGAGAATGCGGGAGTACATGGAAATCATGCAGGAAGCACATATGGCTAAACGCAGTTGGATCGAGAGAAACAAAGCATTGTACCCGACCTTTTTTGCTTTTAACGATACACTCAAAAACTATTTTAATGTGTTTGCTGTAACAGGTATGCATGAAGGGTTAATCAATGCGGGATTTGCCGGCGGGATAAAAGATGAGGCCGGCAAACTGCTTGCGCATGAATTGATGCAGTATATGACCGAAATTATCAACG
Source organism: Tigheibacillus halophilus (assembly GCF_042683165.1). Lineage (NCBI taxonomy): Bacteria > Bacillati > Bacillota > Bacilli > Caryophanales > Bacillaceae > Tigheibacillus > Tigheibacillus halophilus. Next base: position 143,648 of record NZ_JBHUIZ010000012.1, read on the forward strand.
AATTTATTGTCAGGGACAAAGTCGCCTGCGGAATTGAGTATGCACCGGCGGAAAATGCCGCGATAAAATTGGCACGTCATGACGTCAAATGGGCAGCCAAAAACGACCGTGATATTTTTGTACAAGGAGAGGGGGAGAACCCATACTTGACAAGCGGCTGTATGACACCATTTTCCGAGGAAGATTTTTTGGAACAGCTGGAAAACAGCGCTGAATTTCAAGGATATGCAACCTCTGGCAGTGTATTGCATCATTTTTTGGAATCGAAGGTTTCTCCGAAGTATCTGGCTGATTATTTGGACCGTATTTTCGAAAAACCAATCAATTATATTACATTGACACCAACCATCACATCCTGCATGTCATGCGGACAAAAAATCGTTGCTGAAGATGCGAAAAATATCCACCACTGCCCGACTTGCGGTTCGGAAGATATTGCCACTTTCAGCAGAGTCATCGGATATTTAAAGATGATTGCCCGCAGTAATATTCATATTGATGACAAAGGATACTATAAAGGTAAATATAATTTTTGGTCCAAAGCTCGAAGGCATGACTGGAATGTAAGGAATCGTGTCGATGAAAAAACGTTAAGGGAGGTAGTTCGTCAATAGAGAGTTCCACTTCTTATTTGACGGCTTGTGATGAATTTTTATAGCAATTTTATACGAACATTTACCGATCTTCCGAACCATACGACCCTGCTGGTACATTCCCTGGCCGGCTGTCCGTTTCACTGCTTTGGCTGCCATAATTATGAAGAAATCGTTGCTGGAACGCCTGCAGTATATAAGACAAGTGAAGACTTGTTCTCTTATTTGGAGAAAAGCGGTTTCCTTTTTGATGCAATCATGTTTAGCGGCGGGGAATTTCTGATTAGTCCGCTGGATGAAATTTGTGAACTATTGCAGAAGGTACGCAGAATATTTACCGGAAAAATCATTATTACAACCAGTGGTATATACCAAAAGAAAATCGAAAAGGTATATAGCGGCAACTTGACCGATGGTGTCCATATCGATATGAAGCTTCCATATCACGTGCTTGATGTAGTAGAAGATAAACAAATATACCAAGATATAATGGGAATCACTCCAACCAAAAAAATGGTGGATAATTTACTGTGCAGCGTTGAAATGGTAATTGCTCATAATTCTATACTGGATCAAGTGCGGACAGTGAAATATCCGATTTTGGGAGACGCGTTTTTTGAAGAAATCCGTCGGTATGTCGATGAATTAAAGGCCAGATACCAGAGTAATGTGCCTTATTTTCTCAACGAATTTTTGATGGCATGACATCATGTAGACTTATTATCGCATTTGCAGAAAAATCAAGAGGGACAACCCCCATGGCTGTCTCTTTTGATCTTTTTTTGTTTAGTACCTTGCAATAAACAGTAGTGTGTGATAAATTGATGTTAATAAGTACTGTTTATTGCAAGGTAGTGTAGTCTGAAACGGGGTGAAAGGATGAATGTACAGTTCAAAAAAGGCATATTAGAAATCTGTGTACTCGTTTTACTTGATAAAAAGGATCGATATGGATATGAATTGGTACAAAAAATTTCTGAGAACGTTGAAATATCGGAAGGGTCCATTTATCCGCTTTTGAGAAGGCTGACAAAAGAGGGGTTTTTTACAACATATCTTCAGGAGTCCACAGGAGGGCCGTCCCGGAAATATTATAAGCTGACGGATACCGGACGAAAACATCTACGCGATCAAATGCAGGAGTGGAAAGAATTTTCGAGTGCAGTCAACCAATTAATTGAGGATGGTGAGAAGGGTGAATGAAGAACAGTTTTTGCAGGAACTGGGAGATGTAATCAAACATCTTCCAACCGAGGAACGACAAGATGTTTTGAGTGATTACGCGGAACACTTCACATTGGGCAGGGAAGAAGGAAAGACAGAAGAGGAAATTGCGAATTCACTTGGCTCCCCAAAGAAAATCGGCAAGGAAATATTAGCAGTTTACCAGTTAGAAATAGCCGAAGAAAAAGCTACGACAGGAAATATTTTGCGGGCGGTGTGGGCTGGAATAGGGCTAGGTTTTTTGAACTTGGTTCTTGTTTTGGGACCTTTCATTGCTTTGGCTGCTGTTGTGATATCAGGATGGGTTGTTGCGGTTTCTTTTGTTCTATCTCCATTGATGATTCCGGTGAATGCAATCTTTTACCCAGGCACTTTTGAATGGGTCGACTTGTTCTTTATGCTGGTTGCTGCAGGATTGGGAATCTTAATAGGCATCGGTATGTTTTATTTGACCAAGGGGTTTGTCTGGGTGTTCGTTCAATATTTGAAATGGAACACGAGACTTGTCAAAGGGGGGCTGACACATGCTTAATGTGAAAAAATTGGCAGTGCTAGGAATTGTCTTACTTGTGGCAGGGTTAGCTGGTATCTTTTTTACGAAGGATTCTGCGAAAAATGTAGTTAATGAAACAAGGGATTTACAGCAAAATGCATTCAACAATATCACAGTCAATACAGACAATGCTCGTGTAGATATCGTTGCAACCAAAGATGTTTCTCCTAAAGTGACATTGGAGGGAAAGCAGCCTTCTTATCATAAGCAGGATTTTTCCGTAAATACGCAAAATGGGACACTTCATATCAATCTCAAAGAAAAGAATACAAAGCTTTTCAATATTGATTTTGATTTCTTCCAGAAGCCATTGCATTTATATGTATATCTACCAGAAAAAAAATACAAGAAGCTTTATGTAAACGGAAAAAACGGCAGAATTAATATTACGAGTATACAAGCAAATGATGCGAGTGTTTCTTCAAGCAATGGACGTTTGACCTTAGACAATCTTCAAAGTCCAAAGCTCAACGCTGAAACGAATAATGGACGAATCCATGCCACGAATATTCATGCCGCTGAATTGCGGATGGCATCCGATAACGGTAATATCGAATTGGAGCGGGCAGATACAGCTGAAGCAAAAGTGGAATCAAATAATGGCAGAATCAGCTTGACAGCCGTGGAAGGAGAAATTGTCGGCAAAACAGACAATGGAAGAATTTCACTGGTAACAGATCAAATTGACCGTCCTATGGATCTTACCTCTCATAATGGCAATATCAAGATCTCCACAAAAAATAAACCTAAAAATGCGTTGTTTGATGTTGAAGTACACAATGGCAAAGCCAGCCTATATGGAAGTAACAAAAACACCCTCATCTTCGGAGAAGGAAAAAACATCATCAAACTCAGCACTCATAATGGTAAAATAACGGTGGACTGATAGGAAACAGTCCCCGCCGCTCTAGATTTTAAAGCGACGGGGCTGTCTTTTTTTATGTACCGGATTGTAACAGTCTCCTACCTGCTGGATGCTTAGCAACTGTAGTCCAGCTATCATCACTGCTTTACGTCATACTGACAAAATGTCAAAAATGAAGCAACCGGTGGTTTGAAGCCAGGAAATTGCGGATACTACCCGAGAATCCGTGAAAATGCAGACTCCAGCATATTACCAGGAAGACCAATATAGAAAATAAATATCGTATCAAACCTGCTTATCGCTTTATCATTTTTTCAGAGCAGGTATGTATTATCTTTATTCGCTTGACAAATACAGTAGGGGGGTATAGTATATAGGTATAATATATGATGATAATAAAACTAGGAGTGATTTCTATGGAGGATAAATTTTTGCATGACCATCCGAGCAAACCAAGGACAAAAGATGAGAAACAAGCGGTTATTAATCGTTTGAAGCGTGTAGAGGGTCAGGTTCGCGGTATTCAGAAGATGGTGGAAGAGGACCGGTATTGTGTGGACATTCTTGTCCAAATCAGTGCGATCCAGGCCGCGTTGAAAAAGGTCGGCTTTTCAGTGACAGAGCGGCATATGAAACATTGTGTCACAGATGCTATCAAATCGGGTGAGGGAAAAGACGCCATAGATGAGCTGATGGACGTATTGCAGCAGTTTTCCAAATAGGAGGGAAACAAAATGGAAGAAACGAAACATGCAACACTTGGCGTAACAGGTATGACATGTGCTGCGTGCTCTAACCGTATTGAAAAAGTGTTGAATAAAATGGACGGTGTGGACGCGAAGGTCAATCTGACAACGGAGAAAGCGACTGTTGACTATAATCCTGAAAAAGCTTCCATAGATGATATTTCATCTAAAATAAATGATATCGGCTATGGTGTGCTTATGGAGAAAACTGAGTTGGATGTATTCGGCATGACATGTGCTGCTTGTTCTTCACGCATCGAAAAAGTACTTAACAAGCAAGAAGGTGTGGGAAAAGCGACTGTCAATTTGACGACAGAAAGCGCCACTGTCCAGTATAACCCTGCGATGGTAGATACAGGAACCATCATCGAAAAAGTCAGGAACATTGGATATGATGCCAAGGTGAAGGCAGACAGACAGGAGAAACAATCTCATAAAGAGAAACAGTTTAAACGCATGAAGTTGAAGCTGACTGCTTCTGCTATCTTGTCCTTGCCGCTGCTGGCAACGATGCTGGTGCATCTGTTCAACATCAGTGTCCCTGCCTTGCTGATGAATCCATGGTTTCAATTCGCTCTTGCAACACCTGTCCAGTTCATTATCGGATGGCAATTTTATGTGGGTGCATATAAGAATCTTAGCCACGGCGGAGCCAATATGGATGTACTCGTTGCACTAGGCACAAGCGCAGCATATTTTTACAGTTTATATGAAGCTGTGAAAACTATTGGGGTTGTGCATGCCGCACCGCATTTATATTTTGAAACAAGCGCTGTTCTGATTACGCTGATACTGTTCGGCAAATATTTGGAAGCGAGAGCGAAAAGCCAAACGACCAACGCTATCTCTAAGCTGCTGCAAATGCAAGCGAAAGAGGCTCGTGTGATCCGAGACGGCAAGGAGAAGCTCATAGCCGTTGAAGATGTTATTGCCGGAGATATACTGGTTGTCAAGCCAGGGGAAAAGATACCTGTAGACGGTATTATTGTCAAAGGACATACGTCAGTGGATGAATCCATGTTGACAGGAGAATCAATTCCAGTCGAAAAAGAAGCAGATGCGCAAGTAATCGGAGCTACGATGAATAAAAACGGGTCATTTGAAATGAAGGCCACGAAGGTCGGCAAAGATACTGCTTTGGCGTCCATTGTCAAAGTGGTTGAAGCGGCACAGGGATCCAAGGCGCCGATTCAACGGCAGGCTGATGTGATTTCCGGCTATTTTGTGCCAATCGTAGTCGGTATCTCCGTATTGACGTTTATCATCTGGATTACAATGGTACAGCCAGGACAGTTCGAACCGGCGTTGGTTGCAGGGATTGCTGTTTTGGTCATCGCCTGCCCATGTGCACTCGGTTTGGCTACACCGACTTCCATTATGGTGGGAACTGGCAGAGCTGCCGAAAGTGGTATCTTGTTTAAAGGCGGCGAACATCTCGAACGGACACATCAGCTGCAGGCGATCGTTTTTGATAAAACGGGTACGATTACCAAAGGCAAACCAGAAGTGACACATTTTACGGGAGATGAAGAAGCATTGCAATTACTTGCGAGTGCTGAAAAGGGGTCGGAGCATCCTTTAGCTGAAGCGATTGTCACTTATGCGTCTGAAAAAGAGATTTCCCTGTTGGATGCTGACCAGTTCGCAGCAGTCCCTGGACACGGTATCGAAGCAAACATCGCAGGTAAGCAAGTGATCGTTGGAAATCGTAAGCTGATGATTGACCGGCATATTGTGACGGCGGATGTGGAAGAGCAAATGTCTTCTCTTGAAAAAGCTGGACAAACTGTCATGTTACTTGCTGTGGATGGCGTTTTTCGTGGAATCGTCGCGGTTGCAGACACGATCAAAGAAACAGCGCGTGCAGCTATCACGCAGCTGAAAGAGCAAGGATTGGACGTGTACATGCTCACGGGGGATAATGAACGTACCGCGCAGGCTATTGCCAGGCAAGCAGGTATTGATCATGTGATTGCCCAGGTGCTGCCGGAGGAAAAAGCAGAAAAAGTAAAAGAAATCCAATTGCAAGGAAAAAAAGCCGCGATGGTAGGAGATGGGATCAATGATGCGCCGGCGCTGGCGATTGCAGATATTGGCATCGCAATCGGAACAGGTACAGAAGTTGCTATTGAAGCTGCTGATGTGACCATTTTGGGAGGCGAGCTTACATTGATTCCAAAAGCGATACAAATCAGCCATGCTACGATGAAAAATATCAGGCAAAATTTATTCTGGGCATTCGGTTATAATACGGCAGGTATTCCGATAGCCGCCTTAGGTCTGCTCGCCCCATGGATTGCGGGAGCTGCCATGGCTCTCAGTTCTGTAAGTGTTGTTTCTAACTCTTTAAGACTTAAACATATAAAAATTAACGGAGAAGCACGGGGTCAACGAATGAGCTCTGGCGGAAAATCTACAGCCGCACAAGCACGTTGAGAATTTTTAAAGGAGGTGATTCAGGATGGCTGCAACAACACTGCATGTCCAAGGTATGTCATGTGGACATTGTAAATCATCAGTAGAAGGTGCGCTTGACAAACTCGATGGCGTATCCGCTGTGGATGTGCACCTGGAAACAGGCAAAGTCGATGTGACCTATGATGAAACCAAAGTCAATTTAAAAGCTATGCAGGAAGCCGTTGAAGATCAAGGTTATGATGTCGAAGCATAACATCACTTCATACCTTTGCGATAGCAACTGAAAGCACTTGTGGGGACAGTACTTTAAACTGTTCTCATAAGTGCTGTTTTTGATTTTTCCTTCTATAAAACACAAAACATCGTTCAGATCGCTATTTCTCTCTTCACTTTATATAAAAGTAGGTACAAGGAACAAAAATATAGGTCTAATTACATATTTTTAGAAAGAAAATTACTGTGAATTACTTCACTTAAATTTTATCATGCCGATATAAACAAATGTAGAAGCAGTTATATATCACATTACATATAGAGATTAGGAGAGTAAATATGCGTAAAAAGAACACCAAGAGAAATATGAGCATGAAGAATAAACTGATACTTTCTTTTTTGGTTGTGCTGTTGATTCCCAGCCTGGTCATATTCTATACAGCTTATACCAGTGCCAAGAACACGATCGACCGTCAATTAAAGGATTCAGCGCTAGGGAATGTAGAGATCGTCAACCAGACTATTGACCAATTCATTCGTGCCCAAATGGAAAATGTCGACTACTTATCACATGCTATCAACCCGGGAAAAATGAAAAATAACAGTGATAAAGAAATAAGATTGTTGCTGGATACTATCCAGGATTCGAAGAAGGATGTGGAGCAGACATATGTAGGCTCTGAAACAGGAGAATTCATGAACTCGCCAACATCTTTTAAAAACCCTCCTGATTATGATCCGCGTGAACGTCCTTGGTATCAAACGGCCATGGAAAATAAAGGCGAGGTCATCATCACTGATCCATACGTATCTAAGTCTTCCGAACAAGTTGTTGTCACACTTGCAAAGGCCACCCCTGATGGAAAAGGGGTTGTGGCAGTGAACTTGAAACTCGGTAATTTGACAGAGATGATCAATCAGATCAATATCGGTAAAGAAGGGTACGTTTCTTTACTCGATACGACTGGCCATTATATAAGTGATCCGAATTTAGAAGCCGGCTCGGAAGCGAAAAGTGATCTTTTCAATAAATTGAATGCAACCAAAGCAGGTAAATTTCAATATGGAAAAGGCAGCAAAGAAAGCAACAGATCATTTACAACCAGTGACATTTCTGGATGGAAAACAGTCGGGACAATGTTCCAAAGCGAAGTCAAACAGACTATCCATCCGATTTTGAAATCGACTTTGATCGTGATTGCCATTTCTTTGGTATTGGGCGGACTGATTGTGCTGTTTATCATTCGTTCCATCAACCAACCAATCAATAAATTACTGCTTGCAAGCCGTGAAATGAGTAAAGGGAATCTTAGCGAACCTATTACCTTATCCAAGAATGATGAATTGGGACAGCTGGCACAGTCATTCAATCAAATGCGTGAAAAATTGAATGCGATCATCATGAGCGTCAGGGATAAATCGACCGGCCTTGCAGCTTCTGCCGAGCAATTAACTGCAAGTACAGAACAAAACACGCTAGCGACAGAGCAAATATCATCTTCTATCCAAGAAGTAGCTGCCGGAATGGAAACACAGTCTGCCAGCCTGGAAAAAAGTTCACAAAGTGCAACAGAAGTATCCAGGGTGCTCCAGCAAATCACTTCCAGTTCGGAACAAGTAACAGAAACAACTGTTCATGCGTTATCTGTAGTCAAAGAAGGCAATGCTGCCTTAGAAACGTCTGTCGGACAGATGGATTATATTAAAGAGACAGTACATGAACTATCCAATAGTATTGAAGGATTGGGCAGAAATTCCCAAGAAATCAGTAAGATTGTCGATGTTATTAAAGATATAGCGGATCAAACGAATTTGCTTGCCTTAAATGCGGCTATCGAGGCTGCAAGAGCGGGTGAACATGGAAAAGGATTCGCTGTAGTAGCCAGCGAGGTCCGTAAACTGGCTGAGCAGTCTTCGCAGTCATCTGAACAAATCAGAAAAATGATCGAAATGATCCAGGAAGAAACCAATTCTGCCGTCAAATCCATGGAAGTAGGTACAACTGAAGTAGAAAAAGGAATCCATGTAGTGAATAATGCAGGAAAATCGTTCACTGCCATATCAGATTTTGTGAATGATATCAGTGATCAAGCCGGCATTGTAACTGCTAAAATGCAAGAGGTTGCGTCTAGTGTCGATCAGTTTGTGCAGACATTCGATGAAGTGACTACTGTGGCTGATACCACTGCTGATGGCGCGCAAAACGTATCTGCTTCTACCCAGGAGCAGCTTGCATCCATGGAAGAGATAAGGGGATCAGCAAGCTCGCTAACCGAGATGGCCGAGGAACTCCAGGAGTTAGTAGAACAATTCAAACTATAATCAAGACCGTCGTGATACACGGCATGCAATACCCCTCTATCTGTCAAAAGATCGAGGGGTTTTTTTCTAGTTTGCTTTGCCGGTAGTACAGGAATATTTGTTTATGGGGAAGGAACAGGCAACATTTCTTTTGACAGTAGAAAAAATATAAAGACCTTTCCTTCTGCATAAGAGCAACTAGCCTTCCTGCAAATGTATTCATATAGAGTAGACGAATGGGCGGCAAGCCAGCATGGTAAATATTCTGTGTTATGATAGAAGGAGGAGGGTATGACATTGATTTACATTGGTGTAACCGGCTGGGGAGATCATTATTCATTATATCCGGCCCATATAAAACCGAAAGATAAATTACCTGAATATAGCAGTCATTTTCCTGTGGTCGAAGTCGATGCCTCATTTTACGCTGTGCAGCCCGTACGCAATGCTTTGAAATGGGTTAGTGAAACACCAGCTGATTTTCGTTTTGTTGTCAAAGCATATCAGGGAATGACCGGACATCAACGCGGGGAAGAGAATCCCTTCGAGACAAAAAAAGAGATGTTTCAAGCGTTCAAGGAATCGTTGCGGCCATACCAGGAGGCAGATAAATTGGCCATGGTACTGTTCCAGTTTCCGCCATGGTTTGACTGCAGAAAGAAGAACGTACAATATCTGCGTTTTTGCAAACAGATGATGGGTGATATTCCGCTGGCGCTTGAATTCCGAAACCAAACCTGGTTCGGTGAAAAATATTATTCTGATACGTTGACATTTGCCAAACAGGAAGGTTGGATTCATGTCATTGCAGATGAGCCGCAGGCAGGAGAAAAATCTATTCCGATTGTTCCTGAAATCACAAATGGCAATATTACTTTGATACGGATGCACGGCAGAAATGTACATGGCTGGAATAAACCAAAGGATGCCAATTGGCGAGAAGTACGTTATCTGTATAGATATAACAAAGAAGAGCTGACAGAATGGAAGAACAGAATATTGGCATTGCGCGAACGTACTGAAGATGTCATCATCCTGTTTAATAACAATTCGGGTGGAGATGCTGCAGGAAATGCAAAAGAACTGCAAAAAATGCTTGGCATCGAATACGAAGGACTCTCTCCAAGACAGTTGGATTTGTTTTAATTACGTAAAAAAGGGATAGTCTCCATGTTCCATTTTGAGCCTGGAGACTGTCCTTCTGCATCGGATCAAATAAGTGTCACATTATTTAATTCTGCTTTGGAGCCTTTTAAGAAATTGTAGGTTAGTTTATCCATGATGGTACCGTCAAAATCGATTTTTTTCACGTCGGAAAGACGGAATTGCACATTGTTTAGTGTAGCGTTGCGAAAGGATGCTCTTTTCAGTGAGGATGTTTCAAAAATGGTCTGATTGAAGACTTCCCCCTTAAATGAAAGTCCTTCCAGATTACATCCCTTGAAATGGGCGCGATCGTAAACACAGTCTTTAAAGCATGCACCTTTCAAATTCGACCGCTTGAAGACTGCTCCTGTCAAATCAGTTCCTTCAAACACACATTTATTTAGATTGCTGCTTTTAAATGAACAATCGGTCAAGTTGGCGTGGCTGAAGTCAGATCCTTTCAAGTCTGCGGAATTGAATTTTCCATTTTGAACGGTTACGGAACGGAAATCAGAGTCATGAAGACGCTGCCTGGAATAATTCATATGGACAGCCTCTTCTAATTCATTTTGCTGGAGATTGATGGAAGCAATCAGTTCAGATACTTCGCCGATGGAATCGGTTGTTAACTGATATGCCTCATCATCACTGTATCCCTTTGCTTTATAGTCATCGTACTTTTCTCTTAGGTTTTGCAACAATTCTTCTTCCAATTCTTGCGCTGATTTTGTTTTTTGGTACGGAGCGAAGATTTGCTTCACATGTGCCTGTAATTGATCTATCACTTCTGCTCATCCTCCTTTTATTTTTTGTGAAATATCACCATTAATCTTATGGATTCAATGGATATAAATTTGGCTGAAACGCATCCCTTATAACAGACGTTCCAGAATCTGCTTTGCTTGTTCCCAGTTTGCCTTGTTTTGCCTATATGCCTCTTTGCCATTAGCTGTAATCGTATAGTATTTACGTCTGCCGCCTTGGGTCGCGTCTCCCCAATAGGATTGGATTTTTTCCTCCTTTTCCAGACGTTTCAAGCTTGAATACATCGTCGCTTCCTTCAATTCGTATCGTTCGCCGGAACTGGCGAATATGAGTTTGCTAATTTCATACCCATATTTATCTCCACCCATTAAAAGTTTCAATATCATCGTATCCGCATGTCCGCGAAGTAAATCAGACGACAATTTCGATGCAACCACACGTTCACCTCCTTAGTTTCACTGCCGGAAAACATTTGATAAATCAATTGTAATGCGCTAATTGTTACACTGCTATGTTGCATGAAGCCATGATAATCCCATGTTTTACGAACAGATATAATGGCATCAGCTAAATACAATATAAAACGAATTACTATGACTGTCAAGGTAATATAATAAACAAATTACTTAACTGAAAAAATATAGCATTCGTTCGAACATGATGTATTGACAAATTGACATACAGTTGTTATCATTAGTTTTGTAGTTACGAATTGTAATTACTGTTTTGCAAATCAATGGCTGGCCACCTTGATGCGTTTTTTTCTTGGCATAACAAAAGGAATTATGTATAAGATAAGGGTAAGCTGATTATTTTTTGCCTGGATATCTCGAATTCAAGATATATGAAATGAAGGAAATAAAGGAGGATTTAAAATGGCAGGTTTAGGATTGTTAATAATTCGTTTGTTAACAGGGATTTCTTTCATGGGCCATGGTGCCCAAAAAATGTTTGGCTGGTTTGGCGGAGGGGGTGTGAAGGGTACAAGTCAATTTTTTGAATCTATCGGTGTTAAGCCCCCAAGAGCAATGGCAGTAATGGCTGGGTTATCAGAATTAGTCGGCGGTTTACTTTTTGCGTTAGGATTATTGACCCCGTTGGCAGCACTGCTAATAGCGGCGGCAATGGTCGTTGCCATTGCTAAAGTGAGCGGCCAAAATGGTTATTGGATTACGGAAAATGGGTATGAATATAATCTGATGATCATTGTAACCGTGATAGGGGTAGCTTTGATCGGACCAGGCACCTATTCTATTGACGCACTCATTTTCTAAAATGGAATTCATTTGATTCATTTAAACATTAGGAGGCATTGAAATGACACAATCATTAAAAGGTATGCACCACGTTACAGCGATCACCAGCAGTGCTGAGAAAAACTATGATTTCTTCACATATACGCTTGGAATGCGTCTGGTAAAGAAAACAGTAAATCAGGATGATATTCAAACATATCATTTGTTCTTTGCAGATGATACTGGCGGCCCCGGTACAGACATGACGTTTTTCGATTTCCCCGGTATCCCAAAAGGGACACATGGCAACAATGAAATTTATAAAACATCTTTTCGTGTCCCAAGTGATGCCGCTCTTGATTATTGGAGCAAGCGATTCGATGAAAAACAGGTCAAACATTTCGGCATTCGCAAGCAATTTGGCAAGAAGACACTTTCTTTCGTTGACTTCGATGACCAGCAATATCAGCTGATCTCAGATGAAAATAACCATGGAGTTGCGGCGGGAGTGCCCTGGCAAAAAGGACCAATTCCACTGGAATATGCTATCACAGGATTAGGGCCAATCTTTGTTCGCATAGATAATATCACCTATTTCAAAGAAATGATGGAGAAAGTATTGCAGTTCAAGGAAATCGATCAGGATGGATCCTTGCATTTGTTTGAAACTGGAGAAGGAGGAAACGGTGCCCAAGTCATTGTGGAGCATAATACGGTTCTTCCGAGAGCCCGACAAGGCTATGGAACAGTTCATCACGCTGCATTTCGTGTTGCAGACCATGAAGGGTTGGAGGAATGGATCGAACGTATGAAGCAGTTTGGTTTACCAAATTCGGGGTATGTCAATCGTTTCTATTTTGAATCTCTATATACTAACGTCGCTCCACACATTCTGTTTGAAATCGCTACTGACGGTCCAGGCTTCATGGAAGATGAACCCTATGAAACCTTAGGTGAAAAACTTGCTCTGCCGCCGATGCTGGAGCCTAAAAGGGAGCAAATTGAAAATTATGTTCGTCCAATAGACACCATGCGAAGTGATAAGGATTTGACCAAGGAAAGATAATATGCTGGAAGCAGGGAGCAGATTTTATATCCTGATCTGCCCCTTGCCCCCTTTATCCATTAATCCATTCTTTCACAATAAGTGCCATTACATAAAACCCAAATAATGATTTATATAATTGAAAAACACGAACAGTTTTTGAACGTAACTTAATCATTTAGATGATTTCTAATATTTTGTTTAAGTACGTTTATTATGTAACCACTGCTGCATAAGGAACTGATTGTAATTCGTTTATGGGTAAATTGAATAATTGTAATAGAGGTAATTTTAAATTTATGGGGAATTTTCAGTAGTTTAATAGGTCTAAAGAACTGATTTAAAAAGTGGTTATTTTGTTGAATTTTGTAATGAAATTGCAATAAATATAATCAAATCGTTGGTAATAAACCAACCATACAACTGTAAACATTAAATTTCTATGACATGGAAAATACATAAAAATCACCTAGGGAAAAGTACCCACAACCAAAGTCCTTCATCATCCTTTCTTTTTTGAAATCCAAGATTTTAAGCAGAAATGCGAACAAAACTTACAAAAAATGTAAAATTATCCTTATAAAAATAGCAAAAAATGATCAAAATTGATTGTTTTTTGCTATTTCCTTGCAATTTTCCTCGAAAGTCATAACCAATCATGTTGTTTAGGTCTAACTACTCAATTTCCCGGGAGCCCCTTTTCTTTTACACATATTTACTGTACGTTTATTATATATTTTTTTATGACTAGACGGGGGTAGGAAAGTGAACAAACTAAGGGTTGTTTTATATACAAAAGATGCCACATATGCGAACTTCTTTTCAAATTTTATGCTCAATCCGGACAACGGAGAAAAATATGCAACGAAAATATTTACAAATCTCGATGCTTTTCGCGAAAATACAAGGAATCAAAAACATCATATTTTATTGACGGATGAAGAGTTGGACACGCAGGATATACAGGTATTCGACCAGATGATCCGTCTTGCTGATTCAGTGGATGAATCGGATTCCCCGGAGATATCGCTTTTTAAATACCAGCCACTGAAAGACTTGATGTCTCAAGTGTTGGCCAAGTACTACGAACAAAGCGGTAAAGTGCTGCAAATGGTAAATGGCAAACAGAAGGAATCCGTCATCACTTTTTACAGCGGCAGCGGCGGCGTGGGTAAGACCCTTTTCTCTTTGTGCATGGCCAAATACCTGGCAATGCTTGAAAAAAGGGTATTCTATCTCAATCTGGAGCTATTGCATACGACTTACCTGTATTTCAAAGATGAAAAGCCTTCATCAGCCGAAGTGCTATATTATCTAAAAAACAACCGGGAACGTTTGATAGCAAAAATCGAGTCATTGAAATCACGTGATGCTTTATCAAACATTGACTATTTTTCACTTCCTGCAAATCCGGAAGAAATGGAAATTGCCACAAAGGAACAAATAGAATCGTTTGTCGAGGCGATTAGGCAAACACAGGATTACGATTATATCATCATCGATCTTGACAGCACATTACATGAAAGAAACAGCAGTGCCTTGGATATTAGTGACGAAATATTCTGGTTGTTGTCCGCTGATGAAACGAGTTTTGAACGGACGAAAAACATGCTGAGCAATGATTTGCATCATATCAACCTGGATCAATCAAAAATACACTTTGTATTAAATAAAGCCGGGCAGGGGCATTTCGATGGTTTTTCTGCATACAACCTCAGTATAGAGGAACAAGTCGCATTTCAAGAGGCATGGCTGCTGCTAAGCGAGGAAGAAAAATTCCGCTCCGACACCATGATCGGTGCAAAGCTTGCTTCATTGTTAAAAAGCCATTCGAGTTTGGAAGCGGGGGTAGCACAAATTGGCAGCTGATAAAACAAAAATGAAGCAAACACAGGATGCACAACCGAAAACGGAAGATGACATCACGAAGCACTTAATTGAAAAACTGCGGGAAACCCTTGATTTCATGCACTCGACAACAAATGAAGAATTGTTGGAAATGGTCGAGGAAACCGTTATTGAATTTGCGCAAAAGGAAAAGCTGACCTCGACAATGATCAAGCGGATTGTGGATCGTATGTACCATGCTTTTCGCGGACTGGGAGCCATTCAGCCGATATTGGATGATCCGTCCGTAACAGAGATCATGATCAATAATTACGATGAAATCTATATCGAGCGTAATGGTCAGGTTTTTCAGACAGAAACCAAGTTTGAAAATCAGCAAAAGCTGGAGGACACTATTCAGGCGATTGTTTCCAAAGTGAATCGTGTTGTAAATGAGTCCAGCCCGATTGTCGATGCGAGGCTCGAAGATGGTTCACGTGTCAATGTCGTTTTGCCACCGATTGCTTTGAAAGGCCCGGCAATGACGATTCGTAAATTCCCGGAAAACCCATTGACAATTGATGATCTCATTCGTTTCGGGGCGTTGGATGAAGAAGTGGGGGAATTCCTTAGACAGCTTGTGGAAGCAAAGTATAATATTTTCATCGGCGGCGGTACTGGTTCCGGGAAAACAACTTTCCTGAACGTATTGTCCAATTTCATCCCGAAAGATGAACGGATCATCACGATTGAAGACTCTGCAGAGCTGCAGATACGCCATGTTCCAAACTTGGTTGGTCTGGAAACTAGAAATGCCAATACAGAGGGCAAGGGAGAAATAACCATTCGGGATTTGATCCGGGCTTCTCTCAGGATGCGTCCGAACCGGGTGATAGTAGGTGAGGTCCGGGGGGCGGAAGCATTAGATATGCTGCAAGCGATGAATACAGGACATGATGGTTCTTTGTCTACCGGTCATGCCAACTCTGTATTTGATATGCTGAGCAGACTGGAAACGATGGTGTTAGGCGCTGCAGAGATGCCGATTGAAGTGATCCGAAAGCAAATCAGCTCTGCCATAGATATCATGGTCCACCTCTCCAGATTCCGTGACCACTCCAGAAAGGTGGTCGAGGTTTCAGAAGTGTTGGGTGTGGAAAACGGTGAAATACAGTTGAACCCGCTATTCGTCTTTCAAGAAAAAGGAGAAAGCTACAGCAAAAAAGTGATTGGCAAGCTCGAGAAAACCGGCAATCATTTACAGGCTTTTGAGAAATTGATCATGGCAGGGAAATACGATACAGCAGAACAGTTGTCAGGCAGAAAGTTTTCCATGGATAATTAGTTATTATGTTTTGAAAATTATTAACACGGGTACAGTGTAATATATTTGTAACATCCATGTAATGCTTATTATGTTATGTCGAGCCATAAGGTGGTGAAATAGATTGGGTATTGATAAAATTGTCGGCACCATTTTAATTGTCTTCTTGATCGGCATTATCGTTTTCCGACGTATCACGCAATCCAAAAAGGAAAAAGAGGAAAAAAAGCAGTTCGATTTAAAAGAAAAGAAGACAAGAGAACGGGCGATGGCCACGATTCGCAACAGGACTATCGGCGGAGAAACATTGATTGATTATGCTACATATAGGCTTTCTTTTCAGGAAAAGGTCAAGTATTCGCTGCTCGCAGCAGCAGTGATTTTCTGCGTAGCTTACCTGTTTTACGATAATATTATTATTTCATTGATTGCAGCATGTTTCGGAATGATTTATCCCAAATTTAAACGTAAACAGCTTATAGAAAAACGCAAGGATGAGCTGTCCATGCAATTTAAAGAAGCGATTTCCTCTCTGGCGTCCTCTCTGGCTGCCGGACAATCGATTGAAAATGCCTTTCGGGACGTATTGCGGGATTTGAAGCTGCTGTATACGGATGATCAGACATATATCATTAAAGAGTTCAACCTGATCAACCGCAGGGTGGAAAATGGCGAGATTATCGAGCGTGCGGTGGATGATTTTGCTAACCGTTCCGATGTGGATGATATCCGCAATTTCGCGGATGTCTTCATCACTTGTAAGCGCACGGGCGGTGATTTGGTGGAAGTCATCAAACGTACTGCTGATATCATTACCGATAAAATAGAGATTCAACAGGATATCAAAGTTCTGATATCTCAGAAAAAATTCGAATCAAAAATCATGGCAGTTGCGCCGCTTGGGATCATTTTATTCCTGCGTCTCTCTTCGCCGGATTTCATCAAACCTTTATACCAATTCGGGACATTCGGCCCGATAGTGATGACTGTAGCACTTGTCATGGTCGTCTGCGGTCTGCTGATCAGCCAAAAAATCATGGACATTAAAGTCTAGAAAGGGATTGATGCCGTTATGGTGTTGAAAATCATCATTGCCATCATTTTACTGGCAGTACTGTTTTTAACTGTAAAGAACAAGGCAGTTTACACGTCTTTCATCAAGCAATATGAAAAGGACATCACATTGCCGGTGCTTGCACCATATGCATTTACAGTTATTGACAAATTGAACTTTTACAAACGATTCCCCAAAATGGTCAATTTTATTCATCAAAAAATGATTATTTTGCGAGGAAGCAAATTATCGAAGGATTACACCAGGATTTATCTTGCCAAGGTCATTACAGTTTTTACACTGTTTGTATTTTTCACGCTGGCGCTGACAATGGCCAATGACTCAGAATATTCGAATCTGATATACGGATTCCTGCTGACTGGCATTATCACATTCTATCTGGTCAAGGACCTGGATAAGAAGGTGAAACAGCGCAAAGATGCCATTATCATCGAACTGCCGGAATTTGTCAACAAACTGATCCTGCTTGTCAACGCCGGGGAGACAGTGCAAGGCGCGATCAAAAAATGTGTCCAGCAGAATAAGAAGAAAATCTATGACTCTCCGCTCTACTATGAATTGAATGAGGCTGTGAACAAAATGACAGCCAACACTTCCTTTCAGGATGTGCTGAAAGACTTCAACTATCGATGCGGCATTCAGGAAGTGTCAATCTTCACGACGACTGTCATGATGAACTACCGCAAAGGCGGTTCATTGTTAGTAGATTCATTGAAAGAATTATCTGTATCACTTTGGGATAAACGGAAAACCGTCACCCGTATCAAGGGGGAGGAAGCTTCTTCCAAACTGGTTTTTCCGATTATATTCATATTTGCATCCGTACTTATTATCGTGATTTACCCGGCGCTTGCCGTATTCTAAAAAAATGGGGGAGAGATATTACTATGAAAACATTTTTGACAGATTTTTGGAATGATGAAGAGGGAATGGAAACGATTGAGATGTTGTTGATTCTATCTGTATTGATTGTAATTGCAGTCATGTTTAAAGAAAAAATCAAAACATGGGCAGATCAATTGTTTTCTAAAATCAACAAGGAAATGAAGATTGACTAAGGAGGCATTAACATGCATTCCTTCTTAAAAGATGACAGGGGAAGTTTCACGTTGGAAGCTTCTCTTGTTTTCCCGGGTTTTTTGATGTTCACATTAGTCTGTATCTTCTTTTGCATCGTGATTTTCCAGATTGGTACAGCAAATTTTGCAGCGCAAAAAGCTGCTTCAGAGCTGGCGTACATATGGAATAATTCTCACAAAGACTTGGAAACTGGTGATTTTGGGAAAGCCAATTACACTGGTTTGCCAGCAGGGGATGGATTGTATTGGAGAATTACTGATAGTGGGGTACTCAAAATTTTTGGCTTAAATGGATTCCCAGGCAGTAGTTCTCATGAGGGAGATAAAAAGGATAAAGTTGCCACCGAATACAATGGGGCTATTAAAATCGACCTAGGCGATATTCAGTATGAAAGTATTTTAATAAACAGTGAAGTCAGGGTTAAAGCGAAAAGCTCGTTGTATGTTCCTGGGTTCATCTCAAAGTTAGTCGGTTCTGAGGTGGTCGGTACCTCGTCAAGAACGGTTACCGATACACCAGAATTAATAAGAACATTCAACTTTTCCAAATATCTGTGGAGTGAATTTGGATTTGACAAGAAGGTTTCAAGGGCAATTGAGTCAATAAAAGGCTTCTTCGGGAAGTGAGGGTGAGTTGATGAAAAAGATAAAAAAACTGTTCTTTAATGACAAAGGCTCAGTATCCATTTTTGCTATAATCATCATCTTACCTATATTCGTATTAAATGCATTACTGATTGATACCTTGCGGATTGTAACTGCTGAAAGACAAATGGAAAATGCAATGGATGCGGCTTTACGCTCCACTTTTTCACACTTTAAATCAAACCTAGCTGATGTAGGGTTATTTGCATATGACGGTAATTCCGATGATGCATCGAGTCAATTCGATCAATACCTTAAAAAGCAGTTTGAAGGGTTGAGTGGATTTGATAATCTTTCAGTACCTAACGGAATAAAAGCAAATGCAACTTTCGATGATGAAAGAAATTTGGTAGACTATGATGTATTTACACATCAAGTATTGGAGAGTATGAAATACCAGGCTCCGGTACAACTTGGAAAAGATTTTACAGAATTGCTGTTGGGAGGCAAAGGAGTATCTGATGAAGATATAGACAATGCTGAAAAATTGGTTGAAAACTATGAAGAGATATTGGATTTGATGAAAAAAAGGAACAAAAAAATTGATGAGATAACAGAACAAATGAACCAATATTTAAAAGTAGTCAAATCAGATATAAAAAATAAAGTGATTGGCAGTGAAGTTACATCTGACAGCGACAAAATTCCAGCTAATATAAAAACATTCAACCAAATGGTTTTTTATGTTAACAGGTATAAAAAATTAAAAGAAAAGGAATCTGATGAAGATAAGAAGCTATCTGATAAGGAAAAAGAAGAAATAAAACATTTTGAGGAAGCTATCAATAAGAATGCCTTTAAATCCATTTATGATGTGGAGATTTATCATAATCACATTCCCGAGTCTTTAATTGGTTCTGGAACGCTTCAAAATCCAGCGGATAAATCAGCCAAATATTATGATGATCAAATTAGCGAGATTTTTGATGATGACGATAGTGACATGTTGGAGGAACTCAAAAAATTTACTTTAAGTGATAAGTTTTTCAAGGACATTTTGGAGGGTAATGATCATATTTATGATCAAATTAGATTGGATAAAGAACTACCTGATTCTGGAAAAGACCTAAGCGACCCTGGGAAGTATACAATAGGACAGCTGTACGGATTGTTTTATTATGCCATGTCAATGAAAAGCAAAAAGGCCGGGGAAATAATTATACAGTCTATTGAAAACAAACTGGGCGATCTAAAGAAAAAACAAGTTAAAACAATAGAAGGCCATATGAGTGACTACGATAAGGCAAAGAAAGAACTGGAAAATGTAGACACAAAAAAAGAAGAAGATAAAGCCGACAAAAGCTTTGGTGAATTATGGGCGGAACTGAACAAATATAAGGACATAAAGGATTCAATCACTTCTGATAATGCAACATATGCCGAATTGGATGGGTATATTAAACAGTATAATGGTGCCGTGGAAGGGGCTGGAGATGCCTCTGAACCGGAATCCAGGCTGCAATTTATAAAAGATGCGTTTAATCGATTTAAAGAATTTGTGGAATTCATACAAGGTTTTCCAAATTCGATTAGGAATGAACTTTACATCAATGAATATATACTTGCCAATTACGGTACAAAAGCTCCCTATGAATTGGGAAAAGAAAGTTCCTATTATTACAATACAAAAAAAGCCCAATACATTACTTATGGATATAATACCGCGGGTATAAATTACTTTATGTTTTTGAAGGATGTCGTGATGATTTTATTTGTGGTAAATATGTTAGCTCAGATCACCCAAGGGGGATTTGCAGGGCCACTAGCATTTTTTAAAGCGTTGGGATTTGCCCTTGCAACAACCGGAAATGATTTAATGGAGTTAACAGGGAAACCCTATAGCATACAATGGGCTCCCTTCAAGACAATGAAAAAGAAAATTACAGTAACTATGCCCATGTTTTTGAGGATAATTATGGCCATGAAATCAACCGGAGAAACCTACAATCATCAAAAAATGAGGAGGTTACAGGCTGTTATTACTAAAGAAACTGGTGCAAACTTATTACGCTCACCGTCATATATCACGGGGAATGTGGATGCAAAATTAAAGGTCTGGTTTATACCACAATTAGCCAAAGCTTTACCTGGTAAAGTTGAGGATGGCTACTATATTATTAATCAGAAAAAAGTTTATTCATATTAAATATATTCGTTTCAAAGGAGGAAAAAACATGAAAAAAATTTTGGCTGTGTTAATACTGGGGATACTTTTGGTAGGATGTAGTGATGGTGAGAATAAGAATGAGAAGTCAAACATTGATGATAGTGCCACATCCAAAGGTGAAGATGTAAATAAAAGTGATGAAGGTAAAAAGGACGAGAAAAAGGTTTATCAAATAGGGGAAACAGCTGTTATTACAAGTGACATGTATGATTTTGATTATCAAGTAACCGTAAACGATTTTAAATTAGTAAGAGAAGTTGATGGCGTCAAAATTGAAGACTATATCAGTGGGGCGATCGATGAAGATAGATTTGCAGTTATCAATGTAACGATAAAAAACATTAGTGATGAGGCTTATGTTCCAAATGAAATGTTCTCAGCCAATTTTTCAAAGCAGGGTGATGATGGGGGACATACCTCTGAAGATCAATTTTTTACTGAACGTGACAAGGAGTTGCAACCCGGAAAAGAAATTACTGGTAATATAGTTTTCACTACCAGAGTGAATAGCGCTAAAACTTTTTTGATAAAGTTTGAGGGAAACTCTGATGAAGAAACACATTTTGAACTTCCAAATCCCGAAAAATAATAAGTGAGTTGGGTTCAAGCAATTTGAACCCAACCTATAAAAAATCGAAAGGAGGATACTATGAAAAAAACAATAGCATTACTAGGCTTATGTATAATTCTATTAGCAGGCTGCGGAGGTAACTCTGATTCAGAGGCAAAAGGTAATAACGTTAAGGGGATAGACGATATAGATAAAGAGAAAGCAAAGAACTCCATTATTCAAGGGGCATTGGACTCAAACTTATTAACCAACACAGCAAAAGAAGATTACAGTAAATCTGATATCGTTAATATAAAAATGTGCGAGGCTTACCATATTGATCATCCAACAGATGGTTTTGAAGGGAATTTCATAGTTTTTTGGGAAACAAGTGATGGAAAATATGAACATAATTTCATAATGAAAAATGATTATGAGATTGAAAACTTAGCAAACTATGAACGACTAGACGATAAATGTGTCAACCTTGATTAAAGCCTTTAAAGAAAAAAGTCAAAGGATGGTTGTCAATGGGAAGAAAACTTAAAAATGAAAATGGAAGCATAACCCTTGAAGCTGCGTTGATCATACCTATATTATTGACTTTTTTCCTGTTGTTAATATCATTTGTAAAAATTAGTATTGCAGAAATGGCTTTGGATGATGCAGTTAGTGATGCGGCTCAATCAGTTGCCCACTATTCTTATGTGGCAATGGTAGTCCAAGGTGTAGTGAAAAAAGGTTCAGATGGTTTTGTTGACTCTTTGACAGACAAGGCGAGTGGGAAACTGGATAATAATGAAGTAGCCAAGTATTTGCTAAAAAAATTAGGTGGAATCGGTAAAGACGCCATCCCTACAACAGGAGATGTCGCCAACCGTTATTCGGATAGTTTTTACCAAAAAATGGTGATAGACAGATATAAAGAGAGAGTAAGCAATACATCTTTTTTTAACCCTGGTGGCATAGTTGTAAAAAATTCATCTTTTCCTAGTTCAACAAGCGGTGACAGTGCAAATGTAAAAATACCTGCTGAGAACACATTGAAAATTATACTCCCTTTTTTTGAAAAAGATATAAAAATCAAGAAGGTTGCAGTTGAACGTGGTTGGGTTGGTAATTGATTTTAAGTAGAATTCAAACAAGGGAAAGGGGGCAATCTGTTGCAGTGGCATTTTATCATACTCATTATTTTTCTCGCTATTGTTTGTTATTATGACATTCGGCAAAATAGAATTCCGAATTGGCTAAACTTGGCTGGTATTCTTGCTGGTATACTTTATCATTTAATTGCCGGGCAAATGGCTGGTTTCCTTGATGCCATGTTCGGTATGCTGGCGGGCGGCGGGATCATGCTGCTCTTATATATTTTCAAAGCGCTCGGTGCAGGAGATGTGAAATTGTTCGCAGCGATTGGTGCAATCTGCGGTGTCCTATTCACGTTGTACAGCGTCATGTATTCGATTGTCTTCGCAGGTATTATCGCACTCCTTATATTATTGTTCACAAGAACGTTTCTTGTCAGTATGACAGTGGCCATTCTACATATCTATGAATCTTGGAAAAAGAAATCACTCACTGCGTTGGATGAATTCAAGAGAGAGTTCTCCAATCGCTATCCGTTCATTTATGCCGTTATTCCGGGTGTGGTCACAACTTTTTACTATATGTATTTGGCATAAGCGGGGATTGGAATGGATCACAGCTTTCCAATTGACTTTACAAATAATAGGGTCGATACAATGACTCTTCGCTTTCCGAAAAGATGAAAAGACAAGCGGTAGCATCTATAAAGTAAAAAAATAAATAGTGGGGGGTTAGTGATGAAAAAAATTTACTTGCTAGCCATAACGATATTAGTCAGCGTAGTAATAACAGGTTGCAGCTCATCAAAAGATAGCACATCAAAAGATAAAACAGAAACAACTATTTTAACTAATACAGGCGATAAAGAAAAAGACAAAAACAAAAATGAAAAGAAAAAAGATATCTACCAAATTGCTGAAACGGCTAACACAGAAAGCAGTAATGGCGGTCATCCATACTCGGTCAAAGTAAATAGTTTTGAAATTATAAATGATAAAAGTGCATCAGGTGTATCAATGAAAGACGCTGGATACACAAAAGATGATCCAGATGCGCGGTTTGCAGTAGCCAATGCCACCAATAAAAACACAGGTGATAAGCCATTTGTACCAAATGATGAGATCGAAGCACAAATTGAATCAAAAGTTACACCCCAGAAGATGATTATTCGGATATTACTTTCAAGGAAAGAGACGAAGAACTTGCACCTGGTGACGAGATAAGTGGTAATTTGGTTTTTGCAAGCAACTACTTTTTGGATACGGATAAACTCTATATTATTTATGAGTATGCGTCTAGTGATAATGAATTCAAATTCGAGCTACCTGTCAAAGATCAGTAAAAAAGTAGTATTTTACAGCAAAAGGGGGAAATAGGATGTCCATTGAATTATATGATTATCATATAGATTTTGTGCAAACCAATGGCACTTACATGAAATTGCGCAAATCTGAAACACATGGTTTTTCCGCGGATGATTTTCAGGAATTACAGCTAAAAATGATCCAATCTAACACGATTCCCCGGCTTGTCCCTATCCGCTTTGAAGAGAAGAATGGGGAATCCAGTATTTTCTATCGGGTGGAAGGGCTTCGCCGGTTGCGGGCTATCGCAAAGGAAAAACCAATGTCGATGCAGGACTATTATGCGTTGTTTATTAACATCGTGCAGGCGATTCAGGATGCGACCAATAACATGCTCGATGAAGATCATTATGTATTGAACGAGGACTTCATTTATATCGGTCAAAATTACCATCAGGTGTATCTGACTTATTTGCCATTGAAAGAAATCAGTGGAAAAGCCGATATGCATGAGAAGTTGAAAAAACTGCTGCTTAACCTGGCTAGTGAAGTGCAAGGCATCCATGGCGGGCAGTTCAAGATGATTTTAAGCTATATCAAGGATCCTGGCTTTAGTTTGCAAGGATTGAAAAAATTACTGCAAGATTTGCAGACAGTTCGGCCAGTTGATGAAGTACAAGGCGCCTACGAGTCTTCAGAAACAGTTGTGGATACGACAAACGAAACGGAAGAGGTCACCATCACGAAAAAGGTGAAGAAACTGCCTCCGCTGCCGAGAAAAATGAAAATTTACACCGTACTCATCGGTTTGCTTTTGATTGCTGCCAGCTGGAAGCTTTCGGAAGGCTCATCTTCCGCCATGATGATTGTATCAGCGGTATTGTCAGTCATCATCATAGCCGGTGTGATCACTTATCTGTTCTTCTGGCGTCCAGGCGTCGAGCCGATCATTACGGAAAAAGAAGTAACGGTTAAAAGACCTAAAAAACAAGTTCATAAAAAACCACAGCAACCGGCAGCCAACCCTCAACAAATGTCGCAAAGTGCTTCAGAGCAGCATCTCACATTACAGGATTTGCAATTAGAGATGGCTAATGCTGTGAAACCAACAGAGAAGCCTGTTACAGCGAGTGCGGAATCGCAGCAGGCACCTGCATTTTCTGCACAGGTGGAGGAAACAGCTGCAGCAAATCGTCAGGATGGCGTCCACGAGGCAGCTGCATCATCGGTTACTGTCATGGAAAAACCGCGGGCAAAAGATACAGCTGTGGCTGCCAAACAACCCGGAGCCAGTTTTACTGCCAATACAACTGTTGCTGAAATGGAAGGAAATGTTCCAAAGGCATCAGGATTGCGTGATCAGACAGTTTTGCTGGATGAAGGCGAGTTGCTAGGCACGGCAAGCAAACATGTCAAAAACTATCTGATTGCAGAAGCAGATGGCAAGGAGAATGAATTGGAAGCAGACAACATCATTATCGGACGCTCACCAAAAGCAGCACAACTTATAGATACAGGCGTTGGGGTGTCCCGATCCCATGTAGAATTGGTCAAGCTTTCCGATACGTATGGTGTAAAAGATCTTGGTTCTAAGAATGGTACTTTTTTAAATAACAAACGATTGATTCCATATAAGATTTATGAAATGAATCATGAAGATACCGTACAGATCGGTAAATCCATTTACACATACAAGGTGCAGAAATAATGACAGAGAAAAAGAAGCTTCATATCGGGCAAAAGACGGTTCAAGGACCTGATAAAGAAATAAACGATGATTACATGGATGTAGAAATATGCCACATTCATCAGGAGTCAGATGCATATCTGCTAGTCATTGCCGATGGAATGGGTGGTCATGCGTTTGGTGATATTGCAAGCTTTTATGCAGTGAACAGACTGCAAAAATGGTGGAAAAAGACCAGCTTGCACTGTCATACCCCCGAGGCGTTCCTCCAGCGTTGTAAAGAGGAGATGCCGAAGCTCTTTCAATCCATCAATAAGAAATTAATTGCGATCGGGCAGGCAGAGGAAAAGGGCACAGGAACAACAATGACGGCATTGATGCTGGTAGAAGGCAATTATTTTATTTGCCATATTGGGGACTGCCGCGTTTATCAATTACACAGTGCCAGCACAAATGGTGTGTATTCAGACGATACGGTGGACTTGACAATGGAGAAAAAAGACTTTGTCCAATTGACCAAAGACCACTCATGGGCAAATATGCAAATCGAACATGGTGCGCTGACACCGGAAGAAGCAAAAGGGCATCCGAAAGCGCATGTTTTAACACAGTGCCTGGGGATACGTGGTGATGTTCGCCCATATACAGCAACAGGGACTTTTCGGGAGTCGGATCATTTCCTGCTTTGTACGGACGGCTTTTATGCATTATTTGACGATGGACTCATTCAAAGGCAATGGATGGAGCAATTGCAGGCAAGCGCCAGCGAAACAGAAATGGCAGCGCATTTTCTGCAACTGGCGAAAAAAGGGAAGCACCATGACGATGTGTCCATTCTTTTAGCTAATTTACGTTAAAGAGGGATGAGTATGCTGAAAGAACATGATGTCATAAACGGCAAATATATTGTTACGGGATTCATCGCAGAAGGCGGGACCTCACTTTTATACGAGCTGAAAGACCAACAAGGCAAAAAAGCTGTGTTAAAAATTGTTAAAGAGCCCACCACGCTTTTTAAACAACAATTGGAAAATGAATCGAAAATCCTTGCTTCTCTAGAGATAGCCAACATTCCTGTTCTGTATGATAAATTTCAATATAAGGATCAATATCCTGCCATTGTCATGGAAAAAGTACCTGGCAAAACTATTGCCTATTTAATAGAAAAAGATAAGCAGAAGTTCCATTGGAAACAGCTGCTATCTGTGGCAAAACAAATGGCATTGATGGTCAAGCAGCTGCATGATCATCAGCCTGCTATTATTATGCGGGATATCAAACCATCCAATGTACTGCTGACTGATGACAATAGGGTTTCTATCGTGGATTTTGGTGCTGCAGCAACGCCGGAGACAAATACGATGGCATTGGGGACAATTGGTTTCGCGGCCCCTGAGCAATTTGAAAGAGGCGTGTGCGATGGCCGGTCGGATTTGTTTTCCATGGGTGCGACCTTATTTTATATTCTGAGCAATGGAAAAAATATTTTTACAACGGAACATGAGGCAATGGTTTGGGAGAGGTTGCCGAAGTCATTTGCCAAGATCATCCTGAAATTGACAAAAACGGATAAGTCAGAACGTTACCAGAACATTGACCAGCTGATAAAGGAACTGGATAAAGTAAAACTGAGTTGGAAAGAAAGGTTTTTCTCAAGGCGGTTTAAGTAGTATATCTACTCTCGGGAAAAGGAGTTGAAGACATTGGCACAAGGGAAAATCAGTGAAAATAATGAATTTGTCACCTATGAAATAGCACTGAATGAAACGAATCTGGTAGAAGCGGAACAATTGGAAGAATTGAAGCGACCACACCCACTATTCTTACCTTGCGACAGCTACAAGATGGAAAATCAGCAAGTGACCATTCACTATAAGAAACAACCAGGCTATACCCCACTTGTTACATATCTGCAAAGCGACTTGCCATTAAAACAAAAAATCGCTGAACAAATTCTTCAGGTAGAGGACTTGATTGGAACGCAATATACGGTTTTATTAAGTCCCAATAATATTTTTGTGGAGGAAACCGGGCAAATAAAATTTGCTCACCGAGGTATTCGTTCGGTATTACCCCCAGAGGAATTACCTGAAGCAATGCTGCAGGAAGTAAAGGATGTTATTATTTTCCTGCTGAAAACGGGGAGCGGTAATGATACACAAACTCCGGCAGTTATACTAGCCAACCAAGTAGCTTCAGCAGAAACAATCAAGCAAATTCATACAGTCCTGCAATCGGACATACCGAACATGGAACCAAAATCAAATGAACCAGCTGCACCTGAGCCAGTTCCAGTTACTGAGCCAAAAGCCAAGCCATCTGTACCACCAGCGGCTAAGCCTGCAGTAAGTGAGCAAAAGCCACCGCAGGCGAAAGAAAAACCGAAAACCCCTGTTAAGCAAATAGCAGCAGCGAATACGAGAAAGATGCTGTTAACAGGGATTTTAATTGGGCTGCTTATTGGTTTCGGGGCTTTGTATTTGGCGAAGGTTATGCCGCTTGAAAACGAGGTTGCCAGTGCTTCAGATGATTATCGGAGCCAGGTGGAGGCCCTGGAACAGGATCAACAATCCACACAGGAAAAACTGGATAACCAAAAGGCGATTAACCAGGCTTACCAATTGGTGATCAGTGATAAGGCAAAAGAGGCGGTTGCACAGTTTGAAAAAGCAAAAAGTCTTAATGATGCTGACAAAGAAGTCCTTGCTGCCCAATATATCAAACTCAATACAGTGGAAAGCCTTACAAAGGCAGCCGAACTAAATCCGGACAATCAAACGCAAGCTGTAAATCATTTGGTGGCATTACAGTCTGATGAAGCGAATAAAGCCATTTTGAATATGGAGTCAGAAAAACCGGAAATCAACATTGAAAAATCATGGTTGAATAAAGATTATCAGCAAGTGGTTGATCTATCTGCTAAGTTAAAGAATAACAAGCGTGCGAAAGAACTGGCAGCCAAAAGTTATATCGAATTAGATAAGCCGGCTGAAGCAACAAAACTCGCAAAGGAATTGAAAAACAAAGATTTGCAGATAGCCAGCTTGAAAAAAGAGATTGCCATGGTAAAAGCTGATAAAAAGATGAAAAAAGATAAGCGCGAGAAAAAAATCAAGGACTTGAATAAACAGGTGAAGAAGCTGTCAAAATAGCATATGGAGCAGGGCGATTTTGAGATCTGCTATTTGTGTAATATTAGGAATTCAAAGCAGAAGGCGGAAGATTCGCATTAGCCAATATTACTATCAAAAATATTAGTGATAAGGCTTTTGTTCCCAAATCGACTTTGGCGGGATTTTTAACTTCTGAGATGGAGGACATTCCATCCGATGAAGAATTTTTTACTGAAAGAACAGAAGAATTAGCACCTGGGCAAGAAATCACGGGAAATTTAGTTTTTATAAATGAAAACTTTGATGCCGTAGACAAGGTTTATTTAACTTTTGAAGAATTATCTAAGCATGAAATCAAGTTTGAGATACCAATCCCAAAGATTAAAAAGGCAGTTCCTTGATTCAAACAAATACAACATTGAAAAAAGGTCAAATGACTCCCTTGTGGATCATTTGGCCTTTTTTACCAACTGCTTTTCAGCTTCATCATGTTTGTCGGGACAATATAGGTGGTAAATAAGAGAGGGAGACTGGTGATTTCGTAACCAATTGTTCCGAATCTATCATTCAACGCGTCTGTTTGAAGACGGGTTGTTTATTTATTTGGCAGGTACATTATCCTGATTAAGGACAGCGATGGCATTCGCTTTAGATGAGTGGATGTCGGCTTTTTTAATATATATTTTTAAGAGGGAGGAAGACTGGAAAGGTGAATTTATTTGCAATTGTTTCATTCATTATCATTATAGCGGCGATATGGACGTATGCTTACTTCCGGAGCCGCTCCGTTGATATTGCCACATCAGAAGGTTATTTTCTTGGTGGAAGAAGTTTGAAAGGATTTACGATCGCGGGAACAATCATTATGGCCAACCTGTCCACTGAACAAATCGTTGGCCAAAATGGCCAGAGCTATCAAGCGGGGATGCAGGTGATGGCCTGGGAGGTTACAGCTGCTGTAGCCGTAGTCGCATTAGCTTTGGTTTTCTTACCGAAATACTTGAAATATGGTGTAGATACGATATCTGACTTTATTGAAATACGTTATGATGGTACGACAAGAAGAATTGTCTCGTTTTTATTCATGTTAACATATATGATCTCATTTATGCCGGTTGTATTATACTCCGGATCACTGGTTTTCAATAAGATTTTTTCTATCGATAAGCTGCTTGGCGTGAATCAGCTGACTGCAGTGATTGTCATTGCAACGTTTGCAGGTATTGTCGGTATGTTGTACTTGTTGATTGGCGGACTGTCCCTTAGTGCATTCAGCGATACCATTTACGGGATAGGTTTGCTGGTAGCTGGATTGGCCGTTCCGATTGTTGGATTATTCCTATTGGGAAAAGGAGATCTTTTAGATGGTCTGGGCACTATAGAGGCTAGAACTCCGAAATTACTTAACTCTATCGGTGCATATGACTCGGAAATGGTGCCCTGGCCTGCTTTGTTTACAGGTATGCTTTTTAATAATCTGTTTTACTGGTGTACTAACCAGATGATTGTTCAGAAAACATTGGCAGGGAAAAGCCTGAAAGAGGGACAGAAAGGGACATTATACGTTGGGATGTTCAAAGTGATCAGCGGACTGATTCTGGTTTTTCCTGGCATTATCGCTTTCAATATGTTCGGTGACTCGCTGCCGATTGCGGATGATGCCTATCCTAAATTGGTAAATAGTGTTTTGCCTGGAGCAGTGAAAGGTGTATTTGGCGCAGTATTTTTCGGGGCCATTTTGAGCTCGTTTGTTGCAGCTTTAAATGCCACATCAACCTTATTTACGATAGATTTTTACCGCCCACTGCTAAAAAGCAACCCATCTGATAAAAAGGTTGCCCGGGCGGGGAAAATCGTTACAATCGCTGTTGGAGTGGCTTCCATCATGATTGCTCCCCTGATTTCCTTTGCGCCGAGCGGTTTGTACAATGTGGTTCAACAATTCAATGGCGTGTACAGTATGCCTTTGCTTGCTGTTATTTTATTTGGATTCTATTCCAAGCATGTTACCGCATTGGCAGCCAAAATTACTTTCCTTTTCCATGTGGTCGTATATCCGGTCGCGAATTTGCTGCTGGATGTCAATTACCTGTATATCCTTGGGGCGATGTTTCTGTTGGATGTGCTGCTCATGTGGATCATCAGCAGCATCAAGCCGCTGCAGTATACGTTTGTATTTGAAAAGGATACAAATAAAGTCGATCTCACACCTTGGAAATATGCGAAGGCAGGGGGGGCGATTGTTATCCTGTGTGTGATCGGTATGTATGTGCTGTTCTCGCCATTAGGACTGGCAGGCTAAATACAGCAGAAATTCATATTCTCTTTTCATTTAGGCTATGAAGAAAATGAGCATCGGTTGCTTCCCCCACAGCTGAACGATGCGGCATTTCATTGAATAAAAAATGCAAGCCCAATGGTGGCAGCCACCAAAGTCAGTATTTCAACGCTAACTTTCGGAGGACGGTACCAATTAGAGGCTTGCGTTTTTAGGTTAGGGTGTACAATGATTTATCTTCTACTTTATGCGTTATGACTGCGATGATGATACCGAGAAGGATCATCACAGACGCAATGAATGTGATTCCCTTATAATCGAGCCCGCTGCTGAGAAGGAAACTTCCTAAAGTGGCACCGATACTATTAGCCAGATTGAAAATCGATGCTGCGATTGTTCCGGAAAGCGAAGGCGCTTCCCGGCCGCCAATAATAATCTTTG
The DNA here is from genome assembly GCF_042683165.1 of Tigheibacillus halophilus. Lineage (NCBI taxonomy): Bacteria > Bacillati > Bacillota > Bacilli > Caryophanales > Bacillaceae > Tigheibacillus > Tigheibacillus halophilus. The sequence continues at coordinate 175,328 of NZ_JBHUIZ010000012.1, forward strand.
AATTTAACAAAGGGCTTGTCCCGAATGTTCCCAGCCCGAACAGGAAGCTCATGGCAAAAGCAAGTGCAGTCCATTGGATGAGAAAGGTGAAGCTGGCCAGCACGATCGCCAGAATCGTCAAAACAGCAATAAGACGTTCAGTCAATACATGTGGCTGGATACTGCCGGAAATGAAATTGCCAATCACAGCACCTATCCCAAAGCAGAGGAAAGCCCCTGTTACGCCTGCGATACCAAATCCTGCAAAATGGCGCAGCATTGGCTCAATAAAGGTATACGCTGTAAAAACTCCGGAATAGCCGAACACGATAATAGCAAGTATCAGCAAAACGTTTTTATTTTTGAAAATGCCAAGTTCCTTTCGCAAGTTCGGCGCTTCTGCCGGCTGTGGATTGGGAGTCAGGAAAATGATGCCGGCCAGAGCGATTAGTCCGAGCAGCACAATAAACCAGAATACATAGCGCCAGACGAAAATTCCGCCAAGATAAGAGCCGAATGGCACACCGATCATGACGGCAATTGTCAATCCACCTTGAACAGCTGCGATCGCGCTCGTTTTTTTATATGGCGGTGAAATCGCGACTGCAGTCGACATACATAACCCAAAAAAGGGAGCATGCATCATTGCAGAACACAATCTGGCCGCCATCAACACACCAAAATTAGGGGCCATTGCTGCAATTGCGTTACTAACGGCAAATAAACCCATAAAGCTGATCAATAAAGGTTTTGGAGAAATTTTAATGGTTAGGATACGGAAAATTGGTCCAAAGACTGCGACGCTGATGGCATAAACGCTTAAAAGCAGTCCAGTTGTGGAAATAGCAACATGAAAATCCTTCGCGAATTGTGTCAACAAACCAGTAACAACATATTCAGTCATGCCAATTGCAAAAGTGGCTACCATAAATACCAATAGTACGACGTTGCGGGAGGATTGCAGTTTCATCATCACCCCTCCTTTTAAGAAATCAGAAATGAATATAGTAAAATAAAATAACGATAATGTCTAGCAGCATGTTTGTAAACAGAAAGAAACCTGAATTTTTCCCCGGATTTCGATGAACATCAAACTTGAGTATATATATTACAAAGTTGATAGTAATCGGAATAGTGTATATATTTGAAAGTAATCCCATATCAACAAGGAAATCAGCTTATCATAAGGGTTATACCTAAAGATACCTCTGAAAAGGCTGCTTGGCCCTATTCTAATAAAAGGACGTGAGGGTACATGAATTACGATGTAATCGTTGTCGGAGCAGGACTTGCAGGGCTGGTTGCGACTGCAGAAATAGCCGATGGCGGAAAAAAGGTTCTGCTGTTGGACCAAGAGGCAGAAAATTCACTTGGCGGACAAGCTTGGTGGTCCTTTGGCGGTTTATTCCTGGTTGATTCTCCTGAACAGCGGAGAATGGGAATCAAAGATTCGAAGGAGTTAGCTTGGCAAGATTGGTGCGGATCTGCAGGATTTGATCGGGAAGCAGACGAAGATTATTGGGGAATGAAATGGGCTAAGGCCTATGTGGAATTCGCAGCTGGCGAAAAACGACAATGGCTTCGGGATATGGGGGTGCGTTTTTTTCCTGTTGTTGGCTGGGCAGAACGAGGCGGGTATTTGGCAGACGGTCATGGCAATTCAGTACCCCGATTCCATATAACCTGGGGCACGGGTCCTGGACTAGTTGCTCCTTTTGAACGCCGTGTCAGAGAGCATATGAAAAAGGGACTGGTTGATTATCTGCCACGGCATCGTGTAAACCGCCTGATTAAAGAACATGGTGTGGTGGCTGGTGTCCAAGGTGACATATTGGAGCACGGTAATATCAAGCGTGGCGAGGATAGCTCAAGAATTCCTATTGATGACTTTGAATATCGGGCGGAAGCTGTACTTGTTTCCAGTGGCGGAATTGGTGCGAATTTCGAATTGATTCGCAAGCATTGGCCGAAACGGCTAGGGGATCCGCCAAAGCATATGATTTCAGGGGTCCCAGCCTATGTCGATGGACGAATGCTTGCCGTTGCAGAAAAAGCGGGAGGTCGTATTGTCAACAGGGACCGTATGTGGCATTACACAGAAGGTATTAAAAACTGGAACCCTATCTGGAGAAGTCATGGTATACGTATTTTGCCAGGACCGTCATCTATCTGGCTGGATGCGCGCGGACGACGATTTCCCGTCCCTTATTTTCCAGGTTTTGATACCCTTGGGACGTTGGAAGCCATTCAAAAAACGGGCTATGACTACTCGTGGTTCATTTTAACCCAGAAAATCATCGAGAAAGAGTTTGCTCTTTCTGGTTCTGAGCAAAATCCTGATTTGACTGGAAAGCGTATCAAAAAAGTGTTGCAGCGTGTCAAACCTGGAGCGCCCGGACCGGTAGAAGCGTTCAAGCAATATGGAGAGGATTTCATTGTCGCCAATACAATTGACAATTTGATTATCGAAATGAATAAGCTTGCTGGGGAAAATCTATTGGATGCAGATGAGGTCATTGCACAAATACGGGCACGAGACAAGGAAATAGATAACGCTTTTACCAAGGACTTGCAGATTGCAGCGATAAGGGGAGCAAGGAATTATCTGGGAGATAAGTTAATCCGTGTCGCTAAACCGCATAAGATTCTGGATTATAAAAATGGCCCGCTGATTGCGGTCAAATGTCATATTCTCAGCAGAAAAACACTTGGCGGGCTGCAGACTGATCTAACTGGGCAAGTGTTGAATGAAGCCGGCCAGGCAATTCCAGGATTATATGCTGCGGGAGAAGTTTCCGGTTTTGGCGGTGGAGGTGTTCATGGCTATCGATCCTTGGAAGGGACATTTTTGGGAGGCTGTTTATTCAGCGGCAGAGCAGCTGGAAGGACATTTGCGGACGTGTAACAGTAAAAGTATGGTTGAGTAAAGTGGTTGTAAGAGACCATGTTTTTGTGTAGTATATAGGGAAATTATAAAAAAGGCTTTGAAAAGGATATGTGCTGTTTTACACTGGTCCACAGAGAGGGAAGTCTTGCTGAAATCTTCCCAGCTAAGAAGAACGGTTCACCACCTTGGAGCTGTATCGGTGAAAAAGAGTAATCGATACCGTCCAGCAGACGTTACACTGCGCCAGAGTCATAAACGAATAGGTTTAGGAGAAATTTGGGTGGAACCACGTGTATAAATACCCGTCCCTTTCGCAGGGGCGGGTATTTTTTATATTTAAGTTTACAAAGGAGGCATTTATATGCGTCAAGCAGATTTGATTGGAGTTCAATTTCCGGATGGACAGGTAAATGCATACACGAAAGGGATTTCTGTGAAGGACATTGCATCCGATATTTCTTTTAGGCTGGAAAAGAAGGCAGTGGCTGGAAGAGTGAATGGTGAGTTGGTTGATATGGCTCACCAACTACAGCAAGATGCAAAGCTGGAAATTTTCACATTGGATTCTGATGAAGGAGTGCAAGTATTGCGTCACACACTTGCCAGCGTATTGGCTCAAGCGTTAAACAGGCTTTATCCTGAAGCGCAATTGGGTACGGATGCCGTGGCTGGAAATGGCTTTTATGTTGATGTGAAGCTGGAGGAGCATATTAAACCTGATGATTTGGCAGCAATCACCAAAGAAATGCATGCTATTATACAAGAAAATTTGGAGGTTCCACGCATTTCAATAGCACACAAAGATGCGAAAATACGTTTTGCGGATAGGGAAGAGCACTTAAAACTGGAGATACTGAATGAGTTGGATGAGAAACAACCATTGATACTGTATCAACAGGGCGAGTTTATCGATCTTGGCGGCAGCCCCTGCTTACCCAGAACGGGAATGATTCCGAAAGCTTTTCAACTGACAGATATATCTGGGGCCTATTGGAAGGGAGATAGCCAAAATGAAATGCTGCAGCGCATATATGGGTTAGCTTTTGTAAAAAATCAAGCGTTGCTGGACTATTTGCACTTTATCGAGGAAGCAAAGAAACGTGACCATCGCCTATTAGGAAAACAGCTGGATCTGTTCATGTTTTCTGAAGAAGCTCCGGGCATGCCGTTTTATCTGCCGAAGGGTCAAATCATTCGTAATGAATTGGCGTCTTTTTCACGAGAGATGTTTACAAAAGACGGCTACGAAGAGGTTCGCACACCACTGATGATGAATCAGCGGCTTTGGGAAGAATCCGGACATTGGGACCACTATCACGAGAATATGTATTTTACAAAAATCGATAACGAGGATTTCGCATTGAAGCCGATGAATTGCCCTGGACATATGCTGATATTCAAAAACAAACTGCGTTCTTATCGTGATCTGCCAATTCGTTTAGCAGAATTCGGCCAGGTACATCGTCATGAATTCAGTGGAGCCTTAAATGGTATGTTGCGTGTTCGTACATTCTGTCAGGATGATGCCCATATTTTTGTTCACAAAAATCAAATCGAATTAGAAATAAAGGAGGTATTTCGCCAAGTAGACGCCATGTATCAGACATTTGGTTTTTCTTATTCAGTTGAGCTCTCTACACGTCCAAAGGATTCTATGGGTGAAGATCATTTATGGGAGATGTCGGAGCAGGCGCTGAAAAAGGTTCTTGATGAATTACAAATTGCCTACCAGATAAATGCAGGTGACGGAGCTTTCTACGGTCCAAAGATCGATTTTCATATTCAAGATGCATTAAAGAGAAGTCATCAATGCGCAACAATCCAGCTTGATTTCCAAATGCCGGAAAAATTCGACCTCACTTATGTGAATGAGAATAATGTAAAAGTTCGGCCTGTTGTCATCCATCGAGCAATATTTGGCTCTATTGACCGTTTTTTAGGAATCCTGGTTGAACATTTTGCGGGAGCCTTCCCTGTATGGCTTGCGCCCGTGCAAGTCAAAGTGATACCGATCGCAGCTGTGCATCATACGTATTGTATTGGTTTGAAAAGGAAACTGGAGACGCTCGGAATAAGAGTAGCACTAAATGATCGGGACGAAAAACTTGGCTATAAAATGCGAGAAGCACAGACGCAGAAAATTCCTTACACACTTGTGATTGGCGACAAAGAAATCGCTGATCAAACAGTGAATGTCCGCCGCTTTGGAAAGAAACAGTCAGAATCACTTGCTGCAGTGGATTTTCAAGAAAGCATTTGACGTAAAATCACATCACGAAGTGCAGACTGAGCGTACAAATAGGCGCAGGGACGCAGGTAGTCCTTGCGCCGCCATGTTCATTGCAAAAGATAGAGCCATATATACAGACCGCTCAGCGTGATGAACAAGGTGGGGATAGTCAACACGATGCCGATTCTAAAATAGTATCCCCAAGTGATCCGCACACCTTTTTGTTTTAAAACATGCAGCCACAGCAACGTGGCCAATGATCCGATGGGGGTAATTTTCGGACCGAGATCAGATCCAATCACATTGGCATAAATAAGCGCTTCTTTCACGGCCCCAGTCGTATTTGCATCCGCAATCGCCAATGCATCGATCATGACAGTCGGCAGGTTGTTCATGATGGAAGAGAGGAATGCTGCAATAAAACCCATGCTGATGGTGGCGATGTACATGCCATGACTCGCTGCAAACTGGATCAGGTCTGTCAGCAATGTCGTCAGTCCGGCATTTCGTAGTCCATAGACAACGACATACATGCCAATGGAAAAGAACACAATTGCCCATGGGGCGCCTTTGAGAATCGTTCTTGTCTGCACGACGGTACTTCTGCTGGCAATAATCAGGAAAATGATGGCAATCGCTCCAGCAATGATAGAAACAGGTATCCCGATATATTCACTGGCGAAGTAGCCGATCAACAATACACTAAGTACGGTCCAGGACAGACGAAAGAGCTGTTTGTCCCTGATCGCTTCTGCAGGCAGTTTTAGCTGTGATATGTCATATGTTTTCGGTATGCTTTTTCGAAATGCGATATATAAAACGAGCATACTTGCCGCAACACTGAAAAGATTTGGGATAATCATGCGGGAAGCATATGCTGCAAAGCCAATATCAAAGAAATCAGCTGAAACGATGTTGACCAGGTTGCTGACAATCAAGGGTAAGGAAGTTGTGTCGGCAATGAATCCCGAAGCCATGATAAAAGGGAGAATAAGCTTGTCTTTAAGCCTCAGGCTCCGCACCATGGCCAGCACAATTGGTGTCAGGATGAGCGCGGCGCCATCATTTGCAAACAATGCTGCTACAACCGCCCCCAGCAGGCTGATTAATACAAACATTTTCATACCGCCGCCGTTTGCGAATTTTGCCATATGTAATGCTGCCCATTCAAAAAAGCCGATCTCATCCAGTATGAGCGAAATAATGATCAGCGCAACAAACGTTAAAGTGGCATTCCAAACCAGGCTGGTCACATCCAGGACATCGTGAAAATCGACCACCCCGGTAATCAATGCTAATGCAGCTCCGATACAAGCGGACCATCCGATGGAGAATCCTTTCGGCTGCCAAATCACAAAAAACAATGTTGCTAAAAATATTAAGATTGCTACATAAACCATTCCAGTCACCTTTCAGTCATGAATTTTAACATTAATCGCAGGTCATACGCTGAACTCTCATCTTAAGTGGCGGAAGCATGCTGTACAAATGAAGCAGCAATGGGTAAAATGCATGCTGCTTATTCAATGCATAATACATCCATTTGCCTTTACGAGTTTCCTGGATGATACCTGTCTGCTTTAGTCGCTTTAAGTGCTGGCTCACTGCAGGCTGGCTCATTTCCAGCAGTGCCACCAATTCACATACACAAAGCGCCTCCTGCATCATCAAATATCTGATGATTTTCAAGCGGTTTTCATCCGCCGCTGCTTTTAGGCATGTTACCGTATCAGGAAGATCCAACCTCATCGCCTCCTTTAATATATAAATGTATGCGTATATATATAGTTATTTTATCTTTTATTATACATATAATATATAAGTATTTCATTATATGTGTAAAGAGATTAGTCCTAAAAAATGATTTTCAATATATTGATGTTATAAGAGGAAAAGCATAAAAAAACCCCCGCCACTTGGCAGGGAAGCTGCACTATTTTCTAAGCAATAAGTAAATGAAATACGGCGCACCAAGAATAGCAACGATGATGCCAGCAGGGACACCATTTGGTTCCAATATGTTATGTCCAATCGTATCGGCGAATAATAGCAGCCAGCCACCGATACAAATCGCAATCGGCAAGAACAACTGATGTCTTGGGCCGACTAACGCCTTGGCAATATGCGGTGCCATCAGTCCGACAAAAGCTATCCCGCCAGTGACGGCGACAGCTGAAGCGGCTAATGCAACCGCAGTGATGAGCAAATAAATACGTTCCTTTTCTACATGCATGCCTACGCCGATCGATACAGGTTCACTTAGGCTGAAGATGTTGAGCTGTTGTGACTTATAAAGCGTGAATGGTATCAAAATGACCAGCCAGGGCAGCAACGCCCAAATGAATGGCCAATCCGTCCCCCAAATATTGCCAGCCAGCCAGGTGGAAATAAAATCTACTTTTTCTCTTTCTGCAGATGAAGTTAAGACAATCATCACACCGGAAAGAGCCATAGAAAACCCGACCCCTGTGAGAATCAACTTCATTGGTTGTAAGCCTGTCCGTTTGCTGTAGGAGAAAATGTAAATCAATATTACCGTTAAGAAAGCCCCGCAAAAAGCCACCAGCGGCAGTATGTAGACAAATGATGCGACATCAACAGGGAAAAACAAAAAGAAGATAGCGATGGCAACGCCCGCACCGGAATTAATGCCGATAATCCCGGGATCTGCTAAATCATTACGGGTCAATGTCTGCAAAATGGCACCGGAAAGTGCAAGTGCCATACCAGCGAGTAAGGTGATGATCATTCTAGGCATACGTAACGAAAACAGGATGAAGTTTTCTTTGAAAGTTCCCTGGCCGAACAAAGCAGGGAGCAAGCGCTCATAGGACAAGGTGGAATACCCAAGTCCCAAACTGATAACAGCTGTTGCGATCATAACGGCGAGCAGCAAGATCATAAAGAGGCGCTGTTTTTTGATTAACTTTGAATTAATCATGTGAATGCTTTGCCCCCTTTATGCAGGATAAATAAAAAGAAGGGCAGGCCAAGGATGGCGACAATGGCTGCTACAGGTGTTTCTAAAGGTGCATATAATGTTCTTCCGACTGTATCTGCGAGTGACATGAAAATGGCACCGATGATAATGGAGGTTGGAATAATATACCGATAATCTGTGCCGACAATGGCGCGGACGATATGGGGTATCATCAAACCAATGAAAGCCATATTGCCTACTAATGCGACCGCCGCTCCAGCCAAAATCACGATGGCGATAAATAGGGCGAATTTTACTCGGCCTGTATGCTGGCCAAGTCCAATAGCAACCTCTTCATTCAAACTCAGTATAGTCACCTGTCTGGATAAAAAAATCGCGATGATGATGCCTGCTGCGATAGCAGGAGCAATGATTTGCAATTGTATCCATGTGGTTCCAATTGCACCTCCGGCAGTCCACATGGAAATGTTCTTCGACACTTTGAAATACAGTCCGACGCCATCAGCAAGTGCTTGCAGAAACGTCGATACAGCGGCTCCTGCAAGTACAATTTTGAAGGGAGAAAATCCGCCCTTTTTAGCAGCCCCAATTCCAAATACGATGCCCGCACCAGCGGCCGCCCCGATAAAACAGGCAATCATGATGCCAAAGGGAGACAGGGAAGGGAGCATCGCCAGAGAAACCGCAAGGGCTGCATTCGCACCTCCGGTCAACCCAAGTAGACCGGGGTCAGCCAAGGGGTTTCTTGTCATCCCCTGCATGATTGCCCCGGATACTGCCAAAGCTGCCCCGACAAGCATAACGGCAAGTTCACGAGGTAAACGGATTTCTCTGATGATAGAAAGCTGTTCGCCTCCGGCATTGGATATCATCGCTTTCCATACGTCCGGGACAGAAATATCTGCTGCTCCAAAGGTCATGGATAGGAAGAATACAACAATCAACCCGATACATCCAATGATGAATTTGTTTATAAATGAAAAAGCGTTCTTTTTTTTCCCCATTATGTCAACTTCTCTTTATTTGTTTTTCGAACCCAGGAATTTTTCTTTAAAGAAGTCCAGCTGATAGTCCAGTGTTAAAGGATCATTGAAATAGAATTCTTTAGCGTTGGCTACGAATAAATGGTTGTTTTTAACTGCTGGGATATTTTTAAACGTTTTGGTATCAAGGAATGAGTTGTCTGTATCGTCACTTTTACTCAAGATGACATAATCTCCTGCAAATTCAGGGATGACTTCCAAAGACAATGCGTAATACCCGTCCTTCAATGCTTTCTTTTTCACGGCATCCGGCATCTTCAACTTCATTTCTTGATAAAGTATTTCGGTCCCTCGTCCCCAGTTATCTCCAAAAACGTACATTTGTTTATCGAATTTTTCCAGTACGGAAACAGTTGCGTCCTTGCCGATGACTTTTTTGATGTCTTTTCCAGCTTGCTGGGCGCGCTCTTTAAAGTCTTTTACCCAGGTCTCTGCCTCTTTTTCTTTATTCAGCAGCTTGCCGATTTCGATATGCTGCTGCAGATAATCGATTTTTCCATACGTGAATGTAACGGTTGGTGCAATTTTTTTCAGCTTATCTACATTTTTGAGATCGGATAGCCCGATAATCAAATCTGGATTCAGTTCCATGATTTTTTCTATATTATCTTCAGAAACTTCTTCAACATCCTTCAATTTATCCTGAAAGCGCGGATTGCTTTTAGACCATGCATCCACGCCGACAACGTTAACACCAAGAGACATGACATTACCGGCAAAAGTGGATAGTACCACAACTCTTTTTGGGTGGGCAGGAACTTTCACGGGCCCATTCTCAGATTGATACGTGATCGTTTTTTGATCGTCTGCAGCGCTGCCGTTTTTTTCGGAACTGTCTTTGCTTTGTCCACAAGCGCTAAGAAATAGAATGAGACATAAGAGCAGGAATAGGCTCGTTTTCTTCATTGGTTGTTAACTCCTCTGGTCTGATAAGATTATAAGTAATACACATCGGCTTGCCGGTTCTTGGGTCGATACCGATTTCCCCATCAATATCAAATACTTGCTGCAGCACTTTTTTAGTAAGGATGGCGTGCGCATCTCCCGTTTTTACGACTTCACCATTTTTTAAAGCGATCATGTGATCAGCAAAACGCGCTGCTTGATTTAAATCATGCAGTACCATGACAATGGTCCGTCCTTGTTCTTGGTTGAGATGCTGCAAGAGTTCCAATACTTCCAATTGATGGGCCATATCTAAATATGTTGTGGGTTCATCAAGAAAAATGATATCCGTTTCTTGTGCGAGAGCCATTGCGATCCAGACTCTTTGACGCTGCCCTCCGGATAAAGCGTCGACTTCACGGTGTTTGAAACCAATTGTACCAGTAACCTCAAGCGCCCAATTGATGACTTCATGGTCAGCTGCTTGCAGTCTTCCGAATCCCTTTTGATGCGGGAATCGTCCATAGGAGACCAATTCTCCCACGGTCAATCCGCTGGCACTTTCCGGCGTCTGCGGAAGAATAGCCATCTTTTTGGCCAATTGCTTTGTTCCCAGTTTGGAAATATGTTCACCATCCAGCAAAACTGATCCTGATTCGTGACGAATGATACGCGTGATCGCTTTTAACAGGGTCGATTTACCGCAGCCATTTGCGCCGATGATCGTAGTGATTTGTTTATCAGGTATTTCTATATTCAGATCTTTGACGATGAGTTGCTCACCATAACCTACATTAATATTTTGAGTCGCCAAGCGAAACATAAAATTCCTCCTCAAAAAATGAGAATGATTATCATTATCGTAAATATAAATTTAATCTGCCTTTTTGTCAATCATTTTTGGGTTGCAAAATGAGAAAATAACCTGTATATTTAATGTAATTGATAATCATTATCAGTCGTGAGGTGTAATTATGACAAAAGGCGAACAGCGTGACATTTTCGACGTGACAATTATTGGTGGAGGGCCCGCTGGTCTATACTCTGCATTTTACAGTGGTCTCAGGGAAATGAAAACAAAAGTTATTGAATATCAGCCGGAACTTGGCGGAAAAGTTCATGTTTATCCCGAAAAGATGGTCTGGGATGTTGGAGGTTTGCCGCCGTTACCCGGACAACAGCTGATAGAAAATATAGTTCAGCAAGGATTGACATTCGACCCCGAAGTTGTTTTGAATGAGAAAGTGATCTCCATCAACAAAAACAAAGATGGCATTTTTGAATTGACAGCGGCGTCAGGCCGGATTCATTATTCGAAAACAGTCATAGCTGCCGTTGGCGGCGGAATTCTGAATCCGAAAAAATTACAGCTGCGAAATGATAAAAAAATCGAGGCTGCGAATCTGCATTACAGTGTTACATCACTCAAGCATTTTAAGGATAAGCGTGTACTTATTTCAGGTGGAGGCAATTCCGCAACCGACTGGGCAAGTGAATTGGCGCCGATTGCCAAAGAGGTTTTCATTGCATGCAGAAGTGATTTTTCCTGCCATGAATCCCAGTTGACTGAGCTGACCGCCAATGCTGTTGTATGCCTTGTCAATACGACGATAACTGATTTGATAACCGGAGCGGATGAAGGATATGTTGAAAAAGCGGTACTGACGAATAACCAGACCGGTGCAGTACAGCAGCTGCCAGTGGACGAAATCATTGTCAATCATGGCTATGAACGGGATATGTCATTGCTGGAAGAGAGTGAGCTGCATGTGGACATCGTGGATGACTATTTCATTGCGGGATCCAGCAGCAGTGAGGCATCCGTACCAGGTATGTACGCTGCAGGCGACATTTTGATGCACGATGGTAAATTACACCTGATTGCCGGTGCTTTCCAGGATGCGGCAAATGCAGTCAATAAAGCGAAACAATATATCGCACCAGAAGCTACCAAAACGGCAATGGTTTCTTCGCATAATGAATTGCTGACGGAACGTAATGAGAAATTGGTACGGGAACTAGTAAAATAACGTCATTAAAATGGAAGACATGGATGAGGGGATTGGGGCGCATGTGAAAGGGATGCTATCTCAATCCCTTTTTTGTTTGGTGAAGCGTCCAGATGCGGACGTGATATAATAAATTTAGAAATACATAACATTGCAGAAAGAGCGTGAAACAGTGGAACTCGCAATTCGGGCTGTAGATGAAAACAATTGGCGGCAAGCAGCTGCATTGAAAGTAGCTGATAATCAAGCAGATTATATTGAGAGTAATCTTTATTCGATTGCACAATCAAAATTTGAGACATGGTGGCATTCCCTGGCGCTTTACGATGGAGATGTTTTAGTGGGGTATGCCATGTTTGGGGCGTATTCTGAAAAACATCAAACGGCATGGCTTGACCGGTTCATGATTGGTGAAGCGTTTCAGGGCAAAGGCTATGCGAAACAATTCATTCCTTTACTGCTTGGAGAAGTCAGGCGGAAATATCCTTGCAAGCGTATTTTGCTGAGTGTAGTCCCGGAGAATAAGGTGGCCATACGCATGTATGAAAAGTTCGGTTTCCGCTTCAATGGAGAGATTGATGATACAGAAATTGTAGCAGGACATGTGATGGAGCTATGTCTTCACGATAGATAGGCCTGCAGAAATGGATAATAAGCATAAGCGTCGACTTTCCATATAGAATAGAGGAAAGTCGACGCTTCTTTTGACCCAAAATGAAAAAACCTGCTTGTAACAGGTTGATGAAAAAATATAACCGTGATAAACTATATTAGTTAATGTTTGTTTTTATTAATAATGTAATCCTATCCAATTATATTATATCAACAAACATTTTCTCTGTCAAGAATTTCATTGCGAATGGGGTCGATAAAATGGAAAACCAAGCAAATGAGCGTCAGATGGAGCAGCAGCGCGTCGATAAGGTTATGGAGGAAATTACACATAAGGAAAATATTTTACAAGCGAAGTCGGTTGGCCTGAAAGAAAGTGTGATAGCACTTCGGAAGAACTTTTGGGAGGATGTGACAGTCAACCTCGATGAACCAGATGATGTGATTGAAACACAAGCCAGTATCAAGCAGCAGGCAGAACTTTTATCTGAAAGGGAAAGAAGCCATGGCAGTATTGCTGATGAGCAAAAAAAACTGCATAAACTGAAGAATGAACCTTATTTTGGCAGGATAGATTTTCTGGAGCAGGACGATACAGAGAGTGAAAGCATCTATATTGGTACATCCACATTACTTGATCGCCGGGAAGAAGATATTTTGATCTATGACTGGCGTGCGCCGATTTCAAGCCTTTATTATGATTATGCGCTTGGGGAAGCGGCATATGATACTTTGGAGGGGGATGTCAAAGGCAATATCTCACTGAAACGGCAATTCATCATTCGTCAAGGGAAAATCAGAGGAATGTTTGATACTGGTTTGACGATAGGTGACCGTCTGTTACAGGAGGCATTAGGTAATCAAGCCAGTACGATGATGAAGAGCATTGTAGCCACCATCCAAAAGGAACAGAATAAAATTATCCGCAACGAGAAAAATGATTTACTCGTCGTCCAAGGAGTAGCCGGCAGCGGGAAAACCTCCGCAGCTTTGCAGCGTATTGCTTACCTTATGTATCGGCACAGAGATGAGCTGAATGAAAATAATATGCTGCTATTTTCCCCGAACTCCCTATTTAGCAGTTATATTTCCAATGTACTTCCTGAATTGGGGGAGGCCAACATCAACCAGGTTACATTTCAACGTTTCCTGCAAGAACGGGTAGGAAAATACACAGTAGAATCCCCATTTGAGCAAATGGAATTCGTATTGACTTCCGATAAGAATCGGAAAGCAGATACAATAAGAATTGCTAGCGTCCCGTATAAATCCAGCCTGAAATTCAAACAATTTATTGATGCCTACGCAGAGGAGTTGAAATTTGACGGTATTCAATTCCGAAATATTGTTTTAAGGGGAAGTAAATTGGTTTCTAAAGAAACCATCCGTGACTATTTTTATAGTTTGGATGAAGGCATGACGATACCGAACAAGATGGAACTCACAGCTAAATGGCTGCTTCAGGAAATCCGGCCCATACAAAAAGCGGAAACGAACAAGGATTGGGTCATGGAGCAGGTCGAATTGATGGATAAAGAGGCTTTTCAGCAGGCATATTACCAGAATCAAGAGATAGATGAAGATGATTTTAGCCTTGAAGAGAAATTTCTACGCGAAGAAGTGGTCGATCGTGCTTTTCAGCCGATAAAAAAACGAATCAAACACTATGGTTTTGTCCATGTCGGCAAAACGTATCAAGCTTTGTTTACAGAAACAGAAGGTCAAGCAAACGTTCCCGAAAATTGGGAGGAAATCTGCAAACAGACGGTGGAGAACCTATCGGAAATGTATTTGACTTGGGAAGATGCAACACCATTTCTTTACTTTAAGGATTTACTTTTCGGACCGCGCAAGGAAAGAATGGTGAGACATTTATTCATTGATGAAGCACAGGATTATTCCGCATTCCAGTTCGCTTATATCAAACATACTTTTCCTTATACCCGAATGACGTTGCTTGGAGACAGCAACCAGGCAATTTATACCTATGCAACGGATGAAAATCCGCTGCTCACCAATCAACTAAAAGAAAGCTTCGACCGGATTGCTCTTACAACCAGCTATAGGTCTACAAAACAGATTGTGCAATTTACCAAGGCATTTGCACCGGCGGGAGAAGACATCGAACCGTTTGAGCGTCACGGGAATAAGCCTCGTGTCATAGGGGCAGGGGAAAGTTCCTCGTTGCCTAAGCTGATTCGGAAGCTGGCCGGAAAACAGTTTGCAGTTGGTAATGAAACGATAGGCATCATTTGTAAAACGATGCGGGAATGCGAGGAATACTACCAACAATTAAAACATGATTGTGCGGTGTCACTGATCACCCCCAAAACTGCCAGTTTTGAAAAAGGGCTGCTGATTTTGCCAATATATCTTGCAAAGGGGATTGAATTCGATGCTGTCATCATTCCGGAGGCTTCGGCAGAGAATTATGATGATGAAACGGATCGCAATTTATTTTACACTGCCTGCACAAGGGCGATGCACGAATTGTTGATAATCAGCAAGGGAACATTGAATCGTTTTATTGTTGAAGCGCCGGAAGCGTCATATGAGGTAATGTCTTCCAGTTCCATCTGAACTGGAAGACATCTGAAATCAAAGGGGGAAAAATTTAGTGGATCTGACTACCATTTCCAGAAGGACGTTTTAACCACCGGGTCACAGGGGTTTTCTTGGAAAAAATTGTTTACTTATCCACCGGTCCCAATTCGACAGTTTCTGGACATTGCCAGGCGGCAGGATCCGATTGCATGAAAGCAGCGAACAAGCATTGCGGAGGGAAATGAAAGAGGAGTTGAACTGGCGTATCAGTCAAACAACGCTGCTTTGGATTGCGGAGAACTTTTTTACATATGATGAAGAAAAGTATCATGAAGTAATAAGAGCAATCGGCTTTCCCAAAATTGATTCTTATGATACGATATGTATAATTGTTACATAAAGTAACCTTGTGCAATTAGATAACTATAGTATCGGAGAGTGGCGATATGGAAAAACAATTCTTTGCTAGACCGGCGGTTTATGTTGGAGAAGTGCATATAAAAGTAAAGCATATGGAAAGGGCAATACATTTTTACCGATCTGTTTTGGGATTTCGAGTAATGAAGCAAGACCATCACGAGGTAGTATTGACTGCGGATGGAAGGACGCCACTCCTAACACTGCATGAGCCACAAGGGGTGGCCGAAAAGGAAAACCGTACAACCGGCTTATACCATTTCGCCATTTTATTACCGAACCGCAGTGATTTCGCAGCTTTTTTGCGGCATATACTGCAGTCTGGCCAGCAACTCGGAGCGGCTGATCATTTAGTAAGTGAAGCTTTATATTTTTCGGATCCGGACGGCAACGGCATAGAAGTATATCATGATCGCCCTTCCAATTTGTGGCAGTGGGAAAATCGGCAGGTGTCCATGACGACTGATCCATTAGACGCGAATGATATATTAGCGGAACCGGATATTGCATGGCAGGGATTGCCGGAACATACATTGATGGGGCACATCCATTTGCATGTTTCCGATCTGGAGGAAGCAGAGGCTTTTTATGTACAAGGCCTTGGATTTCGTATCGCAACCACTTATCCTGGGGCGTTATTTCTCTCAACAGCTGATTACCATCATCATATCGGATTGAATGTATGGAATGGCAACGGAGCAAAAAAACCATCAGCTAAAAGTGTTGGACTGGAATGGTTTTCGCTTATTTTCCCTGATAAAACCAGTCGTGATTTGGCTGTGGATCGTTTACAAGCGCAGCATGTCACTACCGTGTGGATGGGAAGTGACGTGGTAGTTGAAGACCCGGCTGGCAACAGGATTCATTTAAAGGCCTCGGAGTGATAGACGTTTCCTTATAGGATAGCCGGCGGCAATCGCCAGTCTGTCGAAAACTGCTGCTATGGCGGGAAGACCTCTGCCAGGGTGGGTACACGTGATCGAAACCATCACGCCTGCTTTTGAAATGTGATATACTGAAAAATATGAAATTACAGGAAAACACAAAGGAAATGCAGGTGTAAAAATTGGAAAAAGTTGTTTCTTTCACCAATGTATCTTTGACAAAGAACCGCCATTCACTGCTGGAGGAGATCGATTGGCAAATCAATCCAGGTGAAAAGTGGGCGGTACTTGGATTGAATGGTTCGGGGAAAACGTCACTGTTGAATGTGATCAACGGCTATCACTATCCAACCAGGGGAGAGGTGTCTGTACTCGATAATCCATTTGGAAAAACAAATCTGCCGGAGCTGCGTAAACAAATCGGATTCGTAAGCAGTGCACTGGATAAATTTTCTCATGTAATGAATCGTGAATCAGTGGAAGCTGTCATTTTGAGTGGCAAATTCGCTTCATTCGGGATATATGAAGATGTATCTGAGGACCAATGGCAGGAAGTGTATGCATTGATGGAAAAACTGCGTCTGCATCACTTGGAAGGAAAAGCTTTCCGGCTGTTATCACAGGGGGAACAAAGGCGGGTGCTGATAGCCCGGGCACTGGTCCATCATCCAAAAATTCTAATATTGGACGAGCCGTGCACTGGATTGGATGTATATTCACGTGAGGAAGTGCTCGGTTTGGTAGAAGACATTGCAAATGGCGATTGCCATGTACTCTATGTCACGCATCATATTGAGGAACTTGTCGGCGGAATAACACATGTGTTGCTGATGAAGGATAGCAAAGTTTTTGCAAAAGGAACAAAAGAAAAAATGATTCAGGACAATTTGCTGTCAGAGGTTTTTGGTGTAGATGTCCATGTGCGCTGGGAGGCAGAACGTCCCTGGCTTTCTGTTATAAACTGAGCAAAGGCAGCGGCAAATGGAAAAAAACAAAACAGACTGCTCCCTGAATAATTGAATAGTCTCGAAAGGAAGCCAAGACTTGGTTACGTGTAATCAGGAAATGGCTTCTATTTTTGTTTGATTGGAAAATAGACTTTTCAAAAATCAATAAATCCCATTCAAAAGTGTAATGGTGAGCCGATAATCTTAATGACCAAGCTTGAAATTTTGTTTCAGGGGGTTAGGGCTGAAGGGATTAACCTTTGGCAGAGGGAGGAAAAAAGATGAAGCGTTTTTTTCAATTGAATAGTTTGCGGAAACGACTGCTGCTCAGTTTTGGAATAGTGGTGCTGCTCGCTTTCTGTTATGGAACGTATAATTATTTTGTGCTTCATAAAATCAATGGTCAGTTAGAGGACATCGCAGAGGAACAACAGCCATTATTAATGCTGGATGAAAAGCTGACTATCAATATGCAGGAGAGGACAGCACTTGTCAGAGGCTACTTGCTGTTTGACGATTCGTCGCTTAGGCAATCGTTTGATGATGGAATAGAGGAGAGTATTGCACTTGAGAAAAAGGCGTCCAAACGGACAGATTCTCCTAAAATGAAAGCATTGCTTGCTAGAAAAATGGACTGGGGCAATGCGGTCAATGAGGTTTTTGAAGCCTATGATGCAGGTGATAAAACAAGGGCGATAGATATTATGACAGAGAAAGTACAGCCTTTGGAAAAGGAACTGATCGATGGGTTTCAAACAATGGCGAATGAGCGAGAAGCAAAAACGGCAACTGCAAGTGAAAAAGCCGTTGCTCTCGGAAAAAAATCATTGTTTATTACAGGGACAGTGAGTCTGGTGATTTTCTTTGTAAGTATTTTGATCGCAATCTTAACAGCCCGGGCAATAGGCAGACCAATCAACGCACTTGCCAAGCGCATGAAAAACATTGCAGATGGACACCTCACAAGTGAAATGCAAGCAGTGACATCGAAGGATGAAATAGCACAATTGGTAGAAGCGTCAAATATGATGGAAAGCAATATGCGCAATCTGTTACAGCAAATCCAGAGGGTTTCAGGATCGGTTTCTTCTGAAAGTGAGGAATTGACGCAGTCGGCAAATGAAGTGAGAGCTGGTATGGAACAAGTCGCTGTGACAATGGATGAGCTGGCTAAGGGTACGGAAACACAGGCTAGCAGTGCAAGCGATCTGGCGTCGATGATGCGCACATTTTCTATCAAGGTAGCTTCGGCGAATGAAAACGGAGAGGCCATCAGGGAAAAATCCGCTTGGATTATGGATAAAACGAAACGAGGCAGTGATCTGATGCAGGCCTCCAGTGAACAGATGGTTAAAATAGACCAAATCGTACAGGATGCAGTGTTGAAAATGGATGAGCTGGATAATCAGACAAAAGAAATTTCAAAGCTGGTTCTGGTGATTAAGGATATTGCGGAACAAACCAATTTGCTTGCGTTGAATGCTGCCATTGAAGCTGCCCGGGCCGGCGAACATGGGAAAGGGTTCTCCGTTGTTGCTGAGGAGGTCAGAAAACTGGCTGAGCAAGTGGCATTATCCATTAAAGATATAACAGGATTTGTCAGTCATATACAACATGATTCTGGACAAGTTGCTGCTTCATTGCAATCGGGCTATCAGGAGGTGGCACAGGGCAGTGCGGAAATTGAAAAGACCTGGCAAACCTTTGCAGAAATCAATAAAGAAGTAGAAGAAATGGCGAGAAATATTCAAACCGTGTCTACCAGCCTGACAGATATCATGGCGACAAGCCAGGAAATGAATGGTGCTATTGAAGATATAGCATCTGTATCAGAAGAAGCAGCTGCAGGTGTGGAACAGACAGCAGCATCTGCACAGCAGGCAGGCAGCTCGATGAATGAAGTAACTTCAAGCTCTGAACATCTTTCCAAAGTAGCAGAAGAACTGGCACAACAGCTTAAGCAATTCCGGATTTCATAAAGGCAGCTGACTCCTTGAAAAAGAAATTCGCTTTTTCTGCGTGCGATGTGAATGCTGCCGAAGCGTTCCTTGTCCTGCGGGAACAATGGTTTTCGATGGGAAGCGTAATCGCAGTCCCAGCACGAGTCTGAAGACCCCGCAGGAAGTGATTTTCTTAGAAAGTACATGAGGGAAGGCAAGCTACATACGGCCTTTGCGGCCAACGCTTGCACACCCCTTGTCGGGGCGCCTGGCGTGCAAATCAACGAAATTACGAAGCTAGATAAAAAAAGTTGGGCGGTTCCATGTCAAGATGGTACCCTTCAACTTTTTTACATTTCCCAAGGTTTTGTCTCACCCTCTTTTCCTGATAAAAATACGTTTTTCGATGTTGGAATACAACAACCCGCAACGTTTTTATGCTTTATCTTTTTTGGACGGTGAGACTCTCCTTGATCATTGATTATATTGATTGACTTCAAAGAGGTCTATCAGCTCGATAGTCGGATTTTTGTCTTTGAACCAATTGAGTGAGAAATCGTTCTTGAATAGTACCAGTGGCTGTTCTTCCCGGTCGGTGACGAGCATGTTGCGCTCATCAAACAGGGAAGGATCTACTTTTTGTTCTGGGTTAAGCCATCTTGGGATACGTTCCCCTATCGTTTCGAACATCACATCGACATGGTATTCGTTCTGCATACGGTATTGAAATACTTCGTATTGCAGTTCTCCGACTGCTCCCAGAATGTAAGATTCTGTGCGATGCTGTCTAAAGAGCTGTATAGCACCTTCCTGGACAAGCTGTTCGATGCCTTTCTTGAATTGTTTGGATTTCATAACGTTTTTGGCAGTTACTTTCTTGAACAATTCCGGCGGGAACTGTGGTAACTCATTATATTCGAATTTATCTTTGCCGGTGATCAATGTGTCTCCAATCCGATAAATGTTCGGGTCATAAATCCCGATGATATCACCTGCGAATGCCTCTTCTACAGTACCCCTGGAGGAAGCAACGAATTGTTGGGATTGAGACAACTTTATTTGCTTGTTCGTTCTTGCCAGCTTCACATCCATACCACGCTCAAATTTTCCAGAGCAGACGCGCAGAAACGCGACTCTGTCACGATGTGCCGGATTCATATTAGCCTGGATTTTGAAGATGAACCCTGAAAAATCAGGATTATCCGGGCTGATAACCCCTTCTGTTGTTTTTCTTCCCCCTGGAGCAGGTGCCATCGCGATGAAGTTATCAAAAAATGTTTGTACGCCGAATGGCGCAAGCGCACTTCCGAAGAATACAGGGGTCTGTTTGCCCTGCAATACATCTTCCAATGAAAAGCGATTTCCCGCCTCTTCGACCAAAGCGAATTCATCCATCGCCTCTAGATATGTGGAGTTGGACATTAACGTTTCATCTAGTTCTAATTCTTCTTTCGGTATATATGTCTCTTCTTCATTACCATTGAATTTGACAAGTTCTTGCTTATTGCGGTCAAACACGCCAAGAAATCGTTTGCCCATGCCGATTGGCCAGTTCATTGGACAGGTTTCGATATCCAGTACTTCTTCAATTTCTTCCAGAAGCTCCAATGTTTCTTTGCCTTCCCGATCCAATTTGTTGATGAATGTAAAAATTGGGATACCGCGCATGCGGCACACTTTAAATAATTTGATTGTCTGTGCCTCAATGCCTTTGGTGGAATCGATAATCATGACAACACTGTCTACCGCAGTTAACGTACGATAGGTGTCCTCACTGAAATCTTCGTGTCCGGGTGTATCAAGAATATTGATGTGATAGCCGCGATAAGGGAAGTTCATCACACTGGAGGTGACAGAAATACCACGTTGTTTTTCGATTTCCATCCAGTCAGATGTAGCGAACTTTCCGGATTTTTTTCCTTTGACCGTTCCCGCGGACCGAATCAGGTTGCCATACAACAGCAATTTCTCTGTTAATGTCGTTTTCCCGGCGTCCGGGTGAGAAATGATGGCAAATGTTTTACGCTTGTTAACTTCTTCATATAAGTTCATGGAAAAACCCCTTCTTTGACTGATTTTCGTTTTTGAATGATAAGGGATTTATAAATCACATTGGAATTCGATCTCCTTTGTATCTAAGCAGTGATGTGTATCGGTAAGAAGAAGGCGTTCACAAAGCGATTGCGAATGCCGGATTTTCTAAAACGATTATGGGCAGGCTGGTATACACTTTCCCATCATTATATGTTCATCATAAATAAGGTGAACATTGTATTTATACAAAAGTAATCTTACCATAAGTCCGCATGGTGTCACAATATCAAGGATAATGATTCCAGACCAGGCAAATCGGATAGAAAGGTAAATATGAAATATTGTTTGCAATGCCTGCATCAGCATGCTATAATTTACACAAATTATAAGTGAATAACGTGTACTGTTTGGAGGAGTCTGTCACCAAGGGAGTAGTGTACCCTTTGGTAACAGGCTCCTTTTCTGTTTTTGACAGAGGCAGTTCTGAATGGGGGCCATGCAATAGTGACAGATTGAAAATTCACAATTGATCGGAAATGTATTTTATAAGAATGAGGGCATGCAACCGCCCGAATAAAAATAATGGGAGGAATTCGTTTTATGATTATTGGTTTAACGATCATTCTATTGCTTGTACTCGTATTGCCATTCACCAAACCTGTTGAAAAAAACCTGGAGATATTCCTGTTCATCATGGGACTGTTATCTGTGTTTGTCAGCCAGGTATGGGATATGGATTTATTGAAGGAAGCGCTGGTGCACCCGATAAATATCACATTGGCAGTATTGATTGCTGGTCTGTTATTCCGCTGGTTTCAAACGCCGGTGGAAAAAGGGATACTCGGTGTCAGCAGAGCGATGCCATATCGATTATTCATCGCTTTGTTCGTCATCATTCTAGGTTTGATTTCCAGTGTGATTACAGCAATTGTTGCCGCAATTATTTTAGTAGCCATCATCAGCGTGCTGCAATTGGATCGTAAATCCGAAATCCGCCTGGTGGTGTTGGCGAGTTTTGCAATTGGACTTGGTGCTGCATTGACTCCTATCGGAGAGCCGCTATCGACGATTGTTGTCAGTAAATTGAACGAAGATTTCTTTTATCTGGTCCGCCTGATTGGGGCCTATGTCGTCCCGGGTGTCATCATCTTCGGCTTATTGGCGGCTTTTGCAGTCAAACCGAAAAAAATGAGCGATCTTGTAAAGGGAGACAATGAAAATGAAACAGTAGCTCAAACAGAATCTTATGGTGAAATCATTTTCCGCAGTCTTAAAATCTATTTGTTCGTCATGGCATTGACTTTTCTTGGTGCGGGATTTCAGCCTTTCATAGAAAAATTCCTGCTTCATTTGGATCCGTTGATTTTATATTGGATTAACATGCTGTCTGCTGTTTTGGATAATGCCACGCTGGCTGCGGCGGAAGTTAGTCCAGCCATGCATGGTGAAACCATTCGGGATTTACTGCTTGGACTTTTGATCAGTGGCGGTATGCTGATCCCGGGGAACATTCCGAACATCATTGCAGCAGGAAAATTGAAAATCACAAGTATGGAATATGCAAAGTTTGCATTTCCAATCGGTCTTATCTTCATGTTCATCGGTTTTGTGGTCATTATACTGTTTGGATAGTACGTGCAATCAATGCGAAATGCGCTAATCGGATTTGAACAGAGTACGCAGTAAGAATAGCCAGCCATTTTTCCTTTATCAAGGAGATGGCTGGCTATTAAATGGGTTTTGATAAATGCCCTCTCCACGTAAACCGGTAAAATGCCGCCATCGATCAATTGAAATGCTGTCGACATGTTGTTGCATGAAGTTTCATTTGAAATTCTTCCTCTCCTCTAATATGTCTTGAATCATTGCTATGTGAAAAGCTGCCCATGCTTTCTCCCGAAAATGAAGCATGACACCTCCAACGAGTAAAACCAGATAAAGGATACAAAAAAGCAGCCACCACAAGCTTCCTTCCTGAAATAAAAATTCCTGCAGCTGTTTGGAAAACAAAAATAATAACCATGGAATAGCTGCAACCAATACCGGGATTACCCCAGCACCATTTTTTTCCTTGATCATCCTGTATCGAATCATTTGTAAAGTACTGCTCTCGATTTCGGTGTAATAATGATAAATTTCCGCTGCTTCCTGAATATATGGATCATCTGTGAGTTCCCCCTTATTATTTCTGAAACGATGAAATAATCGATGGGCGTCACCTCGGAATAATGAAATGTTGTTTTCCTCCTTTCTTTCATAGCTTTTAGCATCGAAGCATATTCTATTCCGGTTTCATATCTTGTGCAAAATGGAGCAAACAAAAAGAAAGGGAAGCAGTTTTTTCTGGTAAGAAAGCTATCCAGAAAAATAGCCTTGTTTTCTGTATACAAGAAACAGAAAAATCGGGATTGGTCGGTCGAAGTGATGTTTGTCACATTATGGATAAAAATTATTGACAGTTTTGTGACGTTGTTCACAAACTATTGTTTTACATTTTTTACAGGAATAAAATAATGAAGCAATGAAAAAGCGAAAAAAACCACTGATAACATTGTGATTATATTCACATAAAAGCGGGTGGTCAGATTGAGAGGGAAGGGAAATAACATGAAAAAGATTTGGGTAATGCTTGGTCTCGCTGTAATGCTGCTGCCGACATTGTCTGGTTGTCAGTTGAAAGTACTGGATCCAAAAGGCCCGGTAGCGGAAACGCAAGCACATGTTATCAAATTATCCATGCTTGTCATGGCGGTAATCGTTGTGGCCGTAATTGGACTATATATATTCATGCTTTACAAATACCGAGCTTCAAAAGTGGGGGGAGATTATACGCCGCCACATATTGAGGGAAGCAAGGTGTTGGAAACGATTTGGATTGTCATTCCAATACTGATTGTTATCTTCCTTTCCGTTGTGACCGTAAAGTCTACGAGTGATGTGGAAGCAACGGCGAAAGGATATGAAGATCAGGAACCTCTTGTCATATATGCGGCATCATCTAACTGGAAATGGCATTTCAGTTATCCTGAACAAAACATTGAAACGGTAAACTATGTCAATATCCCGACTGATCGTCCAATTGAATTCAAACTGTATTCCTATGGACCGATAACCAGTCTGTGGATTCCACAGCTTGGCGGTCAAAAATACGCCATGAGTGACATGGTTAATACACTGCATTTACTTGCCGATACACCTGGTTCTTATTTTGGCCGCAATTCCAATTTCAGCGGCTCAGGTTTTGCGGAAATGGAATTTGAAACACAGGCAATGCCGCAGAAGGATTTTGATAAATGGGTAAAAGATGTTCATCATACAGCGAAAAAACTGACAGAACCAGAATTTAAAACACTGCTTAAAGAGGGGCATGTCGGCCGGCAAACCTATACCGGCACCCATTTGACTTTCATGCCGGCTCCTGAAATGGATATGAAAAATATGGATAAAGATATGGATATGAACATGGATCACGGAAAGTAACGTGTTTTTCAATAGTATCTTGGAAAGGAAGTTTACAACATGAAGGAATACTTCTCCAGGTTCGCCGTTCCAAATAATGAACCGATGATCGTAGCATCACAAATTGCTATTGTTGTTGTTTCGCTAGGAATCATTATTGGAGTGACCTATTATAAAAAATGGGGTTATCTTTGGAAAGAATGGCTGACAACGGTTGATCATAAAAAAATTGGTATCATGTATGTTCTGTCCGCGCTGCTCATGTTGTTCAGGGGTGGTGTGGACGCACTTTTGATGCGTGCGCAGACCTCCATGCCTGAAAATGGTCTTCTGGATGCGCAGCATTACAATGAAATATTCACCACACATGGTGTCATCATGATTCTTTTCATGGCTATGCCATTCATTATCGGTTTGATGAACGTTGTCATTCCGCTGCAGATCGGTGCAAGAGATGTTGCTTTTCCACGTCTGAATGCACTTAGCTTCTGGCTGTTTTTCATCGGAGCCATGTTGTTTAATATATCGTTTGTAATCGGCGGTTCACCGGATGCGGGATGGACAGCGTATTTCCCGCTTGCAAGCACAGAATTCAGTGAGAGTGTCGGAATGAATTATTACGCGATTGCTATTCAGATCGCAGGTATTGGTACATTGATGACTGGTATCAACTTTATCGTGACCATCCTGAAAATGCGCGCACCAGGCATGACATTGATGAAAATGCCTATGTTCACCTGGTCTGTGTTGATTACAAACGTCATCATCGTCTTCGCATTTCCAGTATTGACCGTTGCGCTGGCCTTGATGACGATGGACCGTTTATTTGGAACACAGTTTTTCACTATGGCAAATGGCGGTATGGATATGCTTTGGGCCAATCTGTTTTGGGTTTGGGGACACCCTGAAGTATACATTGTCATTTTGCCTGCATTCGGTATTTATAGTGAAATTATTTCCACTTTCGCGAAACGTAACTTGTACGGTTATAAATCAATGGTATTTTCTATGGTCGCTATCTCTGCGTTATCGTTCCTGGTTTGGGCACACCATTTCTATACGATGGGTCACGGCGTCATGGTTAACGGTATTTTCTCGATCACTACGATGGCGATTGCTGTACCGACTGGCGTGAAGATGTTCAACTGGCTGCTTACGCTGCATAAAGGGAAAATCACTTTTAAAACACCGATGCTCTGGTCGATGGCCTTCATACCAATCTTTTTGATTGGCGGTGTGACAGGTGTCATGCTTGCGATGGCAAGCGCCGACTATCAATACCATAATACGATGTTTCTTGTCGCACACTTCCACTATGTATTGATTCCGGGTACTGTATTTGCTGTTATTGCCGGGTTTACGTACTGGTGGCCAAAAGTTTTCGGTTTCAGTCTGAACGAAAAAATAGGCAAATGGGCTTTCTGGTTTGTAGCTGTCGGCTTCAACGTCACCTTCTTCCCAATGTTCATCACTGGTTTGAATGGGCAAGCACGGCGGATGTACACTTATTCAGCTGCGACAGGTTTTGGTCCGTTAAACCTCATTTCGTTTGTTGGTGCGCTTGGGTTGGCAATTGGATTCATTCTGATTGTCTACAATGTTTACTGGAGCACCAGATATGCGAAAAGACATGTCACATCAGATCCTTGGGATGCAAGATCGCTTGAATGGGCCACACATAGCCCAGTCCCAGCGTACAATTTTGCCATCATCCCAACGGTAGAATCAACGCAAGCATTCTGGGATACAAAAACAGAAGGCAAGAAGCTGTTTAATGGAAAATATGAACCGATTCATATGCCGAGCAATAGTGGATTACCGTTCATCATGGGTGTGATCTTCTTTGTCTTTGGATTCTGCATGGTATTTGGCATGTGGATTCCGGCAATTGTTTCAGCACTGGCAATCTTTGGCTGTATGTTGTATCGTTCGTTTGAAAAAGATCCTGGTTACCATATTTCTGTAGAAGAAATTATGGAAACTGAAAAGAAAGCTGGGGTGAACAGTCATGATGAAAACCAACTCGCTTGAATATAGTACGGAACAGAACCGCTTGAAAATATTGGGTTTTTGGATATTCCTGGGAGCAGAAATTGCCCTTTTCGGAACTTTGTTTGCAACATATTTTACGCTGGTTAACCGTACGGGGAGCGGGCCAGCGGGCAGTGAAATTTTTGAATTGACGCCAGTATTGATTGAAACATTCGTCCTGCTGACAAGTAGTTTCATGATCGGGCTGGCAGTTAATGCGATGCGTCTTGGTAATAAAAAGGCGACAATCACGTTTATCACCATCACGCTCCTGCTTGGTTTGACTTTCCTGGGAGTTGAAATCTCCGAGTTCGTGCATTACGTCCATATCGGTGCGGGCATTACTGTCAGTGCTTTTACTTCCAGTTTGCTGACACTGCTTGGTACTCACGGGGCCCACGTCACGTTGGGTGCTTTCTGGGGTCTTGCGATCTTAATGCAAATAGGCAAGCGCGGCATTACAGCTGAAACCTCCAATAAAGCATTCATATTCTCGCTTTATTGGCATTTTCTAGATGTTGTCTGGATCTTCATCTTCAGCTTCGTCTATCTGAAAGGGATGATGTAATATGGGAATCAAACAATTATTTCCTGTCAAACACATCATGGGATTCATATGTTCACTTGTTCTGACGGTAGTCGCTTTGGGTGTACTGGCATTTGATTTGTCAGTGAAATCCGGCGTCATACTTTTACTGATAACGGCATTCTTGCAGGCAAGCATTCAACTTGTCATGTTCATGCACGCAGGTGAATCAGAAGATAAAAAATCTATTTACACGAATGTCATTTATGCATTGTTCATTGCTGTTGTCACCATTCTTGGTACATTGCTGACCATGATCTGGGGTTATCAGTGAATTGATATATGATGAAAAAGCTCTGGAAAGCCATATAAGGCTCTCTGGGGCTTTTTTTTGCAAAAAAAAGAGTGAATTCCACTCTTTCTAAACCGGATAAACGGGTATGTGTTTGAAGCACAGCCTGCTGATAGACTTTACGAAAAAGGACATTTAAAATGAGGATAATAGACATGTCGGAGGGAGATGCATGAGTCACTTAAACGGCAAGTTGGATACGCAATCGGCGTTTAAAAGCTTTTTCCAGTATTTCATACCAACATTGCTCGGTATGATGCTGATGTCTGTCAACATTGTGATTGACGGCATCTTTGTCGGAAATGGCGTGGGTCCGGTAGCATTAGCCAGTGTTAATGTTGCAGTCCCGGTCTTTTCTATTATCGTGTCCATTTCTCTGCTGATTGGAGTCGGGGGCGGTACGCTTTATTCCATGGCAATGGGGGAAAAGGACCCGGAAAGGGCCCAAGGGATATTCACCATCTCCATTATTTTTATCACAGCCATAACTGTCGTGATCAGCATCTTGAGCTTTATTTTTATGGAACCGCTCGCAAGAATTTTCGGCGCTAACAAAGAAACATTGGTATACACGATGGATTATATGCGCATCTTGTTCATTTTCTCGTTGATTATCGCATGGGAGAATTGTATGAGCATTTTTGTGCGAAACGATGGGGATCCGCAACTGGCCATGATTGGGCTAATTGTATCGGCGTTGTTGAATATCGTATTGGATTATTGGATGATCTTCATGTTGGATATGGAAGTGACTGGGGCTGCGCTGGCAACCGCGCTGGCAACTGCGGCGGGTCTGGCAGTCTATCTGCTGCATTTCTTTAAAAAAGGGTCAGGACTGAAATTTATCAAGCATAAGTGGCGTTGGAGAGAGGTCAAACAAATCAGCATGACAGGTTTGCCAAGCTTTTTATCTGAAGCGGGAACAGGTATTTTTGTCATGGGGTATAATATTGCAATCGCCTGCTATGCTGGAACAGAAGGACTGGCCGCGTTCTCTGTTATCAATTATTTGCATACATTCATGTTTTTAGCATTTATCGGCATTGGTCAATCGATTCAGCCGATGATTAGCTATTATTACGGTGCCAAGTCGCAAGAGAAAATCATGCACACTGTCAAGGTTGCAGAATGGACAGGCCTTGCTTTAGGGGGGATATTTCTTGCCATTGGTTACCTCTTTTCAGATTTTCTTGTTTCCATCTTCGGCATTACTTCTCCTCAGCTCATCGCCATGACAACCAAAGGCATCAAATTGTTTTTCCTTGGGTATCTATTCATGGGAACAAATTTTATTTACATGACCTATTACCAGTCAACTGGTTATGTGGCGCCATCAGTCGGCATTACTGTTTTTCGCGGCTTTATTCTGTTGATTGCCTCCTTGCTGCTGCTGCCACTATGGCTTGGCACAACCGGGGTCTGGCTATCCCTGCCGGTGGCGGAAGGCTTGGTTGCCCTGACATTGATTGTTGTGGCCAGATATGACGTCATGAATAGGAAACGAGGGTCCAGGGGATACAGATAATCCGGAGAGGGTGGAAATCTTGAAAATAATTGTTACAGGGGATACACATCTCCCTGCCGGCAAGAAAAAATTGCCTGAAAAATTGCTTGAGGCTTGCCGAAATGCAGACTTGATTCTCCATACTGGTGATTGGAAAACGCTCGATGTGTATAGGGAACTTTCTCAATATGCTGCGGTTAAAGGAGTTTACGGCAATGCTGATGGGGAGGATATCACGCAAGTATTCCCAATCCGCGAAATATTCGAGGTGGTTGGAATGAGAATCGGTATGGTACATGGGCATGGTGAAAAAAAAACGACAGAGAGGCGTGTATTGGAGATATTTGAAGATGATCAAGCAGACATCATCATCTTTGGCCATTCCCACATCCCGTATGTCCGTTATCATGGAAAAACCCTGCTCATCAATCCCGGGTCGCCGACAGCTAAGCGAAAACTGCCGTATTTCTCCTTTATCACATTGGACATTACGGAATGTGTTCAAGCTGAGATTGTATTCTTCAATGACTGAGTCACTTCATGTGCAGGAAGTTTTCAACTGTTCTTCTGCGGGAATAATGGTTACAAACCCTAAGAAGGAAGGTTTAAGCGATGCGAAGCTTATACATGCTCATTGTTTTGGCTGCTGTATTCTTGTTATTAAGTGCATGCAATACCAATGACAGCAGCAAATCTGAAACAAAAGGAAACGGTCCCGACAGCGAGAAGACAGCACAAAATGATCAGCACAGCACCAGTGAAAATGGAGAGGCAGACAAATCGGAACAAGGCAAAGATCAGCATTCAGACAAATCGCATGGTGATGCAGATAAGCAAACATCTAAAGGAAAAAAAGATGCAGAGGATAAGGATGCTGAACGAAGCGATATGACACAAAAGCAGGTGCTTCAAGCTATAAAAGATCAGCTTGACACCAATCTGGATAAACGGTTGCCGGCTTCATTGCCATTGGAGAAAGGCAAGCATTTAAGTGCTGCAACCAAATCGGATGCCGACAGCTATCGTGTTATCTTTTTTGCCAGTGACAAGCCTATTCCAATTGATAATAAAGCTTTGAACGATAAGGAACAGGCAACGGAAATTGCCCGATTGCAGGTAAAAAAATGGCATAATGAACAAGAAGCGAATAAACAAATCGGTTATGAGGATTATGGAAAAAATGGCGGGAAACAGGTTGACCTGGGTCACCATATCAAAGGTTATCAGGATGCAGGTGCAGGTTCCTTGTGGACCAGCTGGAATGAAGGGCGGTGGGCACTCGTGACGCATGCTCGGACAACGAATCCTGAGACGGGAGAAAAATTAGCAAAACAGGCAGTAAATGATTTGGAATCCCGCTCATTGCCTGTTCCGCAGCAAAATGGCATGGTCCGTTTGGATGCAGCGGGCACAAGTAATCAGATTTTGTGGCAGCAACAAGCAGTGGTATATTCACTTGACCATGTCGAAGATCCTATCAATGCACTGGATATCGCTACATCATTCAACTAAGGTAATAAACTGTCATACAATGAAGGTATGGCGGTTTTTTGTGTGTGGAATATTGATTTGAAGTTGGATTCAAGTACGAAAGGGGTTAATTGTGTGGCAGTTAAAATGAATTCATTTTATGCATTGGGTATTCGGTATTGCCAGTTATTTCTTCTTTCGGCTGATGCCAACACCTGCCTGATAAATGATGACGGCTACGAACACTCCCGCCATGACCATTACTGCAACCGACGCAGCGGCGAACAACATTTCCTTTGTGAAAAATAGCATAGTAGAAAATCCTTTCTTTGTATACTACAGATATATACGAACGATAAAGGTAAAGGATTCAATATGTATATAAAAAGCTTATTTATTTTTCTAAAGGGGCAGCAGTCATTCATGAATCATAGCATCTAAAATTGAATTTTATTACCCAAAAAATCACCCTAAAAAATACGTTAATAAACAGACTTAAACGTTTTGAAATTACAGAGAAATATGACACGATGGACAGAGACCGAAAAATAAAATCAGGTAGGAGAGGGATGGTGACAAAAGGGATGTATGTCTTTGTGTACGGTACATTGAGATGGGGAGAAAGGAATCATCCATTGCTTGCGCATGCTGAACGCATTGCCGAGCAGGCATGTACAGCGGGAAAGATCTTCACAACATGCGCAGATTATCCTGTTTTGCAGGAGGATACAGAAAGCAGGACATATGGTGAGCTGTATCGGATCGATCACGCTTTGCTGGAACAGCTGGATGCATTGGAAGGATATGAGGGCCCGGCGAGCACCAACAATTTATATGAGCGTGTGAAACAGCAGGTGTATACTGATAAAGGCGAATTTACAGCGTTTGTATATGTCACAGGCAAACAAACTGCAAAAATAAAGCTGATAGAAGAAGGTGATTGGCTAGTTCATACATACTTGCAAAATGAGCGGCTTCTTTATTTTGCTTATGGCAGCTGTATGGATGACCTCCGCTTCAAAAAACAGCAAGTTGATCAGCACTTTCAGAAAGTCGTCGGCAGGGGTAAGCTGGATGGCTATACATTAAGGTATACGATTAACAGGTTGGACGGCGGCCGAGCCGACATTGTGGAAGAAGGGGGATTGGTAGAAGGCAAAGTGTACGAGATTGCGCATGACGCTGTTTCTTATCTGTACGAGCGGGAAGGGGTGTATGCAGGCAGCTATCGGCCGGCTGTCGTTCAGGTTCGTTTAGACAAGGGTAGAGTTGTACCGGCATTGACTTTCATCGTGGTCCATAAGGAAAAAGAGACCGCTCCCCCCAGCCACTATATAGAAGAAATTTTACGGGGAGGAAGGGGATGTTGCAGCAAGGCGTATATAAAAATGCTAGAAAATCAGTACATGGGATTTTCAAATGTAAAAACTAAAAAAACATGACAAAGAGAAAACAAATCAGAAAACGATAAGCAGCATGAGGACCCCTTTTTAACTGAACCTAAACTTTATTTTTATGCCATTCACATTTAAACCCAACATTCCAACCCTGTTACCCGACACACCAGTAATTTGACAATACTCATCCCTTTTCTTTATTCAATTCCTGCAGCAAGATCTCCAGTCGCTTTTTCTCCTGCCATGTCAGTTCGTCATAGCGGTCCAGTTCGGATTGGATGAATGTCACGGTTGGATTCTTTTCAGTTTTATCTTTGACAAAATATGTTGTCAAAGAACCAGTCAGCATACCGATAATACCGATACCGACAAGCATTAGCACAATGGCGATGATCCTGCCTACGCCAGTGACGGGAGACAAATCACCATAACCGACTGTTGTGGTTGTGACAACGGCCCAATAAAGCCCGTCGGCATATGTATCGATATTCGGCTCGAAATGAGTAACCAGGACAGTGGCGGCAATCAGTATTCCTGCTGATACTGTTAATAATTTACCAAGTCCATTTGTTGCCAAAATATTTTTTACCGGGGTCAAATATTTTTTTCCGATAGAGAAGAAACGAAGGACGCGGAACAAGCGGACAATCCTTGCTGTTTGGAAAATGCTGTCCAGTGGAAGCGCAGCAATGATGTCGAAGGGATTCTCTTTGATGAATTTCCATTTATTTTTGGCCATGATGAGACGGACCAGCACGTCAATGAAAAAGACGAGCCAGATCATTTTGTCCAGATAAATAATTTTTTGATTACTTGACCAAATGAAAATGACAGAGATTAGTGCAAGTACCACTAATGTAATTTCATAGATCAATTGTATTTTTTTCTTCAAAATAGACGCTCCGTTCATGTGAAAAGTAAATCCAAAACTATTATACTTGTATTATGGCTGTGGAGACAAACGGGTTTCCCGCCAGATATTTAAAAAGTTTCTAAACGAACATCATATATTATTGTTCATATAGATTGGGGAATGACTATTCGATGCCTAAACAAAAAAAGGGGAGCGGGAAACACCTCCGTCTATCTGCCAGGGGGCTGGTAGAATATGTGTTTCGCAGCGGGAGCATCGAAACAGGATTTCGTTCTGCGGCACCGCTGCTCGACGGGACTAAAGCTCACCAGAAAATCCAAAAAACTTACGGTAAAAATGATCAAAAGGAAGTCTATTTGAAGACGGAGATTCCTTTTGGGGATATCACCTTTCAAATAGACGGGCGCTGTGATGGCCTGCTGAAAAATGATGATGGTTCTTTCGTCATTGACGAGATCAAATCCACCTCTGGCCCGCTCGACTTGGTCAATGAGGAAACATATCCAGTTCACTGGGCCCAGGCTAGCGTATATGGTTATATCTATACCACCGATAATCAACTGGAAAACATTACGATCCAACTGACATATGTACAGGTACAGACGGGGGAACAGAAAAAATTCCAGCGGAAAATGACGCGTCAGGAGCTGGGTGATTTTCTGATGGATGTAATTTCCAAATATGTGCCATACGCTCGACTTCGGATGGAGCTTTTGGAAAAAAGAGCTGCCAGTTCCAAAGCATTGGCATTTCCTTTCGGGAATTACCGCGATGGCCAGCGTAAACTTGCTGGTGCAGTATATAAAACAATTCTGGAGAAGAGAACGCTGTTTGCCAAAGCGTCAACGGGGATTGGCAAGACGATCTCTACCATTTTTCCTGCAGTAAAGGCGATTGGCGAAAATCATCTGGAGCGAATCTTTTATTTGACTGCCAAAACCATCACCCGTACTGCAGCCGAGGAAGCATTTCGGATACTGCAGGCTGAAGGTTTGGAATTGACTGTTGTCACTATTACGGCAAAGGATAAAATCTGTTTCCAGGATAAAGTGAACTGTGACAAGGCAGAGTGTCCGTTTGCCAACGGCTATTATGACCGGATCAATGGTGCGATCCTGGATATTCTGCAGCATGAATCCCTTCTGACAAGGCCGGTCATTGAGAAATATGCTCGCAAGCACATTGTTTGCCCCTTTGAATTTTCACTCGATCTGGCCTACGCCGCAGATGTGGTCATTTGTGATTATAATTATATTTTCGACCCAAGAGTTTCCTTGCAGCGCCTGTTTGAGGAGCAGAAGAAAAAGACAGCACTCCTGATCGATGAAGCCCATAATCTGGTCGACCGTGCGCGGGAAATGTATTCTGCGACGGTGAACAAAGCGGATTTTCTCGCCTTATATAAAGAATATAAAGGAAGCAAAGAATTCATTGCCAAATCAGCTAAAGCGGTGAATGATCGTTTGCTTGAAAAAAAGAAACAGAAGCAAATACTGGAAACAGAACTGGATGAAAAGCTGGTACATGCGGTCGATGCCTTCGCTTATGATGCTGAAGAAGAGCTGGTGCGCGGCGGTGATGCAGATGAGTTGCTGTTGAACACGTATTTTGCTGCCCAGTCATTTGTAAAAATTGCGGAGCTGTATGATAAACGGTTTACAAGTTATTTAACAGTGGATGGCAATGATGTTGTGTTGAAGCTATTTTGTCTCGACCCATCGCATCAGATAAAGCGAATGGGAAAAGGCTTCCGGTCGAAAATATTCTTTTCGGCAACGTTGACACCTGCGGGCTATTATATGGATTTGCTTGGAGGCAAATCGGAGGATTATGTTCTCTCTATCCCTTCGCCATTTGACCGGGAGAACGCTGAAGTGATCATTCAGCCGTTATCCACAAGATTTCGTGACAGAGGGCGTACCTTGGAACCAATGGTTCGTTTTATCGTGGATTTGCTGGAAAAGCGGCATGGGAATTTCCTTGTGTTTTTCCCATCTTATAAATATATGCAGCTGGTGTTTGAACGGTTTGCAGCAGTTGCTCCTGAAGTGCAGACTATTGTACAGCATGGACAAATGACGGAAATTGATAAAGAGGTCTTTCTGGAAGCTTTTCATGAAAAAGAGGATCCAAAGGAACGCCTTGTTGGATTCGCCGTGCTTGGAGGAATTTTTTCAGAAGGGGTCGATTTGAAGGGAGACAGGCTGCAGGGAGTGATCATTGTTGGCGTGGGGTTGCCGCAGATTGGCCTGGAGCGTGACATCATCAAGGATTATTTTCAAGCTGATGGGCATAACGGGTACGATTATGCCTATATTTACCCCGGCATGAACAAAGTACTGCAGGCAGGAGGCAGACTTATCCGCACGGATACCGACCGCGGCACTATCGCTTTAATCGATGATCGCTTTCTTCAGCCAAAATATCAAGCAATGCTGCCCTATGAATGGCAGCATTATAAAGTAGGAGACAGTCCCTCGTTGCGCTAACGTGATAAAGGGTTAATGTGACGTTTTTTATATCCCCCCGGTGGGTATAATGTGAATGTGGATAAAATTTCACATTATCGAAATGGGAGTGTGCATCATGAAAAAACAGTTATTTGCAATAGTTACTGCAGCAATCATCGGAATGGCTGGCTGCAACAGCGGCCCCAAGGGTGGTCAGTCTCATGAAAATGGACAGAAGGATGATCAGAATATATCTCATCAGCATGCGGATGATGCTCTGGCTGAGACACAGGGTTTGAAAGAAGCAGAGAATCCAACCTATCCAGTAGGCAGTGAAGCTATCGTTAAATCCGGCCACATGGCAGGAATGAAAGGCGCAAAAGCCTCCATTGTCGGTGCATATGATACAACCGTATATGAAGTGGCTTATAAACCAACAACTGGCGGAAAAACGGTTCGCCACCATAAATGGATTGTCCAGTCGGAAATAAAAAATGCCGATAATAAAACGCTGGCCCCTGGAACTGAAATCACCATTACAGCAGATCATATGAAAGGAATGAAAGGTGCCAAGGGTAAAGTCGAATCGTCTAAAAAAACTACCGTTTATATGATTGACTATCAGCCGATAACCGGAGGGAAAGAAGTGAAAAATCATAAATGGGTTGTGGACGATGAGCTTTCCAAGCCGTGAAAAAATGGGAAAAGGACTGGCAAGCGTGCCAGTCCTTCTTCTATCGTGGATCACTCCGCTATTAATCCGTTGGAGATAGATCTGGTAACAATGGGCTATGCTCTTATGGATGCTATCCTGCTGCTGTTCGTACGAAGTATTTCCTATCTAAAAATCCCAAGCCTGCCAATACGCTTGATGGCTTCTTCTATACGAGCAGCATCTACAACGAGACCGACTCGTACGTATCCCTCTCCATATTCCCCAAAACCATTTCCGGGAGCGACCCCCACATCAGCGTACTCCAATAAAAAATCTGCAAACGACTCACTGGTGAAACCATTCGGTACTGGCAGCCAGGCAAAGAAAGAACCTTTTGGAGCACTCATTTGCCAGCCGATGTTTCGGCAGGCATCCATTAATTTTTTTCTGCGTTCCTGATACAACGCCACCATATTGTAAACACATTGCTGGCTGCCGTTCAATGCTTCAGCAGCGGCTTGTTGAACAGCAGGAAATAAACTGACATATAAATGGTCCTGTAGTATTTCCAGGGCTTCTACCATTTTCGCGTTGCCTGCTGCAAAGCCAATCCGCCACCCCGCCATGTTATATGTCTTTGAGAAGGTGTACAATTCCACACCAACATCCTTTGCTCCTTTTGCCTGCAGAAAACTGATTGGTTTACAATTGTCAAAACCAATTGCTCCGTAAGCGAAATCATGAACGATTCCGATGCTGGAATTTTTGGCTAAACTGACTGCGGAATCGAAAAAATCCACATCTGCAACCGCACCGGTAGGGTTATTTGGATAGTTCAGATACATTAATTTAGCAGCTGATTTTTGTTTGTTGGACAAATGGTTAAAATCTGGCAAATAATTATTCCGGGCAAGCAATGGCAACGTGTCAAATTTGACGCCAGCCAATGCGGCTCCCGATAAATAGTCGGGATAGCCGGGATCAGGCAAAAGCATAAGGTCGCCCTCATTCAGCAACGCCAGAGGCAATTCTGCCAGTCCTGCTTTACTGCCAAATAAGATAGCGATCTCAGTAGCAGGGTCTAGTCCAATATCATATTCCCGAGCATAGAAATCCGCTGCCGCCTGTTTGAGTTGAGGTATACCACGAAACGGAGAATAACGATGTGTTTGCGGATTGGCAACAGCGCTTTGTAATGCTTGAACAATATGTAGGGGTGTCGGCTGGTCGGGGTTGCCTTGCCCCAGGTTGATAATGTCCCTACCTTCACTTATAGCATGATCAATTTTTTTTACTAAAGAAGCGAAAAACTGTTCAGGCATTCGGGACAGGCGATGGGATAATTCCATATAATATCACTCCAATAAATTAACAATTGTCTATAGTATATGTTACTCGAAGTAATTTGTTAACATTTTGAACTATCCGCTATTTGCGAACTTGCAACCTGGATAATATTGCATGGCATACATTGCAGCCTGTAATTTTGGCACATTTGAAGTCGAACTTTTGCTCAAAAGTGTTCCATTATTTACGGGGCTGATAAGTTGCGAAGCTATTTTTCGTGCGATATATTGCATTTTATAAAAAAGAGTAGTATTATAGTTCAAGGTTACACCATTACACAAAAATATCTGAATAATCAAATCAATGTTTTGGGTCTTTAGGAGGAATTGCATGAAAACGAAGTTATCTTTTTCATCACACTTTTTTATTGGTGTGATGCTGTTTGCGCTATTTTTTGGTGCTGGAAATCTAATTTTTCCGGCGGAACTTGGTCAAAATGCCGGTGATCATTTACTTCCGGCAGCGATCGGGTTCCTGATCACTGGTATTGGATTACCCTTGCTTGGCATACTTGCAATGGGATTCTCGGGGAGCAAAGACTTGCAAGAGCTTTCCGGAAGAGTTCATCCCCTATATGGCATCATATTTACTATATTGTTGTATTTAACAATCGGGCCATTCTTTGCAGCGCCGCGTACTGGTGCTGTTGCTTATGAAATTGGCATTTCTCCTTTTGTCGGGGAAGCACATGCTCAATTGGGATTGCTGATATTTACGTTTTTGTTTTTTGCAGCTTCTCTCATCTTTTCGCTGTATCCTGCCAAATTGGTGGACAACGTTGGGAAAATATTGTCTCCCGGCATCATCATTTTGCTGCTTATACTGCTCATTATGGTTTTTGTCAAGCCTTTGGGGGCGATTGAGCCTGCACAGCAGGCTTACAGCCATGGTCCTTTTCTGAAGGGGTTTACGGAAGGCTATAATACAATGGATGCGCTGGCATCACTTGTATTCGGGATTATCGTTATTCAATCTGTGCGGGCATTGGGAGTCAAATCGAACAAACAGGTTCTGTCTGCCACGGCAAAAGCAGGGATCGTTGCCAGTTCATTTCTCGGGCTGATTTATATCGGTATCGCTTATTTGGGAGCAGTAAGCACACAAGAATTTGGCATTTTTGCCACAGGTGGACCTGTATTAAGTGAAGCAGCTGCATATTATTTTGGCACGGTCGGCAGTGTGATGCTGGCAGTTATCATTACGCTTGCCTGTTTGACTACGAGCATCGGATTGATGACTGCTTGCGGAGAATACTTCCATAAATTAATGCCTAAAATCAGTTATAAGGTTTTGGTGACATTTTTCACAGCTATTACATTCATTTTTGCCAATTTTGGACTGGCAGACATCATTAAATACTCTGTTCCAGTATTGATGCTGTTATATCCTTTGGCAATCGTGCTTGTCCTGCTAACATTCCTGTCATCCTTATTTCGCCATGCAAGACTTGTTTACGCGAGTGTGACAGGTGTGACATTCCTGATCAGTATCGTGGATGGTTTTAAATCACTTTGTGAATCGCTCGAAATCGACTATTTTGCTTGGCTGAAGCCGATACTCACTTTTTATACAGACAACTTGCCTTTATATGAAGAAGGGCTTGGCTGGCTGCTGCCGGCATTGATTGTCATGGTGGTCACCACAGTGATTGTGTATGCGACTGGTAAAAAGTCAGCTGATCGTCCTGTTGGTCAGCAGCAAACCAGATAATGAAAAGCTGGCTCCTTTATAGGAACCAGCTTTTTTAATAAAATGACAGGTTTATTCTGGATTAGAATCTTGTTTTCCCTGCAAGGAACGAAATTCATCGATGGCACTAACCCAGTTTTGATGCATAATTTCTGAAGCTGCTTTTGCGTCGCCATCTCTCATGCATTGGATAATCTGTCTGTGCTCATCCACCGATTTATCCCGCAGAATGATAGAATTGTGGAAAAACAATCTTCTGACATGCGCCTGCAGTGACCCAACAATCTTATTGACATACGGATTCATTGCAGTTTGTCCAATAATTTCATGAAATTGTTCGTCGACCTTCAATGCCTGGAAGTAATTCTCCTCTTGAATGGCCTTTGCAAATTCATCGTTGGTTTCATCAAGCAATGACAATGTGTCTTTCGTCGCCAGGGGTGTGGCTAACTCCGCTGACAACGCTTGCAAAACAGCAAGCGGCGGTAAAAGATCATAGATTGTTTCTTTCTCCACCTCTGTAACCTGGGTTGCTTTGCCGGGAAACATTTTGACAAAACCTTCTACTTCTAAGAGCTGCAAGGCCTCTCTGACAGGGGTTCTGCTAACACCGAGCGCATCGGCAAGTTGTTTGTCACTCAGCTTTTCACCGGGTTCCAGTGTACCATCGATGATCCATTCGTTTAATTTGGACAGTACGTACTCCTTGGCGGATTTGCGAACCATTTTGTCATGTTTTTCTGGAATAGGCATGAACATCACCTCGCGATATGCTAGAATATGCTATGTCTAGTATACATCAAATGGATGAAAAATGTGATATATAATATATTAGTTTATTTGATTGAAAGGAGAGCAACATTGCAAATACCGATTATTTATGAAGATAATCATCTGTTGATTGTTGAAAAACCAGTCAACATTCCTGTTCAGGCAGACAAATCCGGGGACATGGATCTCCTGACGCTGCTAAAACAGGATCTGAAAGAAAGATATCAGAAACCAGGAAATGTTTACCTTGGGCTGGTCCATCGACTTGATCGTCCTGTAGGTGGAGTGATGGTTTTCGCGAAAACTTCCAAGGCCGCTTCCAGGATGTCGGATATTCTCAGGCGTCAAGAACTGAAAAGAACATATATGGCGGTTACGCGGGGAAAGCCTGATAAAAAGACAGCGACATTGATACATCATCTGGCAAAGGATCGGCGCAGAAATATGGTGCGAGTTGTGAATGCGAAGCATAAAGATGCAAAAAAAGCAGCACTGACATACGACATGATAGGAAATAAGCACGGTCTTGGCTTGTTGGAAATCCAGTTGCACACGGGAAGATCCCACCAAATCCGTGTCCAGCTTGCATCTATTGGCTGCCCGCTTTATGGGGATCAAAAATACGGACAGCATGTCAATAAACCCGGACAGCAAATTGCTTTATGGGCCAAACAGCTGACCTTCGAACATCCGGTTCGGAAAGAGAAGATGACTTTTATAGCCGAGTTCCCGAGGGAAGAGCCTTGGCTGCATTGGCATCAGCTGGCTGGCACATGAGAGGTTCAAGAGAAACCATGATAGAACAACAAGATAAAAAGGCGGGCATGATAATAACCGCATGAAATCAAGTTCAAGTTGGTATGATTTCATGCGGTTTTTATTTACCGTGCCTCATTGATCAAGACATGATGTGTCATAAATTGCTTAGCCTATATCCTGGCCGGTGACAAGGATATACCCGATTAAAAACACATTCAGAATGATAATGATAGCAGTACATATCCAGGCAAGTATTTTAGTTGGAAGCCGGTTGGCGAATACGCCCATTTTCTTTTTATTGCTAGTGAAAGCGACGAGCGGCACAACAGCAAACGGCAATTGCAGACTGAGCACTACCTGACTCCACAACAGTAAATCTGCAGTCCCTCGTGATCCGAATAACCAAGTTACAATGACAGCTGGAATGACAGCTAATAGTCTGGTGATGATCCTGCGCAGCCATGGAGAAATACGCAAGTGAATGAATCCTTCCATGACAATCTGTCCTGATAATGTTCCAGTAATCGTTGAGTTCTGTCCGGATGCAAGTAAGGCAATAGCGAATAACGTACTTGCAATACCCACACCGACTGTCGGACTGAGCAAGCGGTATGCTTCCTCGATTTCAGAGACCTGAGAGCCTAAGCCATGAAAGGCCGCTGCTCCGAGAATCAAAATTGCTGAATTGATCAAGAAAGCGACTGTCAGAGAAAAGGTGGAGTCCATCACTGAAAACTTGATGGCTTCCTTTCTCCCTGCCTGTGTTCTTTTATACTGTCTGGTTTGCACAATGGAAGAATGCAGGTACAGGTTATGCGGCATGACAGTGGCACCAAGGATACCAAGAGCGATAAACAGCATTTGCGGGTTCACGACGATCTCCTTGCTTGGTACATAACCACTTAATAATGCCGAAACTTCCGGTTTGGAGGCTATTACCTCAAATACGAACACAGCGAAAATGGTGACCATCAATACGATGACGATAGACTCGATAATACGAAAGCCTTTTTTCTGCAACAGCAGCAGTAAAAGCACATCGGCAGTGGTGATCAGGATGCCGGCCAGCAGTGGGATTCCAAATAGTAAATTCAAAGCGATGGCGGATCCGATTACTTCAGCCAGATCAGTCGCTATGATAGCCAGCTCGGTCAATATCCATAAAATGAACGATGACTTCTTTCCAGTGGCATCTCTTGTTGCCTGTGCCAAGTCACGTCCTGTTACAATCCCCAGTTTGGCTGCCAGGGTTTGCAATAGCATCGCAATTAAATTGGAGACAAGGATGACGGACAGCAACGTATAACCAAAGCGGGCACCACCTGCGATGGAGGTGGCCCAGTTGCCTGGGTCGACATAACCAACTGCTACTAAAGAGCCTGGTCCTGCAAACGCGAAAAATTTACGCCAAAACCCAGCGTTTTCTGGTATTTTTACGCTATTATTCACTTCCTCCAGACTAAGGTTGGAACTTCTTTTCAGCCAGCCTGATTCTTTGCGTGGTTCTTTTGTAGCAGCTTCTTGTTGTTCTTGTTCACTCATCTTACTCACCTCTTAAAAACATGACTACGGGTAATTAAGTTTCCCGAAGGCAAAACTTGTCTAAAAAAATAATCGCTTTTCAGCGGCGATAATTTGCTGAATATTATTAAGGGTTTTACGAAGTTCATGTTAGATGTACGCCGTGTATAACTTTACTAGTATATAATATAACCATATATGTCCATTGTGCAAGAGAAAAATACTAAAAAAAGTTTTTTTGCAAAATAATGCATTAGATCTTGGGAGGGGCTGTATCCCCATGAAGTTACAGTAATGTCCTCCTTACGTGAATTAGTTACCCGCATTGTAAGGCGGTGAAACGTGAATTGGCATATGGTTACTGTTTTGCACGATACTAGCATGGCGGGCGATCAGAGAAATACATCATGAAAAAAAGCCTTACTCATCGTGCTTGCTGTGAGTAAGGCTTTGAAGTTCTTTTAAGCCAAATCATTTCCCGTACTTATTATATGCTCCGTGCATGACCGGACCAACATACTCGTTCAACTTCCAGCCGTGAGCGATTGCAGCGTGGACAAAATCTTTTGCAGCATGGACTGCATCGCTTACTGGTTTGCCAAGTGCCAGGTTGGCAGTGATAGCCGCGGCAAACGTGCATCCAGCACCATGATTATAAGTTGTATCAATTTTTTCGCTTTCAAGCAAAACGAATTCATTTCCGTCATAGAAAAGGTCGACAGCTTTTTCGTCTTCCAATGCTTTTCCACCTTTGATAACGATATTCTTCGCGCCTAGTTCATGGATTTTGGCTGCAGCATTTTTCATATCATCGATTGTTTTTAAAGGGCCAGTTTGAGCGAGTTGTCCAGCCTCAAACAAGTTAGGCGTCGTGATGGTTGCAAGAGGCAGAAGGAGTTCGCGCATCGCATCCGTATTTTCCGGCTGCAGGACCTCATCTTCGCCTTTACACACCATAACTGGATCGATAACAACTTTGTCCAGCTTATATTCTTCTATCTTACGTGCCCCAAGCTCAATAACATCCACAGAGCCGAGCATACCTGTTTTCATCGCATCTATACCCACGGATAAAATCGTATTCAATTGTTTTTCTACGACCTCTACGTCTATAGGATAGACATTGTGGCTCCAGCTTTCCTCGGGGTCCATCGTAACAATGGATGTCAGGGCGTTCATGCCGTACACACCATACTCCTGAAATGTTTTAAGATCCGCCTGGATACCAGCTCCTCCGCTGGAGTCTGATCCAGCTAATGTGAGTGTCTTTTTCAGTGTCATAATTATTCCCCTTTGTTTTCAAGATAGGTTGTTTATTTAAGAATATACCATTTTCCCGCCGGTATAAAGAAAAACACAAGTGAATACATTTGAATGCTGGTTTTTAATGCAGAAATTGTCACGTTAGTGGTCCTATGCAATCGTCGTTAAGAGGAGGATCGTAGGGGCCGCTTAAAGAATCGAATGGTTGTTACTGGGGAAGCAATCACAGCAATAACACCGTGAAAACCGGAGCGTTATTGTTGATAGAAGGACTGTCAAAGCAATAACACCGTGAAAACCGGAGCGTTATTGTTGATAGAAGGACTGTCAAAGCAATAACACCACGAAAACTTGAGCGTTATTGTTGATAGAGGGACTGTCAAAGCAATAACGCCACGAAAACTTGAGCACTATTGCTGATAGAATAACTTTCACAGCAATTAGTAAGCACAAAATCCTGAAAGCTAGTCAATAAAGCAGTTTTCTAACAAATCAATAGAGATGCTCTTCAGCTAAAATAGTTGTAAGATTGATTTACGTTACATCAATATACTGTATAAGGAATGATCAATTGATGAATGATTATGAATGGATGGTTCATGATGAACTGACGGCATGGAAGGAGACTTTATGTAAGCGTCCTAATTTGGTGAAGCGCTTCACCAAAAAAACGCAGACAAAAATTAACGCGGTAATTCCGGATAAGGTACACAAAGCTATTTCCGATAGTATCAAAACGATGGTGAAGGCGACATTATCCGGGTCGAATATCATTAGCCGGAAACAGAGGCCGTTGCATACTTTATATGAAAAAGATAAGCAGTTGCAATCTGCTCTGTCAACCTATAGAAAAACGGCGGTGGCAGAGGGGGCGGGGACCGGGGCAGGTGG
This sequence comes from Tigheibacillus halophilus, assembly GCF_042683165.1. NCBI lineage: Bacteria > Bacillati > Bacillota > Bacilli > Caryophanales > Bacillaceae > Tigheibacillus > Tigheibacillus halophilus. The sequence continues at coordinate 219,639 of NZ_JBHUIZ010000012.1, forward strand.
TTTATTAATGGGGTTGGCAGATTTTCCACTTTTGCTCTCCATTAAGATAAAGTTTTTATATGATGCTGCCTATATCTACGGTTTTGATCCAAGGACATATGAAGAGCGGTTATTTATTTTGCAAATATTCCAGCTTGCATTTTCCAATGATGCCCATCGCAGGAAAACACTCTACCTGGTAGAAAACTGGGAGAAAGAAAAAGAAAGCGTAATGGATATGGATTGGCAGGTTTTCCAACAGGAGTATCGCGATTATATTGATTTAGCAAAAATGTTGCAATTAATTCCAGGTTTTGGTGCAATTGTTGGTGCATATGCAAATTATAATTTATTAGATCATCTGGGGGAGACGGCGATGAACGTGTACAGGATGCGTATTCTCCAAAACCAGTGATGAGAAATACAGGTGAACAGATATGAAAAATTTAAAGCAAAATCCATGGATGCTCGTTTTTACAATTGGTTTAGGGACAATGCTCAATCCCTTGAATTCTTCCATGATATCTGTAGCATTGACAAAATTGCAGCATGAATATATGTTGACGTTCGCAGATGCTTCATGGCTGATTTCTATTTTTTATCTGGCGAGTGCAGCTGGCCAGCCAGTTATGGGCAAGCTGAGCGACATGTTCGGTGCTAAACGGATGTTTATGACAGGGCTGGTGCTGGTGGCCATTTCCTGCTTGCTGGCGCCGTTTTCACCGAACTTCGTATTCTTGCTTGCGTGCCGGGCCTTGCAGGCCATTGGCAGTTCGACTTTATTTCCAAGCGGTATGAGTATGGTCCGCGAAAGCATTACGACAAAGCAGGCTCGCGCGCTGGCTATCTTGTCCATTTTTGCCTCGACTTCTGCTGCGTTCGGACCTTCCATTGGTGGATTTTTAATTGGTGCCTGGGATTGGCAAGCAATCTTTATGATCAATTTGCCATTGATTGTACTTGGTTTTATCCTGGCGGTTTTCATTTTGCCGCAGTCAGAAAAGGTTTCATTTGATATGAAGCGGATAGATGTACTTGGCATTGTGATGTTTATCGCTTCGATGACAGGACTTATACTGTTCCTGCTATCGCTCGATCAGAAAATACGCTGGTGGGCGCTTGCACTGTTCATTATTGGCGGTATTGTGTTTTATTTGCAGGAAAAACATAGGACAGAGCCGTTCATTGATTTGGCATCATTGAAAAAAAATACTAATGCGACATTAGTGTATGTACAGTTTACATGCATCAATCTGATTTATTATTGTTATTTTTTCGGCTTTCCTACTTTCTTGCAGCAGGTTCGAGGCTATAGTGAGGAGCATACAGGATTGATTATGCTGGCGCTTGCCGGCTTTAGTGTGATTGTTTCGCCTCTTGCAGGGCGTATCATCGATAGAAAAGGATCGAAGCTGCCAATGTTTATCGGTGCGGTTTTATTGCTGATTGGGACAGGACTTTTACTGACCTATCAAGAGTCATCTCCGTTGCTATGGTTTCTGATTATCATGTCCGTGCTTGGGATGAGTAATGGCTTCAATAATATTTCCGCACAAACAGCTTTGTATGAACACGTGGCACCTGAAGAAACAGGGACGGCATCAGGCCTTTTTCAAACAAGTCGTTATATTGGATCGATATTGTCAGGGAGTTTGCTTGGTTTGACATTCAGTAATCATCTGGACCAGTCTCACCTGCATCTGGTTGCGATCGTGTGCTTTGTTTTCTGTCTGATTGTTGTAGGTCTGTCTTTAAAATTGCCAGGAAAGATGCGAAAAAGCCAAGGAACCTGATCCCTGGCTTTTTTATACGCGATTAATAGATTCCTCTGCGTTTTTGATTCAGTAATTTACTTTGATCTGTAAGATTGAACCTCTCCAGCAAGTCAATCAGCGGCTGTTGAAATCTTACGTATGCGGCGATGGATATGAAAACCGATGCCATGCCATAACAAAAGGCACCAACCACGTCTGTCGGGTAGTGGACGCCAAGATAAATTCTGCTGGCCAGTATCAGGGCAATCAATAAGAATGTAATGACACCAGTCCACACAACTCTGGAGAGTCTGACAGCAGACAACATCAGCACCACGCCGATAAATCCGTAAAAAATAGTCGTAGCAGTAGCATGTCCGCTTGGAAAACTTGCGCCAGTCTCACTGATAAGCTGCATGAAATCAGGTCGGGCACGGTCAAATGTTTTTTTCAAAATCATTTCCAGAATGACAGCACAAAACAATACCGTTCCGCCAAACCAGAGACCATCCGCATATCGTTTTTTCACAAATAATATCGCACAAATAAGAATGGTCAGAATAATAACCAGTTTAACATCACCTAAATGGGTGAACAGCTTGATAAAGCTTGTCAGTCCGTTGTTGACAAGTGACTGGATGCGGTCGATCCAATACATATCGAAGCGATGTACCCAATCGCCTTTTGAAGTAACGCCCTGGGCAATGACGCCAAATAGTATGAGGAACAGCAAACCTAGAATAAATAAAGGATTCACGGGGATTCTTCTTTTTTGCATGAAATGACCTTCTTTCTGTAACAATGTGTGCTTGTCTTAAATATCTTTCATTAGCTTACCAGTTTTCGGGTTTTATGCAAGCGTAATTTATCCAGCATCTACTGGCTGTAAACCCCAGCTACAAGAATCAGTTAAAAATCTCTTGCATGGTAGGTAGGGGGCGACTGGCAGAGTATGCAGGACAGGATCATAGATTAAATTAGCTGCCACCTTGGAGTGTCACCTGCAGCACCGAAAACAATTGTCTCGATGTCTATATAACTCACAGTGTATGCGCAGAGCGAACAAGCTGAGAGGCAGCAGAGCCGCTTACTGATTATCTCTCACTTTATGTAAGAAACAGGCAACCAGATTCGGACTAAGAATTGGCCGCCATGACAGCTAACGGACTGTCGTCGTTGATAATATTCGTTAAAGCGTAGACAGATATGGGGAAAATTGTAAATCCATAATAATAAGGTGTCAGATCGTAAGGCTGAAAATATAAAACCAATGTCCGGTCTGCGATATAGAAATCCTGATGGCTGGAGATTGTGTTAAAGTCTTCAATAACCGGAATATGTCTTTTCTTGATCTGGGCTTTTATGTGATTAGATAGTATTTCTATATAATTGCTTTCTTTCTTGAATAGTGCAGGCAGCTGATAGATTTTGCCTGTAAGCAAATCAAAAGTTAATGATTTCATGATGGTCAATCCATGGGCTGCTTGTTTCGCAATGGCGTAATTGCTGATTGTAAGACTGAGAATATTGCGTTGGTTATTTTTGATTTCAAAGCTGCCGACGATTTGATCAAATTCCGCCATTTGCTGTTGTTGGTATTGTTCTTGTATGACAGTCTGTGTTAATTGCAGAATTTTTTGGTTGATGGATTGTTGTATGGTTAAATCCTGCATCCCGAAAACTTGCGGATAATAAATTTTAACGGAACCCCTGTCTAAAACAAACGTTTGAATGGAAACCGGAAAAGCAATTGCTGCCATAGTATTTCTCCCTCCTTCCGCCAATTTATGCAGAGAAACATTCACACGTTACATCAAAACATGCGCCACGCCACGAAGAAAATAAAAACCCATGGATAAACGCCTTTCCCATCTCCGCATGTGTGACATCTAATATAGATATACCGATTTTAGCGGAAATGGGGTTAAGCTGATGAGTATAACATTAAGAAAATTTGTGGACCGTTTACCGAAAATGTCTACCATCAAGCCGAAACACAAAGACGACAAAGGTGCCTACTATGAAGTTCGCATGACACAATTTATGCAGCGGCTGCACAGAGATATGCGTCCGACCATGTTATGGGGCTACAATGGGCAATTCCCAGGGCCATTGTTTGACGTGAAACAGGGAGAACCGATACAAGTAAAATGGATGAATGATTTGCCATCCAGACACATTCTTCCAGTTGATTTATCGCTGCATGGATTGGCGGAGTTACCGGAGGTTCGTACGGTAACACATTTGCATGGCGGCGTAACACAGGCATCCAGTGACGGCTATCCTGATGCTTGGTTTACAAGGGGATTTGAGAAGGTGGGGCCGGACTATGAACAAGAAATTTACCATTACCCCAATAACCAGCCTGCAGCAGCCTTATGGTATCACGATCATGCCATGGGGATTACCAGGTTGAATATGTACGCAGGTCTTGCAGGCATGTACATCATCCGGGATGAGGCGGAAAAAACATTGTATCTTCCTGAAGGTAAATACGAATTGCCGCTGATTGTCCAAGATCGATCGTTTAAGCCAGACGGTTCCCTGGATTATCCGAGACAGCCGGATGATCCTGAGGAAGGTTGGCCTGACCCTTCTGTTGTCCCATTTTTTCTCGGAGATACCATTTTGGTTAATGGCAAGGTATGGCCATATGCAGAAGTGGAACCAAGAAAATACCGGCTTCGAATCCTGAATGCTTCCAATACCCGGGCATATGCCTTATACCTTGATTCAGAAGATTACTTTTATCAAATAGGCACGGATGGCGGATTGATGCAACGAACAACAAAGGCAAAAAAAATACCGATGGAACCCGCTGAACGTGTTGATTTGATTGTAGATTTTACCGGCTTGCAAGGAAAAACAATCACGTTGAAAAATGATCTAGGACCAAACGCGGATCCGGAAGATAGAACGAATGACATTATGCAATTCAGGGTAAACCAGCCACTTGCGGGGAAAGATAACAGCAATATACCTCGAAAATTGATTGAGATCCCTTCATTAAAGAAAAATAAAGTCCAAACAATTCGTGATTTAAAACTTGTAGGAACAACCGATGAGTTAGGACGTCCGTTATTATTGCTCAATAACAAAAAGTGGATGGATGAAGTTACTGAAAAACCTCGTTTAGGTGACACCGAGATTTGGTCATTTAAGAACCTGACAACATTCACACATCCTATTCACATTCACTTGGTTCGTTTCCAGGTACTTGATCACAGACCGTTTGACCTGGATGCATTTAATGAGACGGGGATATTGACATTCACTGGACCGGCCACACGCCCTAAATCGAATGAACTTGGTTGGAAAGATACAATCGCAGTGCCCTCGGCAACCATCACAAGGGTCATTGCCCATTTCGTGCCATATGCTGGTGAATATGTATGGCACTGCCATATTTTGGAACACGAGGATTATGACATGATGAGGCCCTTCACTATCGTGGATCCTGAATCATAGCAAACAATGTGATGACGGCATCGTGGGTGCTGTCTTTCTTATGGTATTGGACATGCTTTGTGCAAGGAAGAAAGGCGAAATGGGACAATCTGTAAAAACATCCTTGCGCTGTTATGAATGTGATTGCCAAACTGGCAAGCTTGGCGAAAGAGACAGGAATGATAAAATACATAAGATGAATTTTTATAAAAAAAGTATTGACAGGTAGTTAAGGGAAGCGTAAAATTATTCTTTGTTGAAAAAAATGATTTAGTACTAAGATACTTTTCGCCTAACTATATTTTGCCCATTTCTGCGAGGTGTTTTGTAATGAAGAATAGCGATTTTTTGGAATTGGAAAAAGCGATTCGAAAAATCATGCATATTGGTTCAAATGAGTGGAAAAGGCATGTCAGTCTTGAATTTACCAGAACTGAGGCTCTTGTGTTATACAAATTGAATAAAATGGGTCCGCAGCGTGCTTCGCAACTCGCGTCAAGCTTATTCGTCACTACGGGTGGGTTGACAGGCATTACTGACAAGTTAGTGAATAAAGGCTATATTGATCGAAAAAGAGATGATCAAGACAGACGTGTTGTGTATTTAAGCTTGACAGATAAAGGGAAGAAAGCATTGCATGTAATGTATACTTCGAGACAGGATTTTATCGGTTTGCTTTTTGATGGAATCTCGGACAAAGAATTGGAACAACTGTTGCAGATTATAAAAAAGATGCAAACCAATCTGGAATACGCACAAGAAAATAGGGGAAATTGATATTTTAAAGGGAGTTGACATATATGGATAAAGCAATGGAACAAAGTAATATTAAAAAGGGACCGATACTCGTTGTTTTACTTCTCGGCGCATTCGTATCTCTTTTGAACCAGACCTTGATGAACGTGGCTTTGCCATCCATCATGGTGGACTTAAAAATCACAGAGAGCACCGCACAATGGATCACAACAGGGTTTATGCTGGTTAATGGGGTGCTTATCCCGGTTACGGCATTTTTAATGGAAAGATTTTCAACCAGACAGTTGTTTATAACTGCTATTAGTTTGTTCGCACTTGGTACACTTATTTGTGGCATTTCTCCTGATTTCAGCACATTGATGGCTGGCCGGGTAATCCAGGCAATAGGAGCAGGAATCATCATGCCATTGCTGACAACCGTTATTCTGGCTATTTTCCCAGTAGAGAAACGCGGCGGGGCAATGGGTCTGATCGGTATTGCTATGATTTTCGCCCCGGCAGTCGGACCTACGCTATCTGGTTTCGTCGTTCAGAATTACTCATGGCGTGTATTGTTCTACATCATTTTGCCAATTGCATTGATTGATATTATCATTGCTCCGTTTTTCTTAAAAAATGTTACCAAACAAACATTTCCTAAAATCGATGTCCTCGCGATTATCTTGTCAACACTGGGATTCGGCGGTATATTGTACGGATCCAGCACAGCAGGAAACCACGGCTGGACCAGTGCAAGTGTATTGACCACATTGATTATCGGTGTAGTCGCTTTAGCTTTATTTATTATCAGAGAGTTGCGTTCGGCAACCCCGATGCTTGATTTTAGAGTGTTCAAAAGCGGTATTTTTTCATTAACAACAGTGATTAACATCGCAATTACTGTAGCCATGTTCGCACCAATGCTGCTCATCCCGATCTACTTGCAAAACATCCTTGGTGTAAGTCCGATGAATTCTGGATTGATGCTTATGCCAGGAGCTGTGATTATGGGTGTCATGTCACCATTCACAGGAAAACTATTTGATAAAATCGGTGCCAGACCATTGGCAATAGTCGGATTGGCAATTACAGTTGTCACCACTTACTTATTCACACGTTTGACCGATGAAACAGGCTATGCGTATTTGATTACGATTTACACGATCCGCATGTTCGGTATGTCCATGATTATGATGCCGATCATGACAGCAGGGTTAAACGAATTGCCTCCACGTCTTCACGCACATGGAACGGCGATGGTGAACACAATACGGGCAGTTGCTGGTGCCATTGGTACAGCATTCCTGGTAACAGTGATGACCACACAAGCTAAAAACAGTATAAAAGATATCATCATTTCGCATGGATTCAACCCACAAAACAAACAGGACTTGCTTCATGCCACGAATTTGGCAACTGTCCAGGGGATCAATGACGCATTTATGATATCGACTGTCTTTGCAGTCATCGGACTTGTACTTTCATTCTTCATCAGACGAGGAAGAACAACCCAGCAAGAAGAAACAGATTTTGCGCATTAATGAATTTCGGGGACAATCCCCGCTGCACAAAACCACTATCGTTATATAGTGATAAAGCAGCGGGTGTCTGTCCCCGTTATTTTTTTATGTTTTTTTTCCCATGATGCCATGGAAAACAAGGTTGGTAATGTCTTCAGTATATGGGAGGATGGCTTCATAAATTTCTTTTTTTTGCATGCTTTCATTCAGCATTTGAAGATAGAGCAGCATGGCTTCACTCGATAAATTTTCGTCCACGAACCCACGGACTTTTCCTTCTTGAAGTAATTCGGTAAACAGGGGAACTGCCTTTTCATTATAAATCTGTTTGATATAACCGCCAGCAACATATTCATTCATTAAATACGTATAGAAATTCTCATTGATCTCATCGGCCAACCTCTTTTTATCAAAGACGATTTGCTGTATTTTGTCAGGAAAAGGAAGGTCACTATGGATCAATTGTTCATATTTCATCCATTCCTGATCGATATAATAGATGACTACTTCATTGGCCAGTTGTTGTTTGCTGCCAAAGTAATTATAGATTGATACTTGGGATACGCCAGCTTTTTTGGCAATATTAGCTACAGAAACTTTCCTCACGCCAAATTTTATGAATAATTGCAAAGCATTCTGCAGAATATTATTTTTTTTTTGGGTCGTCCGTCGCTCAAAACCATCCATTTCGTTCACCTCATGTATAGTTTAGCCAAAAATATGAACGATAACAACAGAAATATTTCAAAACTTACTTGCGTTTTCTGGTTCTGATGTATATTATGAAATTAAAATGTATATATATTTCAAAACTAAAAAGGGGATGTTTTGTAATGACAGTCTTGCAAGCGACTGGTTTAACAAAGCGATTTGGCAGTTTTTTAGCTTTGAATCGTGTAGATTTACAGATGCGTCCGGGAGAGATATATGGTTTCATCGGCCCGAATGGTGCCGGAAAATCAACGACTATACGTGTTTTACTTGGGATATTGAAAGCGACAGAAGGTTATGCGAAAATCTTTGGCAAAGACAGCTGGCGGGATGCGGTTGAAATTCATAAGCGTCTTGCCTATGTACCTGGAGATGTTAATTTATGGCCTAATTTGACGGGCGGGGAAGTGATTGATCTGTTCATTAAGCTTCGCGGCGGACAGGTAACGAGACGCCGGGAGGAACTGATTGAAAAGTTTAGTTTGGATCCATCGAAAAAATGCCGGACATATTCTAAAGGGAATAGGCAAAAAGTTGCTTTAATCGCAGCGTTTGCCAGTGATGCTGATTTATATATTCTCGATGAACCGACCTCGGGGCTTGATCCGCTGATGGAAAATGTTTTTCAGGAATGTGTACTCAAAGCAAAAAGGGAGGAGAAAAGTGTTTTACTTTCAAGTCATATCTTATCTGAAGTGGAGCGTTTATGTGATAGGGTGGGGATCATTCGCAAAGGAGAAATCATTGAAACAGGAACACTGGATGAGCTTCGCCATTTGACCAGAATCAATATCCACTTGCGAACAAGTAATAAGATTACTGATTTAACCAGCCTTCCAGGTGTCCATGATATCGAAAACCATGACGAGGACGTTTCCTTTCAAGTAGATACTGAAAAGATGGGGGAAGTGATCAAGTACGTAAGCCAATTCGGAATTCTGAAATTGGAGAGTATGCCGCCAACATTGGAAGATTTGTTCATGCGCCACTATGAGCAATCTGGAGATGAGGGGGCGTTCTGATGAGCAGCAGACTATTTCACCATACAACTCAGATGACATGGTTCATCGGGAAACAAGGACCAATCCGTCATTTCATATGGATATGTTCCATTGTGGCTGTTACTATTATCGTAGCATATGCCTATGCTGATTTGTATCCGACTGCACAAGAACGCCAAGGGATGGCAGAAACAATGAAAAACCCTGCCATGACAGCTCTTGTTGGCGTCGGATATGGATTTGGGGATTATACGGTTGGCGCGATGATGGCGCATCAGATGCTGCTCTTTACTGCGGTAGCCACTGCCATAATGAATATTTTATTTGTTACAAAACATACCAGGGCGGAAGAAGAGGACGGTCGGATGGAATTGTTGTACGCCTTGCCTATTGGCCGTTTGTCACAGTTACAAGCAGTAGTATGCCTCACTGTCATCATCAATTTCGTATTGGCATTGCTGTTGGGTACAGGCTTATCTTTGCTTAGAATCGATAGTATGAATCTGCAAGGGGCCATGTTATACGGAGCGGCGCTTGGGAGCACTGGGCTATTTTTTGCGGGGGCGACGATGGTTCTGGCTCAGGTTTCACAAACCTCCCGTGGAACGATAGGTATGGCACTCGGGATCCTTGGAATTTCATATTTGTTGCGCGCGGTTGGAGATGTTGGCCATGAAGCATTATCGATGGCTTCACCACTGGGGTGGCCCCAGCGTTCAGAGGTATTCGTGAATGATTACTGGTGGCCAGTTATTCTGTCATTGGGAATGGCGCTTGTCCTCGTCTTACTTGCATTTTACCTACATTCTTTTCGTGATCTGGATCGTGGGTTTTTACCTACAGTGCCAGGAAAGAAACACGGGAGTTTTCTCTTGAATGGGCCGTTCGGTTTGCTGCTGAAGCTACAGCGCACCAGTCTGCTATCCTGGGCAGTCGCACTATTTGTGCTGGGCGTTTCTTATGGTTCTGTCTTGGGAGACCTGCACACTTTTTTCGCTCAAAATGAAACAATGGCTAAAATGTTTGCTTCAAGTGGAGGCGCGTCTTTAACGGATCAATTCATAGCTATGATCGTTGCAGTGTTGGCTTTAATTGGAACAATCCCAGTGCTGATGACGGTCTTTAAGTTGCATACAGAAGAAAAAGCGGGGCGTGTAGAGCATTTGTTTAGCAGGGCTGTTTCGCGTCAACGTGTACTGTTGAATGCAAGTATAATAGGAAGTCTCACAGCCGTAGTGATGCTTTTTTGTTTGACTGCTGGGCTTTGGCTGGCAGGTGCAATAACATTGCCGGATACTTATTCCTTCCGTATGTTTTTCGAGTTTGCCTTTGTTTATCTGCCTGCCATGCTGATCATGATAGCATTTGCGTCAGTGGTAATCGGCTTTTTGAAAAAGGGAACCAGTATGGTGTGGTTTTACCTGGTATATGCGTTTCTAACCATTTATTTAGGGCAATTGCTTGATTTGCCGAAATGGCTGGAAAAACTTTCTCCTTATGGCTATATCCCACAACTGCCAGTCGAACAATCTTCAGCGAGCACTTTAATAGGAATGACAATCATTGCGCTGGTAGGAATCAGTGTTGGTTTATTCGCCTATAGAGAAAGGGATTTAAGTTGAAAGGCACCCTTAGGATGAGATGTGTTATGCTAAAAAAGCAGGTCGGCAAAGGAAGTGCGCGGGAGGGAAGAGAATGGAAATATGGGATTTATACGATATTAACAGGGAGAAAACAGAGAAGAAACATGTAAGGGGAGTCCCTGTTCCAGAAGGATATTATCATTTGGTCGTTCATGTATGGATTCAAAATGACCGTGGTGAGGTACTGCTCTCTAAGCGGCATCCCGATAAGCCTTACGGAGACCTCTGGGAATGTGCAGGGGGATCGGTTTTAGCAGGTGAAAACAGCTTGGAGGGTGCCATTCGTGAAGTGAAAGAAGAATTGGGGCTCGATTTATCAGATGTAAAAGGGGAGCTGTATTTTAGCGGCACTTGCCATGTTTATCATTCCGATTACTGGCTGTTTCACACGAATCCAGCCATAGGTGAACTGACTTTTCAGAAAGAAGAGGTCATCGACGCCAAGTGGGTAGATAAAACAACATATAAGCATATGTTGCAACATAATGAAATCGTACCCACTATTCAACATTTTTGGAGGCAAGAGTCCCGCCACAATATAACGTTAACGTGATAGGCGGGGACCTCCGCTTATTCTTCCAAATCGCGCGTGTCGTTCTCCTCGGCGAATTCAGTTTGCAGCCGTGCATGGTGTGCAGCAGGGTGCGTTTGTTGCGCCTCCCGGCTATGTTCATTCTCAAGTATATAGGCATGGATGAAAGGTTCACAAAAAAGAATCAAATAAGCAGCAAATAGAGATGGCAATAATATTTGCTGGCCGACACCGACAAATAATGTGCTAAGAAGCCAAAGTGTGGCAGCCATCAAGAAGAAATCCGAAATAGTTGCAATGAGGTTTCCGAACCGCCGCAGCACAAGCAAGTCGCCAACCACATAAGAGATGGCAGTAGCCAGTGCAGCCATTACAACCAGATTAGTGACAGGCACATGGTCGAACATGCTGAAAATGGACAGTGTGCCGAGAGAGACTACAATAAATTTAATACCAAGATATTTTAGGTGATCCATAAAAAAACCCTTTCTTCGTCTCATAATTTGGGTTTAGTATTACCGGATCACCAGAGAAATATCAAAGAAACGATAAAGTTTTTAGCGTGATCAATAAGCTACTCCTGCTGGATGTGCAGCCGTAATGTCTCAAAAGATGCCGATTCATAGCTTGGCAGGAAACCATCCGCATCAATAGAGGATTTAGGGATTCTCTTTTGTTCCAAATCAATATCAAGTGCTGATATAAAAGGAAAATGACTCATCACGATCTTCTGTTTATCCTTCCAGTAAATCTGGATTTGTTTAGGCAGCATCCCCTGCAATTCCGCAGGAACGGCTAGACCGGTCCTGAAAAAAGGATGTTCATCTTCTTGACGTGCGCCTGGTTCGTTCAAACAGATATAGAGCGATAAATTATCAGCAAACTGTAAAAGAGCATAATGGAAAGCACAGCGCCCTTGATCAAACCCGCTGAGTGTATCAATCAGTTTTTTTTGTCGTTTATGTTCCTGATAGACAAATTCTTTTGCCGCTTCATGTGTGTTATTTTCCATAAAACGCAAATAATGCAGACTGCATAATAATGCGGCATACGTATCCGATTGGGCTACTTCGTCAATTCCATGGCGATAAAGTACGGATTTAGCTGCTGTCGGAAAATCTAAAAATGTATATGGCGCACTCTTTTCGTCATTATAAAATGGCTGGTCATCAAATGGATGCCAGCCGATATCGTGATTCTCTATTGCATGCAAAACGGAATGCCATCGTTCATCTTCCGCACTGAATGCAGGCAGCAAATGTTTTGCCATATGCCCCGCAATTGTGGCGTGATGCGCTTGCTCGATGAGGATAAATGCATCTGTCGTTTCCCTGACAATCATATTTGTTCGCTCCTCTTTTAGAAGGGTACAAAATTATTGTGCTGCAACTGAGCCGCCATCCACACGTAAATTTTCTCCATTGATGAAGGACGATTTTTCCGAAGATAAAAAGGTGACAGCTGCTGCAACTTCTTCCGGTTTTCCAGGGCGTTTCAGTTCAATATGCGGCCGATTTTTCTGTAAAAATTGCTGGATTTGTTCTTCCAGCGTGGTTCCTTCACGGGAAGCATCCTGCTCAAGGGAATTTTCGAGCAGCGGCGTCATCACAAATGCGGGAGAAACGGTGTTCACTAATATACCATACTTTGCAAACGCCTTGGACCAGCTCTTGCTTAAATTGATAAGGGCTGCTTTTGTTGCATTATACTCAGGCATAAAGCCATCTGGCTGTACGCCTGATTCAGAACCAATGTTGATGATCCTGCCATTTTGTCTCTGTTTGAGCAGCGGCAGCGCAGCTTTTGTGACGCGGACTGTACCGAATACGTTCAAGGCAAATATTTCCTCCCAGTCTTCCATATTTATCTTTTCAAAGTCATAGAACCCTGGTGTCATGCCCGCATTATTGACTAAAATATCCAGCCCTCCAAATTCCTCTTCAATGATGGAGATCAGATGGTCCACGTCCTCTTGTTTGGTTAAATCAGCGGATAGTGCCAATACAGAGCCGCCATCCATTTCAACTTCTTCCTTCACTTTCAATAGATCTTCTTCACCACGTGCACAGATTGCAACCTTGCATCCCTCTGATGCCAGGCTTTTTGCTATGGCTTTCCCAATTCCTTTGCTGCCACCGGTGACAAGTGCTATTTTCCCTGTTAATCCCAAATCCATGTCTTATCATTCCCTTCCTGTATCTAGTTTATATGTACCTCAAAAACGTACAAAGATAAACATACAGAAATGAAAAAAGACATTAGTTTAAGCCAGCCTGGCAGCAATTTCCAGCTTTCCTTGTAAGCGAGTGGCTTGTTCCGTATAGGTTCCTGCAGGAAAAATGAATGTCCAGGGCAGACTGGTTTTTTTGGGGATAGTATAAGAAAAAACAAATGCATGTCTGGCAAAAATAAGGTCATCCATACGGTATTGTAAAACAGGATTATCGAATACAAACGGCTCACTATTGCGGTTATGAATCAATACCGTCAGTAAAAGGCTGTTTTGATAATTTTTTGCCTGCCGTAGAAGGGAAAAATGTATTCCTGACTTTGGCAGTGATATAAGAGAATCAAACGTTTGTTCAATTTCTCTCCGGTCTCGCTTCGAAATGGTTTTATCCCAAGCCGGTTCGAATTGCAGCTTTTGTTTCATGCAGACACCCTTTCGTTATTGGTCGCTTTTCTCAAGCAATATATAATCTCTATGTTTACAAAAAAGGATATCATTCTCATGAGCAATTTGAAATGATGTTCTATGTACAGCTGGCTCACGGGGAAATAATACGCATCTTGTTACGATGACGTAGATGACGTAAATGGACGATAATACATTTTTGATTCCAGCCGGCACGTTTGCAATATAGCTGCTTGATTTGTGTCGCCGGTATATTTTACAATATAGATCAATGCTAAATCATTGTACAAGAAAATACAGTTCATTATCTTGGATTACATGTAAAATCGCAGCCGAATGTCAAGAACAGTATGGAGAGCAAGACAATGAATACATAACGGATCAATCCAAGTTGTATTTTGAAGTATCCTTCAAAAAGTCAATCAAACTTAAGAACAGCAACTGCTGTGAGGGATCAGACCAGTCTTCGGCAGATTCGGCCATCAGCCACATCACTTCATCCAAAAAAACATGCTCCAATACAGCTGGCCAGATCGCCTGTTCCATTTCAGATAACTGAACATAGACATGGTAACCATCAAGAAATACCTGCCACTCTTCTGCAGTGAACATCCGGCTTGGTGCGGTTGCCATTTCGTTATGGAACAGGAGCAAGACAAGTGCCAAATCGAAGATCCTTGGAACCCAGGAAGCATTATCGGGATCAATTAAAAATGGCGCGGGTGTATAAACTAAATTATTGGCTTTAAAGTCATATGGTGTCGCCACACTTGGCAGTCCATGTGTTTGTAATTCCGCTTGTCTGGCAACAGCCTCTAGAAATTTCTGCCGCAGCAAGCCGCATGCAATGATGAGGTTGTTTGTTGCTGCATGCGCTTTGATTTGTTCCATCGATTCAATCACTTCCTCGATGTCAAAATCGAAGACATCATATGGCTCGAGATCAAATGCGTTTTTCTCAGGTGATAGCGCATGAATTTTTCCTAACAGCTTACCAGCTTCATAGATTTCCTCTTGAGTGCCACTGTACTTTTTTCCTTCTATAAACGGATAGACCACATACGTTACATCATCAATCAGTTGTGGATTTTCCACCTCTAATGGAACAGGAGTGACAACGAGAATACCCTTTTCCCGCAAGACACGAATATAATGCATCACTTGATTGCCATACTTTTGCAGATTTTGTGTCCGTTTAATAATGAAATCCGTGTTTTCCCCTTGGATATGATAGACTGGTGAAAAAGGATATATGCTTACAGGCTCCTCTTTTGCCTGGAAACCAAAGCGTTCAAGAATATATTTTCCATTCAACATTATTACCTCCGTTTTGCAGTAGTCGCATAACGATCTTTTTTACTGATGTATTGCATCAATCGCCAATTGTAATCACATGATAGCATTTTTCGTTTTTAAAAACTAGAATATTTTTATAATTGGGCACAAAATAGTACGCCGGCAGTCATTCTAACCCGGCGTACATCCAGTATCTTTTTTATTCGTTTACATCCTGTGAATGCCATTCATCTGGTCTTTTCTTGTGTGTTAAAATCAGGATAGATGGCAGGAATACTCCGCGAATCAAGAATGTGTCGAACAGTATCCCTATTCCCATGGTAAAACCAAACAGAAATAGTTCTTGGAGTGGCTGTGTCATCAAGACGGTAAAAGTTGCTGCAAGGATGATTCCTGCAGAGGATATGACCCCGCCAGTATGTGTGACACCGCTGGCAACAGCCTCTTTCCAAGGCATGCGTTTTGCATATTCTTTGATTCTTGATACGAGCATAATATTGTAATCTACTCCCAGGGCGACCATAAAGACGAATGTATAAACAGGTAATCGATAGCTGATGGCGTCATAGCCCAGCAGATGCTCAAAGATAAACCAGCAGAATCCGATGGTCGCCGCAAAGGAAAGCAGGATCGTGCTCACCATCAATATCGGGAGCAGGAAAGACCTTGTTTGGAAAGCGAGTACGATTGTGATCAAGACAATAACCAGTGAAAAAAGTATGATGGTATCACGTTTGTTCATATCATGGACATCGAGCTGCTCTGCAGTCTGACCGCTGAAATGCAATGAATAGGTTTCTGCTTGCAAGTCACTCTCACTCAAATAGCTTTGCGCTTTATCCCGAAATTGTTGCAAGGTATCCAACGCTTTCTGTTCGTACGGGTTGCTGTTTAGAGTGATTTGAAATTTGACGGCATGTTTGCTGTCAGACATAAAGTCTGCTGGCAGCTTATCTTTGCCATCAATCATCGATTGCGTAATTTCCGGACTTACTTCACTGACATTTTTATCAATGCTGAACTGTTTCTCTAATTTCTGGATTTTTTCAAAGAAATCCGTATCACCATGTATTGCTTGATTTGATTGCAGCTGCACGGTGACAGGCGCCAATTTCCCTGCAGGATAGTTGTCCTCCAATAGTTCAAAACCTTCACGGGAAGGTGTATCCTCTGGAAAAGACTTCAGCATGTTAAATGAATAATTCATTGTGAATAGATTGGCAACCCCGAACCCGAGAACCACTACCATTACCAGTGCTAATACAGCTGGATGTTTTTTGACAAAGTGCCCGATGCTACCCCAGAATTTATGCTGTGGCTTATTCTTCGGATTAACTTTTGGGATGAATGGCCAGAATGCTTTTCTGCCCATCAAGGCGAAGATGCTCGGAATCAATGTCAGACCTGCGATTGCAATTACAACGACTGCAATGGAAAACACGGGTGCAAAATGATTGTAAGGCTTAAAAATTGTGGCAAACAAAGCCAGCATAGCTAAGACAATCGTCCCGCCACTGAAAAAGATAACTTCGGATACATGATGCATGCCTGTCTGCATTGACGTGTATTTCGACGCGTGTAATCTCAATTCTTCCCTGTATCTGGAAAAAATGAATAAGCTGTAGTCGGTAATCACCGCAAATAAAAGCACCATCATGATAGAAACGGCTGAACTATCGACAGTAAACCAATCGAGTTTTCCGCCAAGGCCAATCAGCCGGTCTACCACGGCATAGACGATTCCAGCGATGATTAGCGGCGTTATCGCAAGGATTGGTGAACGATAAATCAATATTAATAAAATGAAGATCAAGACTACCGTTGCAGCCATTAAAATGAAATCCGCATTTTTGAACATAGATATGGTATCGGAGGAAATACCGGCAGGTCCGGTTATTTTCATCTCCATTCCGTTGGCATGAAGCGTTTCTGTTTTATCAGTCAGTTTTTGCAATGTGTCATGGATCTGGTCAGAATCGGCCCCTTTTTGCAATGTCACATTGAATAGTAATGTAGACTGATCTTTTGAAAACATTTTATCCTGTATTTGTTCCGGAAACTTGTGAAATGGCAGCGCGCTTTCCACATATGTCGGTTTGCTGCCCGAAGCAAGCCATTTACTGAAATCGGCTATTTTATTTCGGTTTTTCTCTGAGATTTTGCCGTCCTGATGAAATACCAGCAAGGCCGTCAATCCATCCTTGGTTGGAAACTCTTGATCATTTAATTGCTGTGCAACCTCGGAAGGCTTATCCTTGTGAACACTGCCTTCATCACTATTTACTTTATAATCTCCCGATGAAGGCAGAAAAAGACTTAGTGCAACGACAGCAACGATCCAGGCAATCAGCGTAATCTTTGCTCCTTTTTTACTGCTTGTATACTTCACTAGCTTTTGTATTGGTTTGAACATATCCAACAACTCCTTACGTCACGTTCATTTGTCTTTAGTTTAAAAAATGAACGTGAATACAGCGTGAATGCATGATGAACGGAGTATGAACGGGACGTTTCAAATGCTGGCAAGAAAAAAGGTTTTTCTAAGCTAACTGTCGAAAGTAATACATGGGGGGAATTTGATGGGAAATGATTTTCGAAATGCACTGGAGCAATATAAAAAAGCTTGGTGTCATTTTTCTTTGGAGAGATTAGACCATTTTATTGCAGCGGATTATCAAGCTAGGGAAATACGAGACGGGGAAATCGTCGACTTTGGTTATGAAGAATCTATTAAAGGCTGGAGAGAGGCTTTTGCACAACTGGAACACCAGAATGCTGAATGGGTCATCAAAGAGATTGCCGTCTTTTCGTTAAAAGAAGATGAAGTCATGGCGGTATTGTATGCTACTTTGAAGATAGACGGAAACCCCATGAAAGCCGGGAATTTATTTTTTGAAACATTCAAAAGGGACTGCCTCGGGAGGTGGAAAAGAATAAGAAGTTATGTAGAAACAGGTGTTCAATTCGAGAGGCTGAATAAGATTTGAGGCATGCGACGATATAACATTACCATTGGATATTTTCGTTTTTTTTTCCGCTGGTAGCATGAGATGAAAATTATGATGCATAGGTTCCTATTGAAAATATGTTGAAAGAATTTAAAGTACGCCGCGAATCGGGGGGAGGGCAATGGAAAGAAAAATCGGTACATATACAATAAATGGTCAAACTATCGAATATTCAATTACAGGAAAAGGAGAGATACCAATTCTGGTGATGCATGGCGGACATTCCAACTGTTATGAGGAATTTGGATATGCTCCCCTAATGAAAAGGGGATGTACAATAATTACACCTTCAAGGGCAGGTTATGGAAGCACTTCAAAAAAAATTGGAGAGAGTCTGTCTGCAGCCTGCGAAATTTACGTCAAGTTATTAAATTATTTAGGAATAGGAAAGGTTCACCTTCTTTCCATTTCAGCAGGTGGACCGAGTGGAATTTACTTTGCTTCACATTATCCAGAGAGGGTAAAAACATTGACATTACAGAGTGCAATCACGAAAGAATGGTATAGGCCTAAAGATAAAATATACCAAATGGCACAGATTTTATTTCATCCTTATTTGGAAAGGATGACATGGAAACTGACTTCTAGTATGAGCAATTGTTTTCCAAAGTTTATGTTTAAGCAACTGGCTTCTTCATTTAGCAATCTTCCGTATAAAAAAATCAAAGAAAAAATGTTGGAGAGTGACATGGAGGAAATCCGACGAATGAATAATCGTCAACGTTCGGGGCACGGATTTTTAATTGATTTGTCACAAACGAAGGAAATCACTGCAAAGGATTTGCATGCTATTACTTGTCCAACACTCATCATACACAGCAGACATGATGGGGTAGTCTCGTTGGAACATGCCCATTACGCACATCAGGAAATCCCAGACACCAGGTTATGTGTACTTGATACATGGGGACATTTAATATGGCTTGGCAAGGCATCTGAAGATGCAGATGTAAAATTTGCGGAGTTCCTCATTTATTATGCAAGATCAGACAAGTGAGTTTTCCTCGATCTGTTGCGGGAATTGGATGTGGTAACAGAAACAGTCACAAATTCCGTTAACAGAAAGAATGACTTTAGAAATTTCTTCATTTTCAGTTGTTATTGCTAGAAGGCTGTGTTATGCTGTAACTAACTTTGAACGAATGGAGGTTTTCCTGTTGAAGCTCAGACCGTTTTCCACACTTTGGACCGTTAACTGAATAGGCTCAAAGACTCTGCTTATGCTGCAGAGTGAACGGGATGGTCTGCCCTTTTTGCTGTGTGCGAAAACTGGATATTGGAATCCTGCAATTTCTACGTTCCATTTGGATGGAGGAAAGAAATGCATATTGCGGTCAGTTTTGCACCAAATCAGGAAACCTTTTAAATAGGATGGAGAAAAAGGAGGGAGAGCTTTCACCCTCTTTTTTGTTGTCCAAAAAAGTTATGATTGGGCATCCTATGTTTACCAAAAAGCATTTGCGGAGATTCTGTATTACAACCTTGGAGGGAATTTTATGAATGAAAAAGCAATATTAGCTGGTGTACAGTTGAATTCGAATGATACTGCTTTTGATTATTCGATGCAGGAACTACATGAACTCGCTGTAGCCTGTGAGCTGGAACCTGTTGGGCAAATCACACAGAAATTACCGCGGGTCAATAATAAATATGTTATTGGAACTGGAAAAATTGATGAATTACTGGCTATGCTTACAGAGAAAGAGGCATCCATCATCATTTTTGATGAAGAATTGTCACCAATGCAGATCCGTAATCTGGAGGAAAAGCTGGGATGTGATGTGGTGGATCGTACCATGCTTATCTTGGACATTTTCTCCAAGCGTGCGAAGACCCGCGAGTCGCAGCTCCAAGTAGAAGTTGCCAGGTTAAAATACATGCTTCCGCGTCTGGTGGGAAGCAGGGAATCACTTGGCCGGCAAGGCGGTGGTGTGGGATTGACTAATCGTGGTTCTGGTGAGACCAAGCTGGAGCTGGATCGCCGTAAAATTGAAGAACGAATTGCGAAATTGAATAAAGAACTTGCTGACGTAGTGGATCAGCGTCATATTCAGCGAAAAAAACGTCAGAAAAATGAGCAGCTGATTGTCTCACTTGTCGGTTATACCAATGCAGGTAAATCAACGATCATGAATACAATACTGGATAGAAGTGACGGGGCGGAAGAAAAACAAGTGTTTGAGAAAAACATGCTGTTTGCGACATTGGAAACGTCGGTACGCCACATAAAATTGGAAACAAACAAGGAATTTTTGCTGACGGATACGGTTGGTTTTATCGATAAATTGCCTCACCATTTGGTAAAAGCATTTCGTTCTACACTGGAAGAAGTGACGGAAGCTGATCTGCTTGTACATGTGATTGATTGCGCCAATCCGAATCATGAGCAGCACCGCCAGCTTACGAACGATATTTTACAGCAAATTGGTGCCGAAGATATACCGATGATTTATGCTTATAATAAGGCAGACCTTGCTGAAGT
Source organism: Tigheibacillus halophilus (assembly GCF_042683165.1). Taxonomy (NCBI): domain Bacteria; kingdom Bacillati; phylum Bacillota; class Bacilli; order Caryophanales; family Bacillaceae; genus Tigheibacillus; species Tigheibacillus halophilus. The sequence continues at coordinate 240,382 of NZ_JBHUIZ010000012.1, forward strand.
GGCATTCCCAATCGTACAGGATGATACAATTTACATGGCTGCCAAACAGTCCGGGATAAAGGAACTGCTGCAGCTCATCAGTGACCATATTTTCCAAAATGAAAAGCGCTATGAGATGAAGTTTCCTTATAGTGAAGGGCAACTAATTTCTTATTTCAATGAACATGGCAGAGTACTATCCGAAGAATACGAGGAAGATGGTATCCGGATGGTCGTAGAGTGCAGCGAAAAGATGGCCCGTAAATATGAAAAATTTGAAGTGTCGCCAACGTGAAATCAGAATAAAGAAAACCATGAAAGCTGCGCATTGGCGCTTTCATGGTTTTTAACGTGGAAAAAGACCGTGTTCCTAAGGATTATTGTCTTTGTCAACTTATGAAGTTTAATACGTAGTTCGTTCATATAGACTACGGTTCTGCTTATGTATCACGCAACAGGGGAAAATTACCAAAGTGAGTTGTTCATCAGGCATATGAACCCCCCATCCCCAGCGAAATCGCCGGAAAGAGTTGTTCATCGGTGTCATGAACCACCCATCCCCAGCAAAAACGTCATAATAAGTTGTTCATCCGGTTATACAGCTGGGGTTTGAGTCCATACCAACCAGAGCACCGGCAGAAATCAATCTGGCATTTACATCACAAGCTGCATCAATATCAGCAATCCAAACTAGATGAGTTATCGGATAATAGCACACCGTTTGATACGTATGGATCATACAACCAAATTCAATAAAATACTCAAGGTGATGATACTGGCTAGTGTTGATATCAATGTTATACTTGACACCAGCTCTGGTTCGGTATCGAACTCAATGGCGTACATGGTTGTTGTCGCCGCAGTGGGCATAGCCGAGATGATGATCAACACGGATGCAATTACCGGATCTACATGGACAATTTGCACAAACAGGAAGGCGATAATCGGCGCAGCAATCATTTTCAAAATAACTGCAGATGAGACAATTTGCCAGTTGAGCTTCAGCCCGGTAATAGAACCGAGCTGCATCCCCAGCATGATCATCATGACAGGAATGGCGGCGTCTCCCACCATTGATAATGTATCTTGAATGGCATCCGGAATCCCAATAGCAAAATAATGCATTATAAATGCCAGAATGGCTGCATAAGTGGTTGGCATTTTCATGACATTACTAAGCGCGCGTTTCATGCCGCTGGTGCTCCGTGAAGCATAGTATACGCCGAAAAAATTGTTCTGCAACGCCTGTACGACCATGATGAAAATAGCGTAGGGCAGAGCAGCCTGGCCAACACTGAATAAAACGACAGGCAGTCCATAATTGCCGGAATTCATGAATCCGGTAGCCAAAATGGAGGCACTCTCTTTTGCGGCGTCCCATTTAAAAATTTTAGCCAAAATTTTATTCAGTGCTACCATGATATAAAACAAAACAAACATAAAAATTAAAATGACCAAAAAACCTCTGTTAAATGTTGCCTTATATAAGCTCTCAAATACCAGGGCCGGTGAAAGGATGTATAAAGACACTGCGGATACTGATTTAACATCGAGCACCCTGATTCGCTGCAGGATGAAACCTGATGCAAACACTGCCATGATAGGCAAAATAACACTTATAAATAACCCCATCTTTCTTGCATCTCCAATTGTAAAAAAGTGCTTCACACTTCAGATTTTTTCTATGTATCTATCTAACCATAAAATAGCAAAGGCCAGTGTTGACCACCAGCCTTCATTATATTGCTTTGCACCGGATGACTTTCATGCACCACATGTCGCCTTCATCGTTTGACAGCCTCGGTCATTTGACTCCATATGGAGCCTTCTGCTTTTTGACCGCCTTCAATCCGTGCAAGGGCCATCTTTGCCTGCATGCGTACTTCGAACTCAGGGTCATTGATGGCTTCCTTTAATGCCGGGATTGCTGTCTCATCCCCAATTTCATATAAATACATGGCTGCTCTCCAACGAACGAGCCTGCTTTTATCTTTTAAAGTGGCAGCCATCTCCCCGATGGCTTCAGCAAACCCTAAATCTGAGAGGCAGTCGCCAGCGGTCCGTCTGACATTGACTGCGCCATCATGTAAAGCTTTATACAGGTAAGGGAGCACTTGCTTATCCTCGATCATGCCGAGATAAGCTGTTGCAAGCCGGCGAATGGAAGATTTTTCATCTTGCAGCGCTTTATCTAGCACAGGTAAGTCTGTCACTGAAGGATCCATTCGGTCAAGGGCGGCATACCGTTCTTTCCAGTTTGGCGCATCAAGCATGTCTAGTGTCACTTTTTTCCAAGGACTGGCTATTTGTTCATCAAATACTGGCCCTTTCTCAGCAAGCTGAATAAGTTTATTCAATCTATCTTCATCGTAGCTTGCGCTGACTTCCTCCACGATATCGTGGCCGATTTCCTCCATATTGCCATAGCGTGGACTTTTTTCATTCCATTTACGTTCCTCCAGCATATTGCCGGATGCCTTGGAAGCTTGCATAACAGCATTCATGAATCGTTCGGGGAGTCCGAAACGCTTTTCTTGTTCACCTTCCAGTAATTTAACCTGCATCGGGATATGCCGGAAAGTTTGAATATACACCTGTATTTCTCCAAAATGCTGATCGAGCCCGGAAGCTTCTGACTGGAAATCTTCCTCCAGCGCTTCCTTGCTGCCAAGTTGATCCCGTACTTGAGGAAGAATATCTTCCCAGGCGACTCTGGGATTTCTTTCTAATGCCAGAAAATCAATGACGCGATAGATTCCTTTTACACCATGGATGGCGAATAATTGCTGTATATAATCAGGAGCATTCTGTAAATCATCGGTTTGTTTGTAGTTTTCAGACTGGCCGTCAGGTAGTGCTTCATCCAAATTGATTTTCATCGAGTAAGGACTTGGTGTCGGTTCAATGGATACGATTTTCACGAGATTTCGTCCCCTTTCTCCATTTATCTTACTTCATTGTAGCAAACAGTCGCTGTTTAAACCAATAGAGCAGCTTTAACTGCCGATACGCAAACAACTCAGAAAACGACAAGTGAATGAGGCAAGTGGCAAATATGTATCAGGATTTCGCTAACGCCAACTTATCAGAATTTTGGCAGGAAATACAGCTTTTCATACGTTGGCAGCGGAACTTTGTTGTATAATATAAGTAGATTTGAGTTAGGGACATTTATCCAAAAGGAGTCGTTGTCAATGGACAATCAGATTGTAATGCTCAACTTTGATCAAAGTTATATTTATCAAAATTTCTATCGAAAAGAATCCGTGAAATGGCTGGATTTCACTGACATGTTGGGTGTTCATATGTTTTGTGAGAAATCAACTGCACAGCGAATCAGCGAAAAACTTCCAGATAGTAGTCAGGGAGCAGTCACTTTTCTCGGAGGGGGAAATTTTCATTACATATCATACTTGCTGATATCCAAAATAACACAGCCTTTTTCCTTGGTACTATTTGATCACCACACCGATATGCTGCCAAGTCCAAGTGAGGAGCTCATTTCTTGCGGCTCATGGGTATTAAAGGCTTTGGAAAGACTGCCTGCATTGCGAAAGGTCATCCTGATCGGGGTGAATGAACTGTGGCAGGAACAAATACCCCAAGCATTCCAGCATAAATTGTCCATTTTTGCGGAACATACATCACCACCCCCACAAACAATCATCGACGCTATTCCTACTGAAAACATTTATATCAGTATTGATAAAGATGTACTTGCCATGTCTGAGGCCCGAACAAATTGGGATCATGGGAGTCTGTCTCTTAAAGACCTGCTACTGATGACAAAGAACTTTTCTCATCAAAAACATTTGCTTGGTGTGGATGTGTGCGGGGAATATCCCTTCACACCTCAGACCGCACAGCACACAGTGACAAAAATTGCATTGCAGAAAAATGATTTAGCTAACTGGCATATTTTGAACGCATGCCAAAAACAAAAAGCGCCCCTTCATCTTATGACCTGTTAAATTTCTCTTGTTATCACCTTGCCAAGCTCTCTTTGAATATCATGATAGGTAGATAACACAAAATGGAGGAATGAAGATGATCATTTATGTGGTGAAATCCGGAGATACATTGTGGCAGATTGCCCAAAGACACGGCAGTGAGCTGAACCAGGTCATTTTGGCAAATCAAATTGCTGACCCATCAAGGCTTGTTATTGGGCAGGCACTTGTTATTCCGCAACCGGAACTGGAATATGTTTTTCAAACTGGGGATAGTTTGGCACGGATCGCAAGTGATTATGGGGTTTCAGTCCAAGCATTGATGCAGGCTAATAATATTTCCGATCCGGGTTTGGTATTTGCTGGTGATATGTTAAAAATTCCAAGTGTGGCACATACAGTCCGTGCAGGGGAAACGCTGCAGACGCTAGCCAACCATTATCATGTAACAGTAGCACGGATTGCGCAGGCGAACGGATTGGGAGTGGGGGCACAGTTGTCTGTCGGACAAATATTGCATATCCCTATTTTGGCACGGCCTGTGAAAGAGATCAATGCCTATACAACCAATGTGAATGAAGCAGGTGCTCAGGAAGCCTTAAGACTGGGAAGGAATTTCACGTATTTATCCCCTTTCATGCACGCTGTGAAAGAAGATGGTACATTTACAGCGATGCAGGACCAGGACTTATTGCAAGCAGCCAGCAGAACGAACACTGCCCCCCTCTTTGTGATTACCAATTTTAAAAACAGTAATTTCGATTCTGATTTGGCAGCAGCGATTCTGCGTAATCAGTCTATACAGGAAACGTTGATAACGAATATACTCACGGAAATGAAAAGCAAAGGCTACCGTGGTTTAAATATTGACTTTGAATATGTATATCCGGAGGATCGTGAAAATTACAATGCCTTTTTGCGCCGGGTAGTGGCACGGCTGCATCCGGAAGGATTTTTGGTCTCTACTGCTGTGGCACCGAAAGAACGGGCGGATCAGCCTGGCCTGCTATATGAGGCACACGACTATAACGCTCATGGTGAAATCGTCGATTTTGTCATTCCAATGACATACGAATGGGGGTGGGCTGGAGGTAAGCCGTGGGCTATTGCGCCAATCAATAAAATGCGGGACGTGTTGGATTATGCAGTGACCGCCATTCCTCCCGAAAAAATCATTACCGGTCTCCCGCTTTATGGGCGTGATTGGAAAATACCTTGGCAGGAAGGGACCATCGCCCGTACCATTAGCCCGGAAGAAGCAGTAGATCTGGCAGCTCGGTACAATGAAGCTATCTCATATAACAAAACATACGAGGCGCCACATTTTCAGTATACAGATGAGCAGGGCCAAAGACATGAGGTTTGGTTTGAAGATGCACGCAGCATGCAAGCTAAATACGACTTGATTAAGGAATATGGATTGCGCGGCGGAAGCTACTGGGTGCTGGGAAATCCATTCCCGCAGAATTGGCCGGTACTTGAAAATAATTTCAAAGTCCGAAAACTGTAAGCTGGCAGGTTTTTGTGGTAAGATGCTTGTTAGAATATTTTCAGATAAGGGGAGAGGATTGTTGGATACATCTATAAAACTAGCGACCATCGTTAAGGGAATGAAGTGGCACACAGAAAAATCTCTTCCCTTTTTAAATAAAAATACGGGAGCGGTTATCTATACACAGCGCCCTTTTCTGCTAGATGCGAAAGGGGAGGAGTTTGTCGGTGATTTACTGGATTGGCAGCTGCGCGAAATGGAGCTTGCTTACGATATTGTAGAACGTCCGGAGAAATATGCAGAAATACCCGCATTGGATTGGCCTGAACTGAGAAGTGAGTTTTGTAAAGCACAGCTGGAGGATATCCGTCCTTCCTTGATGGCGGCTGCGGACAGTCAGGAGACTTTTGATATCGTACTGGCCCGGCAGGGATTAACAGATGTTTGGGAGAGATATGTCGATGAAAAAGCTGAAATAGCAGCCTTGGTATTCTGTGAGGAACATGGATTGAATAATAAGACATCTTGAGATAGGCTTTTGGTCTGAGGTGAAATAGTGTACAATAATGGCTGGTGTTGCTTATCTGAAGGCTTTTCAAACGATGGCAGCGCTTTTAGCAAATATGATAACCTTCTTTTCTTTTGAAAAGGAAGGTTGTTTTTTGGAGGACAAGCTTGTGGATAAAATTGCTATAAATGCTACAAAAACGATACAGACAAGACTCGTATTACCCCCGGACACGAATCATTTGGGTACGATTTTTGGAGGGAAAGTATTAGCTTATATTGATGAAATCGCTGCATTGACAGCGATGAAGCACTCGAACAGTTATGTTGTCACTGCATCGATCGATTCAGTCGATTTCCTTTCCCCTGCTAAAGCGGGAGACTCATTGACACTCGAATCCTATGTCACTTATACAGGTACAAGCTCGATGGAAGTGTATGTAAGGGTCACGGCAATGGATCTGATCAAGCATGAAGAAAAACTGACGACAGAATCCTTTTTGACGATGGTCGCTGTAGATCAAGAAGGGAAACCGATTCCTGTACCGGGGGTGTACCCGGAGAGTGAAGAAGAAAGGCAATTATATGAAACAGGACCATTTCGGAAAGAACATCGGCAAAACCGTGTAGCTTTACGAAAGAAATAAGCCTTTTTTCACTAATCCGGCCGCACGGCTCCAATATTAAAAATGGTAACTTACTCTTCTATCCGTTCCCTTAGCACGTTGCGTAATAGTTCTTCAAATTTTTTTCGGTCATCATTTGTAAAAGCCTTCGGGCCTTTGGTGCGCTGACCCGCTTTCCTTGCTTTGGCACTTAGATGGCGGGTTTGCAGAAGCTGTTCAATATTTTTGTTTGTGTACTGGAAACCTTTGTGGTGCAGGATAATGCAGTCCTTCCCCAGAGCGAGTGATGCAAGTCCATAGTCCTGTGTGATAATCATGTCCCCTTTTTTGGCTAATTGGATAATGCGATAATCTGCTGCATCTGAGCCGGGATCGACATAAACGGTTTCAGCCCCCTCTACTTGTTTGTTGGAGAAGTGGCTGAAACTCATTACCAATGTAACAGGTATATTGTATGAACGGGCTACAGAAACAATGGTATCTTTCACCGGGCAAGCATCAGCATCCACATAAATCTTCATCATAAAAAACCTTTCCCTTTCCGCGATAGAACCCCGTAGCACACTTTAGTGCTTTCATATGTTATCCAGGTGTGGCACTGTTTCTGCGCGCACTTCCAAACCGCTTTGGTTGAAGGAAGTTGCTGCAACCTGGTATGTTGGCAGGATTTCTGCCATTCTCTTTGCTATTTGTTCAGCTTTTGTTTTTGGGGCGAGTGAAAGCATACTCGGCCCTGCACCGCTGATGACTGTTGCATAGGCTCCAAGCTGCTTTGCTTCCTGTTTAATTTTATCATAATCAGGAAGTAATTCAGCTCGGTATGGTTCGTGGAATTTGTCTTTCTCCATCCAATTACCTGCCTGTTCATAATCACCCTTCAGCACGGAGGCAATCATCATATTGCTGACAGCACTGGCATTCACAGCTTCCGCTCTGCTTAATTGCCGGGGCAGGACACCTCGGGCCGCCGCTGTTCGCAATTCAAAATCCGGGATATATAATACAGCTTGCACTTCTTTTAACATTGGTATCCGTACATAGTCAACTTCATGCGAAGCGTCATCGGTATGCTGGGCGGCCACAACAAGTCCGCCGAACAGAGCAGCTGCAACATTATCTGGATGTCCCTCAGTCTCTGTGGCAGCAGTCAGTATCTGTTCCTTGCTGAGACGGAGATCACATATTTGATCCGCCAGTTCAATTCCAGCAAGTACAGCGGATGCGCTGCTGCCCAGACCGCGGGCAAAGGGGATTTCGCTTGTTACTGCAACATGATGCGGAGCCATTTTCATGCCATGCAAGCCAGCTGTCTGCAATGCAATTTGATAAATGAGATGCTCCTCATATGGCGGGCAATCAGCCAGCAACGCAGAGTGATGTGAAAACTGCCAGGAATCACTTTTCTGCACATCCAAAGTCAAAAAGCGATCCAATGCAATACCAACCGAATCGAACCCCGGGCCGAGGTTGGCTGAGCTTGCTGGTACGCGAATTTGAAAAGCCATCATGCTTCAACCTCTGTTTGAAAATATTCACGAACCTTTTTCGCATTGTTTGGCAAGGAGACCGGCTGAACCTCCACTTGATCAAGCGCAGTCTGTGGATCTTTCAACCCATTACCTGTTAAAACCGCAACAACCTTGCTGCCGGAGGAAATTTGGTTTTCCTTGCACTGCTGTATAACCCCGGCAATGGAAGCACATGACCCTGGCTCCGCAAAAACACCTTCGAGTCGTGGAAGCAGACGGAAAGCCTGCAAGATTTCCTCATCACTGACAGAAGTGATGATTCCGCTGGATTCTTCTTGAGCCTGAACTGCCAATTCCCAACTGGCAGGATTACCGATACGAATAGCTGTCGCAACTGTTTCAGGGGTAGAAATGACTTCATTTTGTGTAATTGCAGCTGCTCCTTCCGCTTCGAATCCGAACATTTTCGGAAGGCCGCATCTATGCTGTTCATTATATTCTTTAAAGCCTTTCCAATAGGCACTGATATTCCCTGCGTTGCCGACCGGGATAGCAAGCACATCCGGTACGCTGCCCAGCTGTTCGATTACTTCGAATGCTGCTGTTTTTTGTCCTGCCAGTCGATATGGGTTGACTGAGTTTACAAGTGTCACGGGCATGGTTTCGCTCATTTCTTTCACGATGTTGAGCGCATCATCGAAATTGCCATCGATTTCAACGATTTTGGCACCATACATGACAGCCTGTGCCAGTTTCCCCAATGCAACTTTTCCTTTAGGAATGACAATGATGGCTTGCATACCAGCCTGAGCCGCATAAGCAGCTGCTGAGGCGGAGGTGTTTCCAGTCGAAGCACAAACAACAGTATTGCTGCCAGCCTCTTTGGCTTTAGCTACTGCCATCACCATACCCCGGTCTTTGAAGGAACCTGTCGGATTAGCTCCTTCGATTTTGGCGTACAGCTCGATACCCAATTTATTGGAAAAATGTTTTAAATAGACGAGAGGCGTATTGCCCTCGTGAAGTGTTAATGCTGGTGTCTTGTCCGTCAATGGGAGATATGCCTTGTAAGATTGCAGTATTCCATTATTAATCATTTTTTTCCACGCCTTCCACGCGATAATAGCTTTGAATCGATTCCAAGCTTTCCATTTCTTGTAGCTGCTCTAATGTTGTTTGGAAATTCGCCAGAGATGTCTGATGGGTTACGAGAATGACTTCGGCTAGCTGATTTTTGCTGGCAGGCCGTTGTATGATGCGTTCGAAGCTGATTTCTTTGTCATGAAATAGCTGCGAAATGCTGGCAAACACCCCTGCCTTATCCTTTACATGCAAACGGACATAGAACTTTGCGAATCGACGTTCATCCGGAGTAATCTCTTTATCGAGACCGGCTATCAGATTGCTTTTGCCAGTAATACCTAAAAGCATATTTTTCACGACTGCCATGATGTCGGAAACAACAGCTGTGGCAGTAGGCATGCTGCCTGCACCGGGACCGTAGAACATTGTTTCACCAACAGCTTCTCCTTTTATATAAACAGCATTATATTCATTTTTTACACCTGCTAATGGATGTTTTTTATCAAAGAAGGTCGGCTGGACACTGATTTCGATGCTGCCGTTTTCTTTTTTGGCAAAACCGATCAATTTCATCACATAACCAAGCTGGTTACCGTATTCTAAGTCTTTGAGTGCAATATCCGTAATCCCAGAGGTCTCTACATCATCCAGCTCCACATTCATAGAGAACGCCAATCTGGATAGGATAGCCATTTTACGGGCAGCATCCAGTCCTTCGATATCGGCAGTAGGATCCGCTTCAGCAAACCCAAGGTTCTGCGCATCTCCCAGCGCCTTGTCAAAGGATACATGATCTTCATCCATCTTTGTCAAAATATAATTGGTGGTACCATTGACAATCCCCATGACTTCCTGAATGCGATCCGAAATGAGGCCGTCGGTCAGTCCGCGCAGTACAGGTATACCGCCGCCCACACTTGCCTCATAAAATAGATCACAATGGTTTTCACTCGCTACTTCCAGTAATTCCTGTCCATGCAGCGCGATTAAATCTTTATTGGCTGTGACAACATGCTTTTTATTTTGTAACGCATGGCGGATATGCTTTCTGGCCTCTTCAATACCGCCCATCACTTCCACAATGATATCAATGTCAGGATCATTGAGCACCTCTGCAGGGTCTGTTGTGAGCTTTGGAGAATGCAGTGGCAAATCACGCTGCTTTTCCTTATCACGAACCAAAATATGTTTTACTGTCACATCGCATCCGAGCTTTTGGGAAAGTTCTTCACGATGATTTTCGATCATTTTGACAACGCCTGATCCAACAACACCAAAACCAAGTAAACCAATAGAAACCTGTTTTTGCAATCCTCTCAACTCCTGATTTTGTACTTTTAGAAGATACATATGTTTATATATGAAGAACATTATAAACCCTTCTGTTTCGGAATTGCAATACAAAAGGTGAAATTTTCTTATTATTCTTTCGTGTGTAGTACCAAATACCATATTGCAGCCATTCTAAATGCTGTTGACAAATAATTCAAATGAATATATGTCATACTGGTGCATGGCTGCACTTATCTACATAGCAAAGAGGCGACATTTGAAAGGTAAACCGGCCGCTTATTGGATAGGGCATAGATATTGATTCATTTTTCTACAGCAGCCAACAGCGTATCTGAATGTAAGTCCCAAAGAATATTAACATAGAAGCGGATGATGATTGATGGCTAGATTAGCAACAAAAAAGAATGCAGTGTTGATAGAAAGGTACTGGAAATCGCCAGGATTTTAGATGGTTGGGATTTCTTAACCCAAAAGACGCCCCCTCAAATTCCAAAAAGGGAATTTGGAGGCGCCTTTTTAATGAAATAAGGGGTTTTATCCCTCCGTTCACTCTTCAAAACTGCCATATCTGTCGCCGTAATAGCGGTTGTAGCGAAGTTTGAACTTTTTATACAGATATTGCACGATTACTTTGACAAGGGCGTAGCCTGGGATACCAAGTATGACCCCGAAAATACCGAATAGATTCCCGGAAATCAGCAATACGAACATAATGGTAAGCGGGTGGATTTTCATTGTACGCCCCATGATATTTGGCGAAATGAAATGCCCTTCGAGAAATTGCACAGCAATCCAGACAAAGGCCAGTTTCAGCAGCATAAAGGGCCCGCTGACTATGGCGATAATGATTGCTGGCGAAATGGCGATCATTGGTCCCAAGTAAGGTACAACACTTGTGACGGCCGCAGTGATAGCCAGAATAATGGCATAATCGAGTCCAATAATCAAATAGCCGATATAAAGCAGAATGCCGATGCAGCTGGCAACAATGATCTGGCCACGGATATATGATCCGACTTGCACATCCATATTTTTCAAAATCTGGTCTGCATCATTACGGTATTTAGGAGGCAGCAGGTACAGACAATACTGCTTAAAACGGGCACTGTCCTTTAGCAAAAAGAACAGTACGAATGGGAATGTGATCAGTGCGATCACAACGTGCGTCAAGGTACTGGCGACATTTTTAATGCCTTCCACAGCACCGCCAAGGTATTCGGAAATCTTGCTGGTGACTTCGTTTAAATTGGAGGTGACCCAATCATAGCCTTCATCATAATATTGTCCTAAAAAGGAATGATCGATTGTCTTTCGCAGTGAGTCAGCCATCTGTGTGACATAGTCCGGAAAGCTCTTAACCAAGTCACGCACCTGTTCTTCCACCAATGGAGCGATCAGCAAGGTAATGCCTGTAATCAATCCGGCAATTGCTAAAATCAGAATCAATATACCCCAAATTCGTCTAATATGAACTTTTTCCAGAAGGTTCACAATCGGATTCATTAGGTAATATGCGATGAATGCTAGGATGACAGGAGCTACCATCGTGGAGATGATCACGATAATCGGATGGAAAATAAACGAAATCTGATTATATATCAGAATGGCGAAGCCGATCAGTATCAAAACTAGCAGGGTGAAAATCAGATCACGCCCGCCGATGAACTTCATGAATTGCGACATCCACTTCTTATCCATGTATCCACAGAACTTATTTGCATGGAGAGTGCAATAAGTCTATTTCTCTCCCTTCTTACGGTTTATATCTTTTACGTTTATTATAGATGAATTTCCATTTAATTTCATTATCAAACCTATAGACTGTAAAAGTTTACGTCTGCTGAAGAAGACAGCTCGTCTAAAAATTAAATAATGGATGAAATGTTTATGGATAATGTTGTCTGGCCGATATATATATAGCAAGCACATTTGATGCAAAAAATGAAGGAGCGGAGTTATGGCAAAAACTGCTGTTAAAAGTAAGGAAATCACTATTTTGCTTAATGGGACAATATCTGCTATCAAAGGGATCGTGCAGGTAGATTATCATACAGAAAAACCAAGATTGGAGGCTAGTCATTTTCAATTGCAATATGGGGTATTGATTGGCATCACAGGAGATTTATCGGGAAAAATGGTGTTTTCCGGGCGTCCAGACATATTTGCTTATCTAGGCCAGTCCCTTTTTGGTATGCCACTGGAAGGGGAGATGCTTACTTCCTTCAGCGGCGAACTCGGCAATATGATCGCGGGCTCAGTGGCTACTGCCATGGCAGTTGAAGGACTTCATGTAGATATCACCGCACCAACTTTAATGAAGGGTGAAACAGAATTATCCGGTTATGCGCAAGCCATTCATGTTGGTTTGAATTTCCAGGAAACGGACCAATTGAATGTCCATCTTGTATTGGATTGAATGAAATGAAAGAACGGGGCAGGGAAATATATCCTGCTCCGTTTATGATGAGGGTAATTATTCTTTCTTTTCTTTTTTGCTGACAGCTTTTTTCTTGGTATCAGCTTTATTGATTTCGAATTCTACGCCTTCATTGGTGCCGACGAAATTATACTCTTTTTTGAAATGGTCCAAAACCCATTCTTCTTTCTTCTCATCAAAATATACAGTGAAGGTGAATGCATGGGCATATATGTCATTCTCATAATCGCCGCCGCCCACCCACAGAAAATAGCGATCATTTTTTTCAAGTAACGTAACGTCGATCATGATATTTAGCGTATACGCACTTAAGCCATCGTTGTATGAGACATTCCTGAAATCATCTTTTCTAAAATTAGTTTTCAGCAGTTTAGCAGTGTATTTCTTCTTCTTTTCTTTGATGCTGCGAATATCTTTTTTAGCCTGATGGACAAGGTTTTCCGAGACCTTTCCTTTGAGATAAGAGGTATCTTTCTTGGTCATTGCTTTATCAAAATATTGGTCGATTGTATCGTTCAATTGATCCATCAAAGCTTTTTGCTGTTCCTCATTCAGAACGAATATTTGTTCAAAAAGCGTATAATCACTATCCACCGTTATTGTTTCACTTTTTGCTGTGCCCCAGGGATATTCTTTTTCTGCATGTATTTTTACTGAGCCATCGACAGGCAGCATACCGATTTCTTGCGAATTGTTGTCCAGTTTGATATCTGTTTTCTTGTCATTGATGAACAAGGTGTATCCACCGTCAGTCGAGTCCACTTTGGAAGTAACTTCCTTCAAGTCAAACTGGAAGGACTTATCTAATGATTTCTCCCCCAGGGCGAATAAATCCAGGTTTTCATGTTGGTTTGTTTCTACATATTTACTTTTGTACACAGCTTTAATTTCATGGTTTCCAGGCATGAGCGGACCAAGTTCTTGAGGCTCTCCATCTTTGGAAGACCCCATTTTCGTATCATCGACGTAAAAGTCTATGTCATCCTGATTGGCGGTTGCTTTCACGAAAGCAGGGACAATGGATAACTTGTAATCATTGAACAATGCCCATTTTTTTCCGCGCTTCTCAATGTTGATCGTTGCGTATTTTCCGTAGGAGTATGTATCAGCAGTCTTGCTCTTCACTTGCTGCTTCATTTTTTCAATCAAGCTTTGCAGCTGATCAGGATGCTCCTCTAAATAATGAACGAATTTTTTTGTGTTATCTGTAGTGATTTTCAAGTCATCGTCATCTGATGTCAGCATGCTTTTGACCTTTTGGATGTCTTTATCTTTTACTGCCTGATCAAAGCTGTCGATCTTACTATCGGGTTTATATCGACTGCTTCCGACAGCGTAAGCCGAAGAGAAAAGGATAATAAACACGATGATTGCTGAACCTAATATAATCCATTTCTTACTGATTTTTCTTCGGGGTTTCATTTCCTGCTCAAATGGTTCGGGGGGGACAGGGTTGACAGTGGCGGCATTTTCTTGTAAAGCATCCTTGTTTTCTCCATTATCGGTTTGCTGTGTGGCATGTTCGTATTCAGCCTTCAGCTGATGTCCACACTCTTTACAAAAACGGGCACCTTCCTTCACCTTGTGCCCGCAATGTTTGCAATACATATTCCTCAGCACCTTTTACTAAATTTTTCAGATATTATCATCCTACCATAATAACTGCATGAAAAAGACGGAATATATATAGAAAGTGACTTAAGTACTATGAATTTTGAATAAAAAGTCAACCTTGTTTGAGGTGGTTTAAGAAGAAAAGCAGGGGAGGGAGTGGGGCTTGAAGCAGCAGTTTGCAATTGAATGGCAAACTGCCGATCTTGAATTTCAGGTCTTGCAGTTGAATCGCATTGCTGCTGCTTCCGTTATTACATCCTTTTAGCTACAGTGGCTTTCTCGTGCATTGATATCAGGGCAGTTCCGAGCGAGAGAAGGACAAGGATGCCGCCCACAAGTGCATTATGTTCTACAGAAAAATGTCCGATGACAATACCGCCTATGAGTGAACCGATGGCAATGCCGAAATGCAAGGATGAGTTATTCAGGCTCTGCTGTATATCGGATGTTTCCGGTGAAGTTTCAATCAAATAGCTTTGCATCGCTGGGGACATTGCCCAGCTCATCATACCCCAGATGACCATCAGTAATAGGAATAATACAAGGGCGAAGGTCGTGTAAGGAATTGCGAAAATTGCAATGGCGAATAGAATGATAACTGACAAGATAGTTTGTTTTGTACCGATTAAATCAGCAAGTGTACCGCCAAATCCGCCCCCCGTAACAGCTGCTATTCCGAATATAAGGTATGCCGCACTTACCCATGTGCCTTGCATACCCATTGTTGTTTTTAGAAAGGGTGTCAAATAGGCGTACAATGTCGTGTGGCCAGCCATGAATAAAAAGGTTGTTGACTGGGCAAAAAATATTTTTCTGTTTTTTAATGAAGCAAGCTGCTTGCTTAGCGGTATGGAAGGGCGAGGTTCCACTTTATCCATAAACAATATAACGCCAAGTATCGAAAGCAGTGCCAGCAAAGAAATCAGAACGAACGGGGCTCTCCATCCGAAGGAATTGCCAAGTATCAACCCAAGCGGCACGCCAAGCACTAATGAGGCACTGACTCCCATGGAGACGATTCCGATCGCACGGCCGCGATATTTCGGATCTACAATTGTCGGTGCCATAACGAGACAGAGGATGATCAACAGCGAAGCGCTTAATGCGGAAACGATTCTGCCAAGGAACAAAATGGTGTAGTTCGGACTGAATACGGTTATCAGGTTACCAATAAAAAAGAATACTAAGAATACGGTGGTCAGCTGCTTTCTTTCAACTTTTGCAGTAAGAACGAGCAAAATGGGCCCGGCAATTGCAAGAATCAAAGAGAAGATGGTGATCAGCAGTCCTGCTTCCCCAAGGCTTACGTGCAAATCTGCTGCAATTAAATCAAGAATACCGCCTATAATCAACTCGACCATACCGACGATAAAAGAAATGACCATTAAAAAGTAAACACGTTTATCCATTATTTTCTGCCTTTCTGTATAGCGAAGTACATCGATTATATCGCAATTCCGAAAAGGAATAAATACAAGCTTTTGAAGCTTGATCATCCAAAAGAAAAAATCTTGGAAAACAGCAGTAATCCGCAGTGGCCGATCTGATTCATTTTTGTTGCTCAGGAAGCTTTGGGGAAACCAATTTTATTTGTGCTTCATCGTCTGTCCTTCAGATGGCAAAACAATTTCTGCAAGCGAAATAGGATATGAAAATAGGAGGATAGGAGAAAAAGCAGCTGATTTCTGCTATACTTAAGGGTAATGAAAGAGATAGAAAGGGAGGTTCCTCCGTTGAATAAATCAGGGAAACTGGAAAAAGAAGCTATGCATGTTCTGAAGCAGACGAGCAGAACGTTTTATATACCGATCAAGTTATTGAAATCTCAGTTAAGGGAAACGGTTGCATCCGCTTATCTATGCATGCGTGCCGTGGATGAAGTGGAAGACCATGTTACCTTGGACCCGGCAGCAAAACAGCATATACTTCGTGAAACTGCTGCATTATTACAACAGGACTTTGACGAAACTGCTTATCAGGAATTGGTTGAACCGCATCGTGAACTGCTTCCAGAGGTTACGCTGAGACTCGGCGATTGGATTGCTTTCTGTCCCTCGGGAATTGTAGAAAAGGTGAAGGAATCTACTGCAGTCATGGCCAAAGGGATGGCCGACTGGGTGGAAAGAGATTGGCAAGTGAAAACGAAGGAAGACTTGGATGATTATACATACTATGTCGCCGGACTTGTCGGAGTCATGCTTTCTGATATTTGGTACTGGTATGATGGTACAAAAACGGATAAACAACTGGCGATTGGTTACGGAAGAGGACTGCAGGCTGTGAACGTATTGCGCAATAAAGACGAGGACGCTGAACGGGGTGTACGTTTCTTTCCGGATAATTGGACTAGAAATGATATGTTTGCTTATGCAGAAGGAAATCTCCGACAGGCTGAGGAATATATTCAATCGATTCAAACCAAAAATATTCTATTATTCTGCAAAATTCCTTTAGGATTGGCCAAACGGACTTTAAAAGCGCTGAAAAACGGAGAGGAAAAAATCTCCCGCGCAGAAGTGAATGAAACGGTGGATGATATTATTAAAAAACTGTAAGTAAGCTATGCGTATAGCATGCCAAAAAAATAGCAAATAACCAGAGGTGGCTAAAATAATAAAAATTCCTCACTGTTTCTTATATGGACGGAACGATCTGTCGTGAAAAAAGCAGTCCGATGTTTTCTAACGGACTGCTTTTGCTTATTCTTCATTTTCAAGATATGTGATGGATACTTTCAAATTGGCATTCTTTGTACGAATGCTGTCCAGCAATTCTTTGTCATTGGTCGTGTTTTTACTGCGAATCGCAAAGGTGTATAAAATCATCGTGCCGAGGTTGGTAGTCTCCACTTTACGCAATTTATGGCTTAAGGTGTATTCAGCAAAGATATCTTCCAGTAAATGATCGTGATTGAGATTTTCAGGAACGGTTACTTTTAAAATTTGCGTATCTTTCCCTTTTCCATATTGAAAATAATAAAGCAGAAAAAATACGGCACTGCCGAAGACAGTAAGTAAAATAGCCAGGTCGAATTGATAAAGCCCGCTTGTCATTCCGACACATAACCCAAAAAAGATATAAGCAATATCTTTTACATCTGTTACAGCACTTCTGAAGCGAATTAAAGAAAAAATCGCGAATAAACCAAATGCGACACCGGCGTTATCGCTAACAACGTTCATTACAACCGATACGATCACGCTCAACATCACGATTGTATGGACAAAAGCCTGTGAGTATCTGTCTCCAGTGAATGTAAGGGTATAGACTTTCGTGATGGCTAAACTTAAAATGGTTGCTACAGCAAGGGCCAGCAATGTCATCCAAATACTATGCCCGCCTCCTGCGCTTTCATTTAACGAAAAAAATTGATTAATCATATCCATGGGTTTGTTCCTCCTAGTTGTTTCATCATTTGTTGATCAGGGTGCTTGTTTTTAAAACAAGGTGGACTCATACCGATCCTTTTTGCCTTCCTTGTGGACCTCGACCAAGTTGACATTTTCTTTTACGATATCAACCGGTAATTTGTCGCCTTTCAATAGTTCCATGCTTGTACAGAACTTCGATGCACTTCGCTGTTCGCATCCAAGCGCCTGCAATATGCGTGTAAGCCACAATGGGACGGCATCAGAGACTTTCACTTCCAAAACGACCAAGTGTGGGTCGATGAAATTGTCGCCATGTGATCCGTACTCGACAAGCAAATCATCATTGCGGCAACGCAGATTCAAGTCAAAGGTTATTCGTAAATCAGGATCAGTGATACAGTGCATCGCATGCCGATCATAGCTTACGACCATTTCTGGCCTCAGTCCGTAAAACTTGCGGAAATAATCGATTTCTTTGAATACCTGGATATTGGAAGTTTCATAGTTTTGGAGAGGGGTGCTGGGATCTTCGTTGAGATAGCGGTATGCTTCCCGAAGCGGCAGCAGCATCCTTCGTTTGTTCACTACTTTTTCATGTTTTTGTTTCACTTCAAAAAAAGCAGTCCCCTCCAGATCTGTTTCATCATACACGCGTAAGCGGAGCTTTTGCCGGAAATTTAGTTTGTTCTTTGTTTCAAAATAGATTTTGTGGTCATCACTGTCAAAATATAGGCTAGTGACTGTATAATGGCCATCATTTCCAAACTTGTCAGGGCGCATATAAGGAGAAATCTGTCTGACTAATTCTCCGTATTGCCATCTGTCAATCAAGTATTTTTGTTCCCGTCTCCTAAATATTTCAATTGCCATTTTTTCATCTCCTTCTGGTGCATGTTTACCCGTTTTTTACGATATTTCTTACGCTGCTGCATACATTATCTCTTTTGCGTATGATATTACAGTAAGAAGAACATTAGAAAGTGGTGAGAAAAGTATGTCGAGTTTCTAATAAAAAAGGGAGGCATTCGCCCCCCTATACATCCGCTAACGGAAACTATTGACAAGTTTTTTGATTCCAAGCCAAATAACGGCAAGCGAAAAGATAATCATGGCGATTACACCGACCACATGAAAGAAGTTCACAACATCTGCGCCGATAAAGCTGACCGGTTCCAGTACAGTCAGTGCATAGCCTGCCACAATACCAGCTAAATAAAGTAATGCCAGTTGATTCATATCATCATCCCTCCTTATATTTAACTTATGGCGGAGAGGGGCTTTTGGTATGGACACCTTATGCAGGGGAAACAAAAACCATTGCTGGACGAGTTGTCGGGGCAATGGTTTTGCATGCATGCAGCTGTTTAAGAGACGTTTTTAAAAACATTGGAAGGACACAATTTGATTCAAATCAATTCCGAAATATACCCACCTGTTATGGCGCCATCTGAAGCCGGCAATGGAATTTCTGCCGATGAATGTCGGGTAGAACCAGAATGATTGATTATGCAGCCAGACATAAGTGAATCGGAAGCGGCACATACGTATAGCACCAGGATCTACAGCAAAGGTTTGGAAATGCGTCTGCTGCGGTACAAAAGATGGGGGCGGTGTGTTTGGCGGTCCGGCCTGCTGTCCTTGCTGGCCGTCATGAGGTCCGCCATGTTGGGACGGCGGACCCCATCCTGGAAATTGCCCGTGATTCGACATGTCTGGCCCAGGCATGCCTGGCGGGGAAGAAGGCGGTCCGAATTGTTGTCCTGGCATGTTAGGAAATGGAAAAAATCTTTCTTCACTTTCTGGAAGATATCCAGGGTAGTCGGGATATAGCGGATAGATTGGCTCCTGCTCATTCATTGAAAAACTCCTCCTTAAGGCAGCAAAGATAGTGTAAACCTATCCTTACCGTATAAGCGCTACTATGCCATTCGCTCAAAACTTGGCGAAGCATGGTACATTGCTTGCTGGTAGAGATGATGCCAAATGCAGTGGCATTTTCATCAACCAGCATAAGCAATGTACAAACTTCGCCTCTGCGTGGCAACGCCAACCTGCCCCACGGGTGGGACGCAGTTTTATAGATTAGGCGTTTGCGTCTTTCTAATAATATATGGGGAAATGGTCCAAAAAGGGAATGATTTTATTAGATTGGGCTTGTGACCCAGGGAGGGAATCGTAACTTTGGAAACTAGCTTTGTTTGCACTTATCCCAATACAAAATATCGCTTAAGGAAAGTCCCTTAAGCGACAGATCAGGTTATTGCAGTTCACGATCCAGAAAAGCGAAGAAGTCTGCCCATTCCGCGATCAGTTTAGCAGTCGGTTTTCCATGCCCATGACCGGCTTTTTCTTCTACTCTAAGCACAATCGTAGTCGAAGTGTCCGCTTTCTCCAGCAATGTCGCAGCGAATTTTTTTGCGTGTGCCGGCACAACTCTGTCGTCACTTGCAGCAGTTGCAACCAAAATTGGCGGATAATGCACACCATCTTTGACGTTATGAAGTGGAGAATAGGCATACATGAAAGCAAACTGGTCCGGATTTTCCGCACTGCCATATTCGGGTATCCAGTACCGCCCGATAGTGAATCGATGATAGCGAAGCATATCGATTACCGGTACCCGGCAAACGACCGCGCCATATAATTCCGGGCGCTGTACCATGCAGGCAGCAACCAGCAGGCCGCCATTAGATCCGCCCATAATGGAAAGCTTCTCCTTCCGGGTGTATTTTTCATTGATGAGATATTCTCCTGCAGCAATGAAGTCGTCAAAGACATTTTGTTTATTTGCTAGCATGCCCGCTCGGTGCCAAGATTCACCGTACTCATTGCCGCCGCGCAATACAGCAACAGCATAGATTCCGCCTTTTTCCAGCCATCTGAGGATTGCTGGATTAAAAGAAGGGGTCACGTTGACACTGAAGCCGCCATACCCATATAGAATGACAGGGTTTTCTCCATCCTGCCGGCTGTCTTTCCGCTTTGTGATGAACATTGGTGCTTTAGTTCCATCTTTCGATGTATAAAATACTTGCTTTGTCTCGAATGCCGATACGTCTATAGGCAGCTCAGCAGCTTTATACACCGCTAGTTTTTGTTCGGATGGGTAATACTGATAAATCACAGCTGGATCCAAAAAAGAGGTGATGCCGATATAAACGAGTGGATGTTCTTTGTCACAGCTGATTCCTGTCAGTGAGCCGTAAGATGGCAGTTCAATTTCGTTTTGAAAACTACCATCGAGCTGATGAACGTACAGTTGATGGTAAGCATCACGAAGATAGGCAAGTATGAACGTATCTTTCAAAAATACGGCACCGTCCAGTACATCATCCTTTTCCGGAATGATTTCCCGCCAATTTTGCTCGGCAGGGTTGTGCAGGTCGACGGCAATGAGACGGCGGTTCGGAGCTTCTTTGCTTGTCAGAAAATAAAAGATATGATGCTTGTTGGTAACATACAGGTATTCTGCATCCTGTCTGTCGAATATAGGGAAAAAATCACCGTTCTCCTCGAGAGATTTGAGATAGATGCAGTTTTCTGCTGCAGTTCCAAGAAAACCTGTCAGGCCAAGGTATTTTTTATCTTCTGTAATGAACGGCGAAAACATCAGTTCTTTGTCTTCAAGATGCTCATAAATCAATGTATCTTCAGCCTGAATATCCCCCATCCGGTGATAATATACCCTTTGGTAGTTGCTTTCATCCTGCTGGCTGACACTCCCTGGTGCAGGGAAACGGCTATAATAAAAACCACTGTTATCGGGAGCCCAAGCTATGTTTGTGAACTTGATATACTGCAGATGGTCAATGGTATCTTCCCCCGTTTGCAGATCCCGGATATGTATATCCTGCCAGTCACTGCCATTTGCTGAGGCAGCATACGCGATATATTTCGCATCATGGCTGATGGAAAAATTAGATAAAGAAACAGTGCCATCTGTGCTGAAGGAATTGGGATCAATGGCAATGGCGGGTTCTTTCCCATCTTCTTGCATATATAGGACAGCCTGGTTTTGCACGCCATCATTCTTTTGGAAAAACAAGCAATCTTTGACCCGTTCCGGAACGAAATATTTCGGAAAGTTCCACAGTTCTTCAAGCCGTTTACGGTCTGCTTCTTTCGTAGTGCACTCCGAGAAATATTGCTGACAGTCTGCTTTCATCTTCTCTGTCCATTCCAATGTCTCTGCAGAATCCGTATCTTCCAGCCAGCGATAGGGATCGGCTACCATGGTCCCGTGAAAATTATCAACCACTTTTGTTCTATGTTGCAGCATACAACCTCACTCCTTTCTTGTCGGCCATTTTACAAATGAGGTGAAAACTATGATAGACTTCCGTTATAAGAAAATACTGTCTATTGATAACTATTGTAGCATGTTCGCAGGGAAATTGCTTTTACAAAGGGGAGATAAATTTGCAAGAAGAACTTGAAGGCCTGGTATCGCAGATGGTACCCAGGACGGAGGTCCTGGGTACCTCTAAATTGAAGGGAGGGATTTCTTCTTTTGTTTGCAGGGTGACGATCAAGCAAGAAGAACAACGAAAGCAGATCATCATCCGGGTGATAGATAATTTGGAGTGGCTGGAAGAAGAACCCGATATAATCACTCATGAAAAAGCTGCATTAAAGCAAGCAGAAAACATTACAGTTGCAACACCTTCATATATAGCTTCGGATGATACAGGGCGGTTTTACCGTTATCCCACATTGTTGATGACAGAGGTACCGGGGAAAGTCATCCTCGTGCCTGAGAACAAAAACAGATGGACAGACGGCCTGGCCAAAGCACTTCATGCTATACATCATACGTCGATTTCTAATTTCAACTGGGCGTACTACCCATATCAATCAATAATGGAAATGGAAACACCTTCATGGAGCAATATGCCTAATATCTGGGAAAACCTATTTGATTATATGAGACGGCGGCCCAGTCCACCATTTAAGCCCACTTTTATTCATCGCGACTTTCACCCGAATAACGTGCTATGGGAAAATGGACAAGTCAGTGGTGTCGTTGATTGGGTGAATGCTTGTATGGGGCCTGCAGGAATCGATATTGGCCATTGCCGCTGGAATCTGGCAATGCTCTATGGCCAAGAAGCGGCTGAGGATTTTCTGAGATCCTATAAGCAATACGCAGGGAAGAACTGGCGGTATGATGTTTATTGGGATTTGCGCAGTCTGCTGGATGTGCTGGAAGATCCGCTTACAGTTTATGCAGGCTGGAAAGAATTGGGGGTAGATTGGCTCACGCCAAAACTTATGGGCGAGCGGATGGATGATTATGCCAAACATTTGATAAAGAAAATTCCTGATTCATCTCGCTGACCATCAGCATAAAACGCTAAAATGACCAGGTGTGCTGGTGTGCACCTGGCCATTTTAACGATGAAGTCCGTGGGAAATTTTGTTGGTTTTTGTCATTTCTCTGATTTCATATATTGTACAGATGTTTTACCTTTGACTTTCTTTTTCCATGCCATGTTTTTATTTTGCGCTCTTACGAAGCTTCTCATGCTGAATACGATGGAAAGCAAACTATATATAACCGAAACGATCAACATAGACGCTGCGACATCCAAAAACACATGCTGTTTTGTGAACAAGGTGGAAAGAATAATCAAGGTTCCAAGGACATGAATGACAATGGTGTGAAACAAATGTTTATTCCTTACTTGGATAGATGCGAGCATCACAGCATAAGTAGTCAGTACATGAATGCTTGGAAAGCAGTTGTATGGATTATCTTTCTCATATATTTGTTGCAGCATTAACGTGAAAAGACCGTTACCGTGCAATTCGGGTCTCGTCACAGTGGTTTGGAACAAATAATAGCAAGTGAAACAAAGTATTTCACCAACAGCAATCGTGGCCACCGTGAAGAAATAAACTTTTGTGTTCTTGAAGCAATAATAAACCAAATAGAAAAAAACGAACCCATACCAAAGGATATATGGGATAACAAACCCGGGGATCACTGGAATATAATTATCGGCAAATGTCTTTAGTTCAGTCGCTGTTCCTACGTGATCATTAAGGTAATTATAGATCACAGCAAAAACAGGGAAAATCAATAACAAAAATAAGCTCAGTATTTTTCGTTTGGTAGTCACTTTATTTACTCCTTGCAGTAAGTCTTTATATATATATCTACCCCAAATATGCGTTTTTTTATCAGACCATGGTAACAGATGGCATTCATGTCAGACTAAAAATAAAAAAACGCTCTAACCAATGATGTGATAGCACCTGTCAAAGCGTTTTTTAAAATGATGGAGCATACGGGGCTCGAACCCGTGACCTCTTGCATGCCATGCAAGCACTCTCCCAGCTGAGCTAATGCCCCAAATATATGCGGAACATCATTATTATATACTTGTTGGCTGCTATTTTCAAGCTGTTTTTCATAGCAAGGAATGATAGTACTAAAAAGATCAGACCGAGGCGTAAATTTCCCGCCGTAGAACAGTTTACCGGTCTGATGAGTATATGGCTAGATGATCATCGGGTATTTTTTTAGAAATCAGCAACAGGATATGAGATTGATGCAAAGCCCAGTGCTGCGATGTCTATCGGTGTAAGACGATACAGCGGTATTAGACAATGAAAAATACGAGTACGCTGAGACAGACGGAGGTTATGGTCATTGCAAGTAATGGCTTCAATGCCCTTGAGCGTAAATCCTGCAGACTGACGTTCAAGCCCAGGCCGACCATGGCAGCAGTCAGAATCCACGTTGTTGCCGTTGCAACACCATCCAATACTCCTTGCTTCATTGGAATAACAGGACCAAATACATAACTGCCAATCAGGCTCATCACGATAAAACCGATCAGGAACCAAGGAAATTCGACTTTTGTTTGTTCTTCATCAGCAGCTTTATTTTTTCGCTTCATCAGGTAAATAAAGATGAAACAAAGCGGTACAAGTAAAAATACACGGCCGAGTTTCGCCAGCAGACCAATGGCCAGTGCCTGGTCTCCGGCAGGCGCTGCAGCAATTGCTACATGAGCCAGCTCATGCAGGCTGGTACCGGACCAAACACCATAATCAATAGCGGAAAGTGGCAGAAAAGGACGCAAAATGGTGTAAACAATGGCAAATACAGTTCCCATGAGTGCGATGATGCCAACACCGATCGCTGTATCTTCGTCTTTGGATTTAACGATTGGTGCAACGGCAGCGATCGCGGCAGCCCCGCAGACCCCTGTTCCAACACCTAATAGTAATGAAATCATTTTATCGGCTTTAAATATTTTCGCAAGCCAAACAGTCAGCAAAATCGCAAAAGCGATAACGATGGCATCTCTTGCCAGCAGGCCGAGACCATCATGCAAAACAACATCGATATTCAATTTCAGACCATATAAAATAATGGCTAGCCGAAGCAATTTTTTAGATGAAAACGTGATACCATCCCTGATAGCCTCAGGATAGCCGAAGATTTGCCGATAAACTACAGCAATGATAATAGCACATGCTAATTGGCCGACATGATCGAATCCGGGTATCATAGCCAGCAGAAATCCTAGTAATGCGATGAAAAAAGTGAATGCGATACCGGCAATCCACTTAAGCGTGGCATTTTGTTTGTTCATTTGTAATGAATTTTGTTGTGAATCCATGCGAACAACACCTCCTTTCATTAGCATAGCTATCAACTTATTATAAGTAAAATAAATAATTATAATCATGATGATAAGTAATTGATATGAATGTAGTGTTATTCTTTTATATGTAAGGGGTAAAGAACATATATAAAGCAAGTATACATATCAGAATAGTCTATTATTTGACGGCTTTATTACCTTTTAATATAATGAGTACATCATATAAATGTAATTATTAGATAATTTATAATAAAGGGAGTAGCATTTAAATGACAAAAATTAATAAAGAAGAAATCGTCCAAAGCGTACCGCAAAAAGGTTTCTTTGGACAGCCGAAAGGTTTATTCACGTCTTTTTTTACTGAATTTTGGGAAAGATTTTCTTATTATGGCATGCGTGCTATTTTACTTTTCTATATGTACGAGGAAATCGTCAACGGCGGCCTCGGAATGGATGACGGGATAGCCAAATCCATCATGGCGGTTTATGGGTCGCTTGTCTATATGTCCGGAATTATTGGCGGTTGGATCGCCGATCGTTTATTAGGAACCCAGCGTACTGTTTTTTATGGCGGTATTCTCATCATGCTGGGTCATATAGCTCTGGCATTGCCATTTGGCATCACTGCGTTATTTGTATCCATGTTCCTGATCATTATCGGGACAGGCCTGCTGAAACCGAATGTTTCCAATATTGTTGGGGACATGTACAGTGCCAAAGACATTCGTCGTGATTCGGGATTCAGTATTTTCTATATGGGAATCAATATGGGGGCGCTTATTGCACCGTTCATTGTCGGAACACTTGGGCAAAAATATAATTATCATCTTGGGTTCGGCATAGCTGCTGTTGGTATGTTTCTCGGTTTAATCGTATTTGTTGCTACACGTAAAAAATACCTTGGTCTTGCCGGAACTTACGTGCCAAATCCACTTGAAGATGGGGAAAAGAAGAAAGTGTTCACCCGATTCGGTATCGGCGGGATCCTTGTTATCATCATTGCTGCTATTGGAATAAAAACCGGTATATTAACGATAAACCGTTTCACTTATTTGGTCAGCTTCTTAGCGATCATCATCCCTACCATTTATTTCATCGTTATGTACCGAAGTAAAAAGATTACCAAGGATGAAAGGTCTCGTCTGCTTGCCTACATTCCGTTGTTCATCGCTGCCATGGCATTTTGGGCTATTCAGGAACAGGGATCGATTGTATTGGCAGACTACGCAAACAAACGGACGGAATTGAGCTTCCTTGGATTGGATATCCAATCATCATGGTTTCAGTCATTAGATCCGTTGTTCATCATCTTGCTGGCGCCGGTATTTGCGGCAATGTGGATGAAATTGGGGATACGCCAGCCATCCACCACGAGAAAATTCTCATTCGGCTTGATCTTCGGCGGTCTGTCTTTCGTTGTCATGGTCATCCCGGCGCTCCTTCATAGTGGCACTGACACACTTGCCAGCCCGCTGTGGCTGCTTCTCAGTTTCTTTATCGTCGTGTTAGGGGAGCTTTGCTTGTCACCAGTCGGGCTGTCTGCAACCACGAAGCTTGCCCCGGCTGCATTTTCTGCACAAACGATGAGCCTTTGGTTTCTGTCGAATGCATCAGCACAGGGTATCAATGCGCAGATTGTAAAATTATTCAAGCCTGAAACGGAAGTTGCCTATTTTGGAATCATTGGTGGTATTGTGATGGTTCTGGGAGTTATTTTATTCCTCATCTCCCCAAGAATTCAGCGCTTCATGAAAGGTGTCAACTAGAAGAAGAATGCCCTCGGCCTCTCATCGGCTGGAGGGCTTTTTTCATGTTGATAATTTCATTGCAATATCAGATGACAGAAAAATGTTTGCGCCAAAGGATATGAAAAGTCTTCTGTACTAAAGACGGTTCTACAATGCGAATGCAATCTTCTAAAAAAAGTTGCATTTTTCTTAGATGAAAAACAAAATGGAAATAAAATGATAAATGGTAAAATTGATGATGCTGATTCAAATGGCCACGCCGGTAAACACTGCGCTTTCTGTGGGCGGCTGATGGGCCTCCTCGTGAGGGCTGAGACCGTGCCCGCGGAAAGCCTTCGGCTGGAGCGAACCGGACGGAGGTATCAGCAATTCTATTAGACAATCAAACTGGCTACCAAACTTCCATAGCAACAACCTGGGCGAAGACGAAAGAAACGTTACATGTGGATCAAAAGTCAATGATGGTAGTAAGCTAAAGCTGTGATCGACTACAACAGGGTTTACCAGGCTATTTCAGCCTGCGAAAGTTGCATATATAAGATGTAAATCTTTTTGATATGGGTTCATTTTAAGCTATATTGTACATGGTAGATTGTATTTCAATGGAGGTGTTGCGCATGGATGAAGATAAGCGTTTCAAATCAGCCAACAAGGAGGCGCTGTTTGGCGTGGGCCTGGCTGTTTTCAATTTTATATGGTGGTTTACTTGTGCTTATGGAATAGGGGGCAGAAACCCTACCAAATATACTTTTATACTTGGGTTGCCGGCTTGGTTTTTTTACAGCTGTGTAGTCGGTTTCATTGTGATAACAATTTTGGTCATTATTGTTGTCAAATATTTTTTCGCAGATATACCTCTGGATGACGAAGAAGGAGGGGGGCAATGAATATACAAGCACTCATTCCTTTTGCGTTCATATTATTCATTATTTTCATCATCGGCATGTATGCAAGCCGGCAAATGAGGACAACCAATTCATTTTTGGATGATTATTTTCTTGGCGGAAGAAGCCTTGGCGGATTTATCCTTGCTATGACAATGACGGCGACTTATGGCAGTGCTTCAAGTTTTATTGGCGGCCCGGGAGAAGCTTATAACCAAGGTTTAGGCTGGGTCTTGCTGGCGATGTCTCAAGTTGTGACAGGCTATTTTGTCCTCATGGTCCTTGGAAAGAAGTTCGCCATTGTGTCCAGGCGGTATAAAGCGGTGACGCTTGTTGATTTTTTGAAGGAACGCTATCAATCAAAGTGGGTGGTGTTCGTGTCTTCAGCCAGCATCATTGTCTTCCTCTTCTCGGCGATGGCAGCACAATGGATAGGAGGGGCAAGGCTGATCGAGTCGCTGACCGGACTTTCTTATTTAGGATCATTGTTCATTTTCACACTGTCTATTTTAATTTATGTAGCGATTGGTGGTTTTCGAGCCGTGGCGCTTACGGATGCAGTACAGGGATCCATCATGTTTATCGGAACATTGATTTTACTCATTGCAGTGATTATCGCTGGCGGGGGAATTCATTCCATTATGGCAGAGCTGCAGTCGGAAAATCCCAACCTGTTGACGCCATATGGTGCTAAAGGGGATTTAACTCCAGCATACGTATCATCATTTTGGGTATTGGTTGGCGTGGGAGTTGTCGCTTTGCCTCAAATTTCCGTAAGGGCAATGTCATACAACAGTTCAAAATCGCTGCATCGCGCCATCATCATTGGGACGATTGTTGTCGGAGTCATCATGCTGAACATGCATCTGGTAGGTGTGTTTGCCAGAGCCATCCTGCCAGGAATAGAAGTTGGCGATAAAGTCATGCCTTTGATCACACTCCAAGTGATGCCGAGCTGGCTGGCGGGGATTGTGTTGGCTGCTCCGATGGCGGCGATTATGTCAACTGTGGATTCTTTGTTAATATTAGTCAGCTCTTCTCTTGTCAAAGATGTTTATTTGAACTACATAGAGCCGGAAGCATCCGATAAAAAAATCAGGAATTTAAGTGTGGGAGCAACAACATTGCTGGGGCTTATTGTTCTGTTTATGTCCCTCAATCCGCCTGACCTGATCATCTGGCTGAACTTATTTGCCTTTGGAGGACTGGAAGCTGCTTTTATTTGGCCGATTGTAATGGGTTTGTATTGGCGAAAAGGCAATAAGTATGGTGCACTCAGTGCCATGCTCTGTGGCATCATCCTATACATTGTTTCCGACCGGTTTCTTGAAAATCCATTAGGTATGCATCCCGTCGTTTTGCCAATGATCATCTCCTTTTTTGTTTATATTTTTGTCAGTTTGGGGACACAAAGAAAAGAACATATCCTTTCTTGAATACTGGGAGTAAGGCATCAAATGGAGGTGGTATCAATGGCAGTGGTATTGTTCGACGGTGTATGCAATCTCTGCAGTGCCAGCGTACAATTCATCATCAAAAGAGATCCCGGCAGCTTTTTCAAGTTTGCCTCGCTGCAAAGCGAAGCAGGGGAAAAGCTGAAACATAAATATGGTATCAGGCATGATTTACAAACAGTGGTTTTAATAGAAGAAGGGCGGTTTTATACGGAATCGACCGCGGCTTTAAAGATTGCTCGTCATTTGCGTGGCTTTTGGAAGCTATTGTATATGTTCATCATTGTTCCCAAACCGCTTCGAAATCTTATTTATCGTTATGTTGCCAGACATCGTTACCAATGGTTCGGCAAAAAAAATAGCTGTATGATACCGACAGCCGATATGAAAAAACGGTTCTTATGAATTGCGGGTAATCCTTGGGTGTTGTCGATTGCAATCGTGAAAAAATCGATGAGAATCTATACCTCATCGATTTTTTATTTTTTTCAGAGCTGAAAATCTTTTTTTTGCCAATACAGGATCATCTGATATGGCATATGCATGCCTTGCCATCTGTTTCAAATCATTCAGCTTGTATTTTCTGTCTTTCTTTGGCAAATTTCAAAAAGTATTTCAGCGAATCCGGGTTACTAAGTGAACCGGCGTTAACTACACTCTCTACAGATATCCCCTGTAAAATCTTTTTAACAGGAATTTCAAGCTTCTTGCCATTCAATGTTTTTGGAAGTTCCGGTACGGCATACATATGTGTCGGTACATGTCTTGGAGAACATTGGGTCCGTATTTGCTGCTTGATCTCCTGCTTTATTTCCTGAGTTAATTCACACCCATCTTTCATTACTACAAATAATGGGACAAAGGAATCTCCATTTCCATCCGGAATATCTACAATCAGACTGTCAGCAACATCTGGCACATAATCTACTGCGCGATAAATTTCACTGGTGCCGATACGGACGCCGCCACGATTGATTGTTGCATCAGACCGGCCATAAATGACGCATGACTGCCTATCTGTAATTTTTAGGTAATCACCATGACGCCAGATTCCTTCATACATACTAAAGTAGCTGTCATGCATGCGGGAACCGTCTGTATCATTCCAGAAGTAAATCGGCATGCATGGGATAGGCTCAGTCAATACAAGTTCACCAACTTCGTCAATTACCGGATGCCCTTCTTCAGTAAAGCTTTCTATCTTTGCTCCAAGTCCTCGGCATTGCAGTTCTCCCGCGTAGACGGGAAGTGTCGGCATGCCCAGAATAAAGGCAGTGCAAACATCTGTCCCGCCACTTGCTGAAGCGATCCACAAGTCTTTCTTGACATGGTTATAACACCATTGGAATCCCTCCGGAGGAAGTGGTGATCCTGTTGAAGCAATGCATTTCAAGTGACTCAGATCAAATGACTTCTCTGGTTCGAGATCGTCCTTCATACAGGAAGTGATGTAACTGGCACTCGTACCTAAAACGGTCATTTTTGTTTCCTCAGCAAGCTGCCAAAGTCTATTTTTCTCCGGGTAAGCGGGATTTCCGTCATATAAAATGATTGTACTGCCAGTTAGCAACCCTCCGACAAGAAAATTCCACATCATCCAGCCAGTAGTCGTAAACCAAAAAAAACAGTCACTTTCATCAAGGTCGACATGAAAAGTCAATGCTTTCAAATGCTCGAGCAGCATACCACCCTGACTGTGAACAATCGGTTTGGGTTTTCCGGTCGTTCCCGAAGAAAATAGTATCCAAAGAGGTTCGTTGAATTCAACGTGGGTATATACCAGTGATTTCGCCGAACAATCTTCTATGGCTTTATCCCAAGTGACATGGTTAGTCAACGGAGAGAAGTCCGCTTCCTGATGTAAATAAGGAATGGCGATTGTCCCTGCTAATGTTGGTAATTCAGCTTGAATGCTTTTCGCAACATCCAGCCTTTCGAATGGTTTACCATTGTAGCGGTAACCATCTACTGTAATCATTACTTTAGGTTCAATTTGTTTGAAGCGATCAATAACGCTTTGCGTCCCGAAGTCCGGAGAAGCACTTGACCA
Organism: Tigheibacillus halophilus; assembly: GCF_042683165.1. NCBI lineage: Bacteria > Bacillati > Bacillota > Bacilli > Caryophanales > Bacillaceae > Tigheibacillus > Tigheibacillus halophilus. The sequence continues at coordinate 271,958 of NZ_JBHUIZ010000012.1, forward strand.
AATCGCGCCGAGACTAGAAGCAGCCAGAAAACAAACAATAGATTCATAGATATTTGGCGCATAGGCGACTACGCGGTCTCCTTTCTCCACACCAAATCGCTTAAGTGTTTGTTGAATGGCGATTGTATCCTTATACAATTGTTTCCAGCTCGTGTGTCTCAAGTCACTGTCTTCTGACTGGTGGATAATGGCGGTTTTGCCGGCATCGTAATTTCTGAAAATGTGCTGTGCATAATTAATCTTACTATTGGTAAACCACTTCGCTCCTGGCATATGATGAGAAGTTAAAACTTCATCATAGGGAGCTGTAGATTGTATTTGAAAATACTCCCAAATGGATTCCCAAAAATCTGCAACATAGTTGACAGACCAATTCCAAAGCGCCGTATAATCATGACTGAAGTCCAGCGCTTTATGTTGTTTCAGCCAATCCATATATTTGGAAACATTTGCCTGCTGTCTCCATTTCTGCCCTGGTTCCCATAACAATGTTCCTTCCTCAATTGCGTTCATGGCCTCACCCCTAAACAATTCTATCGATTACCATTATATTGTAAGCGTTTTATATATGCAAAAGAAGGGCATCCAAATATGTAAGCGCCTGACAAGACAGGAATGAAACGATGTTCTTTCGAGCCGTCTTGCCAAGCAGCAGCTCCGGGACCATGCATTTTGTTCCATGATCATTATAACAAGGCAGTAGAAATAAATGTTTGTTCCTCTTCCACGAGTCCGCAAGAACCACATTGAATGCGATACGCTGGACCTTTATAGGTGATATGGAATGCTTCAGGCTCATGTGTGGAAAAATCGTCAATCACTTCTCCAGTCTGTGCATCCAATTTAACAGGTTTTGCAACCTGTTTGATGATATTAAACCGCGAGCGATTTGTTTTGCAGTTTGGGCACGCATATTTTTTTGCCATCATTGTACACCTCCATGCTTTTAGTATGCGGCCTTTGCAATGATTTATGAAATTGATTTTGATTTTTAGAGTCTGGGCTGATAACATCGGGGATGGCTTGTATTTTTGGGTGAAAGACCTTACCCGCTGTACATGACAGATTTCTTCCGTTCACCTAAACGACAGAAAATGATTTTAAATCTCTATTACTGTCAAAATAGCCAGTCGTTTGCGTTTTTTTGTAGTATACTTGTTAGAATAGGGCTTTGACGGACCAGGCCCGTTATTTAGTATCTTTTTAGCATGTGCAGAAAGCAGGATTAATTGTAATGGGAATGTGGTATGACTTAATCAGTCAATATGGTTATGTGGCGATCTATTTATTATTGACTCTGGGGATTGTCGGTCTTCCGGTCCCAGATGAAGTACTGATGGCTTATCTCGGATATGTCACATCTATCGGAAAATTGAGCTATACACTGACTGTGCTTTCCGGTATTGCAGGTTCCGTAACAGGTATTACAATCAGTTATATACTTGGGATCAAATTGGGGGAGCCCTTTATCAGGAAGTATGGAGCAAAGCTTTTTATCAAAGAAAAAGCCGTTAAACGGACGAACAGGCTTTTTCATCAATACGGGGCATTTATGCTTTTCATTTGTTATTTCATTCCAGGAGTCCGACATGTCGCAGCATATTTAGCGGGCATCACAGGTTATGGTTATCGGAAATTCTCTATATATGCCTATGTAGGCGCTGTTGTATGGGTAGTGACCTTTGTAAGCATAGGAAACCATCTAGGCAGCCATTGGAGGCTTATTTTCGGCTTTACACAAAAGTATATGCATAGTATGCTGATTCTATTGCTGATTATTATCATCATTGCCATCAGCTGGTACTTTTTTTTGAAAAAGAAAAAGGGGACACGTAAATTATAACGTCCATTTTCCAATGGTCTGTCCCATAGTCACTTCCATATCGGCATTGCTCATATTTTGAAAGGCGTTGCTTTTCTCCAATAGAATGATTACCGTTGAGCCAAACGAGAAGAAGCCGAGTTCTTCGCCCTTCTTAAAATGATCAGATGCATGAGATAAAGTAATACTGTTAATATTCAACGCCCCAACCTTGATCATTGCCATGCTGCCAAAATCAGTGTTCAGTTCAGAGATGATACGAAAATTCGTAGCGAATGGCTGGTCACCAAAGCGCATGCCTAGCTGGTTAACCGGATATGATTTTCCTCCCAATGCATAACGTGTGAGAAGTCTGCCATCTATTGGATAATGGATGCGATGGTAATGGCTTGGTGACAAATAAAAAATATAGAAATAACCATCCTGATAGTTGGCAGCTTTATCAGGATCTCCTAGAATTTCGTCCAGCTTGTAATGATGTCCTTTAATATAAAAGGAGCGGTTGCTGTCAATTTTACCCATATCGCTGAGTTTTCCATCGACAGGGGATGCAAGGGAACGGGGGGTATCCGGAATCGGTCTTGCATCCCCATTCAGGCGTCGCGTGAAAAAGTCATTGAGAGATCGGTAATGACGGATAGGGTATTCTGTTTCCTCCAGATCGATTCGATAAATTTTGGCGAATGGCTTGATCATTGGACGACTGATTGGAGATTTAGCAACGAATTTCAATATGGAAGAGCTGACCGGGTTGCCAGTGAGTTCTACAAAATATTTTAACAAAGATTTCATCATTATTATCATTTCCTTTAACTGATCAATTGAACGAGTGGTTGGCGCGGAGTTTATTTGGCTGTATAATGGAAAGATGGGAGGATTGAAAATGTTTCTTATCAAGAACTTGGATTATACCAAAATCAAATCACAGATGGCAAATATTATTACACTCATGAATCTTGGATTTGGCATTATGGCTATCGTTTCCATTGTGAAAGGCGCATCGCACTTAAGTCTATTATTCATATTTTTAGCAGCATTTTTTGATAGATTCGATGGCATGGTTGCCCGCAAATACAATATAGAATCGGATTTTGGCAAAGAACTCGATTCATTATGTGATCTGGTATCATTCGGTATTGCTCCAGGACTGCTCGTGTATGAAGCCAGTCTGACGCAATTGCCAACAATAGGACTGACATTAATTGTACTATATATTTTATGTGGTGCAATCAGATTGGCACGGTATAACGTTAAGGAATTTGACGGGGTATTTTATGGCATACCAATCACTGCAGCTGGTATTGTCATGGTATTAAGCACATTGTTCTCCAATCACCTGCCAATACCTGTATACGCTATTATCACAACTATTCTTGCTGTCCTAATGGTAAGCAATATCCGTATTCCTAAAATGTGATGTTAGAACAGCTTTCCTGATGTCAGGAAAGCTGTTTGTTTCGATTTTAAATGCCAATATTTCCTGAAATTTTATTGATTATAGGAAAAGTTTCTTCAGTCTGTATAGGAATTTGTTTTCGTTTTTGTGATCCTTCTCATGTTCCTGTGCAGGCCCTTCTTCAGGCATAAAGATATCTTCCTTGTCGATTGCATAATCGTAATGCAGTACAGCGCCAATATTTGTATGGACTTCAACATCGCTGATGATGGAGTATGGGATATTATATTTATTGGCAACCCTTTTTTCTTCTTCTAGAAATTTGCTGTCAATTTCACCATTGAAGACCATTTTTGCTTCTGGATGACTCACTATTTCTTCCTCGAGTTTCTTAATCCCTTTATCCGTCATCACTTGGCCAATAGTAAGTGCCAAAATGACCCGCTCTCTCAATGTTCCCAGAAACTTATCCCGTTCTGCTTGTTTTGGAAGGCGAGTTCCGTAAATCCCTTCTTGTAAATAGTCGTCTACCTGTCTGGGAGCCACTATAATCACCTCTGCAAACATCATCAATTTTAATTATCCGTTTATCTATATTGTACGAATATAAGATGACAGTTGCAATGTTTTACAATGAAAGAAGGAAGCTTCCTAATCGTAAAGTCATATTGTGTTCACTTTTCTGCTCTTTGGTCTGCCTGGGCTGCTCTCTGCTGTGCTTGCTTATCATTCTCATCGGCCAGAGCTTCCGAAAATTCTACATCCATTCCATCAGATATGAGATTTTTCGGCGTCTGGGATAACTGCTTTTTGCCTTTTGGTTTGCGATGCTCATCTCTTCCCATCATGTCACCTCATCACTCAATTAATTCCTATAAAAGGATATCCAAAAAAGCATGCTATACTGCCGATCCATGTTACACACTATTTTGAACACCATTATAAGGTTTCTTTGTGTATTATGCGTATATAGGGATAAAACATGTATTTTGGTCTGCCGATTCATGAAATATTTGACCCCACATTCACAAAAAACAGACGGTTTATACGCATACGTGCCAATAGAAAAAACCACGAAGCGTAACTGCTTCGTGGTTTTTGAGTTAAAGGATGTCATTTAATTATTTGGTGTTTGTGGAATCGTCGTGATCATTTCCGAATTCCTTTTCATCTGTATGATGTTTTTCATTCTCTTCTTTACCGTAAATATATTTGTTTGGATCAACTTGTTTCCATTCATCATTCGGTTTGTAGAAGCGCAGTAAATCACCATACATCAGTTTATCAGAAAGGCTGAGCTCATGTTCCACTGTTTTGCGCATTTCCTTCATGTCATCTGTTTCTTTTATTTCTTCACCAGTTTTATTGTCGTAATAGCGTCCTGAAATCTGGCTATATTTCGGTGTGATGACATCACCGTTACGGAACGGAACGAAGTCCTTATGATCTTTGGAGAACAAATCAGTTCCGAATTGGATATAATCTTGCCCCTTAATGCCAGCCAGGTGCAGGAGTGTCGGCATGACATCCATTTCACCGCTATATTCGTGATTGATGCCTTTGCTCTTCACGCCAGGTACTTTGATGATGAACGGTACACGCTGCAATTGTGCTTCTTTGAACGGTGTGATTTCTTCACCAAGCAGTTCTGACATTGCCTTGTTGTGGTTATCAGAGATACCATAGTGATCACCATATAGCAGGATGACTGAATCATCGTATAGTCCGGCTTTCTTCAAATCGGTGAAGAATTGTTTTAATGATTCATCCAGATAACGTGCAGTCTGGAAGTATCTGTCCACTGAAGGGTCTCCAGTATCTGCCGGTTCAATAGACGCTTCATCCTCGTCAATCAAGTACGGATGGTGGTTTGTCAATGTGATTAAATGTGCATAAAATGGCTGCTTCAGTGATTCAAGCATCGGCATGGATTCCTTGAAGAAAGGTTTATCCTTCAATCCATAGTTGATTGTTTGGCCGTCACTCATATCATAATAACTTGCATCAAAGAAATGGTCGATACCGAATTGCTTGTAGATTGTATCACGGTTCCAGAAAGATTTATAATCACCATGCAAAACAGCCGATGTGTAATCGTCTCTTTCATTCAAAATGGCCGGCAATGCCTGATACGTATTTTTGCCTTTTGTCACAAATGCTGATCCTTGTGGCAGGCCATACAGAGAGTTATCCATGATCAATTCTGCATCTGCTGTTTTTCCCTGTTCCGTCTGATGGAAGAAATTATCAAAGTAAGTGAAGTTCTGATCCTTATCATGAACAAGGGAATTAAGGAATGGTGTGACTTCCTCGCCATGCAATTTAAAATCGATTAAAAATGACTGGAAAGATTCCAGGTGAATTTTAATAATATTTTTCCCTTTTGCTTTTCCGAAAAGCTCAGGATCAGGCTCTGCATACTTATTTTTCGTGTAATTTTCAACTTCTGTGATATCGCTGCTGTCAGCGAAAACACGTTGTGATGATGATTTGACATTCTGTATCGCATCATAAACGGCAAAGTTATATGCGCCAAGATATTTCACGATATAGTTGCGGTCAAAAGTTCTTTTCAGCAACTGCGGGCGGTCAGCTTCGGCCATCCCCAAGTTGACGGAAAATGCGATCACACCAGCCAGGATAACAAGCAGCGGCTTGCGGAATTGCATACGTTTTGGAGCCCAATCTTTCCTCGTCCAAATGAACAGAGCAATCAAAAGAATAATATCCAGGCTGTAAAACAAATCATGCCACTCTACCAAACTGGCAATGCTGCCGCCCAGACTGCCGAAGTTGCTCGTCTGCGTCAATGTTGGAAGAGTAATGTAATCGGTATTGAACCGATAAAAAACAACGTTCGCGTATAAGAAGAAACTCATCAGGAAATCCAGAATGATCATATATATACCGACTCTTCTGCCCTTGGCAAACAATGCCAGTCCCAGAAAAACGAGTGCCGAACTGATCGGATTGAAAAACAGCAGGAATTGCTGTACCCCGTTTTGAATATCCAGATTGAATTCATTCACATAAATGATATACGATTTAATCCAAAGTAAAGCTGCCGCTACAAAGAAAAAACCCATCTTTGTTGAAAGTACTTTCTTCACTTTGTGTTCACCTCAATTTTATTTTTGCCTTCATGCTGATGATTATCAAACCTTAAAGGCTATTAAATCATCAAGGAATTATTGTATCACAAAAGATATATTTTGCAAGTGATTTTCCATTATTTCCTATTGGGAAAGCTGGACATTGACCTAATCATGTTGCCCATAAACATAGTAGATTAATATACAAAAAAACAAAGATGGAAAATTTAGACAAATATTGACATTTTTTCCTTGTTACTCATTTTTCATAACCTCACGTGCTGCTTGCGAATTCCTTTGCCCCAAGTTGGTGAACTGCAGCACTTATGATAAAATATTTGTCGTGTCAATCTGTTTGTCGCATCCTTTGCTAATTATCCCTATTTCATATATACCCGTTTCGTTCCTGTATAAAACCAACAAATTAGTGACAAGGGAAATGTAAATGTAATAATTTAAAAAGAAAGAAGGTTCATCATGAGTGACAGGCAACGTTTTAAGCAAAAATATTTTCATTATTTTCTGGTGGCGGTAGGGGCAACCATCGTCGCATTGTCTTATAATATTTTCTTGCTTCCCTCCAAACTTGCTGCGGGTGGATTGTCGGGTGTCAGCACAATTCTTTTTGAAATGTATCATTTAAGCCCGGCTCTCACGCAATTTATTATGAATATCCCGATATTCATTGTCGGCTGGCTGACACTGGGAAAAGATTTCAGCGGTAAAACACTGTTGGGAACTTTTTGGGTACCGTTTATCATATGGCTCAGCAGCGATATACCGATACAAGTGACGAATCCCTTACTAGGTGCCATTTACGGCGGCGTGATATTGGGCGCTGGCTTAGGTCTCGTCTACATAGGTAATGGGTCGACGGGCGGAACAGCTGCGATTGCGCAGATTGTCAAAAAGTTTACTGGTATTTCTAGTGGATATTCTCAATTAATCGTGGATGGCATTGTCGTAATCGGTTCACTGATTGTTTTTGATTTGGAAACCACGTTATTTGCAGCGATGGCCATTTTCATCACAGGTAAAACGATTGATATAGTCCAACTGCGGACATCATCTAATAAGCTGATCATGATCATTACGGAAGAAGAAGAAAAAATACAGCATTTGATCAAGCATGGCATCGACCGTGGTCTGACAAAAATACGCTCTGTTGGCGGCTATTCCAATCGGGATAAGACAATGATCCTTTGTGTAGCCGGGCAGCGGGAAGCGATTCAGTTAAAGCAAATGCTGCAGCAGGCAAGCCCAGAATCATTTGTCATTTTTACCAATACCTCCGAGATTGTGGGCAGAGGATTTTCTCTGGACAAATATTATGGCCAGAACCTTTAAATTCAGGCAGTCCTGGTTGCGGGACTGCTATTTTTTTATACACTTTGGCGCGGATACCTCCACTTCAATTTTCTCCATGACCTTAAGATATGTTTCGATGTGGAAAAACTTGCTATCATTTTGAAAAAATTGGCAGTAATCCCAATCCTAATATAGATACATGGCATAATATTTTCCGGTTTACTTCATATATTAATAAGGTATATCCATTATAACAGCACTATTTTTTGGTATGCCTGAAAAAAATAATAAAGTGTATTATTGTTCGCAAAATAAAAGGAGGATACAAAATGGCTATGAATGCTGCCCAGAAATTGATTAAGGATCACCTTGTTGCGGGGGAGATGGTGGCTGGGGAGGAAATCGGCTTGAAAATTGACCAGACACTTACCCAGGACGCAACAGGGACATTGGTCATGCTCGAATTGGAAGCAATGAATCTTGATCGTGCAAAGACGGAGGCTTCCGCCCAGTATGTAGACCATAACTTGATACAGGAGGATTATAAAAACCCGGATGACCATCTTTTTTTGGAAAGTGCGACACGAAAGTTCGGATTGTATTTCAGCAGGCCTGGTAATGGTGTGAGTCATCCAGTACATATGCAGCGTTTGGCAAAGCCGGGAAAAACGTTGCTTGGGTCTGACAGTCACACCTGTGCGAATGGTTGTATGGGTATGCTCGCAATGGGGGCGGGAGGAATCGATGTTGCCATGGCGATTGCCGGGGAACCTTTTTTTGTGAAAATGCCGAAAATATGGGGTGTGAAACTGACAGGGGAACTGCCTGATTGGGTGAGCGCGAAGGACGTCATACTGGAAATGCTTCGCAGACATGATGTGAAAGGCGGAGTAGGGAAAATCATTGAATATTACGGGCCAGGGGTTGACAAACTAAGTGCGATGGATCGTCATGTTATCGCAAATATGGGAGCCGAACTTGGTGCAACTGCAACAGTTTTTCCATCTGATGCTGAAATCAAGCGCTTCCTGAAATCTCAGGGACGGGAAAAAGATTGGACAGAGCTGAAGGCAGATAAAGATGCCACATATGATATCGAGGATGACATCAATTTATCTGAATTGGTGCCATTGATAGCAAAACCGTCAAGTCCAGGAAATGTTGTTGCTGTAAAGGAATTAGCAGGAACGCCAATATATCAGTCATACATCGGTTCATCTGCCAATCCAGGTTATCGGGATTTTGCTGTTGCGGCGGAGATTGTCAAGGACAAACATATCGCTCCTGGTATTTCTTTAGACATCAATCCGACCTCCAGGCAGCTGCTGACTGACCTTGTCAATGAAGGGCATATTGCCAGCTTAGTCCAGTCTGGGGCCAGACTTCACCAAGCCGGATGCAATGGCTGCATTGGTATGGGACAGGCTCCTGCTTCGGGGAAGAACAGTTTGCGTACTACACCTAGGAATTTTCCGGGGCGCTCTGGAACAAAAGAGGACAGCGTATTTTTATGCAGTCCGGAGACTGCTGCTGTTTCCGCATTAAAAGGCGAGATCACAGATCCAGCCTCCTCTGGCTTAAAATATCCGAAGGTAAAGACATTGGATCATCCGACAGTGGATGAATGGCTGCTTGAGAAACCTTTACCTTATGCCCAAGCTAAAAATATCTCCTTGGAGAAGGGGCCGAATATCGCCTCTATCCCACAAATGGATGAAATGCCGGATGAACTGGAAATACCAGTACTTCTGAAAATGGGAGATAATATTTCAACAGATGAAATTTTAGCTGGTGGTGCAAGGGTGTTGCCTTATCGAAGCAATTTACCAGAAATCAGCAAGTTCTGTTTTGAAATTGTGGATGACACGTATTATGAACGTGCCAGCAAGGTAGTCGATAAGGGCGGCCATGCGGTTGTAGGGGGATATAACTATGGTCAGGGCTCCAGCAGAGAACACGCAGCTTTGGCACCGAGATACCTTGGGCTGCACATTGCATTAGTCAAAGATTTTGCCCGAATTCATTGGCAAAACCTGGTGAATTTCGGAGTGCTGCCACTCACGTTTGTCAATGAAGCGGATTATGATCTCCTTAAACAAGGTGCCGTATTGAAAGTATCCAGGCTTCGCGAGAAAGTGATGCAGGGAAATCGTTTCGAGCTCGAGGTACAAGGAAGTAACCACCATATTGCAGTTGAACATGCATTATCCAAGCGCCAAAAGGAAATCATGTTAAAAGGCGGAATTATCAATTGGGTGAAATCTCGTCAATGATGATTGAAAAAGGTGGTGTGGATGGATGCGGGAAGAAACATGCAAGGCCTGTCACGGTAATGGAATGCTTTCCGATGATGAAGGATGGCAGTATCAGTGCAGTGTCTGCCATGGCAGTGGTATTGTAGAGGAAGAAAAGACAGTACGCGTAATGGAAGTGGATGAAAATAACCGGCTGCTTGATTAAGTAGAAGACTTAAAGGCGTCCTTTTTTAAAAGGGCGCCTTTAAGTCATTCAAGCCATCAAAGGAAAAAACCGCTCTTTCACAGAACGGCTTTTCCGGCAGAAGTGCGGATATTTTAATGTGTCATACCACCACTGATATTGCCAGGCATTGGTGCAAAGCTGTTGATATAGTTTTGCATATCTTCTTGTTTAAGCTGTGGCACCTGATAATAATGATTTTTGTTTTGGTATTGATAAATCTCATAGGCCATTTCGATCAAATTAGGGATACTGTCCTGAAACACCCTTCTTAATACTGGGTTGGTCGTTTCCAGTGCGGTTGTACAAAACGCACCGGCATTTGCTTTCAAATTCCCCATCATGAAGCTTGAAATACATTGATCACTCAGTTCATTCACAGATTGAGCAGGGGCTTTAGGCTGAGATGGCTGCATACCATATAAGGTTGTGTTGTTCTCGGTCATTTGATAAGACTGAGTCTTAACCGATGGTGTCTGTCCCGTTTTCAGTGTCTCAACAATGGTGTTATACATTTGCGACAAGAATGTTTTTTGCCTTTGCGCAATCGACTTTAGTTCTGGATCCTGAATGTGCTGATCATACATCAAGCATTGCTCCATACCACCGACAAGTCCGGAAATAGCTTCGTGGGCGTCAAAAAGTTCGTGTCCCCCGTGGTTAAACTGTGGTTGTACTTGATCTGAGTATTCGAATTGCTGTTGATTCTGTCCTTGATTTTGCATCATTGAAATACCCCCTATATTATGATCAAGACTTAGTATGTGCTTGGAAGCATTAATTATGCAGGTTTGTGAAGGATCGAGGGGAGCACCCAGCTCCAAGATGGAAACGCTAAACGGCGAGAATTAAAGAAAAATTTGTGATACGATAAAGAGGAGAAGACTGTATACACAAGGGGATGAGAACTATGGGGAAGAAGCCGCTGAAGCTGGATGAGAGGATTTGGCTGATTGATAATTTTGATATGCAAATGGGTCAAAGAACAGGTACGTATGTCATCGATGAAGAGGAGTTGACACTGGTTGAAACCGGGCCGAGCCCATCTGTCAAGCATGTGAAAGCTGGACTGTCAGAACTTGGTTTTTCTTTGGAAAAGGTCAAATACATTATCGTCACCCATGTTCATCTGGATCATGCCGGAGGTGCCGGTTTACTTTTGCGAGATTGTCCGAATGCCGTGGTCGTTGTTCATCCACGTGGAGAGAGGCATCTGGCAGACCCGAAAAAACTGGCTGCTGGGGCAAGAGGGGTCTATGGTGACAGTTTCGAAGAGCTGTTTGAACCGATTGTAGCCATCCCGAAAGAGCGGCTTTTGGTAAAAACAGAAGGTGATACATTACAAATCGGGACGGACACCATATTGCAGTTTCTGGATACACCAGGTCATGCTAAGCATCATTTCAGCATTTATGATCCAGTAAGTAATGGCATTTTCACAGGTGATACGGTAGGCATTCGCTACGAAAAGTTGATCCATAGCGGTGTGGATTTTTATCTGCCGACAACCTCTCCAAATCATTTTGATCCCAAGGCTATGAAGCATTCTATTGATCGTGTGAAGCGTATGAATGTCGACCGCATATATTTTGGGCATTTCGGTATGACAGAGGATGTCAGCCTTGCATTGGATCAAGTTGAACGATGGCTGAATCTTTTCGTAGCAGAAGGGGAAAAAGTGTTTGCGCAGGGAAAAGGATATGACGAGCTGGCTAACCGCATGCTGCAAGAGGTCCAGCATCATCTGCGTGACCAAGGCATAGCTGATGATCATGATATTTATGTTATCATCAACCTCGATATGCAAATCTCTGCTTTAGGAATAATGGATTTTCTCCAAAAGAATAATGGGAAGCATTAAACCAAAATAAGAACATGCTCACTGGAGCATGTTCTTATTATATTAACTGACGGCTATTTTAATCGTTGGCTTCTTGTTTTAAAAAAGTGATCAGTGCAAAGCACACGAAACTAATCAGCATAATGGTACCTCCAACGATGAAAAACACGGTCGGAAAGGTTCCGCTTACGCCAAAAGGTTTGACGTAATAAAAGTACATGCCCGCTGTCAAGCCGACGGCTCCGATAATCGCTGTCCAAACATGTAAACCAGCGAGCCAATGGTATGCAGGCTTATAAAGTTTATAGTAAACAGACCATGCAAATAAGGTCAGCCATCCGACAACAAGAATATGCGCATGCACACTTCGAAATTGATATCCCCCTGAACCAGCCATATGTGAACCAAGGAAAGCACCGATCAATGCGAATAGTGCTGAAAACCGCAATAACAACGTACTATATTTTTTCATACATCCTACTCCTCCGTCTTATACATGATAACGAAAGTGTAGCATGGCATTATGAACAATACGTGAATAATGGATTACGGTTTTGAGGACGGGGTGTTGTATTAAGCATCCACACGACGATTGCCATTAAATTCCCAGTAAGGTTAAGAATACACGATGTGAAACTCCAGGATATTAGTTAAACTTTACAGAATCGGATAAATGCTTTTTAGCCAAAGCATACAATTGGTTAAAGGCGTCATCATTATCAGCAGCATGGATAGTAAGTTTTTGGCTATCAGCATATTGACTGATCCCATATTCATATCTTGGGTCATAGTAATAGGTGAGTAAGAGCAGAATTGCTGATTCGTACTTCTTTTCCATCAAATCAGCTTCAATCTGTTTGGCAACAGGTACATGGATTCGTCTTTTTATTCGCTGAAAAGCCTCCAGGAATTGCTCCGGATCTTTCCAGGGCTGGTAATCATTCAAAATGTTTTTAATCCGTTCTCCTACTGGGATGTCGATGAAGATCTGGAGCCCATTTTCCTTCTTTTGATACATGAAGTCCGGCATCGTCACTTTTCCGATGCGTTTGCTTTCTCCCTCCACAAAGACGTATGGACTATTTTTGAAGCACATCATTGCTTGCACCAGCGATGAGTCGAATTTCTTTTGTTTGCTAGGATTCAGACCGATTTGTCCAAAAATGGACCCACGGTGACCTGCCATTCCTTCCCAATCCATTATCGGAAAGCCTTCTGCAGCAAGTTTTTTTAGCAAAACAGTCTTTCCAGAGCCTGTGTAACCATTAAGCACAATCAGCTCTGGGGGGAATTCTCCTTTTTCCAGTTCAGACACTACCCATTGCCGATAGGAGCGGATGCCGCCACTCAGTCTGTTTGCATGGATGCCCATCAAATCGAGTACGGTGGCTGCTGTTTTACTACGCATACCGCCACGCCAACAAAACACTGACATTGGTGTGGATATTTTTTTGAATTCGGCAATGAACTGCGGCAATTTTGCAGAAAATATTTCCAAGCCTCTTTCTTTTGCCGCTTTCTGGCCTGCTTGTTTGTATAGTGTACCTACTTCAGCTCGTTCCTCGTCATCGAATACAGGGATATTGATGCTTCCCGGAATGGTCGATTCTGCAAATTCGCCTGGAGAGCGTACATCAACCAATGTATGTCCGTTTTTTTGCTGTTCGAGTAAATCATCTAGTTGGATATCTTGAAACATATATATTTTCACCTTCTATTACAAAACTGATCGTGCCTTTATTTGACGATGATTTTTCCATTGTTTTCTGAAGTGACTTCACCGATAATTTGTGCATGGACCTGCTTGTTGTTGAAGGCTTCCAGCAGTTGATCAGCATCTGCTTCGTCGACAGCAAGCAATAATCCGCCGGACGTGACAGCATCACAAAGTATCCATTTATCGATTTGCTCCATTTCTTCAGGATAGGTGACAACATTAGCCACATGGTCAAAATTATTTTTTGTCCCGCCTGGCACCGCCCCGGCTTCAGCGAGTTCCTTAACACGCGGCAGGACAGGAACCTGGGTGTGGTCGATGATAATACCCGCATTGCTGGCTACGGCCATTTCTGATGCATGGCCAAGCAGTCCGAACCCGGTAACATCGGTAGCAGCATGGGTATTGAAATCAGCCATGACTTCTGCGGCTGTTTTGTTCAGCGTAGTCATTACACTGGTAACAAGCTTGCGCTCTTCCTCAGTCACAAGATCCCGTTTGATAGAAGTTGTCATGATACCGACACCAATCGGTTTGGTCAGGATCAGTTTATCGCCTGGCTTAGCGCCAGCATTTGTACGCACTTTATCCGGATGAACGGTGCCGGTGACGGAAAGACCGAATTTCGGCTCCTGGTCATCGATAGAATGTCCTCCGACAAGGGCGACTCCTGCTTCCTTCAACTTGTCTCCAGCTCCACGCAGAATTTCACTTAAGATGCTTTTATCCAGTTTGGAAATAGGAAAAGCAACAATGTTCAATGCAGTGATTGGCGTCCCGCCCATGGCGTATACATCGCTGATTGCATTTGTGGCCGCTATTTGGCCAAAATCATACGGATCATCGACAATCGGTGTAAAGAAATCCAATGTCTGTACAATCGCTAACTCATCATTCAATTTATACACACCTGCATCATCACTTGTATCCAACCCGACAAGTACGTTAGGGTTTGGCTCGTTAACAGGCAATGTGCGCAATACTTGGGACAAGTCTGCCGGGCCTATTTTGCATCCGCATCCGCCTTTGGTTGTTAGAGCAGTAAGTTTAATTTTATTGGTTTCCATTATTAACATCCTTTCACGGGGACAAACCCCTATTGTTTTATCACTTAGCGAAGCGGGGAATCTTCCCCGCCGATGTCCAGCATGATAGGGCAGTGATCGCTGCCCATGGTGTCGCATAATGCTGTGGAGCTGTGCAGGTATTGGCGCAATCTGTTCGACACAATGAAGTAGTCGATACGCCATCCGATATTTCGCTCTCTTACTGTTTTCATATAGGACCACCATGTATAAATACCTTCTGTATCAGGGTGGAAATAGCGTAAAGTATCCGTGAAGCCCGCCTCTAACAGCCGAGTCATTTTCCCACGTTCTTCTGTCGTAAAACCTGAATTGCCATGATTCGATTTGAAATTTCGCAAGTCGATTTCCTGGTGTGCGACGTTCAAATCTCCACAGTAAATGACAGGTTTTTGCTGATCCAATTTTTGAATATAGGCCAGCAGCTTGTCTTCCCATTCGAGCCGGAATGGCAATCGTGCCAAATCGCGTTGGGAGTTCGGTGTATAGACGTTCAATAAATAAAAGTCTTCAAATTCCAGCGTAAGAATCCTTCCTTCAGGATCCCGGATATCTTCTTCCAGTCCGTAACTGACATGGAGCGGCTTCTTTTTCGTAAAAACTGCTGTACCGGAATATCCCTTTTTTACCGCATCATTCCAAAATTGATAATAGCCTTCCAGGTCGAGAGAAATTTGTCCTTTTTGCAGTTTGGTTTCCTGCACACTGAAAATATCAGTGTCCATGGCATTGAAAAAATCCATGAATCCTTTTCGGACACAGGCACGCAGACCATTCACATTCCATGAAACAAGCTTCACAAAAATGTACCTCCTAAATATATATAAAACAATGCATTAAAACCGAGGTGCCCTTCATATACAGGCAATTTCCAAAAATGAAGGGGGCGGACCATCATGGTGAGTCCATAGAGATATTTTATCATAATGACAGCCAATGCCCATAAAAAAGGTATTCAAAAGCGCTTGACAATTTGTGTATTAAACGTATAATACACTTCGTAAGGTGTACTAAGCAATTAATACAGTTTACTGTCTTTGTTGCAGGAATATCCCTGTAGCAACCGTACATTTTTGCTTTCTACGTATGATTCGCTTCATATGCGATGATATATCTGAGTTATTGCGTACTCATAGTAACTGGCGTCTTTATGCCGATTTTTTAACCAATGTGTATTAAGGGATTAATACACATTCGTCCAGCATGAAAAAACTGCATGGCAAAATGATACATATGACTGCCGTGTATGGGAGTTGTGAATATGAAATTGACCTTTAACAGCCGCGGACCTGTCTATGTACAGGTTGTCCAGCACTTTAAGGAACAGATTGCTACAGGACTGCTTGAGCCCGGACAGGAAATTCCATCACGCAGGGAATTAGCCGGGAAATTGGGTATCAATCCCAATACGGCCCAAAGAGCTTATAAGGAAATGGAGGAAGAGAAATTGATTGTAACCGAAGGGAATTCTCCAAGCAAAATAACAAAGGATCAGCAAGTGCTTGCAGCTGTCAGAAAAGAATTAGTGATGGAGGCGGTTGATTCTTTCATCACATCTGTAAAGTCCATCAATTTAACTTTAGATGAGGTCGTTGAATTGGTGAAATGCAATTATGAGCGTGAGGGCGAGGGGAAACAGAAATGATAGAAATCAAACATATACACAAGAAATTCGGACGGAAAGTTGTCTTGCAAGATGTATCCTTTACTGCTAATAAAGGAGAAATTACGTGTCTGATTGGTGTTAACGGTGTTGGAAAAACGACAATACTTCACGCCATTATGGCATTGACGCCGCTCACAAAGGGAGATATACACATTGATGGAGAAAAGGTTACGAAAAAAACCTTCGAAAAAGTCTCATATATTCCAGATGCAATAACGATGCCTGGCCAAATGCGGATTAAAGATGCAATGGAATTCATGAATGATTTTTATAGACATTGGAATCAACAGCGTGCGCATGAAATGCTGCAATTTTTCCGGTTGAAACCAGAGGAACGTATCTCAAGTTTATCTAAAGGGAACACAGCAAAGGTGAATCTGCTGCTTGGGCTGGCGCTGGATGCGGATTATATTCTGATGGATGAGCCGTTTTCTGGAATTGACATTTTCAGCCGTGAGCAAATCACAGACGTCTTCACCAGTCATCTGATTGAAGATCGTGGCGTTATAATCACCACACATGAAATCCAGGATATTGAACATTTGATTGATAAAGCAGTGTTACTTGATCAAGGGGAAGTCAAAAGAGAATTTGACGTCGAAACAGTAAGAGCTGAAGAGGGGAAATCAGTCGTTGATGTTATGCGGGAGGTGTATCAGGGATGAAAAACTATTTGAAGCTAGTCAGCTTTGAAATCAATCGTTTCCTTAAAATATATATTGGACTGGCTGCTCTGACCGTGGTTGTACAGTTTTTAGTTGTTTTGCTCCACACACAATCCTATATGAAGCTTGTCAGAGATGCAATGAGTAACGGCAGGTTTTCTATGGATTCTTTTTTAAAGGGTGAGGGGCCCGGACCGATAAGTATGATCGATATAATGGATGGCTCGTATGTGATACCTATTGTCATTTGTATTGCCGGACTGTTGATTTATTCCTTCTTGATTTGGTATCGTGACTGGTTCGGAAAAAACACGTTCATTTACCGTTTACTTATGCTGCCAACAGAAAGAATCAATATCTATCTTGCTAAAGCTACAGCTATTTTCATGATGGTGCTTGGATTGGTAGCATTGCAGTTAATTCTGCTGCCTGTCGAAAGCAAGATGCTGCAATTGATGGTTCCAATCGATTTCCGCAGAGACATGCCAATAAATGGGATGATGGCCGGTTTTGGAAAGATGAATATCTTGTTCCCTGTCACTTTCATGGATTTCTTCGTACATTATGGCATTGGCTTCATGACTGTATTCGTGCTGTTCACGTCCATTCTGCTGGAACGCTGTTACCGCCTGAAAGGGATGGTGTTTGGTGCAATTTACTTCATATTGGCGATGGCGGTATTCCTGCTGCCTGTTTTCTTTGAAAGATACACAGTCATAAGCTATTTTTATCCGTTAGAAATCTTCATCATCCAGTTATGTCTCGGTCTATTCATTACAGGAATTTCCATTCTGCTTAGCCATTACCTGCTGCAGAGAAAAATTAGGGTTTAAGGAGGACAGCCACATGAAAAAGTATGCAGCATCATTCATTATTTTTGTTTTGGCGATCGGTACATTGATTACTTTTTTTATTTATGAACATCATGCTGTCAGTGCATTCCCATCATTTTATATCCAGCAAACAGCTGGAGATAAACGCGAGATCAAGCAGTTCATTTTAGATGGTAATTATTATGACGGGCAAATAAATGAAAATCTGCAAATCACAACTAATGGAACAAGCTATTATCGGGACCGTTCTTTTTTTGAGAAGCTATCCGCTGTCAGCGATCCCGGCATGAAGCGTCTGCAAAACGAATACCACAGCTTTATGCGCGGTAAGGCAGAAAATATGAATCAGTATTATGAAAATCAGGATAAACTTATATATGCAAACATAGATGCCTACGATATGCGTTTACCTGAGCAAAGAATGCAATCTAAGCTGGAGATAGCTATTTGGGATAAGCAAAAGAAACAAAAATCTTCCTTTAAAGCAACGATTCCGCATATCGATAGATATATTTGGATGGATATTCAGTCTTTAAAATTTAACAATGGCAAACTGTATGTTGCCACTAATAATGAACGGTATAGTGACAGTGGGCAAAATTCGATGGAAGCACATCTGTTCCAAGTCGACTTGAAGTCAGGCAAATTAGGTGATGACAAGACGTTACTGAAAGAAAATGCAGATGACCAGGTATATAGCAAGGACAATGGAAAAAATGGAGAAACGTACACAAGCATCAACTTTGTTCCCCAAGAAAATGCGCAAGAAAATAATATGATTGTGCTGCAGAAGACGATATCAGAAATCGGCAATGAAGCAAAGCAGGATAAAGTCTTGAAAAATGAGCTCATATCATACGAGATTGGTTCTGCGATGAGAAAGAAATTAAGTTTGCCGGCAGAACTTCCAAAAAGTGCGGAACCAGTATCTCAAAATGGAACATCGGTTTATTTCAAAGTACAATCAGCAAACAAATTAACAGTGTACAGCTATGATGTTCATACAGAAAAAGTGACAGCTGTCCATCAGTTTCCACTGCAAGCGGCAAACAGGGAAGCGCTTATTGAAGTGAAAAATAACAGGATATATATCATTAGTCCCGCGATGAGAGCAAAGCGGAAGGCCACTGTTTTTGTGGCTGATGCAAAAACGGCCAAAACATTGTATAAGGGCGTCATCAAAGTGAAGGGAGACCAAAACCTCATTGGTGAACAAAGTTTGGAAGTGGATAGTTTAGAAATAGGAAATGGGGAAACAAAATGATCAAAATAACAGATTTAAGTCATTCCTTTGTTCTTGGGAAAAAAAATCACCAAACATCCATACCTATCCTGCAGAACATCTCGTTTGAAGTGGAACGTGGAAAGATCGTCACGATAGTTGGTAAAAGTGGTTCAGGGAAATCCACATTGCTAAACTTGATCAGTGGTTTCATCCATCCAACTGCCGGACAAATTTGGATCGATGGAGAGGAAACGACTGCATTCAATGAAATACAGTTTGCCGATTTTCGATTGGAGCATATGGGGTTCATTTTTCAAACCTTCCAATTGATTTCCAGTATGACTGCTTTTGAAAATGTAGAACTGCCATTGACGTTGAAGGGAATAAAAGAAACTGAACGTAGAGAGCGGGTGCTTCAACTGCTGGATAAGGTGGGGCTTGCAGACTTTAGGGATTACTACCCGGGTGAGCTATCCGGGGGCCAGCAGCAGCGAGTCAGCATTGCTCGTGCAATGGTCCTTCATCCGCCGCTTATACTGGCTGATGAACCTACCGGAAGCTTGGACAGTGAAACCGAAGCGGATTTGCTCCAGTTGATTAAAAAATTGAATCGGCAAGAGGGCATCACATTCCTGATCATCACCCACGATGAATCAGTAGCTAAAATTGGACATCAGACCATTACTATCCATGATGGCCACTTATTGCAGAGGAGTTATATATGATGCGGATGAAAGATCAATTACGTTTCATTTTGAAAAATGTCCGGAAAAATAAAGTTCGTACGACGATGACAATTTTGGCAGCCGCAATCGGATGTGCATTTTTAATCGTATTGGCATCTGTAGGTTTCGGCCTGCAAAAATCCATTGTGGCAGATACGTTGCAGGACCAGACTGTAACGGAGATACAAGTGCAATCGAAAATGGACAAAGCAGGAAATGCCGATCCCTTAACGATGAAGAATGTCTCAGAAATAGAGTCATTGGATGGGGTTAAGACTGTCACAAGAAGAAACGGGCTTATTCAGTCACCAAAATATGAAATGAATGGTCAGCAGGCAGAGGGAAGTACCATCGCAGTTGATTTTGCTTCAGAAAAGAAAGCTGGATTTAAGCTAAGTAATGGAAAAATGCCGGAAAAGGAAAATGAAGTCATTGTAGCCTATGACTTTGCCAAGGCATTGGTTCAGTCTGACAAAGACGGTAAAAATGATGCTCCGAAAATGGACATCAAAAATCTTTTGGGAAAAAAGATGGAAATGGATATCGTGCGCATCAAGGATGGCAAAGAAACACATCAAACATTTTCAGTCGATATTGTTGGCGTTGAAGCTAAACCGGCAAAAGAGTGGTTGCAAAATCAAAATGTATACATTTCCTATGCGATGATGAAAAAAATAGATGCCTATACAGGGACTTATGCCGCTGAACCAGATGCCCAAAACGAGGATGGAGAAACAGACCATGGTTTTGACGTAATGAAGGTCTATGCGAATAGTCTGGAATCTGTGCAGTCAGTGACAGACCAGTTGGAAAAGAAAGATTATATGGTTTATTCAGTTTTGAAAGAAATGAAACAAATCAATGTACTGTTTGCCATTGTCAAGGCTGGTCTGGTCTTGGTCGGCACGATAGCTGTCATCATTGCCTCGATCGGTATTTATAACACAATGACGATGGCAGTAACAGAGCGTGCCGCTGATATCGGCATTATGAAAGCTATTGGTGCGAATCCCAGAACAATCAAACGGATCTTTTTGCTGGAAAGCTGCTCTATTGGATTGATTGGCGCTGTGTTTGGTGTAGCCATTGCTTATGTCACCAGCTTTGTGGTCAATTTAGGTATGCCAGTGATTATTGAAGCGGCTTTCCATGAAAAACTTCCTGAAAATCTGCAGTTTTCGGCGATTCCACCAGTATTGATTTTAATCGCGGTAGTCATCTGCATCGCAGTAACAATCATTTCCGGTGTACGGCCTGCAAAACATGCGACAAAAATAGACGTTTTGCAAGCGATGAGAAGGGAACTTTAATAGAATACCTGTCCAGGGGCCAAACTGGGTCCCTGGCACTGAAACTTTTTTTATTTGTGTTACGTATGGATATTTACTTTCAATAATGAAAGGTTTATGTCACATTTTGCGATACATTTTACCAAACAGATAGTATATGCTAATACAATAGCAAGTATAGGAAGTTGGTGGGTTCCTTGAAACATAAACAAGCGCTTATCCGCGCGGCAAAATACATATTCATGATTATTGTCGTCAGTGTCATCTTCATTGAGGGAAAGAGGCAGCTGTCTGAGGTAGGCCTGAAAGAGTCGCTAAAGGCGATTGACCAGGTGCCCTTTTATATGGATATCATCGTGATCACCACTGCATTGTTGTCTGTTTCCACGATGTTTTTTTACGACTTTTTCTTTATACGCTCACAAAAAATCCCGCTGACCAAAAGAAAGATATTCGGTGTGGCATGGGTCGCCAATTCCTTTAACGGTGTTTTTGGATTCGGCGGTTTGATTGGCGCTGGCGTCAGAGGGATGCTATATAAGGGATACACGAAAGACAGTGCAAAGCTTGTGGTCGGCATTGGCTGGCTGGCGCCTGCTGCTGTGATGGGATTATCGATATTTTCCATTTTAGTCATTATGCATGTTTTCCCCGCAGGAGAGTTGTTAGCTGATAAAAAGTGGCTTTGGTTCGTGCTTGCCGGTATTTTTTTATTTTTCCCTGTTTATCTCGGATTGGCAGCATTTCGAAAGAGTGAATTTTTTACACCGAAATTGACATTGCAATATTCTGCTGTGTCTGTTATTGAATGGTTCGGAGCGGGTCTTGTACTTTATTTCAGTCTTGTTGCTGTGGATGCTCCCGTTTCTTTCGGCCAGGCATTTGGGTTATATACGATTGCCGCCGTGATGGGAGTCATCAGCATGATACCGGGCGGATTCGGTTCATTTGATTTAATGGTTTTATCCGGCGGGCAGCTGCTGGGTGCTGAGCCAAGTATTCTATTGACGGCTTTGTTGATGTACCGTTTCGCCTACTATATGATTCCGCTTATTTTTGGCTTGATCATCATGGCCTTTGAAATGAGCAGTACGGTTGTGAGAAAAGCAGAGGACAGCAATTTGATTGCACCTGTGGTGGAAATAAGCGGTGTCATATGGGCATTGCAGCGAATGATTCTGAAAAACATCGGCTATTGGTCTCTATCACTATTATCATTCATAACCGGTCTTTTCTTGTTGTTCATACCTATTTTCGATATCATTGCTTACCATGCCATGGACAAATCCCGGCTTTCCTTGCTTACAATCGACTTTTACAATATTCTTCTGTTCGCATTAGCCATTACGATTTGGTTTTTTATGAAGGAAATGTATTATAAGACAATACGTGGTTTATATATCACATGTATCACACTTATCCTCTCCATTGTGCTGTTGGTAGGCCAATCGGAAAATGCGATTATCGGGGCATTGGCAGCATTTCATTTGCTCGTATTGATTTTGCTGCGAGGCCAATTTAAGCGCCATAGCTTGCCGTTCAATGCCGCCAGTATGCGTGGTCTGCTCTACGTGTGTTTGATTGCCTTCCTGATATTTGTCGTGTTTACCAGGAATGGGCTGCTCCTGGTTGATTATCATAAACCGCTATATGGCATATACGGGATCGGGTTTGTTGGCTGTCTAGTCGCTTGCCTCTATATTATCGGCCTTATTATTTTGTTCGCACGTAAACATCATGTCCAGATTGGTGAAGTGTACAATGAAGAAAAGCTAGACCGATTTTTTGAAGCGTATGGTGGTCATGTACTGAGTCATTTAGGGTATCTGGGTGATAAGCGTTTTCTATTTAGTGATGATGGGAAGGCGCTGGTGCAATTTTCCACAGCCGGAAACAGAATGGTTGTGCTTGGAGATCCGCAAGGGGAGGAAGCGTCTTTTGAAGAACTGCTGTCCAAGCTATTAGAGAAGGCGGATTATTATGGCTATCGTTGCGTTTTTTATCAGATAAGCGGAGATAAAATGGCGCTTTATCACGATATGGGATATACATTTTTTAAACTTGGTGAAGAGGCGATTGTGGATTTGGACACGTTTACGATATCCGGAAAAAAACGAGCCGGCCTGCGTTCTTCTTTCAATCGTTTCCATAAAAATGGCTATACCTTCGAAGTGATTCATCCACCGTTTACTGAATCATTCTGGCAGCAGTTAGAATCGGTTTCTGATGCTTGGCTGGATGGTAAAAGCGAGAAGCAATTCTCACTAGGTTTTTTTGACAGAAAGTACTTGTCTAAAGCACCAATCGCGGTGATGCAGAACGAAAATGGTGAAATCACAGCCTTCATGAATATCATGCCAGTATATCAGGAAAGCACTATTTCCATCGATCTAATGCGCCATCTACCTGACGAACCGAGCGGGGAGATCGATGTGATGTTCATTCATCTGTTCGAGTGGGCGAAACAAGAAGGTTACCGCTATTTCAATTTAGGCATGGCTCCATTATCCAATGTGGGAAATGCGAAGCAATCGTTCCTTGGCGAGCGGATTGCTGCAGCAGTCTTCAATAACGTGCGTTATCTATACGGATTCAAAGGCTTACGTGACTTCAAAAATAAATATTATCCTGAATGGTCGGGTAAGTACTTAGCTTATCGGAAAAGTTATTCATTGGCTTCTGCCATGATCCAGGTGGTGCGCTTGATCGGTGGCAAGAAAAAGAAGCTCAAGCTGTTAAAGGGTAAATAGCCGGTATGCAACATAGGCGCACCGGCTATGTTGTCATTCAAACGCCCTGCACTTGTCCATTCTTTACAATGGACAAACGGAAAAGAAAGGTTTATAATTTTCATTGGTCATTTGAAGAGTACCTTTGAAATATGGAGAAGTACCCAAGTCCGGCTGAAGGGGACGCACTCGAAATGCGTTAGGGCGCATTACGCGCCGCATGGGTTCGAATCCCATCTTCTCCGTACCTAGACCATTTTTGAACATTTGAAGACATAAAAATCCTAATACCTCCAAAAACAGGAGGAATTAGGATTTTCTTTTTCATTGACTTCCCCCAAGCAGCTTTGTTCTCATTCGCTTTTGTTGCAAAGAAGGAGGCTCGTTCTATAATCATGCTGTATGCGATAAATTCGCTATTAAAAGCCCATAGGCGTGAAATGTGGAGGATTGGTGTATGATAGCTAGTTAACGGATTTATTTCTGTTCTGCTTCCCACCATAATGAATCTTTGGGATTTTCAACAGCCTTTTTATACTCAGCCTTAGAAGCAACTGTCGGGTAAGAACCTTTTAAAGATTTCCCTGAAGTATCTTCGAATAAAGTTAACACAACTATTAAACCAATTAAACTAACTGCTAATAAATAGAAGCCTGGCGCTAAATTATTTCCTGTCACATGTACCAGCCAAGAAGCAACTAAAGGGGTTGTACCACCAAAAACAGAGACGGAAATATTAAATGTCCATGATAATGTGCGATATCTAATGTCAGTATGAAACAAGGTAGGTAAAGATCCCGGCATAGTACCTTCGTAAACAGATAAAACGAGACCCAACATTAAAAGCCCTATGAATAAGAAAGCCGTACTTCCCATACTGAGAAAGTAGAAAGATAAAATTGGCAGCACAATTCCTAATACTAGTCCAAATATTATAACCCGTTTATTCCCTAATTTATCTCCCAGTTTTCCAAAAGTTATAGCGAATGGAACCATAATAATTAATACAATTGCTGTAACCGGCGTACTTATTGTATCACTTATACCAATGTTTTCATTTAAATAAGAAGGCATATAACCTAATAATATGTAATTAGTTATATTGAAAAATGCTACAAATACGATACATAAAAAGATATCTTTTTTATATGTTTTAATTGTTTCCAATAAACCTGGCTGTTCCTCTTGGTTATTCGAAACATCATTTTCAAATATTGGTGTTTCATCTAAATTACTTCTCAAATATAATCCAAATAATCCAATTGGAATACTTAAGAAGAAAGGAATTCTCCATCCCCAACTATTCATTTGTGCATCAGATAGTGTCCAGAAAAGTACTGTCGCTAAAATAGAAGCTATTATATAACCAGATAATGTGCCAATTTCTAAACCACTGCCTAATCTTATTCGTTTATTATCTGGAGAAGATTCTGCAATGTATACCATTGCGCCGGCATACTCTCCACCCACAGAAAAACCTTGCAGAATACGAGCAAGGAGTAATAATAGAGGAGCCCATGCCCCAATCTGATTGTATGTAGGAAGCATCCCCATTATTAAAGTAGATAAAGCCATCATTAGGATCGTAGTTGTTAATACTACTTTTCGGCCAAATTTATCACCAATTTTACCGAAAATAATTCCACCTACTGGTCTAAGTAAAAAAGCAATTGCAAATGTGGCAAAAGTGAATATCAACTTTAATTCATCGTTTTGGACTGGACTGAAAAAATTTTCGCTAATGATAACCGACAAATAAGAGAATAAAGCGAAGTCAAACCATTCCATAGCGTTTCCTATCCCAGTAGCAAACACGCTTTTCTTAGCCTGTTGAATATTTACAACGTTGATTTTTTTCTTGTTGAATTTCATTTTAAATATGCCAACTCCTCGTGTGTGATTCAATACATTCTGGGCATTGTAATTGCCCTCCATTTTCTCGTGTTTTTTATTAAAATACGTTTTTGTGCCAATCAGAAAGAGATGCGAATTCGTTATAATATCCCAAAAGTGCCCTTGTGATATCCATCACAAATGAGATGACAGACGACTATCTATATATTTCCCATAGGAAACAGTTCATTTTTAATCGTCTACAAGGTCCTTATTTAATTCTTGGGCGCTTTTAAACAGTCGCGTTATAAGTGAACAAAGAGAACGCCAACCGACTACGGACTGAAATGTTATGAACCGCTGAAAGGGGAGAGGGGCGTGGGGGGAGTGAATGACTGCGGTATGGAAAAATGGATTGGTCTGATGCTAACTGTACACCAGAAAGCATGGAAGATCGTTATCTGCTGAAAAGAATAAAGAAAACCATTTTGTCTTAGGACGAGGTAACGGTAATGATCATTTATTTGCAGCGGTTTTGAACGTGGTACGATTGAAAACGAGGCTTCAAAAATAAAGAACTTATAAAAAGCAATTGTGTAGCGTGAAGTTTTCCATGTTGCATAAAAACTGATAATAAAAAAGGTCCGTTACCAACCCACATAAACCCCTAAACCACTGTGTTTTCTAGCTTGGTCGGCGTAACCAAAGGAAATAAAAATACAGCCGTTCCTGAATACTCAAGAATGGCTATATATCAATGTTTTCTGTATCAGTGCTGGTGAGAGGATTTGAACCCCCGACCCCTTCATTACGAGTGAAGTGCACTACCAACTGTGCTACACCAGCATACCCTATCGAAAAGCACAATAAAAATAATAACGTATTTTAGCTCGATTAGCAAGCATTTTACTATGTGACCCGTCCAAAAAGAGCGTGTAAAAAGCCTGGTCTCTGGATAGAAACCAGGCTTAGCATACATCGTGTTCTTAATTAAATTTCACATTCGGTCGCTTATCCGGATGTAATGCCTCATGGATGAACTTGTCGTCAACATGCAGGTGCTCCTTCAAAAGTTCCGGAGGGGTCTGTGACATCCACTGGTTAAGGGAAACATCCGCAAAATGGTCGCTCCGGAACATTTCCAGAAATACGAGCGGTTCATCACCGGTGTTTTGAATATAGTGACCCATAGCAAAGGGAACGTAGCCCACATCTCCTTCCATATAGTCGAATGTTCTTGCATGCCCCTCTGCAGCAAAAACAGTCATTCTGCCTTTTCCGGAAATATAGTAT
Organism: Tigheibacillus halophilus; assembly: GCF_042683165.1. Taxonomy (NCBI): domain Bacteria; kingdom Bacillati; phylum Bacillota; class Bacilli; order Caryophanales; family Bacillaceae; genus Tigheibacillus; species Tigheibacillus halophilus. The sequence goes on from NZ_JBHUIZ010000012.1 coordinate 298,954, forward strand.
TGCCATTCAGCTTCGTTTGGGTGCCAATGCAGCTCACGCATGCCGCCAGGCTCTACTTCAACCAAAGCCGCAGCTACTGTAGTAGCTGCTTTGAAATTGGTCGAATCAGCTATACGCACTTTCCCACCGTTCGTTTCCATTGGTGTTTGTTCCAACAGACGATAACTGAATGGGTTAGGCACATTACCGTTCATATTTGCGGGCTTTTCCTGCGCGATTGGGCCAGGAACTTTCCCTTGGAACATATATTGTTCTCCTGATGGAATGTTCTCAAAGGTATCTTCACTCACTCCGAAATTGGCTGCTAACACATCTTTTGGTGTATGTGCAAACCAATCGGTAATGGAGAATGTGCTGTTTTCTGAAAAAGAGCCATCATCAAAGACAAGGAGAAATTCGCATCCTTCATCCAGACCGACAATAGAATGCGGGATGCCAGATGGGAAATTCCATAAGTCACCTTTGCCAACATCATCGATAAACACTTTGCCATCAACATCAATCGCTGTGATTCGTGCACGTCCGGAGATCATATACGCCCATTCGGCTTCTTTATGCCAATGCAGCTCTCGAATTCCACCTGGCTTCAGGCGCATGTTCACTGCTGCAAGAGTTGTTGCCTCCGGCAGTTCGCGTTTCGTCACTTCACGAGACCAACCCCCATGTTCCAGTCTCATTCTGGCATCGGAAAAAGAGAATTTCAGATTTGGGATGGTACCTGAGTCAGTTGGTGTTCCGCCGAATAAATTTGGATTTTGCTTGTCTCTTTCGATATTGCGCGGCCCCTCATCGGTCGCACCTTTGTCCCCCAAGATTGGCTGTGGTATGTCTTCTGTTGATTTATTGTGCGTCAATTGAATCGTCCTTTCTGATTAATATTCCAGTATTTCAGCTGATTTTTAATAGCCTGTAGCCAGTCCGCCTGCACGTGGGTCGGCTGCGGCTTCGATGCGGTTATTCAAGATGTGGATTGCCTGAGCATGTCCGACCAAATCACTGAACGCATCGATCAGTTCGACATTAACGTGTCCCAGGTTTTCCAAATCTTTCACCATGTCTTCCGGGAATCGACCTTCCAGGCGCAAGCCGCGATGCTGCTCGCCCCATGTCCTGCCAAGCAGCCATCGTGGCGCATCAATTGCTTCTTGAATCGCGTAGCCTTGATCCAGCACTCTGGCAATGATAGCTGCCTGTGTCTGTGGTTCACCTTCACCGCCCATAGCTCCGACAATCATTTCCGGCCCCGTGTCATTGAGGACCATGGAACAGGTCAGTGTGTGGGCCGGCCTCTTTTCTGGCATCAGTCTATCCGCTGATTTTGAATCAAGTGAGAAGAACGCACCGCGGTTTTGCAGAAGCAGTCCGGTATCTCCGGCCACAAGTCCTGACCCCCATTCCCAATACAAGCTTTGGATCACGGCGACAGCGTTTCCATCTTCATCAACTGCACAACTGAAGGTGGTGTCCCCTCTTTGACCGAAGCCCTGCTCCGGAGGACCAATGGATGGGTCGATAATTTTTTTCGCCCGCTCAGCTAAGTATGCTTTATCAAGCAATTGACTTGTAGGAACGTCATTGAAATTGGGATCGTCTAAATATTCATTGCGGTCTCTGAAAGCTAAAGCAGTCGCACGAGTGAAAATATCGATAAATGCAGCACTATTATCACTGCTTTCACTGACGTCGAAATGCTCAAGCATCCCCAAAATCGCTAATGTTGCCATACCTTCAGAGTTAGGCGGTGGTGCGATGACTGTTTTGCCGCGATAATCCATTGTCAGTGGTTTGACCCATTCAGATTGGTGTGCCGCGAAGTCTGCTTCGGAGAGAATACCGTTGTTATCGGCTAAAAATTCACATATTTTTTTTGCTATGCTACCCTTATAAAAAGCGTCCCGTCCTTGTTCGGATATCTTTTCAAGCGTTTTTGCAAGGGACCTATTCTTCATGATATCTCCGGGGAGATAAGGTGCCACTTTGTCTTTCAAGAAAGTAAATGCAGTAGTATCATGAGAGCGTAAAAGCCCAAGTGACTGCTCTGAAAATTTCGCCAGTGACGGGCTTACAGGGAAGCCTTCTCTGGCAAAGTTGATTGCTGGTTTCAGGCACTCAGAAAATGCTAGTCTTCCGAACCGTTTGCTTGCTTGGCACCAGCCATCAACGGCCCCAGGCACAGTGATTGCAGATTTTGGACCGCGTTCATCGATTTTTTCTTGATTTTTATAATCATCCATGCTGACGTGTTTAGAAGAATGCCCGCTTGCGTTCAGTGCGAAGGTTTGCTTTGTTTTAGCATCGTAAATAAGCCAAAACGCATCCCCTCCAGCACCTGTCATATGAGGGAATACCACTCCCAAAGTAGCATTGACTGCGACCATCGCGTCGATTGCGTTTCCGCCTTTTTTGAGGATATCGTATCCGGCCATGGAGGCCAGATTATTCGGCGAAGCAACCGCAGCTTTCTTCGCCACAAATGGTTGGCCGTAGCGAGGGTCTTCTGTTTTATTGCTCTGTTTAGTCCCCTTTAGTGGATGTGTTTCTGTTTGATCAGCCATATTGACCTCCTCCCTATAGGAGGGATACCCGTGTAATAAGTTATTAAACTTTGTGAAAAAATCTGTACACTGTCAAAGGAAAAGCTGGTAGTTGTTATGAAACCTTTGTTCAGCGTGTTTGACACAGTTTTGCATGTATGGACAAGTGACAATTCTCATAGTAAGATAATAAATGATAATGATTCTCATTGTTGATTATCGCTTAGAGGTGGTCTTGTATGAATCCAGCATGCCCGGTGAATGAATGGCTGACGGAAAATATTTTTATCAAACTTGATACTGTCGATTATTTATCCCATTCTGATATACATAGATTTAAACACCAATTTTTACAGTCATATGCCCTTATTCTTGCAACAAAGGGGCGGGTTTTATTAGAAGCGGATGAAACTGAGATGGAGCTGCATGGCTGTGAAGGATATGCGTGCAGTCCTGGAACGACGCTAGGCATTTGTGAAAGCAGCGAGCATTTCGAGGGCTATATCTTTTTTCTGAAAATATATGAAGAGCGAAAGGACAATCAAGCGATTTTGCAATCGGATATGCTGCTATTTTCCGGTGTTTGGAAGCTGCAAGAGAACCTGGATGCAGCTTCTGTCTGTAAAAAAATTTTTCAGACTTGGCATGATGCCTCTGGAACAGAACGCTTTCGCTGTCAAATGGATTTTCTGAATCTTTTATTATCAATGATTCACAGTCAGGAACAAGATGGCATGAAATCCTGCCTGTCCATAGAAGAAGTGAAGCAATTTATCGGCAAGCATTATATGCATCATATAACCGTCAATCAACTGGCAGATTTGACAAGACTCAGTTGTAAATATTTTGCTGAAGTATTTAAAAAAAGATATGGCAAAACAGTGATGGAATATGTGACTGAACTTCGTTTACAAGAGGCAAAACGGCTAATGAACCAGGGGAATTTGAAAATCAAGGAGATTGCCCACGAGATAGGGTATAAGGATGAATTTTATTTTAGCCGTAAATTTAGGAAAGAGACTGGTATGACACCAACGAATTACATGAAAAACGTCAAACAAAAAGTAGTGGCATATACCTCAAATATTATTGGCCATCTTATTCCATTGCAGGTAATACCGTATGCTGCACCGATGCATCCTAAATGGACGTCCTATTATTATCATCATTATCGCAGGGAAATCCCTTTACCTTTAAGCGCCTACCGTATCAATGAGGAATGGGAAACAAATATGATGCGTGTTATGCAAGAATCTGTAGATATCATTATCACATCTGCGGCAATCCAACCAAAAGAACAAACTTTACTGGAGAAAACAGCATCCGTGATATATGTTCCGCAGCAAATAAATAGCTGGCGGAATCAATTCCTATATATAGCTAATAAACTGGATAAAAATGAGCTGGCCCATAAATGGTTACAGACATATGAACAAAAGGCCGCCAGTATAAATGCCGCTCTCTGCAAACAGTTTATGAACAAAACCACTGCAGTGCTTAGAATGGTCAATGACTCATTATATATCGAGACAGGCAATCAGTTGTTTTCTTTTCTGTTTGAGGATTTACACTCGTTCGTTCCGCACAGTTTATCTTTGGAAAAACTGCATCAGCCTATCACGATTGATTCATTGAGCCAGCTGCAAATCGACTGTATCTTTATGCTTGTCCGCCAGGATGATGAAACACGAAAGAATTGGGATATGTTGCAAAGGACAGAGCAGTGGCAACAACTTCCGGCGGTTAGAACCGGTAATGTGATGCTGGTTTCTTCCGATCCTTGGCTTGAAAATTCAGCACATGCCTATCTTCGTAAATTGGATTCAGTAGCTAAGCTTTTCAGTAATACGTCCAGTCAATTTCGGTCGATGCTCCATGTTTTTGATGGTGGATTTTCGGTACACTGAAACGGATGAATGAAAGGGAGCGGATAAAAACCGATGGAAAATGCGAAACCATTTCATATTCCAAATGCGATGCAATGGACAATGGAGAATAATCAAGGTGAACCTTATCGGATGATGATGTGGGTACCGGATACCGAAGCCCCGCCCAACGGATTTCCGGTATATTATTTATTAGATGCAAATGCGATATTCGCTACAGTGACTGAAACGATACGTGTGCAATCAAGCGGCCCCCGAAAACTCGAACCGGCTGTGGTTGTAGGGATTGGTTATGATTCGGACAAACCAATTGTTACGGAAAGAAGATTCAAAGATTATACGTTGCCGGCAAGCCCCGAAGAACTGCGGAAAAGAAAGAACGGTATGGCCTGGCCTGAGAATGGCGGTATTGAGGAATTTCTAGATTTCATTGAAGGAAAGGTGAAGCCTGAAGTTGCACGGCTTACTTCCATCAACCGCTATCGTCAGGCAATTTTTGGTCATTCACTAGGTGGTTTTTTGGTGCTTTATACATTATTTACCAGAAGTGAAATGTTCCAATACTATGCAGCTGGAAGCCCTTCTGTATGGTGGAAAAATCATATCATCTATACCTATCTGGATACATATATGTCTGAGCGCGCAGCTGTGCAAAACAATGCACGGCAGGGCAGCACCAGATTATTCATTGGCGTCGGCAGTGAGGAACCAGAGGGAATGGTGGGTGGGGCGGAGTATGTTTATCAAAAATTGCAGAATGGGGTTGGGACCAATCTCCAGACGAGATTTGCCCATTATCAAGATGAAAGCCATATATCTATGTTGCTGCCATTCTTATCACAAGTGATCCGTGATTTTCGAAATGGTGGATGATAGGCAGGAAGTCTTTGGCATACCAAGACATCCTGCCGTGGTTTCAAACTTTTGCTTTGAACAATAAGTAGACAAAATACGGAACACCAATAATGGCAACGATAATCCCTGCTGGGATTTCCGCGGGCTGTACAATAGTTTTTGCTAATAAATCGGCAAAGACGACTAGAATCATTCCGATTACTCCGCTTAACGGCAAAATATACCTGTGCTTGGAACCAACCAGACGACGGGCGATATGCGGAGAGATGAGCCCGACAAAACTGATTGTTCCTGAAACGGATACACATGCTGCAACTAACCCAACACTTGATAATAAAAGGACGATCTTTTGTTTCTCTGTTTGAACCCCAAGTCCCTTCACGCTCTCTTCCTGTAATTGAAAAACATCCAGTACATGTGCTTTATAGATAATCACTGGCAGGAAGAAGACAAACCAGGGCAGCATGGCCACGAGATAGTACCAATTGGCATGCCAGATGGATCCGGTGACCCACACAGTCGCTAAATCGAAATCAGAAGAGGACATCTTCAATGATAGAAAAAGGGACACAGAGCTAAGCCCTGTACTGATTGCAATGCCAATCAACAGCAGCCGCTGGGGATCCAATCTTCCACGTTCCCATGACAGGATGAAGATGAGCAGGGAGGCCAATGTACCTCCAATAAAGCCGAATATAGGCATAGAAAACGTTGCAAGCAAGCTATCCGTCTGCAGATTTCCAAGAAAGAAATACATGAAAACGACAATTGCCAAGCCGGCTCCCGCATTGATTCCAATAATACTGGGATCTGCAAGGCCATTTTTAGAAACGGATTGAATAACTGTTCCCGCAACGGCTAACCCAAGCCCTACCAAAGCCCCAACAATGATACGGGGCAAACGGAATTCCAAAATGACGAGATCCAGTTCCGGCTGCGGGTCAATACGAAACAGGGTTTGCCAAACTTCTGTAAAAGACATGGCGTACGTACCAGTAACCAGGCTGGTATAGGATAATATGGCGCAGACGATCATGCCTAGTCCAAAGAGAACTGCAAATCTTGTCTTTTCCAGTTTAAACATGTGCTTTCCCCCCATTTCGCTTGATTAAATAAATGAAGAAGGGAACGCCGATAAAGGAAGTAACAACGCTGATTGGTGTTTCAAATGGGCTGTTCAGGAAGCGGCTGACCAAATCGGCAGATAGCAGAAAGATGCCCCCCAAAAGGCCAGCGGATGGTATGATCCAACGATAATCATTCCCAATCAGATAACGGGTCATATGCGGTACGAGCAGACCAACGAATGCGACTTTGCCAGCCATCGCTACGGAAATACCTGTTAATATCGCAACGGTAAGAATGGTCAGCCATTTGATCCGTGTGACTTTTTCCCCAAGCCCGATAGCCACTTGGTCACCTAAAGAAAGCACAGTGATCGATTTGGATAAATAGATTGCCAGGCTAAGACCGGCCAAAGCAAATGGAATGATCAGCTTTATCATGGAAGGATCCAGTTGGTGCAGTCTGGCATTATACCAGAAACTGATATTTTGGGATGTTTTGAAGTAAATGGCAAACGCCGATGCCAGGCTGCTTAGGAATGTCCCGACGATGGTTCCCAGTATGGCCAAACGGACTGGCGATAAACCATGCGGCAGGATGGAACCAAGCCCGAACACTACTCCCACTCCAAAAGCTGAGCCGGCCAAGGAGAAGAAAATAAGCTCTACTGTGTTTATACCTGGAAAAAACACCATAGCTAGCGTGATGAAAAATACAGACCCATCGGAAACCCCCATAATGGAAGGGGATGCAAGATAGTTTCTTGTCATCCCCTGCATCAAAGCACCTGATATTGCCAGAAAGGCACCGATCAAGCATGTGCCAATTGTTCTGGGAAGGCGTGAATGCATCAGTATCTGGTGATCTGGGTTACTTGCATCGAAATGTATGAAAGCCTCTTTGATCGTTTCAAGAGAGATATCCTTTGCACCGAACATAATGGACAGCATGCCGACTGTGATAAAGGCAAAAGGTGCAAGAATCCATATCCATTTCGTCGTTTTTTTTAATTGGGTTTGCATCTTTCAACACCTACATTAATCTGCTAATTTATCTGAAACAGCTTTTAAGAATTCGGTCCTGCTGTATAGCGGTCCGCCCTCTAGAATCGGATCAATCGTATTCACAAATACTTTATCATGTTGGACAGCCTTCAAGCTCTGCCAAATTGGATTTTTCTCTAAATCTTTCAGTGCATTTTTATCATCTGCATTAGACGATGCTTCGAATTGAACAAACATATAGTCCGGGTCGATTTCCGATAGTTTTTCAAGCGGAAGCATTTCTTGGGCTTTTGCTGCTTTTACTTCATCCGGCGCTTGGTAACCTAAATCTTCGTACAAACTCGCATTCAAGAATACATTTTCCGGATAGATGAAGATATCACCATTTCGGATACGAATGGAAAGCACATTCTTGTCCTTGACTGAACTGCCTAATTTCTCTTTCGTATCTTCTAATTGTTTCTCGTATGACTGAAGTGCTTTTTTAGCGACGTCTTCTTTTCCAGTCAGCTCGGCCAGCACGTTCAAGTTATCTTTCCAATCATCGGAGATATGGGAAATTGGTATGACCGGTGCGAGCTTCTCTACTTTTTCCGTTGTTTCCTCAGGGAATTTCGTACTCATTAAAATGACATCTGGTTTTAATTGCAAAATTGCTTCTAAATTTGGCTCCGTTTTTTCCCCGATTGGTTTGGCGTCACTTAAAATAGTGGATGCGAACAGTTTTGGAAATTCACCGCCGGTTGTACTTGCTCCAACAGGTTTTACATCAAGCACCATCGAATCTTCCATCGCCTCAATCGCTCCGACGATCACAATCCTATTCACGTTTTGAGGGACTTTATATTCCTTGCCCAAATGTTTGATGACTCTTTCTCCATCAGAGGATACTGATGTTTTTTGCTGATTTTCTTCTTTTTCATTCTTCGTGCTTCCTTTCTCGCCTGCCCCGCAGGCAGCAAGTATAACGAGAAATATGATTGCCAGTGTGGCAATGGTATATCTTTTCATGGAGAGATCCCCTTCCTATTCTAATTGATAATCTTTATCAATTACAGTATAGCGGCAAAAGAATCACCAGGACATGGACAATTGGCTGATATTATACTGGACGAAAGGAAGCATATTAGGTAGGAAGGGTTGTTTTGCAGGGGAACGGATAGTAATAAAACCAGCAAATTGTACCAATTTGCTGGTTTATCATAGGCTTAGGAAGTATACAAACGAACCCGTCAGTGCCATTTTCAGAGCCAGCCATCCAGCTCTGAGTCAGCCTGCTTGGCTTGACGCAGTTTGTCCGCTGCCAAACTGGGGGTTGTATTTTTTTCTGGCAATACGCTATTGTAAGGCAATCAGCTTCCGGATATCATCTAAACGTTGCTGTTGAAACAATTCAATAATCTTACTGCCGATCACGACACCATCTCCATAGCTCGCAAATTCTTGGGCGCGGGCGGGGGAAGAGATGCCAAATCCTGCTAAAACAGGCACAGTGCTTTGGGTTTTCAACTGTTGCAAATAGACGCCAACATCGTTTGCATGTGCATCCCTGCCGCCAGTGGTCCCATTGACGGTGACAGCATAAAGGAAGCCTTCTGATTTATCGGCAAGCATGGTGATACGCTCCTCGGGACTAGTCAACGCTACAAGGCGGATAAGAGCGATGTTTGAATCGGCAAGTGAATCAGAAACCAGATTTTCTTCTTCTAACGGCAAGTCCGGAACAATAATACCATCCACCCCGGAAGAAGAACATTTTTTGGCAAAGCAATCCACACCCATTGCTAAAATCGGATTGAGATAAGTCATCAATATGATGGGAAGAGGGGCTGGATGTTGAAAAGATGATAACTGCGCTAATATGGCGGACAGACTTGCACCTTCGTTTAAAGCCCGAATCCCCGCCTGCTGTATCGTAGGGCCATCGGCGACAGGATCTGAAAATGGTATTCCCAATTCCACTGCGGTAGCACCACAATCCTTTAAAAATTGCAATCTTTCTTCCAGTATGGACAGACCGCCATCGCCGGCCATGATATATGGCACACATATCTTATGGCCAGCCTGTAATGTGTCTTGCAGTACTGTCTCTAAATTTGTTTTCCCCATTATTTCTCCCCCTCTAAATATGTTTTGACAGAAGCGACATCTTTATCTCCCCGGCCGGATAAGCAGATGACTATGGATTCGTCTTGATGCATTTCTTTTGCCAGCTTGCATGCATATGCTACTGCGTGGGCACTTTCGAGCGCAGGGATGATGCCTTCTGCTTGTGAGAGTATACGAAATGCGTCAAGTGCTTCTTTATCTGTGATCGACGTATAGGTGACGCGCTTGCTATCATGAAGATGGCTATGCTCTGGCCCGACACCTGGATAATCAAGACCAGCCGAAATGGATACGGCTTCCTGAATCTGCCCATGTCGATCTTGCAGCAAGTGGGTCATCGTACCATGAAGCACGCCGACAGAGCCACCGGTCAATGCAGCAGCATGATGTCCGCTTTCAATGCTTTCTCCTCCTGCTTCCACGCCATACAGCCTTACATCTGTATCTTCAATAAATGGATGAAACATACCAATTGCATTGCTGCCGCCGCCTACACATGCTATGACAGCATCAGGCAGTTTGTTTTGCTGCTTTAGGAATTGTCTTCTCGTTTCCTTACCGATGACAGACTGGAAGTCACGGACAATTTTTGGAAAAGGATGCGGCCCGACAACAGAGCCTAGAATGTAATGGGTGTCGTCTATATGGCTGGTCCAGTATCTTAACGCTTCGTTTACAGCATCCTTCAATGTCCCGCCTCCTTGAGCGACTCCGGCAACTTTTGCGCCGAGCAGTTCCATACGAAATACATTCAGCTCCTGCCGCTTCATATCTTCTTCTCCCATGAAAATGATACAGTCCAGTCCGAACAAGGCGCAAACTGTAGCGGTAGCTACGCCATGCTGGCCGGCGCCGGTTTCGGCAACGATTTTTTTCTTGCCCATTCTCATCGCCAGCATGGCCTGCCCAATCGTGTTATTGATTTTGTGGGCACCTGTATGATTCAAATCTTCTCTTTTTAAATAGATTTCAGGTCCACCAAGCTGTTTGGAGAGATTTTTAGCATGATAAAGGGGCGTTTCCCGACCGACGTAATGGTCTAAGTAGCCCTGCAGCTCTTTGGTGAAATTTACGTCGTGGATAGCTTCCTGATAGGCTTTCTCCAAATCTATCAGAGCGGGCATCAATAATTCTGGAACAAATCTTCCGCCAAATTTCCCATATCTCCCAGCCGTGTCTGGCTCACTGTACTTCGTTTTCATTTCTGTCATGTTTTTTCATCCTTTCCATTTTGGCCTTCATTATAAATCGTTGTATCTTATTGCTGTCTTTTTCCCCAAATGTCTCCACGCCGCTTGATACATCAACTCCGAACGGGCGGACAAGACGGATTGCTCTTTGTACATTTTCCGGGGTCAGTCCCCCAGCAAGAAAGAAGGGGGGAAGTTCCTGATGAAAGGTTTTGAATTGCCGCCAGTCAAATGCTTCTCCTGTTCCACCGCCACTTGGATGGTCGAGCAGTATATAGTCGCAAGGATACTGCTTAATCTCTGCCAGCTTGTCAGCATCAGCCGAAAAAGCTTTGATCACAGGAAAAGATAGCTGGGCAGCTACGTCCGGTGATTCATTTCCATGCAGTTGGATATAATCGAGACCAGCCAGTGCTGCCATGCTTTCCATATGACTAATGGATTCATTGACGAACACACCAACGCTTTTGACATGTTCCGGTATGGTGTCGATAATCACACGTGCCTTTTCCGGGGCGATGTACCGTTTACTGTCCGCGAAGATGAAGCCAAGCAGGTCTGCTCCTTGCTGTATGGCGGTCTGTGCTGCTTCCAGTGTTTGGATGCCGCATATTTTAACGAACATGCTCCGTCCCCTCCGCTTTCAAAGCGATTTGGAAATCTGCAAAAGTTGCTGCAAGATTTTTTGCACGGACAAAGGATTCTCCAACCAGTATGGCATTAGCACCGTAACCTGCAACGGCTTTCGCGTGATCGGCTGTCCGGATGCCGCTTTCGCTGATAATGACAGATGCCTTGCCCTTGATATGAGGAAGGATTTTTTCAGTGACAGCAAGGTCGACACGAAAATGATGCAGATTGCGGTTATTAATTCCGATAATAGGTGCCCGCTGCTGTAGCACGATATCCAGTTCTTCCAGCTGATGTACTTCGCAAAGTACCTCCAGACCCTGTGTTTTCGCATATTGATAAAGCGTAGTGAACTGGTCTTTTGACAGGGCTGCGGCAATAAGAAGGATAATATTGGCTCCATTTGCTTTGGCATAATCGATTTGGATCGGGTCGATAATGAAATCCTTACATAAAATCGGTAAATCCACAGCAGCGCGAATTGCCCGCAAGTCTTGCATCGATCCTTTGAAAAAAACTTGATCTGTCAAAACAGAGATGGCACCGGCACCGAAGGCTTCATACTTTTTGGCCTGTGTAACCGGATCAAGTTCTAGGTTGAGTGCCCCTTTAGAGGGGGAAGCTCGCTTGATTTCAGCAATGATATTCAGATGGCTGGAGCCTGTGAATGTATCTATGATCCGCGGGATTTGCCTATCGTTCATATGAACCGTCGTCTTCATTGGCTGTTGTTTCAGCGCGGCCACTTCTTTTCTCTTTTCCGCAAGTATTTCTTTTAAAATAGTCATCTTGTCACCTCATGAAATAGATTGATATCGATTCTTGCAGTCAATTAAAAATTGCAGTTTTTCCATCGCTGCGCCACTGGCGATGCTATCTTTTGCCAGCTGGATGCCTTCTTTGAAGGAAGTTGCTTTACCATTGGCAAACAGTGCGATTCCGGCATTGAAAACTACTGTATCAAGACAGGGACCAGGATTGCCATGCAGTACATCCAGCAGAATCCGGGCATTTTGCCTGGCACTGCCGCCTTTGATTTGTTCGTTTTCATATACAGGCAGGCCCACTTCATGTGGATGAAGCGTAAAAGAGTGTACCTTGCCATTTTCCAGCAGGCAAAGATGGTTTGTTCCCGCAAGAGAAGCCTCATCCATATGACCCGCCCCATTGATGACGATGGCTCGTTTTCTGCCCAATTTTTGCAGCGTTTCCGCCATCATTTCCAACATATCCCGACGGTATATCCCCATCAATTGGGTGGATAAATGCATCGGGTTGGTCAAAGGCCCCATAAGATTGAAAATCGTCGGAATACCGAGCTCTTTTCTCACCCTGGTGATTTGTCCAAGCTTTTGATGGACATGGGGTGCATACAAAAAAGCGATATTATTTTTCTCCAGTATTTCTTCAGTCTGTCCCGCTGCTAAATCCAATGGAACGCCTAACTCCTCCAATACGTCTGCACTGCCGGTTTTACTGGAAATGCTCCGATTGCCATGTTTGGCGACTTTCACACCGGAACCCGCCAACACGAATGCGGCTGCAGTGCTGATATTGAAGCTTTGGGATTGATCTCCGCCGGTTCCGCAATTATCCATCATGTTGCTTGATAAGATATTTGGTTGGCTGGCATGTTCCCGGATAGCTTCTGCCATTCCCGCAATTTCTTCAGGTGTTTCACCCTTCTTGCCAAGAGCAATCATGAAGGCGGCAATTTGGCTGTCGGAAACACTTCCCGCAAAGATATTGGATATAGCCTCATTCATTTCATGTTGTGCCATATCTTGGTTAGCCAATAATTTTTCCAGACAGCTTTTCATGTTTTGTTTCCTTTCTATAGGCAGATTGTAACCTTTCTTTGGAACAGCGGTGCCGCCCCCGGCAGAAATGAGCGACTTGGCTTTATGCATTGTCTCCTCATATTCTTTTTCAGGCACGGACTGGGCAACAATGCCTGCGCCCGCCTGTAAATATGCGGTTTCACCCTTAATGGTCAGCATTCGGATGGCGAGGGCAAAATTGATATCATGATTGAAATTGATATAGCCGACCCCACCGCCATAAACCCCGCGTTTATTGTTTTCCAATTCGCTGATGATTCGCATCGCTTTTGTCTTCGGTGCTCCTGACACAGTTCCGGCTGGCAAACAGGCAAGCAATGCATCAATGCTTGAGCTGTCATCCCGCAGTGTAGCAGTAACATCGGAAACGATGTGCATAACGTGTTCGTATTTTTCGATATACAGATGTCTTGGTACTTGGATGCTTGCGGACTTGCATACCTTTGCCAAATCTTGCTTGCAACGTTCGATCAGCATCTCGTGCTCTGCCAATTCCTTCGGATCAGCCAGCAATGCTGTTTCCAATCGTTTGTCGTCATCCGAATCAGAACCACGAGGATACGTTCCTGCAATTGGGTTGGTGAGTACTCGGTTTCCTGACGTTTGCAGCAAGCTTTCAGGTGAAGCTCCCAGCAGCAGGTATTCTTCAAAGTCCACGTAAAACATGTAAGGTGATGGATTGGAGGCTCTCAATTTCATATAAAAAAGGAATGGGTCTCCTGGAAATGCTGCCTTCATACGCTGTGATAAAACAACCTGGGAAATATCTTGTGCCTTCATTTGTTCCTGTGCCGTCGCTACCTTGGATACAAATGATTGTTTGGACATTTCTGCAATGAAATGAATATCCGCTGCGTATACCGGTACAGAGATTTCATCCGCCGCCTTTAATGCCTCATGCAATCCGGCTACACGTCTGTGTAATACGTGGTCATTCTCATCGTCTGTCCGGACCGCCAGCAGGTAAATGCAATTTTCACTGTGATCAAAGACAATCAAGTCCCGATAGAAAAGTAAATGTACATCCGGCATATGCAAGTCATCTGGCAATTCCTCATCAAGGCCGAGCACATATCTGCCGTTGTCATAGCCGATATATCCCAGTGCCCCGCCAAAAAAAGGAAAGGGGAGATCAATATGCTTTTTCGGTAAAATATGTTTCAATATTTCCAGCGGATGGCTATTGTAAGTCTTACTTGTTTCTGCCATATGGTTGACCAGTGTAGAAGTGGCCATATTGCCTTTCAATTCCTGATAGGGATTCGCACATATGAAAGAAAAACGCCGTCCGTCTTCAGATAAGCATTCCATGACGGCTTTTTTGGAACCTGGCAAAGCAAGAAAAGCTTGAGCAACTGTACAAGTACGTTCTATTTTTTGAATTTGGAAGGGGGGTTTCAATTCGTTTCGGTCTGTCATTTCCATTCCTCCATTTTTAAAAGTAAAAAACGCCCTCTGCAGCGATATCCATCACTGCAGAGGGCGTCAATTGCGCGGTGCCACCTCTTTTGAAAAGAAAGTCCTTTTCATCTTTTCGGATACGAGGGCTGGAAAGGGCTAACCCACCATTACCTGATATCCTATCCGAATAACGCCGGAAGACGTGTTTTCCTACTATGCGTTTTGCGCGTTCAGAAAACCTTTCACAAGTCCATTCAGCAAGTACCAATATGCCGGATTTCACCTCCCCGGCTCTCTGTAACATTGGAAATGCATGCCTACTCCTCTTGATCGACAATTTGTTTTATTCATTTTTTTAGCAGTCAGCTTGTTTTAAAGAATACAAAAAGGGCGTTCTCATCCTGTAAAAAGGACGAGAACCCCCGTGGTGCCACCTTTGTTAGCGAAAAAATCCGCTCACTTTCCGGATACAAAGGACAATGCCTTTATATCTGTCTCTTGTAACGTAGAGACCTGTAACGCCAAAGCCTACTGCACTGTTACATGGTTCGGTTTGGGGCTCGGAAGTCCATTCATCAATGAAAAACACACTGATTCACACCAGCCATCAGCTCTCTTTTGTGTTTTGTCATGATTACTCCTCTTCGTCAAAGCCTGCGTAATCAAGTTATTGTTTGCAATTATGAGACATCAAAAATGAAATGTCAAGGGTTTTTACAAAAAAATAAAAATTTCTCCATCTTGCCAAGGCTGTGTTATTTCGTCTGTGTATTGTATGCTAAGATGAGAGAGATGACTGTTGGATACAGGAGGCGATCGGAATGGAGAATAAAATAACAAAATTGGAAGGTTACTCTCCACAAATCAGCAATCTGGTGTCAATGATGAATTATGTGAGAAAAACGACGTTGGAAACTGTTGCAGGATTATCTGTAGCGAATCTGGACTTTCTGCCCAGCGGGGATGGAAACAGCATCGGGGCTCTGTTGGCGCATATAGCCGCCGTAGAAAGGTTTTTCCAAATACAGACCTTTGAAGAGAGACATCCGCATAAAAGCGAAATCGCCACGTTGACTCCCGCACTTGGACTAGGTGAGCTGGGCAGAGATGAAATCAGGGGCAGACAGCTTAGTGAATATTTACAGACGATGGCGTCAACCAGGGAAAATACATTGCAAGAGCTGAAAAAACGTGATGATGAGTGGCTTTTTCGTGAGGCTGCCTGGGGGACGGATCTTTCTAATAACTATTTTCTTTGGTTTCATGTTTTTGAGGATGAAATCAACCATCGGGGCCAAATGCGCATCATCCGTAAAATGATGAAAGATGATCGTGAAGAATGAAACTTGGAATATAGTTTTCTCTGTAAAATCCTGTTACAAACAAACAGATTTATGCTATTTTATTGTTAGGTAAATTTTTGCCGTTTCCATGATAAAGAAAGCACAAAAATTGGTGTTTCGCCTAGAATAGTATAATGGCAGCTGCAGTCCTACGGTATCTGAACGGCGGCGAGAAAACGAGAGGAAGTTATCCATGAAAAAAGTGAAAGTCGGCATTATTTTTGGCGGTAAATCCGCCGAACACGAAGTATCCTTGCAATCTGCGAAAAATATAGTGGATGCCATTGATAAAGATAAATACGAAGTGACATTGATTGGGATTGATAAGCAAGGCAGATGGCATCTTAATGACCAAACATCCTACTTACTTAACGCTGAAAACCCGAAACTGATCCAGCTGAATAAGTCCAATGACAATGTGGCGATCGTACCAGGATCTGGCAGCAGCCAAATGATACATGCGTCAAATGGGGCAGTACTTGATCAATTGGACGTTGTTTTTCCAATTGTACACGGCACGCTTGGGGAAGATGGCAGTCTGCAGGGCATGTTGCGGTTGGCGAATGTACCGTTTGTCGGACCAAGCGTTCTCAGTTCTTCCATTTGTATGGATAAAGATATAGCAAAGCGCCTGTTGCAAGGAGCAGGTATCCATGTGGCAAAAGGGCTTGTTTATACGACTGCGAATAAACAAGATGCTGCCTATGAGCAGGCTGTCGAAGAACTTGGAACACCGATGTTCATCAAGCCCGCCAATCAAGGATCATCTGTCGGCGTCAGCAAGGTGAGTACCAAAGAAGAGTTTGATAAAGCCTTGGATGTTGCATTTGACTATGACCATAAGGTGGTGGTAGAAGAGGCCATCATTGGAAGAGAAATTGAATGTGCTGTTTTAGGCAATGAAGAACCAAAAGCTTCTCTTCCTGGGGAAATATTGCCACAAACTGCATTTTATTCCTATGAATCCAAATATATTGATGAAAAGGGCGCTGAACTGGCTATTCCAGCTGAATTGCCGGAAGAGACAGTCAAACAAGTACAGGCAGCAGCCATCGCCGCATTTCAAACCCTGCAATGTGAAGGCTTGGCCAGAGTCGATTTCTTCCTGACCGAAGATGGGAAAATTTATGTCAATGAAGTGAATACATTACCTGGTTTCACTAAAATCAGTATGTATCCGAAATTATGGGAGATCAGCGGCGTTCCCTATTCCGAATTGATCAGTGAATTGCTGGATTTGGCTATCGCTCGGCACGAAAAAGATAATCAGCTGAAAAGCACTGTGTGGGATGATTGATCATCCCGCAGTGATAGAGAGGACCCATTAATCGTTCCCCTTTGGAGGTATATCTACCAGAGGGGATTTTTTAATGGCTTTATCAGCCAGGAACAAGGAAATTTCGAAGGCGGAGATAAAGACGAAGCAGAATGGGAAACATGTATCTCAAAAGGCTATTCCATATCTATACAAAAAATCGAATTGCTCTTGCAGCAATTCGATGGATATCAGCCTTCGTAACGGGCGAATTTTTCTATAACCGGGGTCCGGTCTTTGATAATCGGTTTTTTATTAAAAAAGCCGAGATGCAGAAAACCGACAATTTTTTCATTTTCTGATACATCAAGTAAGTTTTCGACACGCTCATCATAGATATGCGGATTGGTTTTCCACACAACCCCAAGCTGCTTTTCCCAAGCGAGAAGCCAGAAATTTTGAATCATGCTGGCTGTGGCGCCAAAGTTCTCATCATACTGTTTTTCATTTTCCCCTTTCTCCATGATGACAACGAGGAGTGCGTTCGGTTCATTCAAATATTCTTCCCGATTTTGCTGTCTTTCCTCTGGGTATGTAGCAGCAACTTTTTTCGCAAAATCAGCCTTCTTCTCCGGGCTGACAAAAACAAATCGCCATGGCTGGCGCAGTTGATGCGTCGGAGCCCAAATGGCATCCTCCAGCAGTTCCAGAACGACTTCTTCGGTAACCGGTTTATCAGTATAATGCTTTTTTACTGCACGGCGTTCGCGGATGATCTGCGCCAAGGCAGTACGGTTTTTCACTTCTTCCATATGATAACCTCCTATTTTATACCTGCATTGCTTCAAACAGTGGAAATAATTGATAATAATTCTCAATTGAATTGTAAGAGATTTTCACCGAAAATGCAATGAATATCATGAAAATCTGGATTTCTATAGGCCTGCATGCTATCATTCGAAATAATATCGTGATAATTTCTTATTTCAAGTTCCGAATAAGTTTCACGAAAAACGGGTAAAGGGAAACAACAAATGATGACGGAGGTATTCGATGGATCAATTTATGAAACGAGCTTTGGGACTAGCTTCTAAAAATGTGAAAGAAGGCGGGCGGCCTTTTGGTGCAGTGCTCGTGAAAGATGGGGAAGTACTGGCTGAGGGGGTCAATGAACTCCACCATAAATACGATGTTAGCGCCCATGCGGAAATGAACGCTATCCGAGAAGCGCAGGAAAAGCTGCAAACGAGGGACCTTAGTGGAAGCGTCATGTATTGCAGCGGGGAACCATGTTCTATGTGTTTGACAGCGATGTTTTTCGTGGGGATCGAAAAAGGGTATTATGCATCCTCGATCGAAGAAACTGCAGGTGTAGGGCTGACTGATTCTGCCATGTTATACGAAGATTTGAAAAAACCTCGCGAAGAGAGACAGGTTCGGCTGGTACACATAGCATTGGACGATGATGCAGAAAATCCGATGGAACAATGGAGACAGAATCAAAAATCTTAAAGATGCAAAATTGCATCTAAAGCAGCAGTGCTTAACAAAGACAGGAAGAAGGATGTTCCTGCTGGTATGCAAATAAAGAGGAAGTAATTGTGCGCTATATCACAACCACCAGGAATAAATAGTGTATGATGAGGATGACATTATATAGATGCAGAGGTGTCATCGTCATGTTATATAAGTTCTTATTAATGGTCCATATATTTTCTGCCATTCTTGGTATGGGTCCCGGCTTTGTCATGATGCACGTTTTAAAAAAGGCGAAGACGATGTCTGAATTAAGGCATGCTTATCAGATTCGTAATCAACTGCATATTTTTGTGATGATTGGCGGAACATTGTTGATTGTCACTGGCTTATTAATGGGTTGGATACACCCTTATCTTTTCAGAACAGGCTGGTATATGCTTAGTCTGACATTGTTTTTGATTGCTTTAGGGTTCGGTCCTGTCATTTTATCACCACGTTCCAAGCCTATTAAAAAGTTTCTCCATGAATATGCTGCCGGGGAAGAAATACCAGACTTATATTATAGTATGGCTGACAGGCTGTTTTTGGCAGAGCGTGTAGAAAATGCCATATTCCTGGTTGTGATAGCATTGATGATTTTGAAGCCGTTTTAAAAAATACAGGCTATGAAAAAAGGAAAGTATGATTGCTTTCCTTTTTGAATACTTCCAGCCACATTTTGCTGTCAGTCCTATTCTTTCAGAAAAGTTTACTGATGGGAAATGAATGCTATTGCATCCTGGCGAAGAAAGTGGTATATTCGTAAACAATATCAAAAAGGGGGAGTGAATCATATGCGTCCAGTTACGTTGGAAACAGTATTTTCTCATCCGGTGACGCAAAAATATTTGCGCCGTTCGGGCATCGCACATGCAGTCGCTGTTGCGGAATATGCATACATTTTCGCAAAACGCTATGACATTGACCCAGACTTGGCTACGAAAGCTGCACTGTTGCATGATGTTGGTCATTACACATGGTACCGCGATGGGAAATGGGATTTTGACCTGTATAAAGAAAATGATATTCACGCCATCAAGGGAGCGGAGCGTGCGCATAAACTTTTGATACGCGTAGGCGAAAATCGCCATGCGGCAAAAGAAATTGCTGTAGCTATTCTGCTGCACACGGATTCCTATCTTCCCAGCGGCGAGCTGGAATTAAGACCATTGCAGAAAGTGGTTGCACTCGCAGACGAGGCCGATGAAGAGAAAGATGGCAATCATCATTATAAACAAATAGATGACACAGTCGCATTGGAACGGGTCCGCGCGATTGACAGACTGATTGATCAATCGGAGGAAGCACTTCGGACCAATGTAAACATGATGTGACCATACGGATAAAAAAAGAAAGACCCTGCCTTCACGGACAGGATCTATACATAGCTATTTTTTCAGCGATTGCAAGTATTCTTCCAATGTACTATTATTTTTCGTAATTTGCTTAGCCGCTTTTTTTCCAACATAGCGTACATGCCACGCTTCATATTCATACTTTGTGATATCTTCCTTGCTTTTTGGATATCGGATGATAAAACCGTATTCATCGCAATGTTCCGCCAGCCATTTTCCCTCTTTTGTATTAGCAAAATTTTCATTGATATCAAATTGAATATCAGGACTGGTTACATCCATTGCCAGACCAGTTTGGTGTTCGCTTTGGCCGGGGCGGGCGCTATATTTATTTGCGGCTGCTTTTCCATCTTTTTCCGCATATGCGGAAAATAAAGATTCCTGTCTTTCATAGGAACGGTAGCCGGATTGTCCATACAGATTCACACCGTCTTTTTTGGCAGCTGCAAACATTTTTTCCAGGGCTTTTGCCGCAGGTTTCCGTACCTGTTTTTTCGGCAAATCTTCTGTAAAAGGAAAAGGTATATCAGGTGTCACTAAGTCTTTGGGAACAAAGTCGCTCGGTAATGCATGATTTTTGTTGACCAGAGATAAAATCTCATATGGGTTGCTGATAACTACGCCATGTTCATCCTTTTGCGGCTTATCCATATGAGGCAGGACTTTACCTGGATCAATTTGCAGTTTCCCGGTAAGTGCTTTATGGAGAAATGATTCTGTTTCATTGTCATACATGCCTGTGATGTCCAATTTTTTTTGCTGCAATTGAAAATCAGTGATAGCCCAGGTAGTATCTGTGTCAAAGATATCCGTTTTTTTGATTGGATAACCGATTTTCTTCAGTACTTGCTGCAAATCTGCCACCTTTTCTCCTTTATCTCCCTTTTGTAACGAAGCTTCCGGGAGAGTCGTTTGTTTGTTAGGGGAAGCGGTCTGCTTAGTTTGCTGATCTGCTTGTTTATTTGTAGAGTTTCCATCATCATTTTGATTGTTTTGGCCACTGCTGGTACTGCTGCAGGCTGATAATGCCAGTGTTGCTGTCAGGAGTACTGCAGGTACAGTCTTTTTAAAAGAAATCATAAGAATTATCCTCTCTTTTTAACATTTCCTGTCGGTTCATTTTCGCATAGGTGGAGGAGGCTTGGCAATTGATAGAATAAAAACAGACTTATTTTGAAATATAGAAAATAAGTCTGTTCAAGGAATTTCCTCTTATGGGTTTCATAAAGTATGGCCAATTACTTGCTTGCGAACAACCTGCTGATTTCTACAATGACCTGTACTGCTTTTTCCATGTTATCTACAGATACATACTCAAATTTCCCGTGGAAATTCTCGCCTGCTGCAAAAATATTCGGTGTCGGCAATCCCATGTAAGAGATTTGGGAACCATCTGTGCCACCGCGGATCGGTTCGATAATCGGTTTGATATCCAAGTTTTTCATCGCCTCACTGGCGATATCCACAATTTCCATGACTGGCTTGATTTTGTCGGCCATATTATAGTATTGATCTTTCAATTCCAATACAACGTTATTGACACCATATTCTTCCTGCATATCGCTAACGAATTTTTCCATGGTTTTTTTACGTTCGGCGAATTTTTCCTTGTCATGATCACGGATGATATAGTACACCTTTGTCGTTTCCACATCACCGTTAATCGAAATCAAATGATAGAATCCTTCATAGCCTTCCGTTTGTTCCGGAGATTCTTTTTCGGGAAATTTTGCGATAAAGGCAGCAGCCATTTTACCGGCGTTGACCATTTTGTTTTTCGCGGTTCCTGGGTGAACGCTGTTTCCTTTGAAAGTGATTTTTGCTGCTGCTGCATTGAAGCTTTCATATTGCAACTCACCTAGAGGGCCGCCGTCCATGGTATAGGCATAATCGGCACCAAAACGCTCGACATCGAATTTATGCGGTCCGCGCCCGATTTCTTCGTCTGGCGTGAAAGCAATGCGAATTCGTCCATGTTTGATTTCAGGATGCTTAATCAAATAATCCATCGCTGTAACAATTTCAGCGACACCTGCTTTGTCATCGGCGCCTAGCAATGTAGTTCCGTCAGTCGTGATAAGTGTATGGCCTTTGTAGCCAGGTAATTCAGGGAAATCTTTAGCTGCGAGCACGATGCCGAGCTCTTTATTTAAAGTGATGTCTTCCCCGTTAAAGTTTTCAATAATTTGCGGATTGACGTTTTCACCTGTGAAATCCGTCGCGGTATCAACGTGAGCTAAAAAGCCGATGGTTGGCACATCTTTGTCAATGTTGGCGGGCAATGTCGCCATCAGATAGCCATTTTCATCTGTGGATACATCCGCCATGCCGATATCTTTCAATTCCTCTTCCAACACACGAAGCAAATCCCATTGTCCCGGCGTGGAGGGAGTGGATTGGCTATCCTCGTTGGATTGTGTATCTATTTTTGCATATGTAGTGAAGCGTTGAATGATTTCTTCTTTCATATCTTTCAACTCCTTATATAATTTAATCTTAGTTTATCATATTCTGCTGAAAACATGTTCACGCGGTGGTATTGGCGCCTAAAAATTTTTTTGAAACCAGTGTGCTTTTGAAATAACAGATTGTATGGCAAAATGATATATAGATAGAAAATTGCAGGAATGGATGGAGGGTATGAAATGTCATATTTAATCAGTGTAACACGGCTGAAAAGAAGAGAACTGGAAAATACCGTGATTGTAGATGTCCGTTTTGATTTACAAGATGACGAAGCAGGGAGAAAGGCTTATATCAATGGTCATATCCCTAATGCGGTTTATTTGGATTTGAATCAGGATTTATCTGCTAAAAAAGAAAAGCACGGCGGCAGTCATCCTTTGCCGGATATGAATTTGCTGGCTGCAAAATTGGGCAAAATAGGTATAGACCAAGATACGACGGTTGTTATCTATGATGCTGGAAATGATATGTTTGCACCGCGGGCATGGTGGCTATTGCACCATTTAGGCCATGAGAAGACATATGTACTGGATGGCGGGTTGGCAAGATGGGTTGAGGAAGGCAATGAATTGACAACACAAATCACGCAATCTATGCCTAAAGATTTCAAGCCGCAGTTTCGATGTGATGAAACCGTAGATATTGATCGATTGAAAGAAAAGCTGGAGAAAAACAAAGCGATCCTGATTGATTCACGATCGAAGGAACGTTATTTAGGTAATGAAGAACCATTATATAAAAAAGCTGGCCATATTCCAGGAGCAAAGCACTATTTCTGGAAGGATGTTCTTGATACAAACGGTAAGTGGAAGACGAAAGAAGAGCTATTGGAGCATTTTCAAGCATTACCAAAGCAAGAAGAAATTATTGTTTCTTGCGGATCAGGTGTCTCAGCATGTCCGAATATCCTTGCATTGAAGTCGGCGGGATTTGAGAATGTCAAGCTGTACCCTGGCAGCTACAGTGACTGGATTTCCTATGATGACAATCCGATTGCCAAAGGAGAAGCATAATGGCTGCTAAATCACGCTGCGATTGGGCGAATGGGCAGGATGAAGTATATCAGGTTTACCACGATGTTGAATGGGGCAGGCCAACGCACGACGATCGGGAATTGTTTGAGATGCTTTGTCTGGAAGGGGCGCAGGCAGGTTTGAGTTGGATTACCATTCTGCGTCGAAGGGAAAATTATCGCCATGCATTTGAGGGATTCGATGCCGAAGAGATTGCTCTCTATGATGAAAAACAGGTGCAAATACTTAAACAGGATGCCGGTATCATCCGTAATGAACGGAAAATCCGTTCATTCATTCAAAATGCGAAGGCTTTTTTGCAGGTGCAAAAAGAGTTCGGGTCGTTTAACGATTATGTTTGGGGATTTGTCGGCGGCAAGACGATTTTCCATGACTTTTCCAGTCAAGAGGAGGTTCCAGCATACACGAAAGAAGCAGAAGTTATGAGCAAGGATTTGAAAAAAAGAGGTTTCTCTTTTGTCGGACCGACTATTTGTTATGCTTTCATGCAGGCTGCCGGCATGGTTAATGACCATACGAGAGATTGTTTTTTATACCATGGTTAACGTACAAATGGCAGGAACAGGAATGGCAAATAAAGCCATTCCTGTTGTTTGGGTGTTAAAGGCGGAAAACCTTTAGCTCGTCATTCAGATGCTTGGCAAGTTTGGCTAAGTCGTCAGCGCTCCCAGAGACTTCTTCCATAGAACTGGAAGTTTGCTGGGCGGATGCGGCAGTTTGCTCCACGCCTGCAGCTGACTCTTGTGATACAGCCGCGATATCCTCGATTAATGTATTCATTTCATTACTATCTTTGGCAATGGTATTCAGATTTTCTGAGATACCAAAGATTTTATTCGCCATATTCGAAACAGATTCATGGATGAGCTGAAAGCTGTTCCCGGTTTCTTCTATCTGTTTAGAACCTGTTTGAACCTCCCCGTAGCCTGTATGCAGGGAAGTGACAACTTGGTCAGTTTCTTGTTGAATATTTGTGACGATGGTGGTTATCTCTTCTACAGAGGCAGCTACTTGTTCGGAAAGCTTCCGCACTT
The DNA here is from genome assembly GCF_042683165.1 of Tigheibacillus halophilus. NCBI lineage: Bacteria > Bacillati > Bacillota > Bacilli > Caryophanales > Bacillaceae > Tigheibacillus > Tigheibacillus halophilus. The sequence goes on from NZ_JBHUIZ010000012.1 coordinate 323,474, forward strand.
CATCGGCGACCACTGCAAAACCTTTGCCATGTTCACCTGCTCTCGCTGCCTCAATAGCAGCGTTCAAAGAAAGCAGATTGGTCTGGCTGGCGATATCCTTGATGACGGAAATGAGCTTTGAAATTTCTGCTGACTGTTTATCAAGGCCCTGCACTTTGGTGACAGCATCCGATACAATCTGGTCAATCTCATCCATTTGTTTGATAGACTTCTTCATCAATTTGGACCCATTTCCCGTCAAGTCCAGGATACTATCCGAATGATGGACGATCTCCTTGCTGCTTTCTTCGGATTTACTTACGACGTGTACAAATTTCTGCATGCTTTCCGATAAACTGCTGGCACTTGCTGCCTGAGTTTCAGCACCGGAGGCAATTTGCTGCATGGTGGATGCCACTTGTTCATTTCCCGCCTTCACTTCATTTGCAGACTGGGTCAATTCTGAACTTCTGACTGATACCGTTTGAGATGCATCCGAAACCTTGAGCAGCATACCACGGACTCTATCTTGCATTTGATTGACAGCATTGGTCAGCTGGCCAATCTCATCCTTGCCACGATAAATATAGCGTTCTACATCAAAATGCCCCTTAGCTGTTTCTGCTGACATATGAATGACTTTTTTTAAGCTATTACCAATTTGGCGGCTGACAATCCACATCATGACAGAACCTAGTAAAATTGCAGCAGCTCCGGCAGCTAATAGAATAATGATGCTGGTATTCATTTTGTTATTGGCGCTTTTGGAGCTGGCGGCTTCTTCTGCTTTGGCGAGTCCGATCAATTGGTCAACAAGACGTACAGTGCTTTTTCGCAATTCAGATGACTGGTTTCTCGTAGACATCGCCATGTATTCCTGGTTTTGGTCCAATGCGGTTTGGATCTCATTGAAAAAGAGATCATTGATTTTGGTGTCGTTTTTAATAATGTGGTCCAATAACGCAAGCTGTGAATTGTCACTGATATCACTTTTTATATTTTTTGATAATTTATTGAAGTCTTGCTGATATTGTTTGAAAGCGTCTACATAACGGGTGCTCTTGGTCAAAAGGTAGTCAGCAATCTGGACGTCTTTCACTTGGATGATGGACGCAAGTTCTGACATGTCGCTGACAAGCTTGCTATGATTGTTCAATGCTTTAATGTTTTTTTGTCCCTGTTCCAGTTGGAAAAAGACAACGACAATTGCTGCAATAAATAATATAGCCGACAAGAAGAAGGCCGTTAAGTATTTCTGTCCGATACTGACATCTTTCCATTTCAAGATATTGACGGTTGCTTTTTCTTTCTTTGCTTGTTTCTTCTTTTTAGATGGAAGTTTTTTTATTTTTTCTTTTTTCGTTTTCATATTTGCCCCCTGCGTTTTCATATGACGACATTTTATAGGTCTTTCGACTCATCTGTTTTTAATATCGTCAAAAACAAGTAAATATTAAATCTTTTTCAGAAAAATTCTTCCAAATTTTGAAATTCCCTTGAAAAATCACTTGGCTGTCTAGTAGAATACGATACTGTATGTCTTTGAATATCATGAATTGTTTTTGGGGGATCGTGGGAATGAAATCGGTATTTGAAATAGAAGAAAACAGAACGGAAATCGAAGTGAAGGAAGAATTGGATCACCTCGAGATGCAGGTTTTCCGAATGCAGCATAATATTAAAGAAATTGCCAAGGAGGCAGAAGTGATCAGCATTGATCAAACGAAGCATGATCATTGGGTGGTTGTGTATTCGGATAAAAAAGAGGATACGTTCCAATTAATGCTCCATGATTGCCGCCATACTTACCGAGGAAGTTGGCATTCGGCTTTGCAGGCGGAGTACAAGGGAAGCAATACACTGCATATTGCGGCAATCAAGGGCGAGGAAGACAAAGGATATGGCTCGATTTTAATGCATCACTTGAAGGAAAAAGCGCGCCAGGAGAACATCCAATACATTACGGGCGACCTCGTGAAAAGGGATTATGACCATGTTGACAGATTGATGTATTTCTATGAGAAACATAGCTTTGATGTAACTGTCGATCATGATGAAAAATGCGGTGAAATTGTGTGGAATGATTGGTGACTGCCCATATCTAAAATGTTATGTAGTTACCTAAAAAAGTCAGCAGCTTACTTTATAAGATAAGAAAGTTTTTTTAGTTTATCTGTCCAGCCCCAGAAGGATTTAAACCCCCTTACGTGGTAAAAATCTCCTTCAGGGTCTTGCTCAAGCTTAGCTGAACTGACCAAGGTGTATGCGCTTTTCCTATAATTGAATAAACACCGGCTGCAGCGCAGGAGGAATTTCCTTCTGCGTTTTTATGGAGGTCTCACTCATAGACGGGGATAATTTTGGCAAAAATGATGAAGTGAAATGGAAACACTGGTAATTTAAATATAGGCACAAATAACGATGAAGGTGAAATGATGAAACGACGTTATGAAAATATGGACCAAGTTAGCACAAAGAGCAGTCTTGCTGATTTTCTCAGATGGTGGAAGGAATCCTCCGTAAAAGAGAAAAATGTATCCTGGCAAATGCCTGTTGAAAAACATCCGGACATCGCGTTTTTACAAAATAACCGTGAGATACCGACACTGACGTGGATCGGTCATGCCACTTTTTTGCTGCAAATAAAGGGGATGAATATACTTACCGATCCTATTTGGACCAAATGGCTCAGTGGCTATAAACGTCTTTCACCGGCAGGCATTCCAATCGAACAATTGCCGCCGATCGATATCGTACTGATTTCTCACAGTCACTATGATCATTTGAGCTTCAGTACTATCAAAAAGCTGCCGGGAGCGCCGCTATTTCTTGTACCTTCTGGGCTTGGAAAAGTCTTTTTAAGGAAAGGATACGGACGTGTAGCAGAATTTGAGTGGTGGGGAACCCATCGTCTAGGTAAGCTGATATGCACGTTTGTCCCCGCTCAGCATTGGACCAAGCGTTCAGCTCTGGACACGAACACATCACATTGGGGAGGATGGGTAATCGAAGGAATCGATACGCCAACTATCTACTTTGCAGGGGACAGTGGTTATTTTCGTGGGTTTAAGGAGATTGGTGAACGTTTCTTGCTGGACTATACATTGATGCCGATTGGAGCATATGCGCCCGAATGGTTCATGGGAAAACAGCACGTCACGCCGGAGGAAGCAATACAGTCGTTTCTGGATACGGGTGCGAAGAAGATGTTTCCGATGCATTATGGTGCCTACATGCTGGCGGATGATACACCGAAAGAAGCGGTGGATCGGCTGCTTGGCGAATGGAAGCGTCAAGGAATAGATCAACAGCGCTTGCTTATGCCAAAACTCGGTGAAGTGCGTCAATTGTGAACTTAGTGGAAAAAATGTCTATGATGTAAAGTATCTGCGCAGGTATATCGGATGTTTTGTCGGTAAAGTCAGAAAACAGTTGACATTGCGAATGAAAATCTTTAGAATGAAACTAATTTGAAGGAGGTGGATCAGATGTTTTCGATTGGCAGCAGCGTAGCGAAATTCCAAGCATACCTTTGGATGTGTTATGCCATTTTTTCCGATATTTTTGTGCAACGGGATACGTATGCCCTTTTTCAGCAAAAATATCGAAAAAAATTACTGGCAGGAGACATCTGACCACAAACGTTAATCAATTGTTAAGACGTTGGAGTGTATGCTCTGGCGTCTTTTTTGTTGTCTTTAAATGGTGCAGCCTGGCGCGGTGTCTCCTTTGAAATGGAGGAGAAGAAATTGAATATTTGCAGTTTACGAGGTGTTGGCCAAACATATGGGGCGAATTTGATTTTTGAGAATATAACATGGCAAATTCCTATTGGAGAACGCATTGGTTTAATTGGCAGAAACGGAGAAGGAAAAACGACATTGCTTCATCTATTGGCAGGTATTTCAGTGCCTGCAAAAGGAACGGTTTCCTGGAAAAAAGGCAGCAGTCAAGGTATCTTGCAGCAGCAGCCGGATATCAAGGGAGAGGTAGTCGCAGTCTCCATTCTTTATCAAGCATTTTCCGAAACCCTGGCACTGAAAGAAAAAATGTCCGGAATGGAAGAAGCAATGGCCAGCGAATCAGATATGGATAAACTGATGGATATGATCGATAAATATGGCAAACTGCAGGAACAGTTTCAGGAAATAGGCGGCTATGAAATGGATGCCCAAGTCAGAAAAGTTGCCAGCGGAGTGATGATTGACGATCTATTGGAGAAAACATGGCAGCAATTGAGCGGTGGCGAACGAACAAAATTCCAGCTAGCCAAGCTGCTTTTGTACGCACCGGATCTGTTGCTGTTAGATGAACCGACAAACCATTTAGATATTGCAGCGATCGAATGGCTGACAGATTTTATCAGACAGTATCATGGCACCGTTGTGATTGTTTCGCACGACCGCTATTTTTTGGATGAAACGGTCACGTCTATTGCAGAGATGGATCAAGGGGAATTAATTTGCTACCAGACAAATTACTCGGACTATGTGAAAGAAAGGGAAGAACGGCTGATGCTGGAATTTCAGCAATACCAGGACCAGCAAAAAAAGATAAAAAAAATGAAAGCAACTATCAAGCGTTTGAAAGAATGGGCAAACCAGGCAACTCCTCCCAATGCAGGTCTTCACCGACGGGCAAAAAGCATGGAGAAAGCGTTGGACAGATTGGAACTGAGAAAGAAACCAGTTTTGGAGCAAAAACAGATTGATTTGCAATTTTTGGGTAGCAATCGCAGCGGCAAAGATGTGGTAGTCATGGAAAATGTGCATAAGCGTGTCGGAAATCGTGAGTTGTTTAAAGATGTGTCGTTACATGTCCGCTATCCAGAGCGTGTGGCAATTGTTGGGGAAAATGGATCGGGAAAATCGACACTTTTGAAGCTGATATTGCATCAGGAACAAGCGGATGAAGGAATCGTGCAGATGGGCAGTAATGTATCCATTGGTTTCTTATCACAGCATTTGCTGGAGGTAGATGAACAAGACCGTATCATCGATGCCTTTAGAAAAGAGGTGAAAGTCACAGAGGGGAAAGCCAGAAGTCTGCTTGCCAAATTTTTGTTTTTGGGCGATACAGTTTTTCAAAAAGCTGCCAGCTTGAGCGGCGGGGAAAAAATGCGGCTCCGATTAGCACAGCTGGTTCACCAGCAGCATAATCTGCTTGTTTTAGATGAGCCTACGAATCATCTGGATATTGATGCAAAAGAAGTACTGGAAGATGCCCTGGAAAACTTCTCCGGCACCATTATTGTTGTCTCGCATGATCGTTATTTTCTGAACAAGCTTTTTCCAGTTACTTATCGTCTGGCATCCAAGCAACTGACCAAGTATGAAGGAAACTACTCGTATGCGAGGAGAAAATGGTCAGATCAGCGGTGAGAGGTTGCGGCGAATGTATAAGATGTTGCCAGACTATTTCGTTTCCCAGGCAGTCGCCCCTGTGCTACACTAAAAGCGTAAAATGATCATGAGAGGGGTTTGAATATATGCAATATGTCACTTTAAATAACGGATTGAAAATGCCGCAGCTCGGTTTCGGTGTCTGGCAGGTACCAGATGATGAGGCGACGCCGGCTGTCACAAAAGCTTTAGAAGTTGGTTATCGTTCGATTGATACAGCGAAAGTATATGAAAATGAAGCGGGGGTTGGTAAAGCGCTAGCTGCAACCGAAGTTCCCCGTGAAGATTTATTCATCACCACTAAGGTTTGGAACAGCGACCAAGGCTATGAAAATACATTGAAAGCGTTTGATGCAAGCTTAGAAAGATTGGGATTGGATTATGTGGATCTCTATTTGATCCACTGGCCGACACCGGAATTCGACGAGTATGTAGATACGTATAGAGCGCTTGAGAAATTGTATAAGGACGGACGCGTCAAAGCGATTGGGGTATGTAACTTTGATATCGAACATTTACAGCGCCTGCTGGACGAATGTGATGTTGTACCTGTCATTAATCAGGTGGAATGCCATCCATACCTGCAGCAGCGGGAGCTCTTCGATTTCTGTAAAAAACATCATATTTATTTAGAAGCGTGGAGCCCATTGATGCAAGGCGGAGAAGTGCTGCAAAACGCAGCAGTACAAAAAATTGCTTCCAAGCATCGCAAAACGCCTGCGCAAGCAATTTTGCGCTGGCATTTGCAAGCCGGACATGTCGTCATCCCAAAATCAGTCACACCTGCTCGCATTGAAGAAAATTTCAATGTATTTGACTTTGAATTGGATCAAGAAGACATGAACCAATTCCAGGAACTTGACAGCAACCAGCGCAAGGGGCCTGCACCAAGTGAAATGAACAAAAGATAATGTAACTCGGGGGCCGCCCCTCACCGCGACAATGCGTTAAAGCAATAAAGTACTCGCCAATTTGAAAGGAGTGATGTTTTATGATTTCAATCCAAGTTAATCAATTAAGACATGCCTACATCAAAATGGAGGGATACTTGCTTTAGCGAGCGGATTCCTCTGACTTCAAGGAGGAAAACATTTGAAAGAGTTGAACAAATTAGGGTGGATCGATAAAGATTTTCAAGGTGATATTGAACAAGTTGCCAGGGTGATGGCAGTTCAAAAAAACAGTTATTTCATAGCTGATGGCCGTATGACATTCATTGCTGCACTAAGCGGCAGGTTCCTGAACGAAGTAGAAAATAGTTTGGGTATGCCAGTGGTAGGAGATTGGGTGCTGGCGCAGAAATTGGTTGATGAGCAAAAAGCTGTTATTCAGAAATTACTGCCGCGGAAAAGCCAGTTCACCAGGCAGGCTGCCGGTTATAAAACGGAAGCCCAGGTGTTAGCAGCTAATATGGATATCGTTTTTATTACCAGCTCATTGAATCACGATATCAATGCAAGACGAATCGAACGCTATGTTTTATCCACCTATGAAAGTGGTGCTGCGCCAGTTTTATTGTTGACCAAGAGCGATCTTGTTACGGCAACGGAGATGGAGGATGTACGTCTGGCGCTGGAAAAGGTTGCAATAGGGATTCCGATTATCATGATAAGCTGTGTAACCGGCGATGGTATGGAAGAGCTGGGCACATTTTTAGAATCGGGTAAAACCGCTGTATTGCTGGGATCATCTGGTGTCGGTAAATCGACCTTGATCAATATTCTATTGAATCAAGAAGTGCAAATCACTTCTGATATACGGGAAGATGACAGCCGGGGTCGTCACACGACCACCCATCGGGAATTGTTCCAATTGCCTAATGGCGCTTTGCTAATGGATACCCCGGGGATTAGAGAACTGCAATTATGGGATGGCGAAAGTGCTATGGACACAGCTTTTCAGGATATTGAAACACTGGCTGGCAACTGCCATTTCCGTGATTGCAGTCATGAAAATGAACCGGGCTGCCAGGTACAGGAGGCAATCGCCTCCGGCAGACTATCCGAAGAGCGTCTGAGAAGTTATTTTAAACTGCAGCGCGAACTCGCATTTGAAAAGCGGAAACAGGACCAGCAAGCACGGATTGCAGCAAAAAACCAATGGAAAAAGCTGACCAAATTGCGTCGGCGTTAAGCTTCTTTGCTGGGCCAATCTCCATAGACTAAATAGAAAGCCAGTGTTCTCTTCATTGAACACTGGCTTTTTATTGCGGCAAACAAGTATATGCAATTTTCCACGCTATGAATGCATGCCTTTATTGCAATTTCACAGCCGAGATCTCTGGTATTTGTTGCAGTAATCCTGCCAGTTCATTGCTGTCCCGTATTTTGCTGGATTGCAATTTGAAAGAGACAACATACTTGGTATCGGTTCCGGTTCCTTTCACTTTGACGTGATAATCCTTGATAGTCATATTTTGATCGCTTAATAGATGGATAATTGATTGTATTGCATCCCGAGAAGATGTCTCTGTGGTAAGCTGATAAGCTTTTGGTATAGCGAATTGGAATACACGCTTCAGTAATTCCAGGCCGACCAGCACCAGTACACTGCCTGCAATACCAACTTCATATAAACCAGCACCAATCGCCAGGCCAATACCGGCAGTTGTCCAAATACCCGCAGCAGTCGTCAATCCGTGAATCGACTGGCGCTGTACCAGTATCATACCCGCTCCAAGAAATCCGACCCCGCTGACAACCTGGGCGGCAATCCTGCTTGGGTCAAGCTCGAAGCCTTCTTTTCCAATAACATCGGCAAAACCATATTTGGATATGATCATGATAATTGCACTGCCAATAGCTACCAGGAAATGAGTTCGCAATCCCGCTTCCTTAAACCGTTTTTCGCGTTCCAGACCAATCAATGCCCCTAAGACGCCAGCTAGAATGATCCTAATCAAAAATTCGATATCTAGGTTTCCCATTCATCCTCACACCATTTCAAAGAATAGTCTATATTTTATTGCCCAAATACCCGGTTTACCGCTTCCTTATACATAGAAAAAAATGGAGGGATTTCATCATCTTGAAGTCCATGATACATATTCTGGGCTATTGACTGATTGTACCATTTCTGTTTATCATGACCTGCATTAAAAGCATTCCAGACGGAGGGGCCATGCAGTTCGATTTCTTTTTCCAGCTCCAGCAGATTGTCCAGCTTGTCAGCAACAATCAAATATTTAATTTCTTTATCAGCATTTTTGATCATCGCGATGGTATGCTCTTTACGTTCTTGCCAACTTTTAGATTTATCTTCTGTATGAGCAGCAACAAGCTTTTTTACCCGTTTTCCAAAGTTTCTTTCGATATCTTCCATTTCATACGGGGTATCTTCGACGACATCATGCAGATAACCTGCACTGATGAGTGCTTCCGAAAAATGGTTTTTTTCAAGCCGTTCAGCCACTCGTATGGGATGGGTGATATAGGGCTCGTTCGATGTTTTTCTTTGCTGGCCCTCATGGGCTTTGATGGCAAACGCCTTCGCTTTTTCTTTCAAAATATTCCTCCTTCATATAATCTAAACATTTCGTTAAATCATGTGCAATCTATTATACGTTATTTATGGTGCAAGTCGCCACTGGTGTTCCAAAAAATAATTGAAAAGATCTTAAGTACGAAATGATTGTTGTTATGTTAATTTTTGATATGATGAAGATAGTATATTTTAGGGGACGTGAGAAGATGGAAACCGGAATTAATAAGCGAAAGACAGAGCATATCCGGCTCTGCTTGACAGATGCAGTGGAAGGCGTTGAAAAATCAACTGGTTTGGAAGGAATTTCTTTTATTCATAACGCATTACCAGAAATTGATTTCCGTGACATTGACATGCAGACGAGTTTTTTGAACAAGCTGTTAAAAGCCCCATTTCTAGTGAGCTCCATGACTGGGGGTTCCGAATTGGCGGTACAAATCAACCAAAACCTTGCCAAAGCGGCAGAGGAAAAGGGATGGGTGATTGCACTGGGTTCTACAAGGGCGCTGCTTGAAAGCACGGCGCATCAAGATTCATTTCTAATTCGAAAATATGCTCCTTCGGTTCCGCTGATAGCTAATCTGGGTGCTGTCCAGCTGAATTATGGCTATGGTGCAGAGGAGGCGCAACGAATTGTCGATATGACAGAAGCAGATTCTCTTGTCCTGCATTTGAACAGCTTGCAGGAAGTTATCCAGGATGAGGGCGATGTCAATTTCGATAATTTGCTGCCTAAGATTGAAAAGGTATGTAAGACATTGAATGTGCCAGTCGGCGCGAAAGAAGTGGGATTTGGGATCGATGGAGAAACTGCTCGCAAATTGTATGATGCAGGAATTTCCTTTATCGATGTTGCTGGAGCTGGCGGGACCTCCTGGAGCCAGGTAGAAAAATTACGTTCGCAAAATCAGCTTCATAAAGCGGCAGCAGAAGCTTTCAACAATTGGGGCAACCCTACAAAAGACTGCATTGTTTCCGTGAAAAGCAAAGTGACAGGGGTTCCGGTCGTTGCAAGCGGAGGTATGAAAACAGGATTGGACGCGGCCAAAGCGATTACCATCGGCGCGGATGTAATCGGCTTTGCAAGGAAGCTTCTGGAAGCGGCAACCACATCGACTGAAGCGGTCATTAAAACGATGGACCAGATCGAACTGGAATTAAAGATCACCATGTTCGGCATTGGCGCAAAAAATCTGCACGATTTAAAAAATACGAAGCGTGTGTCCATCATGGGCAAATCATTATTGGAAGAAGCATAAACAAAAGCCGGAGCGTTTATCGCTGCCGGCTTTTGTTTATGAAAAATAAACGCTGGGTAATGATAAGCAATAGGATAAGTTCCAGACAGCTTTTCTTATGTTGGAAAGGCAAGTCTTCCGTATGAGGTTGATGATTACATGGTTTTCTAAAATCAAAAGGAGTGATTTCAATGCCTTGGACAATGAATGACTATCCTTCATCTTTAAAGAATTTGGATCACGCTACAAAAAAGAAGGCAATCGATATAGCTAATGCGATGGTGGATGAAGGTTATGATGAAAACAGGGCGATTCCGATCGCTACGAAACAGGCGAAAGAATGGCGCAGCAATGCCAGCAAAGAGGAAATAGCGGAGTATGCGGAATCAGGCCAGCCGACTACAAGAAAAAAAGAGGACACAAAATATGAAAACAACCCGGAACGCCTGGAAGAGGGAGAAGAGGTTGTCTCCCATGAAGATGGTTGGGCTGTTCAATCTAAAAACGCAAAGAAACCTAGTAACATCTATAAAAACAAAGATGATGCTGTAGAGCAAGGACGTAAAATCGCCAGGAATAAAGGGACGTATTTAACTATTTATAAGCAGGACGGGTCAGTCCAGAAAAAAGAAACCTTTGCAAGCAGGAATTAAATTGACTTTGAAAAGGTATTTTTGCGCTGCGGGTGCTCGAGAGGGAAGATTTTGGCTTGAAGAAGAAGCCAAGCTGCACGTATGGCGTGTATTCTGCTTGTTCCGTCCTTCAATCAACCCTTTATTGGAGTTCAAACGAACCCGGTAAGGTTGATTCCAATAAATCCGGTATTTTTCTGCGTAAAACATAGAAACTAACAGTAAAGGAGGTTATTATAATGGACTCACAGATGCATGATAGTAAAGACAATCGACCTATACCGATGACTTCAACAGCTGACAAAAAATGGGAGCAAGTGAATGATGGCGTTTATATGTATACCGATCAAATAGTGAATCTGGCTGTCATCGAAAAAAGCGATAAAGCAGGATGGAGTCTTGTTGATACGGGACTGCCAGGATCAGCACCCGAAATAAAAAGAGCTATTGCCAAGCATTTTCGCCAGGATAGTAAGCCGGATGAAATTATACTCACACATGGTCATTTTGATCATGTTGGCGGCTTAGTTGACTTGGTGAAGGAATGGGAAGTTCCTGTATATGCACATTCTCTTGAGTTTCCTTATCTGACAGGCAAAAAAGCTTATCCTGAACCTGATATGACAGTTGAGGGTGGATTACTTGCAAAAATCTCTCCCTATTATCCGAATGAACCGATCAATGTCAGTCCTTATTTGAAAGAACTGCCAGAAGATATGGGCACTTTAGGCTTGCCGGAATGGGAATGGTTTCACACTCCAGGACACTCGCGCGGTCATGTTTCCTTTTTTAACAAGCAAAAAGGGTTGCTGCTCGCTGGTGATGCGTTTATTACAGTGAAACAGGATTCTTTCTGGAAGGTGCTTGAGCAATATGCTGAAATAAATGGACCGCCAAGATACCTTACTCCAGACTGGAAACAAGCAAAAGACTCGGTTCAAAAGCTTGCTTCATTGCATCCGAAAAAAGCAATTACCGGCCACGGCCCGCCAATGGAGGGCAAAGAACTGAAGGACGGTCTGCAAGCGCTTGTAGATCATTTTGAAGAGAAGGCAGTCCCTGATTATGGGAAATTCGTTAATTGATTCAATCGTACAAAAGAGTTAGCTGTACAAGCACAATGCTACAGACTTAACAGGAGGGTGTGATAAAATAGGAGAATCAGGAAAAAAGAGGTGCTTATAAACATGAAAATTGAAATCTGGTCTGATTATGTGTGCCCGTTTTGTTATATTGGTGAACACAGACTTGCAAAAGCCCTGGATGATTTTCCGAATAAAGACAATGTCAAAATTGAATTTAAATGCTATGAACTAGATCCAAATGCGAAACATATGCCTGACGGTGATTACTATTCCATGCTTGCAAATAAGCTTGGCATTACATCGGAACAAGCCAAGCAATCGAGTGAGAATCTGGCTGAACAGGCTGCGGAACTTGGTCTGGATTATCGTTTTGATAAAATGAAACCTACCAACACCTTTGATGCCCACCGCTTAGCAAAGTATGCTGAGAAAATCGGCAAGGGCAAAGAGATGGTGGAAGCCTTGTTCTATGCATACTTTACAGAAGGAAAACTGATTAGTGATCATGACGAGTTGACAGAATTAGCGGAAACAGTCGGAATGGAGAAGGAAGATGCTGTTTCTGTGCTTGCCTGCAATGAAAAGGGCAGACGTGTACGTGAAGATGAAGAACAGGCTCGCGAGATAGGTGTGCAAGGAGTTCCCTTTTTCGTATTCAATGAAAAATATGCCGTTTCCGGGGCCCAGCCACCGGAAGTGTTTAAGCAAGTATTGGAAAAGGTGGAGGAAGAGGAACAGGCCAAGCCTCATCTGCAAACGTTGACACCAGATGGTTCGGAAACGACGTACTGTACAGATGAAGGCTGTGAAATTAAACGCGACCAATCTTAAAACCAAAGTAAAACATCGGTATTCTCAGTGAATGCCGGTGTTTTTTAATTATCTGGCAAAGAAAACCTCCCCTTGCGATGTGTTCAGAAGAATGGGGATACATATTTAGTAGGTTAGCGGGCTTTTCGCTTTAAATTGCACAGGGAATTTTGTTGACGTTTAATGGGAATATGCTATACTCGAAGTAGCCATTCTAATTGATAATGAATATCATTCTTAATTAGAATTTATTTTTTGTAATAATCATTTTAAATAGAAGGAAACAACTTTATCCATTCAACGGATTTGCTGTTTTCGAAATTATGAGAAGGATTTTTTATGAAGATACGATACTTGGTTGCAGCACTCATCGTTCTGTCTGTCACCTCAATTTTTGTAGGGGTAACGGATATATCTCCTTTGGATATTTTTTCTTTATCCAAAGATCAAATGGAAATTTTGTGGATCAGCAGGGTACCGAGGCTTGTAAGCATCTTGATTGCTGGCGTGAGCATGAGCATTTGCGGTTTGATCATGCAGCAATTAAGCCGTAATAAATTTGTTTCGCCAACTACTGCAGGCACAATGGATGCAGCCAAATTTGGCATCTTGGTTTCACTGATGTTATTTTCAGGGGTAAGTATTTTTGTCAGAATGCTGATTTCTTTCTTTTTCGCATTGCTTGGCACATTCATATTTATGCACATTCTGGGCAGAATCAAATTTAAAGATGCGATTTTTATACCGCTGGTTGGCTTGATGTTCGGAAATATCATCAATTCGCTTTCTACTTTCTTCGCTTATAAAAATGATTTAATCCAAAATATGTCTTCTTGGATGCAAGGCGACTTTTCCATGATAATGAGTGGAAATTACGAATTGATGTATGTCAGTGTTCCGTTGCTTATCATCGCTTACTTATTTGCGAATAAGTTCACAATTGCTGGAATGGGAGAGGATTTTGCCAAGAATCTTGGTTTGAATTACCGTCAGGTAGTCAATATCGGATTGGCTATCGTGGCACTCGTAACCGCATCCGTCGTGCTGTCAGTAGGTGTCATCCCTTTCCTGGGATTAATCATTCCGAATATCGTCAGCATTTATCAAGGGGATCATTTGAAAAACAGCTTGATACATACCGCATTGCTTGGGGCCGTTTTTGTTCTGCTCTGTGACATTCTTGGCAGGGTAGTCATTTACCCATACGAAATACCTATCAGCTTGACAGTCGGTGTGATAGGAAGCGCCATTTTCCTCTTCCTGCTGGTAAGGAGGAAGAGATATGGATTATAAAAAGAAAACATTGCTGCTTGCAGTGATAGCTCTTGCTTTGGCTCTGCTGTTTGTTTTTTATAATCTGAGCGGCAATATCGGCTACATTTTACCTAAAAGGATCATTAAAGTCATTGCAATCATTCTTACAGGCAGTGCCATCGCATTTTCAACAACGGTATTCATGACGATTACTAATAACCGGATATTGACACCAAGTGTTATGGGGCTCGATTCCCTATATATGCTTGTGCAAACGGTAATTATTTTTGTTTTCGGTTCCAGATCTCTGGTCATGATGGACAGCAACATCAACTACTTAGTTTCTATCGGATCCATGGTCGTTTTTTCGCTCTTGCTGTTTCATATTTTATTCAAGGGCGAAAAGAACAATATTTATTTCCTGCTTTTGGTCGGGATGATACTAGGTCAGTTTTTCGGCAGCTTCACATCATTCATGCAAGTACTTATCGATCCGAATGAATTCATGGTTGCCCAGGATAAAATGTTTGCGAGCATCAATAACGTCAACACCAATCTTGTTTATTTGTCTATTGTTCTCATCATATTTGTCGCATTGTATTTTATCAGGTTTGCAAAGTATTTGGATGTACTTGCGCTTGGCAAGGATCAGGCTGTCAACTTGGGGGTGCCGTATGACAGGGTTGTTAAGCATTTGCTTGTCATCGTGGCAATATCTATCTCGATTGCAACAGCGCTGATTGGCCCAATTACCTTTCTTGGCCTGCTTGTTGTCAATCTCGCGTATGAGTTCCTGAAAACATATCGACACACGTATTTGATTTTGGGGTCGATGTTCCTCAGTGTGATAGCACTGCTGGGCGGACAATTCATCGTTGAAAAGGTGTTCACATTCAATACGACAGTGAGTGTCATTATCAACTTTGTTGGTGGAATTTACTTCATTTATCTTTTGTTAAAGGAGAGAAAATCATGGTAGATATCAAGCATTTGTTTAAGACGTATCATCAAAAAAAAGTCGTGGACGATGTTTCGTTGAAGATTGAAAAAGGCACTATCACATCCTTCATCGGACCCAATGGGGCTGGTAAAAGTACGTTAATCTCAATGGTTAGCCGCCTGATTGCAAAAGATGAAGGAGAAATAACGATTGATGGATACGATATCATGCAAACAAAAAATAATGATCTTGCCAAGAAGCTTTCCATTTTGAAACAGTCCAATTCCATCAATCTGAAGCTTACTGTACGCGAGCTGATTTCTTTTGGCAGATTCCCCTATTCCCAAGGGAAATTGAAAAAAGAGGATTGGCAAAAGGTGGATGAAGCGATCGATTACATGGAGCTGCGCGAGATTCAGGATAAGTATCTTGATGAATTGAGTGGTGGTCAGCGGCAGCGTGCACATATTGCCATGGTCATCGCACAGGATACAGAATATATCTTGCTTGATGAACCATTGAATAACCTGGATATGAGACATTCCGTGCAAATCATGAAAATTTTGCGCAAGCTGGTTGATGAACTGAATAAGACCATTTTGATCGTTATTCACGATATCAATTTTGCGTCTTGCTACTCAGATCATATTGTGGCTCTGAAGGACGGTAAAATCGTCAAACAAGGGCGCGCATGTGATGTCATTGATAAATGTGTATTAAAAGATATTTATGATATGGATATAGATATTCAACATGTGGATGATCGGCGCATATGCGTATATTTTTGATATAAACAGAGCCGGATGGCACATGCAGATCATCCACATCGCCATCCGGCTGCAAAGGAATATATCATCACTGCTGTCAGCAGGATTGAAAAATAAAAAGACCTTTACAATAACATAGGAAGATTGTGACCCAGTTATCATAAAGGAACCTGACAATTCCATTGTAACTGATTTTTATGTTGTAGTAAATGAGTTGGCCTCTGATGGCAATAGATACAGCGCGATGAATAGGGGGGAAATACATACATCATCAACACGATGATTTTAAATGGTTAACCTATCCCGCTGACAGCTAGAGATGTTATAAATAAATCAAGAGGAGAATTCTTATGAAGAAACTAATGCTATTCTTATTTGCCGCTTTCATAGTGATCGCATTGTCTGCATGCGGCAGCACAGATAAAGATACAAGTAAAAATGGCGACAAAACCGCTGAAGCAGAGAAAGGTAAAGACACGATTACTGTTAAGCATGAACTTGGCGAAACAAAAGTACCAAAGAATCCTAAAAAAGTAGTCGTATTTGATTTTGGCATTTTAGATACATTCGATAAACTTGGTATTAAACCTGCCGGTATCGCTCAGAAAAATGTCCCTGATTATTTGAAGAAATACAAAGAAGGGGATTATACAAACATCGGAAGCTTGAAAGAACCTGATTTTGAAGCTATTGCCAATCTTGATCCAGATCTGATCATTATTTCCGGCAGACAATCTTCTGTTTATGACCAGCTGTCTGATTTAGCTCCTACTATCTATTTGGGTGTGAATACCGATGACTATATGAATTCATTCAAGGAAAACACCAAGATTGTTGGTGAAATTTTTGGAAAAGAAGACGAAGTGAAAGAGGAATTGGCTAAAGTGGACGATGCCATCAAAGCCTTGCATGAAAAAGCCGAAAAAGTAGATAAAGATGGTTTGCTTGTCATGGCAAATGACGATAAAATGAGTGCTTTTGGATCGAAATCCCGTTTTGGAATAATTCACGATGTGTTCGGTATCAAGCCGACAGATAAAGATATTGAAGCTTCTACGCATGGGATGAATGTATCATCTGAATATATCATGAAGAAAGACCCGTCCATTTTATATGTCATTGACCGCGGTACAGCGATTGGGGAAGATTCTTCTGCCAAAAAAGTCGTGGAAAACAAACTGGTCAGGAAAACAAAAGCTTATAAAGACGGTAATATCGTTTACTTGAAACCAGATATTTGGTATCTTTCCGGCGGCGGACTCGAATCTGTATCAGAAATGATTTCTGAGATTGATAAAAGTTTGGATGAAGCTGAATAATATAAGCAATAGACCTGGATTATCCAATAGGATGTCCGGGTTTTTTGTGTATCATTTTGATATGTATCATCTCCGACAGGGAGATAAATGTGGCAAAAGTATGGAAAATGAACAACAAATTCTTGGACGGGTTGCATTTTACATATACAATATGTTTATATAGAATGCATAGGATCAAAGAAATGAGGGTTATACACATGAAAAAGTTCAGCATTATCATCATGGCACTTGTTCTCGTGCTGACACTCAGCGCATGCAAGAGCAAAGACAAGGCTGAAAAACAAGACAAGACTGCTGATAAAAATACACAGCAGGAAGTAAAAGTAGGCAAGGACGAAGTTGTTGCTGACGACAAACCGGTCGTTGATATAAATAACCATCAAATTCTTGGCGGCCATTACAATACGATGTACGTACAGACAAAGATGCAGCTGCATCAATACGGCCAGGATGTCAATGATAAGAAATCAGTTAAAAAACAAACTTTGGACGGACTGATTGCGCAAGAATTGTTGAGGCAGGAAGCTGTATCCAAAGGTATTAAGGTTTCAGATAAAGATGTGGATCAGGAATTGCAAAAGGTCAAAGAAGAGAATAAAGAGCAGTTCAAGGACTATCTGAAGCAATTCAAGCTGACGGAAAAAGACTACAAGGAACAAATAAAATATAGTATGATTTTGAATAAATATGTGGATAAAGAAGTGAAGACACCTAAAGTGACAGATAAGGAAGTCAAAGATACTTTCAACACATTGAAAAAGCAAAACAAAGATATGAAGTTCGATGATGTGAAGGACAGTATCAAGCAATCACTAGTGCAGCAAAAACAAAATGAAGAGCTCCAAGCAAAATTAAAAGACCTCAAAAAGGATGCCAAGATTAAAAAACGGATATAAAAATTTCGGGTTTGCCACTGCTTCTTTACATAGAAGCAGTGGCTTTTTTGCGTTTTAGGAAATGGAATGTTTCTTTCAAATATCGCTGCTGGCTTGATATATACCGATGTGATGCTGTTGCGATTGAGAATGCTGCGCAGAGGGAATGGAAAAATAGATTGTAGAAATACGACAATAAGATGCTATAATGAATTTGGTTCCATTTGGGGAGGAAGAATACGTATGACTAGGAAATGGATCGTTATGCTCCTTGCCGTACTGGCATTGGCAGCTTCTGTTTTTTTATTGGTAAAGGATAATCCCGGCACAGCTAATACCAAGGGCTATAAAGTGCCGCCGACTGTGTTTATTCATGGATATAAAGGGACATATAATTCTTTTGGAAATATGTTGAACCGTTTTGAAAACAATTATAAATGGGGCGACAAGATGCTAGTGTATTACATTAGCCCGAACGGACGCCTTCAAGTCGATAACATGGGGTACAATGGTGAGAAGCCGGCTTTTGTCCAGATTGTGCTGGAAAATAATCGCGCAACGTTCAAAAACAGTGCATACTGGCTGTCCTTGGCTCTGCACCATATGAAAACCCATTACCAAATAGACAAAGTATACCTTGTCGGTCACTCGATGGGCGGGATTGTTTCTGTAAAATATATGGAGGATTATCAGAACCTGAAAAATTTTCCGCAGGTCAATAAATTTATTGCCATTGGCAGCCCGTTTAATGGTATCTATGATAAAAAATATTTTCAGCTGCATCATGATGCAGCAGCGCATGATTTGAATCCGGGTTCAAAAGCCTTGATGGACTTACGAAGAAACAAGGATGATATACCTGATAATATTGAGGCGCTCAGTATATCGAGCACAGGGGACCATGTTGCTGAGGCAGATAGTGTTAAAGGACTTCAAAAAATATTCCCTGCTCCTCAGTTACAGCAGAAGGTGATCGCAGATGAGCACCTTGGACATAGCATGCTTCATGAAAGTAAAAGAGTGGATTTTTTGATTCATGATTTCTTATACGGGGATTGAGCGTTACGGTTGCTGAATCTGTGTGTATTTTTTCTTAGGGTATTTCTATAATGTGGAATTCTCCTGTGGAAAGGTATATCTTTTTTTCGTACAATATATAAGTAAGTGAAATTTCATCAATATTGGTGGAGGAAAAATATCGCCTTATGTGATTCCGCTATACCACCTTCGACTTAGTGTTTTTAATCGTGTAAAAGGTGAGGCAATCGGAAATCAATATAGGCACGGGATAGGGTGCTGCTTGACACGTATTTAAAGTACTGTCATGTTTTAGACTTT
This sequence comes from Tigheibacillus halophilus, assembly GCF_042683165.1. Lineage (NCBI taxonomy): Bacteria > Bacillati > Bacillota > Bacilli > Caryophanales > Bacillaceae > Tigheibacillus > Tigheibacillus halophilus. Next base: position 342,596 of record NZ_JBHUIZ010000012.1, read on the forward strand.
AGATATGAGCACAGGGAAAACTGCGTTGCGCAGGCCGAATTAACAAATAGTATGGAGGCTTTGGGCCCTATTGAATGATCATTTGTAATTGTAATCTGCAAATGTAACGGGTTATGATATGCCTGGAAAATGGTAAAGGGAATGATTGGGATGGCTAATCTGGAAATGTATGATAAATTGACAGCTATTACAGCGAAAGAAAATGTAATGGTTGATGAGTATTTGAAAGACCACACGTACACACACTTGGGAGGGAAAGCTGATTTTTTCATCACTCCACAAAATTACGATGAAGTCCAGCATGTCGTCAAGCTGGCAAATAAAGAGGAGATTCCCTTTACACTGCTTGGCAATGGGTCGAATCTGATTGTCAAGGATGGCGGGATTCGAGGTATTGTGATGAACTTGCATCATCTTGATCATATTCATTCAGAAGGAAATAGACTTTATGCCCAAAGCGGCGCAAGGATTATCGATGCTTCCAGAGCTGCTTTGGATCAAAGTTTGACGGGACTGGAATTTGCATGTGGTATCCCTGGTTCTGTAGGCGGGGCGTTGTATATGAATGCCGGGGCATACGGAGGAGAAATCAAGGACTGTCTGGAACGGGCAATTGTTGTCGACCGAAACGGGCAGCTGCTTGAACTGGCAGCGGAAGAACTGGATTTATCTTACCGCACGAGCAATATACCAACTAATGATTATATTGTTTTAGAAGCAGTTTTTCTTCTTGAAAAAGGGGACTCCGCTGAAATAAAGGCCGTGATGGATGATTTGACGTTTAAGCGCGAGTCGAAACAACCTTTGGAATATCCTTCTTGTGGCAGTGTTTTCAAACGTCCGCCAGGCTTTTTTGCCGGAAAACTGATCCAGGACAGCGAGTTACAGGGGAAACAAATTGGCGGAGCACAGGTTTCCAAAAAGCATGCAGGCTTCATCGTCAATATAGATAGCGCGAGCGCGAAGGAATATATCGATTTAATTCATTTCGTACAAAAGACAGTAAAGGATAAATTCGGTGTCAGACTTGAACGCGAAGTTCGTATTATCGGTGAAGATCCGCAGTGATAAAGGTTGATATTGCATAGGGAGACCTGCAAAGCGGGGAGCAGCTACACAATGAAACAGGCATTTGGCTAATTAGCCAAATGCCTGTTTCGTGTTCAGGAGGAACGGAACCTGCTTAAAAAGCTAGCCAGCCGTTCATTTTTCGAGTGCTCAAGGACTTCGCACGGTGTGCCTTCTTCCGCAATGACGCCTTTATCAAGAAAGACGATCCGATCGGCAATTTCACGGGCGAATTCCATCTCGTGGGTAACGAGTACCATCGCCATCTCGCCATCCCTGGCGATGTCACGGATGACTGCAAGTACTTCCCCGACCAGTTCTGGATCAAGCGCTGAAGTCACTTCGTCAAACAACATGATCTTTGGTTTCATGACCAGGGCTCGGGCCATAGCGACGCGCTGCTTCTGTCCACCGGAAAGCTGGCTTGGAAAATTGTCCAGTTTATCGCCCAGCCCGACCTTTTCCAGCATCTCTACAGCATCCTGTTCGGCCTGTGCCCGCTTGGTTTTTTTGACATGGATTGGTGCAGTCATGCAGTTTTCCAGTATTGTCATATGGGGAAATAGATTGAAATGTTGAAAGACCATTCCTATTTCCCCACGCACATTTCGTAAATGCTTCTCACTGGCACGTACGAACTTGCCGTCTTTTTTCATATGCCAGAGATTTTGGCAGTCAACAATGATTTCGCCTTCGGTCGGTTCCTCCAGTGTCATCAGCATGCGGATGATGGTTGTTTTACCTGAACCGCTTGGTCCGATCAGGGCTACTTTTTCCGCAGGTTTGATGTCCAGGTTGATGCCCTTGAGCACCTTTGTTTCTCCAAAGGATTTGTGGACATTTTCATACTTGACAATTGGTTCGACTGAATCAAGGACTGGTTGCGGTGCTGCTTGTGTACTTGCTTCCATTCGAAATCACGCTCCTTTCATTTCATTGACAACTGCTTTCTTATCAAACCGGGTATTCATTTTTACTTCCAGCCTCCGGAAGAAAATCGAACAAGGATAGCTTAACACAAGGAAGATGATAGCGACGATGGTCAATGACTCAAGATAACGGAAATGATCAGCGCCAAATGTATTGGCGTAATATAAAATGCCAGTCATGCCGATTGTAGCTGTCAGTGGCACCTCCTTGAACATGATGATCAGATAATTGCCGAGCATCGGGATAGTCGGCGGGATGGCTTGAGGTAGGATGATTTTCAGCCACTTCTTTCTGGTCGTGAAGTTCAAAGCTTTTGATGCTTCCCATTGGCCTTTGTCCACGCCTTCAATGCCTGCGCGATATACCTCGGCGATATAGGTGCTGTAATGGATGCCAAGCCCCAGTACGCCGCTGATAAACGGACTCAGGGTGACTCCGACACCGGGGACCATTGGCCAGGCATAAAAGATGAAAAATAACTGGACCAGCGGCGGTGTGGAGCGAATGAATTCCATCACCCATGATACCACCAAGCGAACAGCTTTGTACGGGATTCGCTTGAAAAAGGTCCACATAAAACCGAATACCAGGGCAAAGGCATAGCAGGCAAAGGTGAGCCCGACTGTGTAACCTAATCCTTGCAGGACATAGGGGAAGGCTTCTGTAAAAACGTCCCATTTCCAATTCATCAGTTAGCTACCCCCTTTTTCGAGAATTTTTCCATCTTGCGAGTCAAAAAGATCAATGGCAGGGCCAGAATGAAATAGAATACGAGGACAAGCAGATACACGGTTGGTGCCATCGCAATATTCGTGCTCCGCAGGATATTGCCGTGATAGAGAATATCCGTCATGCCGATCAATGAAACAAGCGATGTCGCTTTGAGAATCTGAATCAAATAATTGCCGAATTCCGGCAGCATCATACGGACTGCCTGGGGCAGAATTACCAGGCGCATGCGCTGGAAACCGCTCATATTCAAAGCGGTCGCCGCTTCAGTTTGCCCTTTGTCCACGGCGACGATAGATCCCCGGACAATTTCAGACATGTAGGCGCCATAGTTAAGGGCAATCGCCAGTACACCGGCCATCATATTATTGCCGATATGGATATCGAACAGCATTGGAATGGCGTAATAAAACCAAAATAGCTGGACAATCAGCGATGTCCCGCGGAATACTTCTACATAAAATCCGGTGAATTTACGTAAAAGTATGTTGTTGGATTGTCGGCAAAGTCCGGCGATAAAAGCGATGGCATATGCCAGTATCGCGGAATAGACCAATACCTGGATCGTGATGCCGATCCCTTTAAGCAATGTGGGGAACACTTCAGTTATTGCGGAAATAGCAATCACCTCTCTGTCAAAAGCACAGGGCCCGCCTCCCAGGTTAAAAGGGAGCAGACCCTGTGGCGTTTTTGGTAGGAAAATAGATGTATCATTTGTGGCAAATACGCTTACTTAACCTCGCCTTTACAGATCTTTTCTGTCGTAATACTGTCATCGTTAACACTGTTCGTTTCGCCGTTAAAACTGTTTTTTTCCAGAAGCTCAGCGACGGTTCCGTCTTTTTTAAGTTTTTTCAACGCCTTATTGTATGCTTTCAGCAGTTCTTCATCATCCTCGTTAAATGCTGCCGCCCCATAACTTGGCACTCCCTCGACATCCGGCTGCTCGAAATCCTCGACAAATTCAAGTTTGTCATTATTAGCGGATTCCAGTGCCATTTTGATGGTCATCTCTGTCCCAGTCGTCACGTCCGCTCTGCCGGATTCCACAGCGGCGAAAGTTGCAGGAATATCCGGTGCACTTTGAATCTGCTTAGGGTCAACGCCTTCAGATTTCATGAAGCCATGCTCCGTGGCCCCTTCCATGATTGAAACCTTGATATCTTTATTTTTGGCTACATCCTGATAGCTTTTCAGATTTTTCGGGTTCCCTTTTTGGACGATGAACCCTTCTCCGTACTGCATTTCAGGCTCACCGAATGCGACGTTCTCGCAGCGTTCTGGTGTGATCGCCATCCCAGCGGTTATCACATCAAACTGGCCGGCATTCAGTCCGGAAACAAGCTGACTGAAATCAGACAGTTTGCCGTCAACTTTGTCGATGCCCAGCTCTTTGAATACTGCCGTGGCGATGTCAACTGCAGCTCCTTTAAGCTTGCCGTTTTCTTCATACGCGTACGGTTTTTCATTGGCGAAGCCTACAGTCACTTTCCCGTCATCTTTCAGTTTGTCCAACGTGCTTTCACTGGAACCACAGGCTGCTAGGCTTGCAAGGGCAATTCCTAATATTGTTGCGAGAAAAAATTTCTTCACTAATAAACCTCCCCTATATAATCAGGCATCCATGTATCTTTTTGGATGATTGATGCAGACATATTTCTATATTACCGATACAGGAAAATTCATTCAAACCGGATATTTCAGTTTTAACCAAAAATAAACGGCATTTGGACATGTGAGAGCAATCAATCTGACGAATGCGGATATATCCTAACGTATCATGCCATTTCCTAAAGAATCCCCAATATTTCTTCGGAAATTGCATCAGGAATAGATGACAGAGTGTGCTAATCTGGCATGTATGGATGAAAGTGCACAAAAACGAAGTTGCATTTCCAAAGATAGGCAAGAAGGAATAAATTCTTTCCAGGAGCGGGATATATTGAAGATTTCTCGGTGGACATTTCCATGCTCGATAGGTACGATGTACGTAATGACAATATTCAGCCAAGGGGGATTTCGTATGCATATCGCAGTGATTGGCGCTGGGGCATTAGGTGCGTATTACGGCGGCAGATTTCAGGAAGCCGGTGCGAAGGTGACTTTTCTGGTTAGAGAAAAGCGAGCAGCGCAAATCAAAGAAAAGGGATTGCAGTTAAAGAGCAAACTTGGGGATTATGAAATAAAAAATCCGGCAATCACTACGAGGGCAGAAGATATTGTTGATCCGGATGTCGTTTTGTTAAGCGTGAAAGGTTACCATTTGCCTGGTACCATGAAAAGCCTGCAAACGCTGGCGAATAATGGCGCGTATATTTTGCCTGTTCTCAATGGGTTGGAGCATATCGGCATGCTGCAGGAAGCTGTAGGAAAAGATAAGGTGCTAGGCGGTCTTTGCTTCATCATCGCAACACTTAATGAAAATGGGCATGTCGTTCACAGCAGCAAATTCCACCGTCTGCTATATGGTGCACTGGAGCCAACACAGACGAATATTTGCCAACGCCTGGATGAACTGACAAAGCATGCGAATATGGAAAGCCTGCATTGTGACGATATCATGCTGGAGCTTTGGAAAAAGTATATGTTTATTACTGCTTTTTCCGGTATTACAACTGCTGTTAACCTGCCAATTGGACCAATTCGCGAAAACAAGGAAACATTTCGTGTTGCAGAAATCATTTTGGACGAAATGAAACAGCTCGCCAATCAAAGCGGTTCAGAAGTAACGAAAAAGGATGTAGAGGATGCCAAGAATGGTCTGTTAGCATTGGATGCGGAAGCAACTTCTTCCATGCATCAAGACCGTCGAAAGGGGCTAACATTGGAGGTCGATCATCTGCAGGGAGGAGCGCTGCGGTTGGCCAAGGCAAGAGGAGTGGAAATCCCTTATACTGACGCTGTACATGGGATGATCAAGCCATTCGAGAATGCTTAGTAAATCATCGCTTCAGTGCTTAGCCAAAATGAAACCATCTGATTTCCGTAAATGATTGCTGTTTTTGTATGAAAAAACCTTGAATGCCTTGCTATTTTTACAAGTTTTAGTTTTAATAGGGTTATAGGTTTTATATGTAAGGGAGACTGTACACACATGGTGGCCTATATTATTGGCATGGTAGCAATTATGCTGGTGGTCTTGGCAATGACCTTATATGCTATTACAAAAGGGTATGCGTACAAGCACACAATTGACCCGAAGCCGGAAGATGCCGAAAACGGCACAAACCATCAGCAAACAGATAAACTTGATGCTTAATTTACAAGCCGATGATGTTTCGCGGCTTGTTTTTTTTGACAGGACAGTCAGTCAATGCGGCGGAAAAAAGTATTTATTGTGTGCCGGGATGATGGCAAGGCAGTATGGATGAAAAAATTATTGAAAGGGGCATGAATATATGAAGTTCTCAACTATCGGTACTAGCTGGATTACGGAAATGTTTATTGAAGCTGCAAAGCATATTCCAGGCATGGAGCTTGAATCGGTCTATTCTCGAAGGCAGGAGACGGCTACGGCATTTGCTGAAGTAAATGGCGCGAAAAAAGCTTATACTAATTTGAAGGATATGCTAAAAGATGATGCTGATTTAGTTTACATTGCATCCCCAAATGTGTTGCATGTCGATCATGTGCTGGCGTGCTTGGAGCATGGAAAGCATGTATTTTGCGAGAAGCCGCTTGCATTTACAAAGAAACAGATGGAGCAAATCATAGCAAAAGCAACAGAAAAACAAACGTTTGTTTTTGAAGGGTACAGACACTTGTTTTCTCCAAACTACCATATCTTGAAAGAAAATTTACAAAAAGTCGGTCAGGTTCGCAGTGTGTTGCTTCAATATGTTCAATATTCCTCCCGTTATGATGCTTTCAGAGCAGGTGATATTCCAAATGTATTTTCTAAGGAATTCGCAGGAGGGGCGTTAATGGACCTAGGGGTGTATCCATTGAGCATGGCAATCGACTTGTTCGGGGAACCTAAAGATATTGCTTATTTTCCGGTATTTCTCCATAACGGTATAGATGGAAGCGGGACTCTGACTTTAACATATCCAGACTTTGTGGTCACCATCTTGACCTCCAAAATAGCCCAAGCAACCATTCCATCAGAAATACATGGAGAAGATGGTACATTGACAATGGATCACATTGCGCCTATCGAAAAGCTGACCTTGAACAAAAAGGAAGCAAAAGAACCGGAAGAATTAGCAGTAGAGCAAAAAGAACTGGATATGATCTACGAAATCGAGAAATTTAAAGATATGATAGAAACAAGCGACATGACGCTTTGCCGGAAGTATCTGCAAAGAAGCTTGCATGTAGCTAAATGGACAGAAAAGGCCAGACTGGCAAATGGGATTGTTTTCCCGGATTAAGCATGATTCTTTACACGTGACGATACTTACTGTCCCAAAAATTAAATTCATATTTACAGGCAGGTGATGCTGATATGGTGCTTTTCATCCATATCATCATATGGATCTTGATTGTTGGTTTGTTTATAGGAAGTTTTGCGGGACTTGTTTTCCCGATTATCCCATCAAGTTTGCTTTTGTGGGTGGCCTTCCTGCTTTATCATTTTGGCATTGATCATCAGGCGCTCGGAATGTTTTTCTGGATTATCATGGGTATATTCACCCTCATTTTATTTGTCTCTGATATGATGGCTAACAGCTATTTCGTGGAAAAATCCGGCGGCGGAAAATGGGCGAAGCGGCTAGCTGCTATGGGCGTTATCGTAGGCTCGTTCGTAGTGCCGCCATTTGGTATCATCATCGTCCCGTTCGTGGCTGTTTTGGTTATTGAAATGCTTCAGCAGCAAACGTTTGGTACGGCAGCCAAAATAGCGACTGGCTCATTGATCGGTTTTCTTGGTGGAACGGTTGCAAAAGTGATTCTGCAATTTGTGATGATTGTAGTATTTTTAATCATGATATAGAGAAAGGGTGTTTCGAGTGCACTATCCAGCTAGAGCAATGACAATCGCCGGATCGGCTTCAGGGGGAAGTGCCGGGATCCAGGCAGATTTAAAGACCTTTCAGGAATTGGATGTGTACGGGATGAGTGTTGTGACGGCGATTGTCGGCCGCCATCCCGGGACAGGGAGAAATGTACATCCGATGACGATCGAGTCGATTGAGGCCCAGTTTGCGACTGCAATGCAGCAAGTTGGAGCGGATGCGTTGAAAACAGGGATGTTGTTTTCTGCGGAGGTGATCGAGACGACTGCGATGCTTCTTGGGCAGTCGGATATAGAACGAATTGTCGTTGACCCCGTCATGGTCGGGAAATTGGACTCTAAGTTATTGGCTGATGATGCTATCACAGCATTGCAGGAAAAATTAATTCCGATGGCGACGATCATCACTCCGAATATGCCGGAAGCTTCCGTTATGCTCCATGGAAGGAAAATAGAAACAGTGAATGATTTAAAACAGGCAGCATTCGATTTGCATGCACTTGGCAGTAAATATGTTCTTGTAAAAGGCGGCAGATTGTCAGGACCTGCGGTAGACGTGTTGTATGATGGAGAGATGTTCACATATCTGAAAGCACCGCGCATTGATACGGTCAATACAAGCGGAGCAGGCTGCAGCTATTCGGCAGCGATTGCAGCTTGTCTGGCAAAAGGAAAATCAGTCGAAAAAGCGGTACACTTAGCGAAAAGCTTTGTAACGACAGCAATCACCTACGGATTCTCTTATAATGACATGGTAGGTCCTACCTATCATGCGGCACAACGTAAATTTGGGGGAGCGCATGACATCAAAGTATGGCAGGAGAAATGATGCGTTTTGCAGGTCATCGGTTTTAAAGCAAGGAAGGAATAATAGACCTTGCCCTATACAAGACCAGACTCGGTATGCAGGAAATGGAATGAATACCGAGTCTAAAAAGTCTGGCTGAAGGAAAGAAGTGGATCAGGGAGGAATGGGGAATGGGGAAGCAGGCATTATTGAATATTGATTATACGTATGATTTTGTGGCGCCGGATGGCAAATTGACATGTGGAGAGCCGGGACAGGCATTAGAAGATCGTATAGCGGAATTGACAAAAGAATTTATTGACAGAGGTGCGTTTGTTGTGTTTGCCATAGACGCCCATCATGAAGGGGAAAGGTTGCACCCAGAGACAGAGTTGTTTCCCCCGCATAATATTGTTGGGACGCCGGGTCGTAAACTGTATGGTAAATTGGAAGCGGTTTATCGGGAGAACAAGGAGAAAGAAAATGTGTATTATTTCGATAAAACACGCTACAGCGCCTTTACAGGAACGAATTTGGAATTGAAATTACGGGAAAGAGGTATTGAGGAGCTCCATCTTGTCGGGGTGTGCACGGATATTTGCATTTTGCATACCGCGGTCGAAGCATATAATAAAGGGTTCAACATTGTCGTACATCAGGATGCTGTTGCTAGTTTTAACCAAGCTGGTCACGAATGGGCCTTAGGACATTTTAAACATATACTTGGGGCTGAAATGATATAAATGACAGATATGATAAACAAGCCGATTTCAGGCGGTGGATAATGCCATTTTTGTTATATTGATGTTGCAAAAAAAACGTACCTCTATTGCATTGTGTAAAAAAGCTTGGAATGCAGCTATCAGCTATCAATAGAATTCTTTAGTTTCTATTGATATGGTATATACTGTCTTGTTCCAAGCCTTTTTAAAATGCCGGGTATTAGGTTGTGACAATACTACTTAACCAGTGTTACAAAATGATGCAAAATCTTCGCTGTCAATCCCCAAATGGTCCGATCTTCATATTGGTAGAAGAGTTCTTCTATATGTCGAACCTGCCAGTTATAATCTTTCCCGCCAACGATTAAATCGTAGGGGAAATCCTCCTCTGGAAGCGCCTGCAGTTTGACAAGGTGCTTTAAAGGTTCATTGTTCAGGAAAAATTGCAATGGTACCGTAAAGGTTTCACCGACTTCAGATGGATTCGGTGCTATTCTTTCCGGATGCTTGATCACACCGGCAAAGGGATAGATAACCCGTCCGAAATCAGAAACGATATAGTCCAGTGGCTGGAGATTTTCGATATCCAGCCAACTGATACCAAGCTCCTCTGTGGTTTCTCGTATTGCACAATATTGAGCTGATTCATCGGTTTGATCCATTCGGCCGCCAGGCAAGCATATGTCTCCGGGCTGGCTTCTCAATGACATCGATCTAACTTCAAATAATATATGGGTCTCACCATCTATATCCAAAAGCGGTAAAAGAATAGCAGATTTCTTAAATGCATCATAGCCCATCATGGCAGGTTTGCGGTTACTGATCTTATCTAGTATTTGCGCGGCTTTCAAATAATCCCCTCCATATGATTCTATAATCTAGTATATCGGTTTTCAGGTGGAAAAGACCAAGGAAAACTTTTGTGATTTGTAGCGTATTGGTACATCATATAATATAAAAAAAGATGTGTATTGCTGCGAAGCAAAAGCAGCATGGAAAGCGGAAGGTTGTAATGGAAGTGACCATTGAAAAAACATGTTCTTTGATCTCATGAATATTTATAGGGTATAGGTAATATGTAAAAGTGATTTTTAGATAGTTAAAAAGTTCTGGAAAGATATTGCCAGGAATAGGTTAATAAATTGGGGGAAGGGTGTGACTGCCATGCTTATCAAACCTAAGAAACTGCTCCAAGGAGACCGTGTAGCGACAATAAGCCCTTCTTGGGGAGGGGCAGGGGAGCCGCAAATCAGATGGCGTTATGAACAGGGTGTAAAACGATTGGAAGAAATTTTTGGACTGGAAGTTGTTCCGATGCCAAACAGCTTAAAGGGTGAGGAGTATCTTTACCAGAATCCTAAAGCCCGGGCTGAAGACTTGATGATGGCCTTCAGGGATGAACGTATAAAAGGAATTATCGCCAATATTGGCGGGGAGGACAGCATCCGCTTGCTGCCGCATATTGATTTTGATGTGATCCGTGAAAATCCGAAAGTCTTCATGGGATATTCCGATGTGACTGTTTCCCACCTATTTTGTCACAAAGCAGGTATATCTTCGTTTTATGGTCCAGCTATTTTAACAGATTTTGCAGAGAATGTGGCGATGGATCCGTATACGATTGATATGGTAAAGCGGACACTTTTTTCCAACAAAGTGATTGGAGATATTCAGTCCGCAGCGAATTGGACAAGTGAACGTTTGGAGTGGTTGGAAGAAAACAGGTACAAACGGCGGACGATGCAGCCAAATGGCGGTTATGAAGTACTGCAGGGGTCAGGGGTTGTGAAGGGAAGCTTGATTGGTGGTTGTATGTCTGTGCTTGAATTTGTGAAAGGAACGGTACTGTGGCCCGATGAAAAGTATTGGGAAGGCTGCATTATTTTCTTTGAAACATCGGAAGAAAAGCCGCATCCCGATTCTATTAGGTATTGGCTGAGAAATTATGCTGCGCAAGGAATTTTACAAAAAGCGAGCGGCATGATTTTTGGTAAGCCACAGGATGAGGCTTATTATGATGAATATAAGCATGAAATACAGCAAGTGATGAAAGAATATGGAGTGGAGGATTTGCCAGTTCTTTACAACATGAATTTTGGCCATACCGAGCCGAAATTCATTTTGCCCTATGGTGCGTTGGCTGAAATTGATTGTGATAAGAAATCTTTTGCGATTTTGGAAAGCGGTACAGAATGAGGGAAAAATCAGGATTTTAGATGCTGTGACAAATAGCTTGTGATATGTGAAAGCCTACTTTCTATGTGTAAAAGAAACATAAAATAAGTTTAAATCCTCACACGCTTGACTTTTCATATACTTACGTCATATAGTTGAGTTAATAATTGAAACGATGAAAAGGATTAGTACCGTTCTGCAGTCTTTTACAGAGAGGAAAGGGTAGGTGCAACTTTCCAAAGACAGGGATGGGAACCTGCCTTCGAGTTCGCTTTTTGTTGATTTCTCCTTTTAGGCTGGATCAACAAAAAGCGCGGGTCTGTCCGTTATCAAATGAAGTGTGTCAACGCAGTTTTCGCATTGGCAAACAAGGGTGGTACCACCAATCCTCGGTCCCTTATACGGATGGAGGTTTTTTTGTGTTCGCGGATTGAAGGACAGAACCTGGTACTTGGAGGGAAATCCCTATCAAAATAAAAGAGGTGTTCAGATTGGGTAAGAAGAATAAGGATTTCGTGGAGAAAATCACAGCCATGGAGGATGATTTTGCGCAGTGGTATACAGATGTGGTGAAGCAGGCACAAATGGTTGATTATGGTGCTGTACGCGGAACCATGATCATCAAGCCGTATGGTTTTGCAATTTGGGAAAATATCAAGAATGAATTGGATAGACGTTTTAAAGAAACAGGCCATCAAAATGTATATTTCCCTTTGTTCATTCCAGAAAGCCTGCTGCAAAAAGAAAAAGATCATATTGAAGGATTTGCACCGGAAGTGGCTTGGGTGACCCACGGCGGAGATGAAGAGTTGGCAGAACGTCTAGTAGTACGTCCTACGTCAGAAGTGTTATTCGGCGAATACTACGCTAAAAATATCCATTCCTATCGTGATTTGCCCATGTTATACAATCAGTGGGCTAACGTGGTTCGCTGGGAAAAAACTACTCGTCCGTTCCTGCGCACATCAGAATTCCTTTGGCAAGAGGGACATACATGTCATGCAGACCAACAGGACGCCGAAGAAGAGACAAAACGCATGCTGGAAATCTATGCGGAAATATGTGAAAAGTACCTCGCTATCCCACTTATAAAGGGTCGCAAAACAGAGAAGGAAAAATTTGCGGGAGCAGATTATACGCTGACGATTGAAAGTTTGATGCATGACGGCAAAGCATTGCAGTCCGGAACGTCGCATTATCTGGGAACGGGATTTGCAGATGCCTTCAATATCAATTATTCCGATAAGGACGGCGAAACGAAATTGGTTCATACGACTTCCTGGGGAATGTCTACAAGAATCATTGGCGGGTTGATCATGATGCATGGAGATAATCGTGGATTGGTTGTACCGCCGAAAATCGCACCAATACAGGCAATGATCGTTCCGATTGCTCAGCATAAAGAAGGGGTTCTTGATAAGGCATACGAGTTGCGTGATCAATTGAAAGACTTGATACGTGTAGACATCGACGCCAGTGACAAGATGCCAGGCTGGAAATTCAATGAATATGAGATGAAAGGGATCCCTGTCCGTATTGAAATGGGTCCGAAAGATATGGAGAAAGAACAGGTAGTGCTTGCTCGTCGTGATACAGGTGAAAAGGAATTTGTAGCCCTGACAGATTTGCACACACGCCTGCCGAAACTGTTGGAAGAAATTCAACAGAACTTGTTTGATAAAGCGTTGGTTCACCGCGAGGAAATGACCACTGTAGCGAAAAATTTGGAAGAATTCCAGAAAGTGCTAGATGAAAAGGGTGGCTTTATCAAAGCAATGTGGTGTGGAGATCAAGCTTGTGAAGAAAAAATCAAGGAAGATTGCCAAGCAACTTCCAGATGTATTCCTTTTGAGCAAGAAGAAGTCAGCGACTCATGCGTCTGCTGTGGAAAAAAAGCGAAAGAACTTGTTTACTGGGCGAAAGCATATTAGGCTATGTCCGTATATCTTCATGTATCGAAAAAGTTTTCCAAATACATCAGTTTTCAGTAAGTTGAAATGCGGATATGTATACCATGTCCGCATTTCTTTTTTTATCTTTCGGGAGGAGAAACGTCATCATCGAAAAAAGCAAGGCAGAGGTGGATTCCCTGCATAGCGTGGTACTTTAGTCAAAAATAAGTATTGCAAATAGATATGGAATTGTGTTATAAATATACATAATAACTTATAAAAATACAAAACAGGTGATAATAATGAAGAAATTAATGAATAAAGAAATGCAACAAATAGAGCCGAAACTTTGGGAAATCGTAAATAAACTATATGAACATCCTGAACTTGGCGATCAAGAATACAGGTCTTCACAGCACTTGATTGATATTCTTATGGAACATGGTTTCCAGGTTGACAAAGGGATTGCCGGCAGAAAGACTGCTTTTAAAGCAACATATTCCAGTGGAAAACCGGGACCGACGATTGCATATCTCGCTGAATATGATGCCCTTCCAGGTGTGGGGCATGGGTGTGGCCATAACTTGATTGGCACAATGAGTACTGGAGCAGGAGTGCTTCTTAGCAAATGCATCCAACAAACCGGCGGCACAGTGGTCGTGCTTGGTACTCCGGCGGAAGAAACCAACGGCGCCAAAGTGCCAATGAGTGAAGAAGGGGTCTTTAATGGTATAGACGCTGCCATGATTGTTCACCCGAATGGTGATTCTTATCGAAGCGGAAAATCCCTGGCTATGGATGCCATTCAGTTTGCTTACACTGGCAAAAGCGCTCATGCTGCATCTGCCCCGGAGAAAGGGGTTAACGCCTTGGATAGTGTGATTCAGCTATTTAATGGCATTAATGCTCTGCGTCAACATGTACCGTCATCGGTGCGTATTCACGGAATCATTGCAGATGGCGGAAAAGCAGCCAACGTTGTCCCCGATTATGCAGTGGCCCAATTTTATGTCAGGGCGGAAGAACGCCTTCTATTGGATGACGTGGTGGAAAAAGTAAAGAATATAGCAGAAGGTGCGGCGCAAATGACGGGTGCAAAACTGGCAATCTCGAATTACGAGTTAAGCTACGACAATATGATTACAAATGAGGCAATGTCTGCTGCATTCACAGATAATCTGCAGAAAGTGAGCGATTTGCCGATTTTTCCAGCAAAAGAAGGCAGCGGATCTATCGATATGGGAAATGTCAGCCATGTCGTACCGGCGATTCATCCCTATATTGGCTTGAATGATTCCAGTCTTGTGGCGCATACGAAAGAGTTTGCAGATCAAACCATCAGTGAGGATGGACATCAGACATTGATATCTGGTGCCCTGGCCCTGGCAGGAACTGGATATGATTTGTTAACCGATTCTGCATTACTTGAGAATGTTAAAAATGAATTTGCTGAAAAAACGACAAAGCAATCATAGTTACCCCAAATATACACTAAAGGAGAAAACATCATGAAAAAATGGTCTATAGGAATTCTCATTATATTATTAACGGGCATGCTTGCTGCCTGTGGCAATAGTAAACAAGCAGAAGGAAAGGATAAGAAAATATTGGAGCTGGCAACTTCTGCTGATTTTCCGCCATTTGAATCCCATGATAAAAGTGGCGATATTGTTGGATTTGACATTGATTTGGCGAGCTATATCGCTAAACAACTTGGTTATGAGTTAAAAGTGAAAGATATGAAATTCGATGGCCTTATCGGCGCACTGCAAGCCAACCGTGTAGATATGGTGATGGCAGGGATGAGCGCGACAGAAAAACGCCGCAACAATGTTGATTTTTCCAAGGAATATAATCGCTCTGGGGAAATGTTCATTTTCAAGAAAGGAAAACAGTTCCGTGACCTGGAGGGTTTAAAAGGAAAAACCATCGGTGTTCAGCTTGGTACTATTCAAGCTGAAGGGGCTGATAAATTGGCGGAAAAATACGGTTTTACCGTGAAGAAACTGGATAGCGCTAATATTATCGCAGAGGAGCTTGCTTCCAACCGCATCGATGTAGGCTATTTGGATAAAACAGTAGCAAAAGGATTTGTGAAGAAACAAGATTTGAATGGATTTGACGACCCGACCACGAGTTCCCCGGGGATGGGGATTGCTTTTCCAAAAGGCAGTGGGTTAACGAAAAAGGTAGATAAAGTGATTGAGAAAATGGAAAGCAACGGGGAATTGGACAAATTAAAGAATAAATGGCTGGCTGACTATCAGGAGTAAGGATACAGGGCATATCCCTTCAGGCAAGCTTAAAATCTGTTGATAAAAATGTTTGGAAAGAGGTGGCGGCATGAATTTGGACTTTTCGCAAATCGTGCCATATATTCCTTATATGCTGAAAGGGATATGGGTAACATTAAAGTTTGTCATGATGGCAATCTGTATTGGTTTTGTACTGGGGACAATCTTATCTTTATTTAAAATTACTAAAATAAAAATTTTAAAAGTAATAGCAGATGTCTACACATCTATTTTCCGCGGAACCCCGCTTATTTTGCAGCTTATGTTGTTTTATTTTGCTGTACCGCAGTTGAGCGGCTATGATATCTCGCCATTTTTGTCAGCAATCATGGCATTTGGCTTGAATTCAGCTGCTTATGTATCAGAAATCATTCGTGCAGGAATCATGGCCGTTGATCGTGGCCAAACGGAAGCAGCGCAGGCACTAGGTGTTCCTTACAGACAAATGATGGTGAACATTATATTGCCGCAAGCGTTGAAGAATATTTTGCCCGCTTTGATGAATGAATTCATCACACTAACGAAAGAATCCGCAATTGTGTCTGTCATAGGTTACGTGGATTTAATGCGCCGAGCACAAATTGTCGGTGCGGATATTTACCGCAATTTCGAACCACTGCTATTTGCTGGTTTAATCTATTGGATAATGGTATTCATTCTGACTAAAATCGGCAAAATGGTTGAACGGAGGCTTCATTACAGTGATTAAGGTAGAAAACTTATGCAAGGATTTTGGCGAGAATAACGTGCTGCAAGGTATCACCACGACAATCCAGGATGGAGAAGTTGTTGCAGTTATCGGACCATCGGGGTCAGGGAAGTCAACTTTTCTGCGCTGTTTGAATTTGCTCGAAGAACCGACTTCCGGCGATGTATCAATTAATGATCAGAAGATTACCGCACCCAAAGTAAATAGAGCTTTGGTTCGTAAAAATATTGGCATGGTATTTCAGCATTTTCATTTGTTTGGTCATATGACGGTGCTGGAAAACATCACATATGCGCCGATGAAAGTGAAAAAGATGAACAAAAAAGAAGCAGGGCAGTTGGCTTTGGAGCTGCTAAGGAAGGTTGGGATGACAGACAAGGCAGACGCCTATCCGAATCGTTTATCAGGCGGACAAAAGCAACGTGTGGCCATTGCAAGGGCTTTGGCAATGGAGCCGGAAATCATGCTGTTTGATGAACCAACTTCTGCGCTTGACCCGGAGATGGTTAAAGAAGTATTGGATGTCATGAAGGATCTAGCCAATACCGGTATGACCATGGTTATTGTCACGCATGAAATGGGATTCGCCAGAGAAGTGGCAGATCGGATCTTGTTTATGGCAGAGGGGAAACTTGTAGAGGAAGGTGTCCCTGAAACGTTTTTTAAACAGCAGAAAACAGAACGCGCCCGGAACTTTCTGGCCAAAATCTTATAATATCAGAGTACAGTAAAATGAATTCAAAGCGGATTACTTTGACTTTGGGCAAGCTTTACACCGTGAATACCCATCTTGCTGGAAAAAAACTGAAAACAATTGGAAGCCCCTATTTTCCAAAATGCCAATTGATATAGAAGTGACTTTTCAAATAAAAGAAACCGACGTCGTGAAGAACAGCGAGGATCGTCCTCACTAATCTAAAGAAGAGTCATCACTCAGATGAATAGGCACATCTGAGTGATGTGTTCTTCCTACAATGCCTTTTCAATTTCTTCAGCGAGGCTTTCCGGTTTGGTTTGTGGTGCGAAACGCTGGAGTACTTCCCCGTCTCTGCCAACAAGGAATTTAGTGAAATTCCATTTGATTTGCTTGCCCATCATTCCCTTGGCCTCATTCGTCAAATAGTTATAAAGCGGATGCGCTTGCTTTCCTTTGACATCGATTTTAGCAAACATGGGGAAGGTAACACCGTAGTTTAGCTGGCAAAATGACTGTATTTCATCATTGGAGCCAGGATCCTGGCTTGCAAACTGGTTGCAGGGAAATCCAAGTATTTCCAGACCTTTATCATGATATTGCTCATAAAGTCCCTGTAAACCTTCTAACTGTGGAGTGAACCCGCATTTGCTTGCTGTGTTGACAATCAACAGCACATAGCCTTTATAGTCCGCCAGACGCTTTTTTTCTCCTTTGATTGTTTCTGCCTGAAAATCATATACGTTCATTTTTTGCCTCCTTTATCAAAGGATACATGCAGTTATACAAGGTGTCAAAAGGGTTGTCCCGTCGTGGATATACAAAACGCAAAGGAAACTGCTTTTATATGGAATCCACACGTTTTAGACAGCATTGCACACTTTTATTTATGGCCAAAGATGTATGATGCAAGGGCAGCGAAAAAAGAAATGATGCCAGCGACTAGCCCAAAATCTCTGATATATCTTCCGTTAGAAACGGCTGCCAATTGAAATAGATAACCACTGCAAGGTAAGTCAACAAAATTATGATACCTCAGTACTACTTACCAGACTGCATAGCTAGCGAGCCAAAAAATCTTTTGAATAAACGCGCAGGCTAAAGTTGAAATGGCAGCATGTAATCGGAAGCAGGATGTGCTGGAAACTAATGCCAGCATTACCGCAAAGCCATTTTTTTTGAGAAACAAGGATTTCAGTTGATGTGAAAGCAAACCGACAAAAGAAGCGGCATTGCAATTGCACTCACAAATTATATATGTGCCCAAAAACTGTCGCAGCAGCATGAAAGCGGACCAGGCAGTCATCACAACTGTCTGGTCCGCTTATGCGTTATATGGCTTCTTGCTTATTTTTTTCTTCTTCTGCAATAGCATCCAATCTGCGCTGCACTTCTTCATCTGACAGATTGTGCTCTTTCACGTACATATTTATTGGGCTAACTCTGCATTCATGTGAGCAGCCGCGCATATATTTATGCTCGTTTTCCTCCGAGCAAAGCATTTGTCTGTTACAATCCGGGTTGGCACAATTGACATAACGTTCACATGGCTTGCCGTCAAAATAATCGACCCCAACGACAACATGTTCCTTCCTGTTGATCGGTACGGAAAGGCGCTCATCAAACACATAGCATTGGCCGTCCCATAACTCACCTTGTACTTCGGGATCTTTTCCGTATGTCACAATACCGCCATGAAGCTGATTGACATCTTCTATGCCCTCATCCATCAGCCAGCCGGTGAATTTTTCACAGCGGATACCGCCAGTGCAATATGTCAGCACTTTTTTTCCTTTTAATTCATCTTTATGTTCCTTGATCCATTCTGGCAGGTCGCGGAAAGAGGCGATATCGGGGTTGATAGCTCCGCGAAAATGGCCCAGCTCATATTCATAATCATTTCGTGTATCAAGGATGACAGCATCTTCTTCCTGCATCGCCTTGAAGAATTCTGAAGGTGACAGGAATTTTCCAGTTTTTTCAATTGGGCTCACGGCATCATCCAAGCGAAGTGTTACAAGCTCAGGACGATGTCTGACATGCATTTTTTTAAATGCGTGTCCGTCATGCTGATCGATTTTAAATGGCATATCGGCAAAACGTGAATCGCAGTGCATTGCATCCATATACTTTTGTGTCTGTTCCATGGTACCTGAAACGGTTCCGTTGATTCCTTCATGTGCTACCAATATACGACCCTTCAAGCCTAGATTTTTACAGAATTTGAGATGTTCTGCTGCAAAGCCTTCGGGATCTTCAAGAGGTACGAATTTGTAATACAGCAGCACCTGATAATTATTTGTTTCTTCCATGTTGGTTCCCACCTATTCATTTATATTTGCAAGATACAAATGGATGTAGGTATATTCATTTTTTATCCTTGCAACAGTTCATTTTAGCATGTTTTACGGGTTTTCTCCACTCGATTTGAAAAAAGACGAAAAATATCCATTTGCATTATCTGATATAATCGAATCAAACCTTCAAGGGGATGAGCATACATAGTTGCGATAAAGATTGCGAGCGTACGAAATGCATCTTAGCGGATTCCAATCAACATTTTGGCGAAATAGCATGTTTTGCATTATATTTACTTCATATAGTGTGAACGACGCACTGATGATCAAGACGAAAAAAGGATGTGATGGGAAATGTCCGAAGTCATGCCAATCAAAGTGATCATTGCAGACGATAATTCATTTATACGCGAAGGGATGAATATCATCCTGTCCACTTATAAAGATTTCCAAGTGCTTGCCATCTTAAAAGACGGTCAGGAAGCCGTGGACTATTGCATGAAGCATGAGGTGGATATTGCTTTGCTGGATGTCCGTATGCCTCGGATGAACGGTGTTGAAGCGACCAAACTGATTACAGAAAAAACCAAAACGAAACCAGTCATTTTGACAACATTTGATGATGATGAATATATCCTTGGTGCCATCCAAAACGGTGCGAGAGGTTATTTGCTCAAAAATAACGATCCAGAGCGGATCCATGATGCTTTAAAAAGTGTTTATCATGGCACTGGCATCATTCAGGATGTGATGTTGGAAAAAATTAAATCCACTTTGGCAAACAGACAGAATACGAAAGAAGAGCCGATGCTGGATTCATCGAAATTCACCGAACGAGAATTGGAAATCATGTCCTATATCGCTAAAGGATACGCCAATAAAGAAATATCTGAGAAAATGTACATATCGGGCGGAACAGTAGCAAATTACATCACATCCATCTTAAACAAAACGGGATTGAAACATCGTACACAAATTGCTGTCTATTATCTGACAGGGAAAGTTTACGACTGATGGAACGCTGGTTGATTTTTTGCAAAATGACGCTTATTTTCTACATCATTTTGCAAAGTATCCCGAGTCATGTACAAGATATACCCTTGGTGGTTTTTCTGCTTTTATTGTATATATGTCTGAATCTGTGCACGTCTATTTTGAGAAAAGCCGTCTTCATTCGATTGTGCATCTTGCTCTCGGTATTGCTGGAAGTGGCGGGGTATGTTTATGCCAATCCATTATTCATTTTGTTTTTGCCATTATCAATGCTGGAGCTTTTGGAGCTTTACGTAAAACGTCATTGGGTGCGCTTACTATTGGTACTGGGTCCTGTGTTTTATCTCAGCAGAGAACTCCAAGCGTTATATCTTCTTATAGCAGTGTTTGTTTTCATGTTTCATACCATGGGGTCTCAGTTTGCACAAAAAATACGCACCGGCGAAGCTGCTATGGATGAATTACGGCTTACACAGCAACAATTGATACAGCGTATCCAGGAAAAGGATATCTATGCAAAGCAATCCGAATATATGCTTAAATTGGAGGAAAGAAACCGTATTTCACAGGAAATCCATGATGATATCGGGCATGCCATAACGGGAGCGCTTATACAAATGGAAGCCTCCAAAGCGATGCTGAAACTGGACCAGGATAAGGCGGAGGAGTTACTGCAAAATGCGATTGGCATCACAAAAGAAGGGATTGAGAGCATCCGGCTGACGTTAAAAAATATGAAACCTGCAACAGAGCATGTAGGCATCAACCGTCTCAAACTGTATATTGATGAATTCGCCGCAAAAAACAGTATAAAGACAGCAATAACATATCAAGGTAATCTCGATGTCATCCTTCCTATCCAATGGAAAGTTATAGCGGAAAATATGAATGAGGCATTGACAAATGCCATGAAATACAGTGATTGCAGCAAAATCGCTGTAGATATTACGGTGTTGAATAAGCTTATTAAAGCAGAAGTGAAAGACGACGGAAGCGGTGCGGGGAAAATAGAGAAAGGATTGGGGATCATCGGGATGGAGGAAAGGACGGCTTCTATCGACGGTAAAATAATTGTTGATGGAAAAAACGGATTTTCCGTCACTACCCTGCTCCCGATTTTGAAGGAGGTATAGCAATGGAAAATATCCGTGTAGGTATCGTCGGACTTGGTGGTATTGCACAAAAAGCATATTTGCCGATTTTAACCAAAGAAACAAACTGGACATTAGTAGGTGCATTCTCACCAAGTGTCCAGAAAAGGGATCGTATCTGCAGACAATATCGGATGAATAGCTTTGCCAGTCTGCAAGCGTTGGCAAGTGCATGTGATGCTGTTTTTGTACATAGTTCCACGGAATCGCATTTTGAAGTAACATCGACGCTTTTGAAAAACGGCATTGATGTGTATGTGGATAAGCCCTTGGCACAAACGACAGCTCAAGCCGAAAAATTAGTAGCATTAAGTGAGAAGACAGGCAGAAAAATAATGGTCGGTTTTAACCGCCGTTTTGCACCGTGTTACCTGGAAGCGAAGGTAAAAATACATGATGCAGGCTCCGTCCATATGGAAAAGCATCGATTAGCTGGAATTGGCAGGAATTTAGCTTTTACAATCATGGATGATTATATTCATTTGGTGGATACCATCCGGTGGCTGGCAGATGGTGATTTGAAAGTTGCATTTTCTTATATGAAAACAAATGAAAAAGCGCAGTTGATTCATGCCCATCATTTGTACAAGGCAGATACACAAACGTTGTATTCCACTGCCATGCACCGCAGCGCGGGTACTAACCTGGAGCGACTGGAAATAATTATGGATGGATCCGTAATCAGAGTGAAAAATATGACCTTGTTGGAAGAGGAGCGTGAAGGTACTGTGACAGCAACAGCAGCTGGCTCATGGGAACCTATCACGAAATTGCGCGGATTTGAAGGAGCTGTGAGTCATTTCATTGCCAGTATACAACAAGATACGCAACCAGTTTCCAATGCCCTGGAAGGTTGGAAAACACAGCTGTTAGCAGAATCGCTGCTGTCAGATAAGTCCTGATGTGAAGAAGTACCATAAAAAACAACTATACCAACATGAAAACATGAAATATTTCATATGGGATGATGAAAGAATGCACTTATATCGGTGTGTTCTTTTTTTTATAATAAAAATAGATTCAAATTGATGAAAAGGGTGAAGCGGATGAATATCCTGGAAATAAAAAATCTGGCAAAAAAATTTGGTGACTTTATTGCGGTAGACAACATGTCGTTATCCTTGGCGGAAGGAGAAATATTCGGATTCCTCGGATCAAATGGTGCAGGTAAAAGTACGACCATCAACATGATCACTGGATTGATTCGTAAAAATCAAGGAACGATAAAGTTTTTGGGAAAAGATAGTGCAAAACATGCAACATTTATGAAGCGAAATATTGGCATGGTACCACAAGAGATTGCGATATATGAGGATTTGACAGCGTACGAGAATGTCCATTTTTTTGCTGGATTATATGGATTTCGGGGAAAGGAATTGCATGAACGTACATTGGAGGCGCTGAAATTTGTCGGTTTGCTGGAGAAACAAAAAAACTTCCCGAAGAAATTTTCAGGAGGAATGAAAAGACGGCTCAATATTGCCTGTGCTTTGGCGCACCGTCCAAAACTCATCATCATGGATGAGCCAACAGTCGGTATCGATCCACAATCCAGGAATTATATATTAAACTCAGTCCGAAAACTGAATGATATGGGTTGTACAATTATTTATACCAGTCATTATATGGAAGAAGTCGAGGAAATTTGCAGTCGTATTGCTATCATTGATCATGGCAAGATTATCGCGGAAGGCACGAAAGAACAATTGAAATCACTAATTACGAATAAAAAATTGATTGAGATTGAAGTAAGAACGACAGAAGGCATCAACCTTGCTGACATCAAAGCTATCCAAGGCGTTGCTGACGTCCACTGTACCGACAATAAGATCCAGATTC
The DNA here is from genome assembly GCF_042683165.1 of Tigheibacillus halophilus. Taxonomy (NCBI): domain Bacteria; kingdom Bacillati; phylum Bacillota; class Bacilli; order Caryophanales; family Bacillaceae; genus Tigheibacillus; species Tigheibacillus halophilus. The sequence continues at coordinate 365,833 of NZ_JBHUIZ010000012.1, forward strand.
ACACGGATTTTGGGATGAACAATTTAAATCATATTATCGCCCACTTCATCCATCATGGTATCGACATACGGTCGCTGGATGAAAAAGAACCAAATCTGGAAACGGTGTTTTTAACACTGACAGGTCGAAACTTGCGTGATATCTAAATCGAAGGGAGGAGAAAAGGATGAAGATGTTACAAATTACCTGGAAGCAAATAAAGCATGACTTTCGGGACATCAAGACATTTGTGTTCATGGTGGCATTTCCCATAGTGTTGATGCTGGTGCTTGGATCTGCTTTAAGCGGCGCTTTTGACTCCGAAAAAACAATTGGCGACGTCCACGTCTTGTATACGAGCACAGCAGATGAACAAACAACCAATGCATTTAAAGACTTTGTGAAAGCAACAGGGAAGTCAGGCATCCACTTTAAGGAAGCGGATTCCAAATCTGCAGCTGAAAAGCAGATAGAAGACGGTAAAAAAGATGCTTTTCTGCAGGTGAGAACGGATGGCATGCAGCTGGAAATCAATAAGTCAGACAGTTTGGAAGCGAGCATATTGCAAGGTACGCTGGCTGCTTTTGTAAAACAATATAATCTTGGATCGGTTATTGCAAAGGAAGTCCCTGAAAAACAAGCATCTCTATTTGCAAACAAGGAAAAAGAAGATTTTATTAAAGAAAAAACAATCACAGGTGATAAACAGCCTGGTTCCATGGATTACTATGCCATTGTGATGACCACCATGATTGCATTATATGCAGCTATCTCAGCCAGCTTTTTAATCACAGCTGAACGCACACGTCATACAGCTGACAGACTGATGATTGCCCCTGTAAAGAAATCAAACATTTTTGCCGGGAAAGTATTGGGGAGTATTGTCATTAATGCAGTCTGTATTGCTGCTGTAGTCATTGTTAGTATCGTTGCATTACATGCGAATTGGGGGAGCCATCCGGGGCTTGTCTCCCTGTTGTTATTGTCCGAAATCATTTTTGCAATCAGTTTTGGACTGGGAATAAGCTATATGACAAAAACGCCGGCTGCGGCCAGGGTGATTATTATGACTGTTGTGCAAGTGGCTTCCTTTTTTGGCGGGGCATATTTCAAGATTGATAATCCAGAAGGTTTTATGAAAATCCTGACGAACTTATCGCCATTGACATGGGAAAACGACGCGGTGATCAAAATGGTTTATGCGAATGATTTGTCAGCATTATTTCCTGCTATAGGGTTCAATATCGGTGCGGCTTTGCTGTTCATGCTGATTGCATCTGTTATATTCCGCAAAAAGGAGGGAATGTAGATGAAGAATGTACTATGGCTAATGAAAAAGACCCTGACGGTAACGTTCAAAAGCAAGAAAAATATCCTATTGTACCTTTTTATGCCTATGATTGGTATCATCGTCGCGTTTGTAGCATACGGAGACCAAAATTCGCAATCTCTTTCCATTGGAATTATCGATCATGACAGACAGCCAATCACAGCTGAAACGATTGATTATTTAAAACAAATGGATCATGTAGATATGAAGGTATTAAAGGATAAAGAAATGCAGGATGCGCTCACCTCAGGGCATATTGATGGGGCCATCACTTTTGATCATGGGTACGCAGATAGTATCTTGGCACAGAAACCTGCTCATGTGACCATCACCTCCATTAAAGGGGAAAGTGTGACAGGGTTTGTCAAGTCGATGCTCTATCAATATATGGACCAATTGACTGTTCTTAGTGAGGCGGCGGATGGAGATACTCACAAATTCACTGCGTTATACAAGGATTATCAGCAAGCGGAATTTCAGTTGCAGACAACAGCAGTGGAAGATACTTCTGTCGATAAAGGAATGACATATACGGCAGTAGGCTTCTTGATCATGATCATGTTGCTCTCTGCAAGCAATCTTGCGGAAATCATATTGAAGGAAAAAGAAGAACGTACCTACTTTCGATTGCTGTCAACGCCGATTACAGCAAAACAATTCATGATAGCCAACACGCTGGTGAATCTCATGGTCATGATTGTTCAGGCAATGCTGACGCTATTGATTTTGACCAAGGGATTTGATATCAGTTTAGGTGTAGTTTTTTGGAAGGCAGCTGTCGTGATGATCTTGTTCGCATTGATTTCTGTAGGATTGTCATTGACCATTGTTGCTTTCTCCGGCAGCCGCAACGCAGTGTCTGCCCTGTCCAATTTGATTATAATGCCGACCGTTATGCTCTCTGGATGTTTTTGGCCGGTCGAAATAATGCCAAAAACAGCACAGAAGATATCTGAATTTCTGCCACAACGATGGGCCTTAGAAACATTGACACAACTGCAAGAAGGCAGCAAAATAGGTGATTTGTATTTGAACTTTCTGATTCTCATCGCATTCGCGCTGGTCTTTTTCCTAATCGCAACCTATAAATTCAGCAGAAACAATAACATAAACAGTTTCTCCTGAATACACCGGCAGCGGGGACAGTTTCCCACCACACTATTGCTTTTATGCTTTAGTGAGGCAGGGGAATGTCCCCTTATTCGACATAAAAAAATTCATCTCGAGGGTTTTCTTATTTTGGAAAAGTGATATAATAGGCAGGAAGTACTGCAATTCACTACTAATCTATTAGAATTGGGGTAGAATCATGGAACAAAAGAGAGCAAGGCGCAGACAGCGCAAACCGAAACGTATGTGGAAAAGATTTGTGATGTTGATTGTTCTGCTGGCGGTTGTCGGGGGATCGCTATATGCGTTTTCGATATATAGCAATGCAAAAGGTACTGTCAATGGAAAAATGCATAAAGATGTGTCTGCCATCGATACGTCTGTGGCGAAGCAAAAACTGAAGGCCGGCAAGCCGCTCAATATACTTTTGCTGGGAGTTGATAAGCGCCCTGGTGACAGCGGACGTTCCGACGCACTAATGGTGTTGTCGCTCAATCCGAAGAAGGATGAAATGAAATTAATCAGCATTCCGCGTGATACACGGACTGAAATCGCCGGAAAAGGGACAATGGATAAAATCAACCATGCTTATGCTTTTGGCGGAACGGATATGTCTGTTGCCACTGTAGAAAATATGTTTGACATGGATTTGGATTACTACGTTGAAGTAAATATGCAAGGGCTATCGAAACTGGTAGATACAATTGGCGGTATCACTGTCGATAATCAGATTGATTGGTATGACGAAGGCTATTATAAAAAAGGTTTCCACTGGACCAAAGGTAAGCTTCATTTGGATGGCGAACAGGCACTAGGCTATGTCAGAATGCGCCACCTGGATCCTGAAGGAGACTTTGGCCGGACGAAGCGCCAGCGTATGGTTATCCAAGCCATTGTTGATAAAGGGGCCAGCATTGCTTCAGTGGGGAAAATCAATAGCTTGATTGACGTGCTTGGCAGTAACATGACTACCAACATGGACTTTGCAGATATGAAAACACTTCTGCTTGGTTATAAGAATACCCGCAAGCATTCAGAAAGCTATATGCTGCAAGGTACGGGACAAAAAATCAACGGTATTTATTATTATGTCGTTCCAGAGACTGAACTGCAGAAAGTAAATGGCATGATAAACGGAAGCAAATCTGATTCTTAATAAAAAACCTGCATACTGCTTTTTTATCGAGCAGTATACAGGTTTTTTTCATGCTTTCAAGCGAATATCTTCACCGCGTTTTTCGTACCAATCCATTAACGCCTTGGCGACAGTTTGCGTCACATCATGTAATGTTTCTTCGTGAATCGGCGCGGCTCGATTCACAGTATGGACGGTCACGAGTCCAAATATTTTTTGATATAATGACTGAGTAATTTCCATTTCAACCAGGTTTTTGCGTGATGTCATGAATTGTTCACGCCATAACCCCTTCTGTTCCACAAGTATCATAGATGCATCAAAACTATAGCGGGTATTTCGATAATTAAAATACCGATAGGCATACTGCAGTATAAACAAAATTGGCGAGATATACCAAAACGATTTGAAAAACAAGAAGATAGCTGCAGTAACTACGAGCCAGAACCAAGGCAAACGAAGCATACGAACCTTCAGCGCTTTTGGGGGCAGACGGTGTGATGATTCAGGCATGGTAAATTGCGGCAGCAGTTCTTGGATGATTGCCATTGCTTTGTCACTTGGCAAATATGGATAAAGGGAATTGATTTCTTTGTCGTCATCTGCATCTTCATCGCTTCCAGCGATAACTAACTTAACCTCCAACAATTGAAAGATTCTTTTCCAAGGAGGCTGCAGGATACGGACAGCCTGGACCCTGCTTTTGCGGATAGAAAAAGAACGCTCATTCAAAACCCCTTTGCGAATATAAATGTACGCTTCGTCTGATGCAATTTCATAATTGCCATATGTTAAATGTGTCTTGATCATTCCAAAAGCGACTGCAGCAATGATCAGCACAACAATGAGAAGGGCCATCCACCAATAGGAAGCGGATATACTTTCCCATATGCCTTCTGCTTTTTCGTCAACATGGAAAACCTCATCAGCCTGTTTGAAAATTGTCAGCAAAACCGGGATGAGCGCGAGAAAACTAAAAGATAAAAACGATGCTTTTCGCAGATCCTTTTTTGTCGGCCAGTAGTGAACTGTCCGGGACATATTTTCCTTATTAGCAGGAGTATCTGTTCTTTCTGCCAGATCTTGTGGTGCGGCAGGTTCACTGATACGTCTTTCAATTTGCGCCGCCTCGGATTTGCCAACCGCCTCAAGTTTTACGGTAGCATGATCCCCGCTGGCATTCGTTTCCAATGCGAGAAAAACCACACCAAAAGGCTTGTAATAAAATGGGATCTTTCTTTGTATGTTCTGTATATTGGTAATTGGTACCTTGCTCGTTTCCTTTTTGAACAGCCCCCGTTGTATGTGTACGGTATCCTCTGACAAGCTGTAAGTTGTTTTTCTCCACGCAATATAGACAGAGAATATTCGCCAAATCAGATAGGCAATCATCAGCCATCTGGCACCTCTGTAAAAAATAGATGTATCATTCATATGGATGATAAAAAGAAAAAAAAGGGGGAACAGCGAATTACGCAGCGTCAAGATGTAAGAAAAAACCATCTTCATCGGATGCATTCGTTTAGCTTCCATATCGCTCAGTCCTCCTCTTCAACCTTTGCATATGCGGCGATTTCATCTCTTAATTGGCCGGCATCCCATGATTTGATGGCCGGAATGGCATGCGCAGAGCGGATGGTCTGTATGGATATCGTATTTAAATCATGCCTGCGAAAAAGGGGGCCTTGTTTCAGCTCTACAAATTGGACCTTGGTCATCGGTATAACTGTTTCTTTTTTTACCCAGATTCCTTTGTGTATCCGCACAAATTCTTCACTAATGGAAAATCGCCAGCTTTTTTGCAGATAAATGGGTTGAAATCCAATTTCCCAAACAGAATTCAGGACGACTAGAGCAAGCAGGACACAGAATGTAACGCCAATCCATGTATACCAATTGAAATAATAACTTGCTCCAATAAGTGCCGACAAAATAACTATCGAAATAACACTTTCAATGATATTGGTCAGTCGCCATACACGAATGGCGTCTTTGGAAATGTTTTGATATGACGTATTTATCGAAGCCATGCAAAAACCTCTTTCTCTGGAATCTATCTTTACATACGATGAAAACGGAGAAAAGTTTCAGACTTATATCGATGAAAGAATGCGGATGAACATGGAGTCTCTTTAACAAGATAGTCAACGAAACTGACAAGATAAACCTTGGGATATACAAGATAACAACTCGATCACAAGATAATGTTTCAAATCAATCAGATAACCCCGATGAAACAGTTCCTCCTAATTTCCAGCAATCCCCTATCACCATACTCACAATTATCAAATTTTCTTACAGCAGGGAAAGCGTGATATAATGAGGACAGTATACAGAATATTTTAATGTTAAGGGAGTGGGATTCATTGACTGAAAAACCGATTATAGGATTCGTTGGAGCGGGAGTTATGGGAAAAGGAATGGTTTTAAATTTGATAAAGGCGGGCTACCCTCTGCATCTCTTTACGAGAACGAAAGCAAAAGCTGATCCGCTCATTGAGGCGGGGGCAGTCTGGTATGACTCTGTCGCTTCCTTAGCTCAATCGTCCGATGTCATCATTACGATTGTCGGCTATCCAAAAGATGTCGAAGAAGTCTATTTTGGGGAGGCAGGCATCATAGAAAATGCGGGAATAGGCACTTATATCATTGATATGACTACCTCCAAGCCTGCTCTTGCGGAAAAGATATTCACCGAAGCACAGGGAAAAGGGATACATGCAATGGATGCCCCTGTATCCGGCGGAGATGTTGGTGCTAAAAATGGACAGCTGACAATTATGGTTGGTGGGGAAGAGGTAGACTTCCAAGCTGTCCTGCCAGTTTTTCAGGCAATGGGAAGTAACATCGTTTTGCAAGGTCCTGCAGGTGCGGGGCAGCATACGAAACTCAGCAATCAGATTACAATTGCTTCCAATATGGTCGGGGTTTGTGAAGCGATCATATATGCCAAAAAGGCCGGACTGAATCCAGACAGTGTCCTGGACAGTATCACAGCAGGAGCAGCCGGAAGCTGGTCATTGTCCAACTTGGCTCCGAGGATGATCAAAGGCGACTACGCCCCTGGTTTCTACATCAAGCATTTCATCAAAGATATGGTGATTGCTTTGGAGTCTGCTGAAGAAATGGGACTTGATCTGCCGGGTCTTTCGCTTTCTTTGAAGCTTTATAAGGAATTGGCCGAAAAAGGTGAAGCGGATAGTGGAACCCAGGCCTTGATCAAGTATTTTCAGTAAACTGGATTGGCAAAACAATATGGCAAAAGGAAAAAATATTGCCAAAGTAATACGGATGGCCGCTGTCGTCTCATACAGCTTTATCGTTGCTGCTGTTCATATGCTGCTATAGCTTCGGTGATGACAAAAGCAAGGTCATCGTTGCCGAACAGTTGGAGTACGTCCAATAGAAGCTGGTCGGGTATCGGATCAGCTTCTATTTTTTCAACTGTTTGTTCGATTGCTTCAGATAAGGCATCGTTCTTCCCTTGGCCGGGATATGCTTGTGAATAAAGTGTTACTGGATTTAAATCATGATTGATACACCATTGTGCAAACAGCAGGATCATTGTTTTTTCATCATTTTGATAGTTTTGGATCACTAGTTTTTCGATCTCATTTTCATACATTTGTTTCACCTGACTTTCTTAGACAGAATACCCACATAAACGAGAGGGCCTGTTTTAAAGGCACGGGCAAAGAAGTGTAGTGCTGTTGTGTCACTTCTTTCTTATACACCCCGAACTCATCGATAGTCACCATCCCGAGTTCCTCTGCCATTTTAGCAAATTCCCACGGTATCATCGTATGACATAAAGCGTCTTTGCCTTGTAAGCGTGGGTAACTGTTCGAACGTGGACCAGCTGTGGGACCGAGCAGCCCGACAAAAAGCAAACCACCTGCTTTTAATATCCGTATCCATTCCTGCAAAACTTCCAATGGATTCTCCGTCCATTCCAACATATTGATTGCCTGAACGTTGCGAATGCCCCCTCGCCAAAAGGAAGGCTGCGTGCGTCAGCTTCTTCAAAACGTACATTGTGATGGGAAATACGCTGCTTGGCCAACAAAATCATTTCATTGGAAAGGTCGACACCTGCAACTTGAAAACCAGCTTCCGCCAATTTAAGCGTCCCATAACCATCACCGCAGCCGATATCCAGCAATGGTTCTGATTTGTCAGCGTACTGTTTGATAAAAGGGATGATTTTTTTGCGGCTGCCGTGATCCCACATATTGCAGCTCCGCTCATTCCAAAAGTTTGCGCTTTGATTCCATTGGGTTTTAACCGCTTCATCAAATGCCGCCAAATTATTTCCCCCATTTTTAAATTGAATGTTGTATACGTACGAATGAACTGCGGGATAAACAGCCCCATATAAAGCAAGTATACCATGGTTGAAGCTAGGATTGCTCGTTCTGGAAAGCCGTTATCGCAGCATCAGGCCTAGCTAGCTCCCGGAGAATAAGGAGCCTTGTTGAATCATTCTCTCTTGTATACAAAAAAAGGACTATCCCGTAAGAGATAGGCCTTTTTTAAAAATCATATCAATTATGCTTTAACAACGTTAGCTGCTTGTGGTCCACGGTTACCTTCAACGATTTCAAATTCAACATCTTGACCTTCTTCAAGAGTTTTGAAACCTTCAGATTGGATAGCGGAGAAATGTACGAATACATCGTCGCCATCTTCGCGCTCGATGAAACCAAAGCCTTTTTCAGCGTTGAACCATTTTACTTTACCAGTCATTTAAATGACCTCCTTATTCAAATCTGCAAAGTAATTGAATCCCGAATACTTTTACACCACTTTGAATAAAAGAGATCGTAAAGTATTGCTTAATCAATTTCCTTTTGCTTATTATACTTTACCACGTTTTCATGAATGAATGCAAGTATATATTGGTTTTTCTTTAAGAAATTTTGCCTTTTCTGTCTGCATACCACTGATTATTTTGATGCGAAAAGCGTGAATGATACCTTGAATATAAAAAATATGGTACAATTTCAAAAAAATGTTGGGGGATTTAGAGATGAAATGGTATTTTAAGCACTTCAATGAACTCACTAATGAAGAGCTATATGACTTGTTGAAAGCAAGACAAGACATTTTTATATTAGAACAGCAATGTATTTATCCCGAATTGGATGATGATGACCAAAAAGCAATACATATATTTTTAAAAGTGAATGAAGAGATAGCCGCGAATGTCAGGGTTTTTCCGAGTGGCATTCGTTTTGCAGAAGCGTCGATCGGGCGAGTACTGGTCGTTGAAAAGTTTCGTGGACATGGTATGGCCGTGAAATTATGGATGTTGCGATCAATTATTTGGAAGAGAATTTTGCAGAGAGAAAAATCAAGATCCAGGCTCAGGAGTATTTGCATCGTTTTTACGGTTCATTGGGGTTCAAGCAGGTTTCCGAACCTTATTTAGACGATGGTATTTTACATATTGACATGCTCAGAGAAAAATGAATATATGCAAATAGGGTGCAGTTGAACCGGAACATGTATTGTTCCGGCTTTTTGATTTTCCGATGAGAGAGATGAGCAAACCTTCACAGGAGTCTGAACTCTCTCTTGCAAGATGGATCAAACAGAATGCATTGCAGTTTATTTTCCTGCAAACAACATATTGGATGTTTTTGAATGATAATGAATGAAATTGGTTGATTTTGATAAAAAATTGTTTTACAATAAAAATAATAAAAAAGCAGGGGTGTGTGTTCACTATGCTTACAGAAGAACGGTATAACTTGATTTTACATACGTTGAAAGAAAAAGAAACAATCAGTATACAACATATTATCTCCAAAACTGGAGCATCTGAATCGACAATACGCCGCGATCTGAATGACCTGGAGGTCCAGGGGAAGCTGAAAAGGATTCATGGCGGTGCGAGAAAAATTGAATCGATGTATGACGAATCAAGCATCATTGAGAAAACAACCAAAAACCTTCATGAAAAACAGCGCATTGCTGCATATGCTGCCTCACTTATTCATGAAGGAGAATGTATTTTTTTGGATGCAGGTACTACGGTATTGCAAATGATTCCATTTTTGGAAAACAAAAATGTATACGTTGTAACAAATGGGCTGACCCATATTGATTTGCTCGATCAGCATGGAATCAAGACATATTTGACCGGAGGGATGATGAAAACGCGTACAAGCGCCTTGATAGGTACGCAGACGATTGAATCGCTGGAGAATTACCGATTTGATAAATGCTTCCTGGGAACAAATGGTTTTGACCCTACCTCGGGCTATACGACTCCGGATCCCGAGGAAGCAGCTGTAAAAAAGAAAGCACTGCAATTGGCGAAAGGGAGATACGTTGTCGCAGATCACGAAAAATATAAACGCGCGACATTTTCGAAAATAGCTGCTCTTTCAGAGGCTGTGCTAATTACCAGCCAAATGAAGGAGGAAGATCTTGCGGTTCTGGAACAACACACTGAAGTAAGGAGTTGCTAGTATGATTTTTACTTGTACCATGACACCATCTGTTGACTACACGACTTATTTGACCGATTTCACTGCTGGAACGATCAATCGCAGCAATGAAGTTTATTATTACCCGGGAGGCAAGGGAATCAATGTTTCACGTGTGTTAAAGCGGTTAGGCATTGCGAACACGGCTTATGGATTTATCGGAGGCTTCACCGGGGATTTTATTCAAGGATATTTACAGAAAGAAGGCATTCAAACGGACTTTATAAAAATCCCGGATACTACTCGTATCAACGTAAAAGTGAAAGCAGACACAGAAACGGAGTTGAACGGTCCTGGTCCGGAGCTTTCGGAGAAAAACCTGGAGGCGTTAAAAGAAAAAGTGGACTGCCTGCAAAAAGGTGACTGGTTCGTCTTAGCTGGTCGTTTGCCTGAAACAGCAGACAGCTATTTCTATGAAAAAATTGCTGCCATTTGCCGTAAAAACAGTGTACCACTGGTACTAGATACTTCCGGACCGATGTTAAAACGCCTTATTAACGAAAAGCCTTTTCTTATTAAACCGAATCTGGAAGAGCTTGGTGAGTTATTTGATGTGTCAATTACTGACAAACAGCAAGCGATTGGTTATGCGAAAAAGCTCCTCGATACAGGTGTTTCTCATGTTGTTGTTTCCATGGGGGGAGATGGAGCGATACTCATTTGTAGGGAAGGTGTGTTTTTCGCACAGGCCCCGAAAGGAAAAGCTGTGAATACTGTAGGAGCAGGAGACTCTCTGTTGGCCGGCTTCCTGGCGGCCTATGTAAAAAGCAGCGACATACGGAGCGCCTTACAATATGGCGTTGCCAGTGGCAGTGCAACTGCTTTCGCAATCGATCTTTGTGAAAAAAAGCATGCAGATATATTAGCGGAAGAAGTGATCGTGATGAAACAAAATGAAGGATGTGAAGCGTAATGAAAATCACCGAACTTCTTAAACAAGATACAATTATTTTAGATGTACAAGCTGATTCTAAGGAAGCAGTATTGGAAGAACTGATTGATAAATTGGATCAGGCAGACAAACTTCGTGATAAAAAAGCCTATGCCCAAGGTATCTGGGCACGTGAAAAAGAGAGCACCACAGGTATCGGAGAAGGGATTGCCATCCCACATGCGAAATCAGAGGCTGTTAAAACACCGGCGATAGCCTTTGGACGTGCTCAAGAAGGAATAGATTTCTATTCGCTGGATGGCCGGCCAGCTTGCTTGTTTTTTATGATAGCGGCTTCAGAAGGTGCGAATAATGAACACTTGGAAGCACTATCCCGGCTTTCGACCTTTTTGATGGATAACACTTTTCGTGAGAAATTATATGCAGCTGGCACTGTAGAGGAAATTCTGCATGCTGTAAATGAAAAAGAAGCGGCAGTGGAAGCTGCTGAAAAGCCGCAGCAGAATAGTGAGGGCAAACCCGCTGTTGCCCCGACTGATGTTCCGTCATATCAGATTCTTGCCGTAACAGCATGTCCAACTGGGATTGCGCACACATATATGGCAGCGGAGAAATTGCATGAAGTGGCGAACGAAAAAGGAATCACCATCAAAGTGGAAACAAATGGCTCCAGTGGTGTGAAAAACCGATTAAGTGACAAAGAAATTGATGAGGCAGATGCGATAATTGTTGCTGCGGACACCAAAGTTGAAATGGCGCGTTTTCAGGGAAAACCACTTATTGAGGTTCCTGTTGGCAAAGCGATCCGCGATGCGTCCGAACTGTTGGACAAAGCTGTGAGCAAGGATGCACCAATTTACCAGCAAAATGGAGAAAAAAATGAAAACACTGCTCAATCCGAACGTTCCGGATTTTATAAGCATCTGATGAACGGCGTTTCCAATATGCTTCCATTCGTTGTCGGCGGCGGTATTTTGATTGCGATTTCTTTTTTTTGGGGAATCAAATCAGCTGATCCGAATAGTTCACAATATAACGCATTTGCCGCGATGCTGAATGAAATTGGCGGTGGAAAAGCATTTTTCCTGATGGTACCTGTGCTTGCCGGATTTATCGCCTCTAGTATTGCGGACCGTCCGGGCTTTGCCCCTGGTATGGTCGGTGGTTTAATTGCCATTACCGTTACCGGTGTAGAAGGTGCTGATGGTGGTTCAGGTTTCCTTGGCGGTCTGATTGCGGGATTCCTTGCTGGTTATCTGACATTGTTTGTGAAGAAATCATTTGAAAAATTACCAGATGCTTTAGAAGGCCTGAAGCCAGTATTGTTCTATCCGCTGTTTTCCATAGCATTGACTGGGATCATCATGATGATGATCAATCCGCCTTTGACGAAAATATATACCGGCTTGACGAGCTTTTTGCAGGGGATGGGTGATACGAACCAGCTGCTTGTAGGTATTGTCATAGGCGCAATGATGGCAGTTGATATGGGGGGGCCGATTAACAAAGCAGCCTATACATTCGGGATTGCCATGCTGGATGCGGGTAATTACACATTCATCGCCGCTGTCATGGCTGCTGGCATGGTACCGCCGCTCGGACTTGCATTGGCAACCACACTTTTTAAAAAACGTTTTACCAAACAGGAAAGAGAAGCGGGAAAAACAGCATACGTTCTCGGGGCCTGTTTTATTACCGAAGGTGTCATACCATTTGCAGCAGCTGACCCATTGAGAATCATTCCTGCAACAGTTGCGGGAGCTGCGGTGACTGGTGGCCTTTCGATGCTGTTCGATATTGGCTTGCGAGCACCACATGGCGGCATTTTTGTAATTGGTTTATTAGAAGGTGGTGTCAGCCGCATACTGTTGTATTTGCTGGCAATTGCAGTCGGTGCGGTTGTCACCGCCATAGTCGCCGGGGTGCTCAAAAAAAGTAAATAGAAATTCCTTTAAGTGCAAGCAAAAACCAATGCTTGCGCTTTTTTTTATAGCGGACCAATCTCCCCATAAATTGTCAAGAATCAGGTTTACCGTTTGAAGCATAGTATGATTAGCACCTATTTTTTTATTCTCTTGTTAATGGAAGGAGCTGATATAGATGCTGAAGGCGCAACAGCTAGCACAATTGAAAAAAAATCTGATTCAGCGGCAAAATGAATTAATCAGTCATGTCCAAGATCATTTTGGGCTGAAATACGAATTTGCTCAGGAATCGATTGGAGAGCTTTCCAATTATGATAATCATCCTGCAGATCATGGTACTGAACTATTTGAACGAGGCAAGGACGTTGCTTTGAATGAGCATGCAGAGAAAGAATTGAAAGAAATCAATGAAGCACTGACTGCTATTGACCAAAAAACATATGGTGTTTGCAGTAAATGCGGCAGAGATATCGCATTTGAAAGGTTGGAGGCTGTACCGACCACAGACCGCTGCCGGGAACACGCAGAAGTGGATGCGTTCAAACATGCCCGCCCTGTAGAGGAGCAAGTATTCAGTCCAAATATCAATCCAGACGAAAAAACGGAAGAAACGCAGGTAGGATATGATGCCGAAGATGCTTGGCAGGATGTCAGCCGATATGGTTCAAGTGACACGCCATCTGATTTTTATGGGGATCGGGAAAATTATGAAGAGACTTATCCAAACAGCGATGAACAAGTCGGTAGTGTGATGGATGTAGAAGCGTTTTTAGCTGCAGATCAATATGGGAATTTTACTGGAGTGACACCAAATCATAAACGGTATGAGGCAACGTTGGATGAGGAATACGATTGATTAGGGAACGCAGGTAATAGCATATACATGTGCCTGCGCATTGCAAATTGACAAAGGGATAATTTTCCATTTATACTTTTTTTAATTGTAACAAAGAGGAGATGGGATCATGGAGGAAACGAAAGGTTGCATCAAATGTGGGAGCAAGGATGCAGACACAAAAGAAGTTGCCATGACAGGGACGGGGCTTTCCAAAATGTTCGATGTCCAGCACAACCAATTTGTCGTTGTGTATTGTAAAAACTGTGGTTACTCGGAGTTTTATAATAAGAGAAGTTCGACGGCTGGAAACATATTAGATTTATTTTTTGGTTAAAAAAGAGACCTTCACCAAAGTGAAGGCCCTTTTTTAACGTATCAGAATCCTCCCATTAAATCGCCCATCATATTGCTTAGCATCGATGCCGCAATGCTTTGCATGAGAAAACCACTGACAAGGGTTGCAACAATATAGACGCCTATCAGCACATAAATGCGGTCCATGCCATTTTCCGGCTTTTCAAATAAAGCGAAGGTAGGAATGAAGTAAACAATTCCCAAAATGCTTAGCATCAATAGTGCACCACCAACAATCCCCGAAACGAAGCTGAAAAGTACACCGATGACAAGTAAGACCAAAAATGGTACAGTGTAAGCTCCAAATTTGCCAATCACTTCCTGGAAATCCGTTGTTTGTCCGGTGAGCTTCATCCCGCCAAAAGTCAAGGCAACCATGATGACCACAAGAACAAGAAAGTAAAGAAGCGGTTTGAGGAAAAGATCGACAAACGGGCTTTCGATAAAGTATGACGCCATACCCTTACTGGTAAGATAAACACTTAAGGCGATAACGAGGGAATAAATGGCTAATGTGATGATTCCTGAAATAAAATCTTTCTTCGTCGCCTTTTTAGCGCTGCCAGGTTTTTTCAGCAATGTGACAAAAAAGTGGCTGAAGTTACCGCCGATATCTTTCAGCTTTTCGACAGTGTCGTTTTGTTGTTGCGTATTTTGATTTGATGCTGGTTGTTGAACAGGCTGTTCAGTCGGAGCCGCACCTTGAATGGTCGGATCGGCAGCGGCTGCAGTGTCCTTGGCTGCGCCCAAGTCTGCTCCACAATGCGTACAGAATTTTCCTGTTTCTGTCTGCTGTCCGCAATTAGGACAAGTTATCATATGTACTCTCTCCCCTTATGTTATAGTTACCCATATTATAAGATTCGACATGAATTAGCAAATTTCCTTGTTTTTTCTGAAATAATTTTTTGACATTTTTGCAAAGCTTTGGTTGAGGTGGACAGATACGATGCATATACGTGGTATCTTTGCCGGTTACAGGTGCTATTGCTAATCCCATAGTTATACTTATGCGCACAACGGAATGTTTATCACGGATGGAAGTGCTGTCCTTTTTCCATAAAAAACCCCAGGGATCAGAATTTTACCCTGATTCCCTGGGGGTTGCAGCTTAGAAATTTTATCGTTTTGCGAAACATAGATGCAGGGAGCTGTGGAAATTCACTTCGTTTTTAAAATTACATGTTTTGCTGGTCTTGCTTTGCCAATTTTAATGAAACGGTATGCTTTTTGCCATTTCGGTATACATCCAGTTTCACTGTGTCCCCGACAGAAGCTTTATAGAGCGTTTGGCGTAATTCCAGCACAGAAGTAACTTTTTTTCCATCAATTGCAGTGATGACATCGAATTGTTTCAGATCTGCTTCACCTGCGGGAGAACCTTGCTCAACATTGGCGATCACCATGCCGCCTTCTATATTTTTAGGTAATTGTATACGATCCTGGTACTGCGGCGGAACTTGGTTTAAAGATGCAGTACTGATTCCGATGAATGGGCGTTCCACTTCACCCTTGGACTCCAGTTGTTTCATGATTGGCAGCGCATCATCCATCGGAATAGCAAACCCGATGCCTTCTACTTTGTCCTGGGCGATTTTCATGGAATTAATGCCGATAACCTGTCCCTTCTGGTTGACAAGTGCCCCGCCGCTGTTACCTGGATTGATCGCAGCATCTGTCTGAATGACTTCTGTCACCCAGTCTGGCTGGTTATCATCATTTGTATCTACCTCTACGGAACGATGCATACCGCTGATGATACCCTTAGTCAATGAATTTGCGAAATTCATGCCAAGTGGATTTCCAATAGCAAATACAGTTTCTCCAACCTTGGCATCGCTGGAATCTCCCAAGTTAGCGACTGTATCTACTTTTTTACCGTCAATTTCCAAGATTGCCAGGTCGGAAAGTTTATCTGTGCCAAGTACTTTGGCATCTGTTGTATCGTTCTCATCATGAAATGCGACTTTAACCTGTTCGGCGCCATCTACAACGTGTGCGTTGGTCACTACATATGCTTTACCGTTGTTTTTCTTGTAAATGATGCCCGACCCGGAACCTGCTTCCTGGCTTTGTTCCCAAACATTTCCCTGTTGCATGTTCAGCACGCCGACAACTGCTTTCGAAGCATCAGATAAATCAACCGCTTTATCAGCGTTGTCAGAAGCCATTGTGGTGACGGCTTGTTCAGAATTGCTGGAACTCGTTGGAGAAGAAGCGTTTCCGTCGCTGTGATCCTGGTTTACAATCGGAATGACATTGTACACTGCAAGCAGGACAACTAAAAATGCTGCGATAAATCCGCCGGCAAGCCCGCTCCAGAATGAACCCCAATGTCTTTTTTTTCTTGGTTGCTTCGCCGATTTGTTTTCATGCTTCGGCTTATTCAGCCCCTGTTCTGATTCTTCATGGAGTGTTTCATGATTCGATGCGGAATGATTCATGTTTGCATCGTGCTCCTCATCATTATATGAAGCGGATGCATCGTTTTCTCCCTGGTAATGCTGATTGCCGTTTATATTATCTTTGTCTTCATACATCCTGCTCATCCTTTCATTGAAATTCTATATTTATATCATACCCAAAATGATTGGTAATCAATTGGAAAGAATGTGGAATAAGTATGTAAATCATGTACATTAGTATACGATTGTGATAAAAATAAGAAAAAAGAGGCATTCGAGGAGGTCGTTGTGCCATGAATGAACATATTGCAGTGGTGGAAGATGATCCGAATATTCGCAACATCGTCTCCGCATTTTTGAAAAAAGAAGGATATGAAGTCACGTTGCTTTCATCGGCTGAAGAAGGAATGAAATTATGGAAAGACACCCCTCCCGATATGTGGGTGCTGGACATCATGCTTCCGGGGATGAACGGCTATGATTTTTGCAAAGAGATTCGGGATTACAGCGATGTGCCGATAATCATCATTTCCGCAAAGGATGAAGAAATAGATAAAATTCTTGGTCTGGAGCTGGGAGGGGATGATTATCTGACAAAACCCTTTAGTCCGAGAGAATTAGTTGCCAGAGTCAAAAGGTTATTCAAACGGGCGCAGAACAACATTAGTACAAAAGATAAACAAGATGTTGTGCAGGTGGATGAGCTGCACATTCATAAAAATGACCGCAGGATACTTTGGAACGGCAAGGAACAAGATGTCACCACAAAGGAATTCACCATGCTGCTGCTGTTTGCTGAAAATGCCAACCGTGCTTTTTCACGGGAAGAGCTGCTTGTCAAAGTGTGGGGTGAAGACTATTTTGGAAGTGATCGCGCAGTTGATGATTTGGTCAAACGTATTCGTAAAAAATTTCCTGAATTACAATTGGAAACGGTTTGGGGATATGGGTACAGGCTGAGAAATGAAGAGGATAGCAAATGAAACTTCATTATCAGCTCAACGCCGCTTTTACAACATTGCTGCTGATTATAATGGCTGTCACAGGATATGTCATTTATTCTTTGCTGCTTAATTTGCTTGTACAAAATGAACAGCAGCAATTGGAGCAAAAAGGGGAAATCCTCGTCAGCGTAATGAATGAGCAGTACCAGAGTTTAGGTGATGTGGATAAAATTAGCGCCTTCTTGCAGGAACAGGATCTACAATTGTTTTTATACAATCGTCAAAATAATAGTGTACTGTATTCCACCATGCCAGAAGAAGTTGTCAAAGGCTTTTATAAAAATAATTATTTTTCCAATGCTGAAAGTAATTTATGGGAATATCATTCGGATAAATATGTCATCTCCCGTATCCTGGTGCTTCCAAGAGGCGCCAATCTGGAATTGATTTTATTGACACCGATGAAGGATTTGCAAGCTGTTCAACATAAATTCATTGAACGATTGCTGATCGTATTCATCATTGGAGCGGCGGTCGCTGTACTGCTAAGCTATTTTTTGACGAATAAACTTGTTACACCGCTGACACGACTGAAATACCAGTTGAAAAAAATTGAAAAAAGAAAGTTCGATGAAATAGAACCGATTCAGGCCACTGGTGAGATTAGAGAAGTAGCAAAAAGCGTGTATGATATGGCGAATGAATTGAGCAGATATATCAGTTCCCAACAATCCTTTTTTCAAAATGCCAGTCACGAATTGAAGACACCGCTGATGACCATTCAAGGTTACGCAGAAGGAATAAAAGAGAATGTATTCGAGGAAGCCGAAAAGGAAACCGGGCTGGAAGTGATGGTTACAGAAGTGAAGCGCCTAAAAAAAATCATCAATGAAATGATCCTCCTTGCGAAGCTTGACAGTGAACAAGCTGCATATGACCCTGAACAAATAGATGCAAGCGAATTAGTGCAGCAAGTGGCCGATAGAATGCTGCCTTTCGCTTCTGAAAACAACGTAAAGCTGAAAGTTGACATTGCGGAAGGAATGACGATTTATGCCGACGGTGAAAAAATGCTCCGTGCATTGCTGAATTTGGTGGTCAATGGCATACGCCATGCGGCTTCTGTTGTGGAAATTTCTTTTGTGACCCGCGGCAGACAAAAGTTATTGATTGTTGAAGACGATGGCGATGGGATACCGCCTGATTTGATGGATAATATTTTTCATCGGTTTGTCAAAGGTAAACAGGGGGATACCGGACTTGGCCTTGCCATAGTCAGGGCGATTGTCGAACAATCAGGAGGTAAAATCACGGTGGAAAATGCTGAAACTGGCGGCGCGCGTTTCATCATATTATTTGAGGGTAATGGATAAAGTAAGCAAGACTAGACTAAAACTTTACTTGAGATAATGATTGTGATATAATTACAAAGTTTGAAGGACTGTTAGGAAAAGTACGGAGTTTAAGGGGCGTGGCTATCTGCAGAACAGTAAGATAGCAGCTGCAACTTAAACATTTTTACTCTCGAAAAAGAGGAGCGAACCTTTATGCAACAAAGAAATGATCTTCGAAATATCGCTATTATCGCCCACGTAGACCATGGGAAAACAACGCTTGTCGATCAGTTGTTGAAATACTCAGGTACATTCCGTGATAACGAGTATGTAGATGAACGTGCCATGGACTCTGGTGATATTGAGCGCGAACGTGGCATAACTATTTTGGCTAAAAACACAGCCATTCACTATAACGATGCAACAATTAATATCCTTGATACACCTGGTCACGCCGATTTTGGCGGCGAGGTAGAGCGGATTATGAAAATGGTGGACGGTGTCATCCTTGTCGTGGATGCATACGAAGGGACCATGCCGCAAACTCGTTTTGTGTTAAAAAAAGCACTGGATCAAAAATTGACACCAATCGTTGTCTTAAATAAAATCGATCGTCCAAATGCAAGACCGGCCAATGTTATTGACGAAGTGTTAGATCTTTTCATCGATTTGGGAGCTGACGATGATCAACTGGACTTCCCTGTCGTGTATGCATCAGCTTTGAATGGGACATCTGGTACTGAACCTGATAACCAGTCGGAAACGATGGAACCGATTTTTGAAATGATCATGAACCATATTCCGGCACCGGTGGATAACAGCGAAGAACCATTGCAATTTCAGGTGACATTGCTTGATTATAATGACTATGTCGGCAGAATTGGTATTGGACGTGTGTTCCGTGGTAAGATTCATGTCGGCCAGTCGGTCGTTGTCATGAAAAAGGATGGCTCCACCAAATCTTTCCGGGTCACCAAATTGTTTGGTTTCATCGGTTTGAAGCGGGTTGAGATCCAGGAAGCCAAAGCGGGCGATATCGTGGCTGTTTCCGGAATGGAGGATATTAACGTAGGAGAAACTATTTGCCCTCCAGATAACCAAGAAGCGCTGCCGGTTTTACGGATTGATGAACCTACCCTGCAAATGACGTTTGTTGTCAACAATAGCCCGTTTGCTGGGAAAGAAGGTAAATTCATCACCGCCAGAAAAATTGAAGAACGTTTGATGAAACAACTGGAAACAGATGTAAGTCTGCGTGTGCAGCCAACAGAAACACCAGATGCCTGGGTTGTATCTGGCCGGGGAGAATTGCATCTCAGTATCCTGGTTGAAAATATGCGCCGTGAAGGTTATGAGATTCAGTTATCCAAGCCAAAAGTCATTATCAAAGAAATAAATGGTGTGAAGTGTGAACCAGTCGAACGGGTACAGGTTGATGTTCCAGAGGAATTTACAGGTGCTGTCATGGAGGCTCTTGGTTCCCGGAAAGGTGAAATGATGGACATGGTCAATCATGGCAACGGGCAAGTACGCCTTGAATTCAAGGTTCCATCACGCGGATTGATCGGCTATCCTACGGAATTTATGACCCAGACTCATGGTTATGGTATATTGAATCATACGTTTGATTCATATGCACCATTGATCAAAGGACAGGTCGGCGGACGTCGCCAAGGAGTCTTAGTTGCCTTGGAAAATGGCAAAGCGACGACATATGGTATCATGCAGCTGGAAGATCGCGGTGTCATTTTCGTGGAGCCGGGTACAGAAGTATATGCTGGTATGATTGTTGGTGAGCATAACCGCGAGAACGATTTGACCGTTAATTTGACAAAAGAGAAGCATCTGACAAATACAAGATCTTCTACCAAAGACCAAACAGCGACAATTCGAAAAACACGCAGTATGTCTTTAGAAGAAGCCATCGAGTATTTGAACGATGATGAGTACTGTGAAGTGACGCCAGAGTCGATTCGATTGCGTAAAAAAATCCTTCATAAGGGTGAAAGAGAAAAAGCATCGAAAAGAAGTAAATAATGGCAAATGATGTATTGCTTATGTATAGTGTCAAGCCATCTCCCAGTATATCCTAATTTCAGATGGCATCTAACAAAAACGCAGACCTGAACCATTCCGTTCGGATCTGCGTTTTTATATTTATTTCAGAAAGGTTTTACCGTCCCGTTGCTCAATTTTTTCGGCTTTCATCAGACTGCCAAGTGCACGTTTAAAAGCGGATTTACTAATGTCAAACACAGACCGGATATCATCGGGATCACTTTTATCAGAAAATAGCATCATACCATCTTGTTCTTTTAGATATTCCAGGATTGCTGCGGCATCATCCGTTATGCTTTCCTGCTTCAATGGCAGCAAAGTGATATTTAGTGTTCCATCTTCTTTGACGGCAATCACTCTTCCTGTCACTTCTTCCCCGATTCGAGGTTCCTGTTTGCGTTCACTATGGTGAATGAAACCACGGAAATCTTCATCAGTCCAAAGAGCTGAACCTTCTCTATTTGTTCGATAAATCCTGCCAGTCACATATTTGTTCAGATAATCTTCATCAGCCCATTCCCGATAATGGTTGATAATTCCTTCCGTCGCTGGAATGGCGAGTAGTCTGCCGCGCCGGTCTTTACCGAGCGTTACAAAAAGCTTATCCCCGACAGCGGGCCAGACATGCTCGTAAAGCGGGAGATCATCTTTTGATACTAACATTTCTTTCGTTGTTCCGATATTTACGAACACTCCCAAGTTCGTTTTTACTTCCACGACTTCAGCCCAGTCATAGGAATCAATGGTCACAGCGGGCAACTGCATCGAAGCAGAGATGTTTCCTTTTTTATCCATGTAAAGAAATGTTTTTATTGTATCACCAACAGAAATATCACCTGTAGTCTCGTTATGGTGCAGCAATGCTTCCTTTCCTTCGGACATCAGAACATATCCATGATCTGTTGTTCGGTTGACGGTCATTACTTGTACGGTACCGATTGGTAATGTCTCCATTATCTCGTCTCCTTGTAGAAAGCTTATGTATTGGAAAAGGGGTATCCTTGTTGTAAGGATACCCCTTATTGTAAAGTAACACACTCACATTTATTTAATAATTAATTTTCGTTGTTTTAATCAACATCAAATTTGTTTGGTAACGCCCCAAACAGTTCCGCGGTATGTGTTCCACTGTCGTTTTCTAGCCTAAGCAACGCAAGCCCTACCTGCTCTTGCGTCCTTGCGACCCCTTAGTCGCGCCAGTGTGAATAAGCATCCTTAAAAACAATGCAGAATGCCAGCTGTTTCGGTGCTACTTTAACAGCACTTTTAAATATAACATTAAAATAGATGGATGTCAAGATTTGAAGAAGATAAGTAATGTCCAGGTAAAGCACGTTGACTGCATTTTATTGGCTTCTCTGAACGCAGGGTTCTCTTCCTATTGAAAGGTTGCTTTGATACTTTTAGTCTATTGAAAACAACTCAGTTGTGTTGACTCTTGCTTGATCATTGAAATAAAAATCATTTGTTTTGGAATCATACCGGTAATCTTTTTTCCAATCATCACCGTTTTCGCTAATTTGTTTTATGGCAGAAATGAATTGATACATTTCTTGGTTTGTCATGGTGGGGTGAATAGAAAAACGGACCAAGCCGGGCTTTGTTGAAAAATCACCAGTATCAATCAGATCTGTAATTTCTTTGGATGCCTTTTGGCTAATGGATAGTAGATAGTGTCCATAGATACCGGCGCAGAAACAGCCGCCTCTGAGCTGGAAACCAAATCTGTCGTTAAGCAGTTTAACGACAAGGTTATAGTGAAGGTCTTCCACATGGAAAGAAATGATTCCCAAGCGTTTTGTTTTGTCCGCTTCCGCCACATGTACTTTTGGTATCCCGCTTAAGTTGTCTAGCACTAACGTTACAAGCTCTTTTTCCCGCTTAAGTATTTTTTCTGTGCCCATTTGTTCTTTTAACCTGATGCATAAAGCTGCCCGAATGGCTTGCAGGATGCCTGGGGTGCCTCCGTCTTCTCGTTTTTCGATGTCATTGAAATAATGGGCGCCGCCCCAAGGATTAGTCCAGGTGACTGTTCCCCCGCCGGGATGATCAGGCGTTTTATTGGCATATAATTTGGAATGAAAAATCAGTACACCACTTGCTCCGGGGCCTCCCAGGAATTTATGCGGGGAAAAGAAAATCGCATCCAATTCCTCTTTACCGTTTTCAGGGTGCATATCGATTTTGGAATAAGGTGCTGAAGCGGCAAAGTCAATAAAGCAGTAGCCATCGTGTTCATGCATAATCTTGGCTAGTTCGTGATATGGTGTTTCGATCCCTGTCACATTAGAGCAAGCAGAGAATGACCCAATTTTCAGCGTTCGATTTTGATATTTATCAAGAAGACTGTTCAATGTAGAGGGGCATACATTTCCGTTTGAATCAGGTTCAATCAGACAGACATCACCAATAGTTTCCAACCAGGAGATATGGTTGGAATGGTGCTCCATATGGGTGATAAAAATAATGGGTTTATCTCGTTCGCTTAATTGCACCTTGTCTTTATACCTGTCTGGAACTCTTAATCCTAGCAGTCTTTGCAGTTTATTCACAGCAGCTGTCATGCCTGCACCCGTAAATACAATGTGGTCTTGACTATTTGCATGTACATGATCCTTTATTATTCTTTTTGCCTGTTCATAGGCTTCTGACATCAAAGCTCCAGTCATATTGGATTCAGTGTGTGTATTTGCCATAAATGGCCCGAATGTTTTAGCGACTTTATCTTCAATTGGTTTATATAGGCGGCCGCTTGCCATCCAATCCGCGTAGATGATTTTTTTCTTGCCAATAGGAGAGATGAATTCCTGGTCTATTCCGATGATGTTATCTCTAAACTGCTGGAAGTAGGACTCCAAATGTCCGAGTAGTTCATAGTGGCTATCTCCGATTCTGGCTTTAATCAATTTTTAACCACCTTTCATGGATGCTGTCTTGTATGCTGTAATATATGCTTCTTCCTGCAGAATGTTTTCCTGCAGAGGCATTGAATATTGTGCTTGCAGCATGGATGAAGCAATTGGTTTACGGATACGTTTGTTAACAATCAACCGGTATGAGCTAAGATTGAAATTTTCATCATAAACATGGCATGAGGAAAACTTTCCGGGCTTTCGGGAAAAAGAAAACGCTTGCCTAAACATGTATATACAAGTTACAATATATACTAACTTGTATATACAAATTCTGAAGGAGGGATTTTGATGGGGAATGTGAGGCAAACGATGGAAGCGGTTTATGCACCGCTTAGCGGCCGCGTATTATCCTTGGCTGAAGTGCCGGATCCGACATTTTCTAAGAAAATGATGGGAGACGGGGTCGCTATTGAGCCAACGGCAGGCGAAGTAGTTGCACCGTTTGATGGTAAGGTCATGCATGTGTTTCCAACGAAACATGCTATTGGCATACAGAGCAAGAATGGGACAGAAATGTTAATCCACATCGGTTTGGAAACGGTGCATTTAGAGGGGGAAGGTTTTCAAACGCATGTACAGCAGGGGGATAATGTAAAAAAAGGTGATTTACTTCTGACGGTTGACTTAGCATTCGTCAAAGAAAAAGCAGCAAGTATCATTTCACCAATCATTGTCACAAATAGTGAAAAAGCAGCTTTATTTCAGAAAAACGCAGGGCAGGAGACGATTGCTGGGGAGTCAATCATCATGGAGATTGAATCGGTCGGAACGACGCATGCGACTGAAGCGAAGCCAACAGCATCCCATAACAGTATGCCTTATAGCGAGGAAGCAAATGGTATCGTGGCTGCATTAGGCGGCGAGGATAATATACGCGCGGCCACACATTGTGTGACAAGACTGCGATTTGCGTTAGCAGATGAAAGCAAGATCAATCAAGATGCGTTGGATAACATGCATTTAGTCAAAGGTTCTTTCTCAGCAAATGGCCAGTTTCAAGTAGTTATCGGCCAAGGGACAGTAGATAAGGTTTATGCAGCGATGATTGCAGAAACAGGTATCAGCGAAGCTACAAAAGATGATGTGAAAGCTGTGACTGCCAAGAAACAGAATCCATTACAGCGTGGTATCAAAGTGCTGGCAGATATTTTCATTCCGATATTGCCGGCTATTGTAACTGCAGGTCTGCTCATGGGAATCAATAATGTACTTGCCAACCCGGGGATTTTTTATGAAAAGCAATCATTTATCGATGTGCACCAAAACTGGGCCGGGCTGGCAGATATGATCAATATTATCGCAAATACCGCTTTCACTTTCCTGCCGGCATTAATTGGCTGGTCGGCGGTGAAAAGGTTTGGCGGCAATCCGCTTTTGGGTGTCGTATTGGGCTTGATTCTCGTTCACCCAGATTTATTGAACGCATGGGCCTATGGGGATGCCTTGGAAAAAGGTGAGATACCGACATGGAATCTATTTGGACTGGAAATAGATAAAATAGGTTATCAGGGACAAGTGCTTCCAGTATTATTTGCTTCCTGGATTTTAGCAAAATTGGAGATTTTCTTGAAGAAACATGTCATGGATGCATTGCAATTATTGATTGTTGCGCCAGTCGCTTTACTTGTGACGGGGTTTTTAACTTTTATTATTATCGGTCCGCTGACGTTTACAATTGGAAACTGGATAACTGATGGGCTCGTAGCGGTCTTTGATCACTATGCAGTGCTTGGTGGACTGATTTACGGTGCTATCTATGGCCCGTTAGTCATCACAGGTATGCATCATACTTTCCTGGCAGTGGATTTACAATTGATTGGTTCAACCGGTTCGACATTTTTATGGCCGATTTTGGCTTTGTCCAATATCGCACAAGGATCGGCTGCTGTTGCAATTATGTTTGCAACCAGGAATGAAAAACTGAAAGGGCTATCCCTCACTTCTTGGATTTCTGCCTGGCTTGGCATTACGGAACCGGCAATGTTTGGTGTGAATTTGCGGTTCAAATATCCGTTTGTCGCTGCAATCATCGGATCAGCCATTGCTGGAGCGTGGATTACCATGCAGCATGTTAAAGCCTCTTCTGTAGGCGTGGGGGGCGTTCCAGGGATCCTATCGATCGTACCGGGCGGCTGGACAGCATTTTTGACAGGCATGGCAATTGTCATCATCGTGCCGTTTGCTATTACATTGCTGCTCAGCCTGCGGAGAAAACAAGATCTATAAAAGATTAGGGGGACAGTTCCCGCCTATGACAAAGTGTGAAAACGGAGCTGTCCCATTTTAGCAGTATAGGAAAGAATAAGGTGCTTTCTTCCCTACATGAATAGAAAGCATTCGTTGCGTACATAGTGAGGTCAAGTTTTTTAAAAGAGGTGCCATGAAAATGAAAGAGTTTTGTTGGAAGAAATCGACTGTTTACCAAATTTATCCTAAAAGTTTCAATGATACAACGGGTAATGGCCATGGTGATATTCAAGGCATTATTGCCAAGCTGGATTACTTACAGGAGCTCGAGGTCGAAGTGATTTGGCTGACTCCGGTATATCCATCCCCACAACGTGATAACGGCTATGACATCAGTGATTATTGTGCGATTGATGAGCGGTATGGAACAATGGCTGATTTTGAGGATTTATTAAAAGCGGCGCATGCAAGGGAAATGAAAGTGATTATGGATCTGGTCGTCAATCATACATCGACTGATCATGAATGGTTTCAGCAGGCTGCATCTTCCAGGGACAACCCATACCGTGATTTTTATATCTGGCGTAATGGCAAGGGAAATATGCCGCCGAATAATTGGCAGTCGAAATTTGGTGGATCTGCTTGGAAATATGATTCCAAAACAAAGCAGTATTACCTGCATTTGTTCGATGAAACACAAGCAGACTTAAATTGGGAGAACCCTGTACTTCGTGAAAAAATTTACGACATGATGCGGTTCTGGGCGGAAAAAGGTATTGATGGGTTTCGCCTGGATGTTATTAACCTGATTTCAAAGAACCAGGACTTTCCAGATGACCAGACTGGCGATGGCCGTAAATTTTACACGGATGGTCCCAAAATACATGACTACTTGAAGGAAATGAATCAAGCCATCCTAGCCCCATACAATCTGATAACGGTGGGAGAAATGTCTTCCACTACAATCGATAACTGCATCAAATATACAAACCCATCAAGTCAAGAGTTGAATATGACCTTCCAGTTTCACCATCTCAAGGTAGACTACCCAAATGGCGAGAAATGGACGAAGGCGCCATTTGATTTTCTGAAACTGAAGAAAATCTTGTCAGACTGGCAAGAGGGCATGCATGCGGGGCAGGGATGGAATGCATTATTTTGGTGTAATCATGATCAACCTAGAATCGTTTCCAGGCTTGGTGATGACAAGAAGTATCACGAGCAATCGGCAAAAATGCTTGCTACGGTGTTGCACATGCAACAAGGAACACCTTATATTTATCAAGGAGAAGAAATCGGCATGACCAATCCCGATTTCAAAAAAATAGCGGACTTTCGTGATGTGGAATCTAAAAATGCTTATAAGATGCTGTTGGAAAAAGGAATGACTGCACAGCGGGCGATAGAGATTTTACAGCAAAAATCCCGCGATAACAGCAGAACACCAATGCAATGGAGTGACGCCGCTCATGCCGGATTCACAACCGGTACACCATGGATCGGCCTGGCTGAAAATTACCTGGAAATCAATGCCAAGAAACAAATGCGGTCAGTTGATTCAATCTTGTATTATTACCGGAGACTGATTCAGCTCCGGAAAAAATATGATATTATTACTTATGGAGATTACCAATTGCTTTTGGCCGATCATTCGCAAATTTATGCCTTCAAGCGCCAGTGGCATGAGGAAGAGCTGCTTGTCGTCAGTAATTTTTATGAGGAAACAGTCGAAATCGACATAGATATACCGGCAGGGGCTGAGATCTTGATTTCTAATTACCCCGTGAATGCAAATGACGAAGGAAAAAGGGTATTGCGGCCATATGAGGCGATTGTCTATTACGCAAAATAATGAGGTTTTGATGCATGCAAAAGAAATACTTGACGATCTATGATGACATCCGAAAAAAAATGAAGGAAAATGATTGGCGGGAAACAGATATGCTGCCATCGGAGAATGAGCTGTCCATCATGTATGGAACATCGCGGGAAACAATCAGAAAAGCATTGAATTTGCTTTCTCAAAATGGGTATATACAAAAAGTTCGCGGAAAAGGCTCCATCATTCTTGCTATGGATAAATTCAGTTTCCCAGTTTCAGGTATTGCCAGCTTTAAGGAATTGACAAAAATGTTGGATATGCAATCACGCACATACGTTCAAGAACTATCACTTGCAAAAGCGGATGAAGCTATGCGTAAAATATTGGATCCAGCTGAAGAAGAGCTGGTGTGGAAAGTTGTGCGCGTCCGTGAATTAGACGGCGAAAAAGTCATTCTGGACAAGGATTATTTCAAGCAGGGTATTGTAAACAGCTTGACGAAAGATATTTGTGAGGATTCCATATATGCATATCTGGAACAAGAGCTCCATTTGGATATTAGCTATGCGAATAAAGAAATAACCGTGGAATCACCAACTGAAGAAGACATGGAACTTATGGATATGACTGGTTTTTCCAACGTGGTCGTTATTAAGAGTATTGTTCACTTGAACAATACTGAAGTGTTTCAGTACACAGAATCGCGACATAGACCGGATAAATTCCGATTTGTGGATTTTGCACGAAGACATGGCTAGTTAAAATCGGCCCGAAAATACAAGTACAGAATGAAATACCCTAGTGTATAAAACAGGAAGCCGTAAAGATGATGTTGATGCATCTGTACGGCTTCCTGTGGTAATATTTTCAAAATTAGAATCCGGCTACATCCCGTTTGTTGAAAATAATCCAGGACAAAGCCATGAATATGATATAGTAGACAATCAATACGACAATTGAAAATGGAAGTGTCATCCCCTCTATGAAAGGGGTTCCTGACGCATACTGCTGTAGATCCGTATTTGCGAATAAAATATATTTCGCCCAAGCACGGTCGCTGAAAAAGCCAACGATTGAATTTCCACTCATCATCAGGAAAATCGCTACTCCAATTGCTAATGCGCCGTTACGAAAAATGACTGATATCATAAACGCGAAAGTCGTCATCATGACAAGATTGACAATTTGATATCCATAGGATGAAAGGGCTTCTTTAACAAGGGATATCTGCTTAAAATCGCCATGCGATGAAATGACTGTTTGCAGATTGTCTTCAAATCCGAAGAATAATCCACCGCCAATCAACGAGAGAATGAATACGGCTACCATGGTCACCAGGGCAAAAATCAGTACTGAAACATATTTGGACAGCAAAATGGTGGATCTTGAAATTGGCCGGATTAGCAATAATTTGATTGTTCCCCACCGGAATTCATTGGCCACTATCCCAGCCGCAATGATAATGGTAAATAGACTGACTAGCATCAGTAAAGCTGCATTATCGACTGTGAATTGCCAAGCCCCATACTTTTGCGGCTGAATATCATGCTCCAGATAGTAATTATTTTTGGTGATTTCCTCCTGATTGAAATCGATCATGTAGTTATCATCTGCATTTTTTTCTTTCATATATTTCTCATTTTCTTTCTGCAGACTTTTATTTTCCTTCTGCAATTCTGTTTTCCAGTTATCCGAAGTATAATTGTTTTGTTCATCAAATGTATTAGTTAAAGCCGCCATTCCGATGACAATAGCTGCGAGCAGAATATACATGATCCAGGTGGATTTGCGGATGTAAATCTTGATTTCTTCATTGTAAATCAATTTGAAAAATTTACTCAATCGTATTCTCTCCAATCAAATCAAAGAATTTGTCTTCCAAGGTCTTTTTAGCAATACCAGCTTGATAGACTGCAATGTCATGTGCCACCATTGTTTTGATCAATTCAGGCACATTTTCTTTTTTTGTTTGGAAAACAAGTAAATTACCTTCACGGACGGCTTTGATACCATGACTTGATTGCAGTAAATTAATTGCCTTGTCAAGCGGCTCTGCTTCCATTTGCAACGCCTGCAACTGGCCGCTTTCCTCTTTCTCATCTGATGAACGCACAGACTCTGTTGTAATCAATTCGCCGTTTTTAATAATTCCTATCCTGTCGCACATCATTTCAATCTCTGACAATAAATGGCTGGAAATAATGACAGCTACCTGTTCTTCTTTGGCAATGCGCCGTATGTATTGACGAATTTCCCGGATGCCTGCAGGATCCAACCCATTAGTCGGTTCATCTAAGATTAAGATAGATGGACGGCTGAGCAGTGCCTGTGCGATGCCGAGCCGCTGTCTCATGCCGAGTGAATAGCGCCCGACCTTTTGTTTGATCGTTTTATCCAAGCCGACAAGCGAGACAACTTCTTGGATACGTTCCGTCGTAACGCCTTCACTCATGCGGGCATAATGCATTAAATTTTGCCAGCCTGACATGAATGGATACATTTCCGGATTTTCAACGATAGCTCCGACCTCCTTGACTGCCTCCTTATGTTTCGTTTTAATGCTGTTTCCTTGAATAAGAATGTCACCAGAGGTGATACCCATCAGTCCGACCATCATACGGATGGTAGTCGTTTTCCCGGCGCCATTCGGGCCAATAAACCCGAATACTTCCCCTTTATGAATTTGGAAAGATAATCCTTTGATGATTTCTTTTTGACCAATACGTTTTTTGGTGTTAATCAATTCCATTGCAAATTCAGCCAATATTTATTCCTCCTAAAAGAATGCAATACCTATTGTACGAAGAAAAAGCCTTCACAGTTTCACCATATATATCGATAAATTCAAAGAATGTCAAATTTTATCTGGATAATGATGAATAATCTGCTATACTTGCAACTGTGTGACAGGGTAACTGCAGATAGTTGGAAGGAAGCGTGAACAGTGGGCATGTCATTGAAAAGAGTCAAAACGAAGATGTTTCACCAGAGTAATCTTGATAAAAAAGAAAAAAGAAAGATGATAAATAAACACATGATGATGCTCATGTGTCTGCTGGTTATGGCGGCTGTTGGATTAGGTGCCTGTGGATCGCCGAAAAACGAAGTGAAGGATCACGAATCATCCTCTTTGAAGGCACAATTGAAAAAAAACGAACAATCCATCACATTGGCAGCGATTGGGGATATTTTGATTCACGATCGGGTCTATCTTGATATGAAAAAGGGTCAAGGATATGATTTTAAACCATTGCTTACGCAGGTGAAACCATATTTGCAAAAGGCTGATATCACATTTGCCAACCAGGAAACGATGATTGGCGGGGCGGAGATGGGCCTGTCCTCATATCCGGCTTTCAACAGTCCATATGAAGTCGGTGACGCACTAAAGGATGCGGGTGTCGACATTGTGTCCATCGCGAATAATCATACATTGGATCGCGGTGAAAAAGCGATATACAATGCGATCGGCCACTGGAAGGAAATTGATATGCCCTATGTCGGAGCATATGAAAACGACCATGACCGTAAGCAGTTGCGGGTGCTGCAAACAGATGCTGGCATTTCAGTTGCATTTTTAGCTTATACATATGGAACCAATGGTGTGCCAATACCAGATGACAAAGAATTTCTTGTCAATCTGATTGATAAACAGGTGATGGGGCAAGATATCGCCGCAGCTAAGAAAAAAGCCGACGCTGTTGTGCTGAGTTTGCATTTTGGCACGGAATATGAGCGTATGCCCAATGATATGCAAAAGGACTTGGTACAATTTACTGCCAAACAGGGAGTTGACATTGTATTGGGACATCATCCGCATGTTCTGCAGCCTGTCGCTTGGGTAGATGGTAAGGATGGTCATAGAACGCTTGCCATCTATTCCTTGGGAAATTTCCTTTCTGGACAAGATGGTATACACAAGCAGACCGGCGGTATATTTTCATGCCGGATCACCAAAAAATATAAAAATGGGGGTTCCGATGTGAAAATAGCAAAACCAGCTTTTATACCAACCTATGTCAATTATGGTGAGTGGATACCGACTCCTCTGAAAGGCTTGCGAGAAAAGGACTTGCCAAGAGATCACTATAAGAAAATCAATAAGCATATGTCTCGATGGGTCCCGGAACTGGGAAAAACATTTTGATTAAACTTATAACGTGATCTGACAACATATGCGATAGATTTTTTTCGACAATACATTTCCCGGGAAATATATTGTCGAACGATACACAGCATAGTCGGCTTTTGTAATAAAAAAATGAATTCATACAAGTCTGTACGCTAGAATTTTTTGTCCGGATTTCTGTATATTTATTGACGAATTTGCTGTAAACTTATTCCCAAGCACCGTAAATGGGTATATGTTGCATTAGCAATTGAAGGCAAGGATTTGACCAATCTTCAAGTTAAGCAAAGAAACAGACAAGCATTCTGAAAATGAGTACAATGAAATTGGAAAGGGGAGTATGCCAAATGGAACATATTTCAACAGAAGAAAAATTGAATGAAGTGATTCAAAGCGATAAGCCTGCCATCATTAAGTTTTTTGCAGACTGGTGTCCGGACTGCAAACGAATGGACATGTTCATTGGTGATATCATGGCAGAGTTCAGCAATTACAAATGGTACGAAATCAACATTGATGAAGTCCAGGGTATCGCAGAAAAGTATGAAGTGATGGGAATACCGAGCATACTGATTTTTCAAAATGGCGAAAAGCTGGCCCATCAGCATAGCGCTTTTACGAAAACACCAGAATCTGTCAGTGAATTTTTGCATCAGCAATTAGGATAAGCAAGGAAGTGTGTAAGCAACCCGCCTGTTTGGACGGGTTGCTTTTTTTGCAGGTATTAACTGGTTGCATGTTCAACTGAAAGGTGCCTTTGGAATTAATCACTTATCGTCCATCCCAAGGAATGGACGTTTAACAATTGTTCATTGTACAAACCCGTAGTCGTTGAAACTTGCGATAACTGCTTTTCATGAACCGACTAGGCCATTTCATCATTTTTCAATCTTGGATTGCGGTTCCGCTAAAATCATGCTAAAGTTAATTCATAGTAAATTTATATGAAATGAGGGGATTGGGTTGGGGAGAGAATTCAATGACCTTTTTGATGAGTGGTCCCAAACCTATGATCATACTGTTTCGGGCATTGATCCGGAATATGCCGATGTTTTTGACCATTACGATGATATTTTGAATGATGTCGCAAGCCGTGCCTCAGGGAATGTGGTGGAATTCGGAGTTGGAACAGGTAATTTGACACAAAAGCTGGCCCAACACGGGTTGCGGGTTTTTGGCTTTGAACCGTCTGAAGGCATGCGAAAAATAGCAAAGAAAAAGTTACCGTCGGTCCATGTAATGGATGGAGATTTTCTGGTATTTGACAAGCCGTCCGTACAGATTGATACAGTCGTCAGCACATATGCTTTTCATCACTTGACAGATATTGAAAAAGCGCGCGCCTTTGAAACATACAGTGACGTATTGGAAAAAGGCGGAAGGATTGTTTTTGGAGATACGGTCTTCGTAACAGAAGAAGCAAAGGCAGCAATGATAAGAGATGCCAAACAGAAACAATATTATCGCCTGGCGGAGGACTTGGAACGGGAATATTATACAACTATTCCATTTTTGGAGGATCTATCTCATAAACATGGATTTTCCACCACCTTTACCAATTGGAACCCCTTTGTCTGGGTGATGGATGCCAAAAAAAGAATCTAAAACAAGTAATCAGAATTGCGAGGTCTGGACATGAGATATGCCACACATGTAAGTGAATTAATCGGGCACACACCATTAATGGAAGTAACCTCTTTCCCGTTGCCGAAGGATGTGCGCTTATTTGCAAAGCTGGAGTATTTTAATCCGGGAGGCAGTGTGAAGGACCGCCTTGGAAAATATTTGATTGAGCGGGCAATGAAAGAAGGGAAATTACAAAAAGGCGGGACCATCATTGAACCAACGGCAGGTAATACAGGTGTCGGGCTGGCATTGGCAGCGATCGCATTTCAAATAAAGACCATTTTTGTCACCCCAGAGAAATTCAGTTTAGAAAAACAATCCCTGATGAGAGCGCTTGGCTCCACAGTCGTTAATACACCTACAGAGCAGGGGATGGAAGGTGCGATTGCTAAAACGAAGGAGTTGCTAAAAACATTTCCTGATGCATATTACCCCGGGCAATTTCAAAATCCGGCTAACCCGGATACCTATTATGAAGGACTGGGCCCGGAAATCTATGAGGCCATGGATGGAAAAATTGATATTTTTGTAGCGGGTGCAGGATCGGGCGGCACGTTTATGGGAACATCCCGTTATTTGAAAGAAAAGAACCCACAGATTAAAACGGTCATTGTAGAGCCAGAAGGTTCCATACTGCAAGGGGGAGAACCACGCTCGCATCGGACAGAAGGAATCGGCATGGAATTCATGCCGCCATTCCTGGATACCGGTTATTTTGATGCTATTCATACGATCTCTGATGAGATAGCTTTCAAACGATTGGCAGAAGCTGCTGTAAAAGAAGGTCTGCTGGTAGGCAGCTCCTCAGGAGCTGCCTTGGAAGCAAGTCTGCTGGAAGCTGAAAAGGCCCAGCCAGGAACTCATATCGTTACCGTTTTTCCTGACAGCAGTGAAAGGTATATCAGCAGCGGCATTTATCAAGAAGCGGGAGGACATTTCAAATGAACAAAAAAACGAAATTCATTCATGGCGGCGTCAGCCTCGACCTTTATACCGGGGCTGTGTCTACGCCGATTTATCAGGTAAGCACATATAAGCAGGATGGCGTAGGTAATTTTAAATATGAATATTCAAGAACAGGCAACCCGACGCGCGAGTCTCTTGAAAAGCTGATTGCTGACATTGAAAATGGCACACATGGATTCGCATTTGGTTCCGGTATGGCCGCCATCACAGCCATCGTACATTTATTCTCGGCTGGTGATCATATTATTGCTACAGATGATGTATACGGCGGCACATTCCGTGTATTGACAAAGGTATTCAATCGTTTTGAAATTGAAGTGACATTTGTGGATACAGGTGATACAAACGCCGTACAAGATGCCATTCAACCTAATACAAAAGCTGTATATGTGGAAAGCCCAACTAATCCACTTCTAAAAATTACCGATATCCGGGCGTTGAGCAGGATTGTACAAAAAAATCAATTACGCTTGATTGTAGATAATACGTTCAGCACACCTTACTGGCAAAATCCGCTTGATCTAGGGGCGGACATTGTGCTTCACAGTGCGACCAAATACATTGGCGGACATAGTGATGTAGTTGCCGGACTAATTGCGGTCAAAGACAAAACTCTCGCTGAAGACATTCATTTCGTGCAAAATTCAACAGGGGGAGTTCTGGGGCCGCAAGACAGCTGGCTGCTCATTCGCGGCATCAAAACCTTGGCGCTGCGTATGGAGGAGATTGAGAAAAACGCTAATGCGATTGCACAGTTTTTACAAAAACATCAAGCGGTGGAGAAAGTGTATTATCCGGGTCTTGAAAGCCATCCGGGCCATGATGTCCATACCAATCAGGCGGAAGGCTTCGGAGGAATGATTTCGTTCGTCGTAGCTGATCAGGAAAAAGCATTGTCCTTATTGCAAAACGTAAACTATTTTACATTAGCTGAGAGCTTGGGGGCAGTAGAAAGCCTGATTTCTATCCCATCCTTGATGACTCACGCCTCTATCCCAAGAGAACGCCGGCTGGCGTTAGGTATTGCTGATGGATTGATTCGGATTTCTGTCGGTATTGAAGACCAGCGGGACCTCATTACGGATTTAAGCAACGCTTTGGAAGTCTGATAGGGAAACGATGAAGTCTAAAACAATGAAGGGAAAGCTATACTTTACAGCCATGGATGTGCCGTGGCTGTTTTCCTATTATAAGTTATTTGTTATTTCTCTAAATTTCTGTATAATAGATATAATTTTATGATGGATCAAGGCCATGAAGTTTTTCGCATAGAGAGCTGCTTCCTGTATTTAGAATCGAAAGAAAAGCACCTGGCCACAAGTTCTCGATAAATGTAACAAGCATCACACCTTTTGAATGAAGCTTCACATGAAAGAAACGGAGGGGACCATATGAAAAAGCCGATTCTATTAGATTTTCCCAGCGAATTCCAGACTGAGCGTTTACTTCTCAGATTGCCGTTGCCGGGAGATGGCAAAGTGGTCCATCAGGCAATCACGGCCAGTAAGAATGAACTGAAACCATGGCTGCCCTTTGCGCAAAAGGAACAGACTCCGGATGAAACGGAGATCAGTGTCAGAGATGCGCATATAGCATTCCAGCAGCGTACAGATTTGCGCTTGCATATTTTTGAGAAAGCAACAGGGGATTTCATCGGCTGTACAGGTCTGCATCGCATTAACTGGAATGTACCTAAGTTTGAAATTGGCTATTGGGTTGATTCACGCAAAAGCGGAAACTATTTCATGACTGAAGCTGTTAAGGGTGTCACAGAATTCGCCTTTCGTGAATTGCATGCCAACCGTGTGGAAATCCGGTGCGACTCTGAAAATGATAGAAGTCGCGCCATTCCAGAAAGACTGCAATTCACATTGGAAGGCATCCTGCATCATGATGACATCGCTCCTGATGAGAGTGGGCTCCGGGATACGTGTATTTACGCTAAAACTAAAGAAAAGCGTATAAAGTAAATAGAAAATAGGAAAGGAGCCGGAACAGTCCGGCTCCTTTATTCTACAGAAAAGGACAGCTTTTTTTGCTGTGGGTTATCAGAAAAATATATTTTAGTGTTTTGCAGCCGCAAGTAATTTTTATATATTCTTCTGGGCTTCAGTCGGTAAATATTTGCAAAACGTTCTTTGGTCAGACCGCTCAGTTCAATCTTTGTAATAGCCTGAGGGTTGCTTAGGCTGGAAATCATATTCGGTGTTTCCCATTCAATCAGAAACGGCAGCGTCTCTTTTTGATAATCAAATAAGGGAAAAAGCATGCGCCATTTCAATGTAGAACCGTCCGGGCGCTGCCGTTGACCGGGAACAGGGCCGTAGAATCGAATGTCCTTTTCCTGAAAATGTCTGATGTATTCGTTCATTTCAGTTGTCCTAAGGGCGAACTGAAAGGCTGTAGGCTGTTCAGTCTCTTCCAATATTTTGGAAAGATGCTGGATTAACGGGTTATCGGCTGTCTTCATTTTCTCTGGATCATTTACACCAAGCCATTCAATATAGGATTCATTGGAAAAGTATGCTAAGTAATTATAGGTGCCCCAATTCGCATGGTCCCCACCTTTTATGGCTTTGATGGAAAATTTTCTGCCATAGTTGGAACTGGCCGACTCGGCGTTTTTTCCGGATATGACGATGTGATCCAATGCCAGCATGTAACCACTCCTCGTATAGTATATTTAGGCATTGATTTTCAGCCTATCCATTCTGATATATACAAGCTGTTGTAACTCCGTTACTTTACTACAGATGG
This sequence comes from Tigheibacillus halophilus, assembly GCF_042683165.1. Lineage (NCBI taxonomy): Bacteria > Bacillati > Bacillota > Bacilli > Caryophanales > Bacillaceae > Tigheibacillus > Tigheibacillus halophilus. The sequence continues at coordinate 403,033 of NZ_JBHUIZ010000012.1, forward strand.
AAGCTTTCCGTGGGTACGGCTTGAGCCTCCTCGCTTTTTTATTCATTCATCTGATTCATTCCATTATCCAATGGATAGGGTATTGTTGCAAAATTTTTGTCTGCCACGACAGCGGATATTGTACAAGGCCAGCAAAATTTAAAATTTGTCGGAATGATAGCGAGATATGTCAAGCTGTATTAAGATAGGAATAGGAAACGAAAGAAGGTGAGTGGGTGGATAAACCAGCCATTTTAATTGTGGAAGATGAACAGAAGCTTAGCCGTGTACTGCAGCTGGAGCTGGATTATGAAAATTATCAAACGGAAATTGCTGATAATGGCAAAGAAGCCTTGCGTCTTATCCAGGAAAAAGACTGGGATTTGGTTTTGTTGGATATCATGCTCCCAGGTCTGAGCGGTTTGGAAATATTACGCAGAACACGCCGTAAGGATCAGGAGACACCAATTATACTGCTTACTGCCCGTGACCAGGTGTATGACAAAGTGAGCGGATTGGATCAGGGAGCAAATGATTATGTGACCAAGCCATTTCAAATTGAAGAGCTGCTGGCACGTATTCGTGTACATTTGCGGCAGGGAAAGGCAAACCATCAAAATGGGGGTAGCCAACTTGTTGTCGGGAAGCTGTTTGTTGATTTGCAAAGCCGCGAAGTCAGACGGGAGGACCGGGAGGTTGAACTGACCCCAAGGGAGTTCGATTTGCTTGTATGTCTGCTGAAGAACAAAAATATTGTGTTGACGAGGGAGCAGCTGATTGAACAGGTCTGGGGCTTTGATTATTTTGGCGACACAAATGTTGTAGATGTATACATCCGTTATTTGCGCCAAAAAATCGATAAGGGTTTTGAAGAACCATATATCCAGACTGTTCGCGGTGTAGGATACACCATCAAGGGATGAGTGAAATGAAACTCCAAACGAAAATTCAGCTGTTTACAAGCATATTCATGCTTCTGCTCGTCTTGTTGGTAAATGCATCCATTTATTTCCTGTTTCATAAGATTTCCTCTGATACAGAATTGGATTGGCTGGCACATAGTACAGATGATTTGGTCGATGTCCTGCATCAGAATCCGAAAATACCGCGGGATGATTTGCTTACGGCCTATTTACCAACAGATGGGATGATCCGTGTGATCAATGAAGATGGAAAGAAGATCATTGAGAAAGCGAAATCTGTAGAGAATAGAAGCTTGCCGTATAAGTTTAGCAATCAGGAAAAGCACTATATCACCAAGGATGCCAGTAAGAGTCCGGTTGCTGTCGTGGTTCGGCCGGTTATTTGGGATGACAGCAGAGTTGTCGCTATTCAAGTTTCCCAGCAACTGAAAGCTGTGGAAGCAAATCAGACGACGCTTTTTTATGTGTTGGTGGTGGCATCACTTGCCATCTTTGTACCGATTCTGATCGCTGCCAGGTTTATGAGTAAATTCCTGCTTCGCCCGATTCAGCAGCTTATTCATACCATGAAGGAAAACACAGAAAGTAAAAACTGGAAAAAAATTCAAATGACAAACCAGTCAAAAGATGAACTGTATGAAATGGGACAAACATTCAATGAAATGATTGATAATCTCGAAGTCAACTTTGAAAAGCAGGAAATTTTCGTATCTGATGCATCCCATGAATTGAAAACACCAATCTCGATTGTCAAAAGTTATGCGCAGTTGTTGAAGCGTCGCGGAGCTGAGAATCCGGCTGTCTTTCATGAAGCCATCGAGGCCATCGATTCTGAGGCAGACAGGATGCAAAATCTGGTGGAACAAATGCTGCAGCTGGCAAAAAGCCAAGTTGAAACAAACACGGAAACAGTGGAACTAAGCAAACTGGTTTTGGATGCTTATAAGACGTTTTCCGGTGCTTATAAAGAGCGGGAAATGTATTGTGATATAAGTGAGGAAGCAGCTGCACTGGTGGTGAAAGGCAATCAGCCGCAATTGCAGCAAATCATTTATATCCTGATAGATAATGCCTTGAAGTATACAGAAAACGCAATTGAAATGAAATTATCATCCGAAGATGGCCGGGCATCTTTTAAGGTGAAGGATCATGGGGAAGGGATATCTTCTGCAGACTTGGAGCATATTTTCGATCGCTTTTATCGGGTGGATAAAGCCCGTACAAGGGAGTCCGGAGGAACAGGGCTGGGCTTACCGATAGCCAAACAGATCGCACAGGGGCATGGTGGCAAACTGACGGTCGAAAGTGTTATTGGTTATGGAACAACGTTCACTCTGCAGCTGCCCTTGGAAAAAGAAGCAAATCAGGAAAGACATTGAACGCGATAAGTGGTTATTTCCTGTAAAACTCTCAGCAAATTCTAATGTGGCTCACATCGTTTTTTCATTAGGCCTGTTTATACTGAAGGTATCATGGAGGACGGAGGGAGGTATGCAAAATGAAGAAAAAAATCATGCTAGTCGCTGCTGCAGTGATCATTGTTGCTGCGGGCGGGTGGGGAGTCTATCATTCCAATGCCTCCCAGGCTGAGCCGAAATTATCACCATCCGATATTAAACAAATTGTTCAAGATCAATATCCGGGTGAAATCATGGAACTCGATTTAGATAAGGATTTCAGCAAGGCAGTTTATACTGTGGCCATTGAAGGTGAAAAGAAAATCTATGAGCTGAAAATGGATGGCAATACTGGAGAAGTTCTAAAACTGAAAGAAATGCTGCAAATTCCTGAGGCTGCCAAAAGCAAAGAGGATGAGGCCAAATCATTGGGCATCAATGAAAAGAAAGAGGAGCCACAAGAAGAGGAGCAGACAAAAAAAGAAAAAAAGAACGATCAGACTTCGAACTCCGACAGCAAATCTGAATCGGAAACAGAGCAAAAGCAATCAGGGCATGACGATAACAGCAAGTATGCGGAAAAACATGCAAATAATTCGTCAAAGCACAAACAAAAAACAGTCATTTCGGCTGAAGAGGCTTCCAGAATTGCGTTGAATCAATTTTCGGGAACGATCACAGAATTGGAATTGGATGAAGATGACGGCCGATATATTTACGAAATTGAGATTGAAGACGGCAATGACAGGGAAGCAGAATTTGAAATCGATGCGATGACTGGCAAAACGATTTCCATCGAGATCGACGATGATTGAGAGAAGCCATGAGCGGGAGTGTTCATGGCTCTTTGATTTTAGTTGCCTGCATTGACCTTTGCATCATTCAGCCGGCAGAATACAATCTGCTTATAGGGGGGCTTAGCGTTGAAACAAGATGTTTGGTTACGCATGACAGACGGGCACGAAGTTTTTGTGAACCATTGGTATGACGAAAAAAATCAACCGAAAGCTGTGCTGCAAATTGCGCATGGTATGGCGGAGCATAGCCAACGTTATGAAGGTTTCGCTGAGTTTCTTGTCAATAAAGGGGTTTATGTCGTTGCCAACGACCACCGTGGCCACGGAAGAACTGGTGAAAACAGTGGTGCATTAGGATTTTTTGCGGAGGAATACGGGTTTGAAAAAGTAGTGGATGACTTGAAAGAAGTCAATCTGTTTATTCACGAGGTGTATCCGGGCGTACCAGTTTTCATGATGGGGCATAGCATGGGTTCCTTTCTGGTCCGTCGTTTTATACAATGTTATCATGGTGATATTTCTGGTGTAGTCATATCAGGTACAGGTGGCAGTCTCGGATTATTAGGCAAAGTCGGGAAGCTGATAGCCAAAACGCAAATTTGGACGCGCGGAAAACGGACGGAAAGTCCATTAATGAATAAGCTCTCCTTTGGGAATTATAATCAAGCGATTCCTGATGTACAGACCGATTTCGATTGGCTGACCAAAGATCAGGACGAGGTAAAGAAGTATATGGAAGATCCATATTGCGGCTTTATCAGTACCTCAGGTTTTTTCTATGATTTGTTGTCAGGGATAGAGGCGTTACATCAAGCTGATGCGATGCAAAGAATAGAAAAAGACTTGCCTTTTTTGTTTATCAGTGGAGATCGTGACCCTGTAGGAAATCATACGAAAGGCGTTCTCAAGGTCATTAAGCAATATAAAAAAATAGGAATTCGCCATATAACCTCCATTTTTTATAAGGATGGCCGCCATGAAATGCTTCATGAGTGGAATCGTGAGGAAGTGATGGCAGATATCGAAAACTGGCTGGATAAATTGCTGAATTGAACATTTTATACAAAGACATTCCCCCTTTTTTAGGGAGGTGATGTCTTTTTATTTGGTTGCGGCTTCAAAGTGAAAGTCCATGAAATGACGGTTGTAATGAAAAAGTAAAAAATTGTCTTGAAAATATCTGTGTACATTGTTAAATTTAATGTAGAGTTTTGAAAAATAATGTTGAAATTTGTCTGGGAGACTCAGCGTTCGGGAAATGGGAGCGAATGCTCGGTTGATCTTATGCAGGAGGAAAAGAATCAAAGATTTTTTACTTTTCTTACTGCCAAAATGGAGACGGGGAAAGGGAAGCTGAACATAGATGATTGAGTTCAAAAATGTATCTAAAGTGTACCCCAATGGGACAAAAGGTCTGAATAATGTCAATCTTAAACTGGACAAAGGAGACTTTGTAGTTATTGTCGGCTTGTCGGGTGCAGGGAAATCTACGCTGCTTAGATCCATCAATAGATTGCATGAGATTACAGAAGGGGAAATTTTGATTGACGACAAGTCAATAACTGCTGCTAAAGGAAAAGATTTACTTCGCATCCGCAGGGATATCGGCATGATATTCCAGAATTTCAACCTGGTAAAGCGTTCTTCCGTTCTGCGTAATGTACTGTCAGGGCGTGTTGGGTACCACTCGACAATCCGTACGCTTTTAGGTTTGTTTCCAAAACATGACGTCGCACTGGCGATGGATGCGTTGAACCGTGTGAACATCCAGGAAAAGGCTTACTCAAGAGCGGATGAATTGTCAGGAGGACAGCAGCAGCGTGTGTCGATTGCCCGTGCATTGGCCCAGGAGGCAAAAATCATTCTGGCAGACGAACCGGTTGCTTCCTTGGATCCGCTTACAACAAAACAAGTGATGAATGATTTGAAGCGTATTAACCAAGAGTTGGGTATTACTACCGTTGTCAATTTGCACTTTGTTGACTTGGCCAGAGAATATGCAACAAGAATTATCGGCATCCGGGCGGGAGAAATAGTCTTTGATGGTCCGGTTGAAGAAGCGACAGATGAAGTGTTTTCAAGTATCTATGGCCGGGAAATCAAAAAAGATGAAATGCTGGGGGAGACTGACTGATGAAAGCCATGACTAAAAGACGGACGGCTAAAATCAAAACCCTGTCAACCATCGTTTTGATTTTAGCTATCATTTGGGCCAGTGCCTGGCAGACTGGAGTGTCCTTGCGTGATTTAAAGGACGGTCTTCCGAATATGGCCACATTGCTTGATGAAATGTTCCCGCCGGATTGGTCCTACTTTAAATATGTCACAGAGCCCATGTTGGACACGATTCGCATGGCGGTACTAGGTACAACGTTTGGCGGTATTGTGGCTATCCCGTTTGCGTTGTTTTCAGCCAGTAATGTGGTGAAAATACCTGTAGTGTACCAGATTGCCAGATTCATCATGAATCTGATCCGTACAATTCCTGAACTGCTGCTGGCAGCTTTATTCGTGCCAATTTTCGGTATTGGTGAGATTCCAGGTATTTTCGCTATTTCTGTATTCGCATTCGGTATTATTGCTAAGCTGCTCTATGAAGCTATCGAGGCTATCGACCCTGGCCCACTTGAAGCTATGACGGCAGTAGGAGCAAATAAGATTCAATGGATTTTCTTTGGCGTTGTTCCGCAAACTGTCGCCCATTTCATGTCTTATTTCTTATACAGTTTTGAAATCAATATCCGTGCCGCAGCTGTACTTGGCTATGTTGGTGCGGGAGGCATCGGGTTATATTTGAATAATGCTTTGAGTTATTTCCAATATGATCGCGTGATGACGATTATCATTTATACATTTGTTGTCGTATTGGTTGTCGATACGATCAGCAATAGAATACGGGAGAAATTGATATGAGTGAGATGATCATGAAACCAAAGAAAAAACGTATAAAAAAATGGGCTGTCGTCGTTATTGTCGTTGCTATCTATGTATGGGCCTTCGCGGGGATGCCGGCATTCAACTTCAAGGAATCTGCCTGGCTCACAATGAAGGGAATTGCCAGCGGTTTCCTCCATCCTGACTGGGGATATATATATGATCCTGCTGGAGAGGATTTACTGCGCGCGTTGCTGGAAACATTGGGAATTGCTGTGCTGGGTACATTCATTTCAGCTATTTTATGTATACCTTTCGCTTTCTGGGCCGCAAGAAACATGTCAAAGCATCGCTGGATTTCTTCCAGCGGGAAATTCATCCTTAGTGCCATCAGGGTATTTCCAGAGTTGATTTTGGCATTGCTGTTCATCAAGGCTGTCGGTTTGGGACCTTTTGCAGGTATTCTGGCGCTGGGGCTGCACTCAATCGGTATGCTGGGCAAACTGATTGCTGAAGCGATTGAGAACCTTGAATTCGGTGCTGCTGAAGCACTTACAGCATCTGGAGCAAATAAAATCCAAACATTATGGTTTGCAGTCATTCCGGAAGTGCTGCCTGCATTCATGTCCTACACCCTCTATCGTTTCGAAATCAGTGTCCGTGCTGCGGCGATTCTGGGGATTGTCGGTGCGGGCGGTATCGGTGCACCACTTATTTTCGCTTTGAATGGACATTCATGGGATCGTGTCGGTATCATTTTGATAGGGATTGTCGTCATGGTAACCATCATTGATATCATATCCAGTTCGATCAGAAAACGCTTGGTTTGAATCAGTGAGAGGTGCAGTGCTTGTGTACTGCGCCTTTTTTTGTGGAGATATTTAAACAACTCATTCGCGAAAAATCATGCTGCTTCCAAGACTGTTACAAACAAGTCATGCAGTTTGTTACAGAAGAGGAAAGTGGAAATTAACACAATAAATACGAAAGAATGCTATGTTCAGGCAAAAAATAGAAGGTTGAGCAAAGGTAAACTGTTAGATTAGAAATAGAGTAAGCTCCTGATACGCTAAGTGGAGGGACCGACGATTTACTGGTGATCTGTTAATCCCAGCAACGCTGGGATACCACTTCTTGAGATATTAAAATTCAGCAGAAAAAAGCCTGTCTCATTTAAGGACAGGCTTTACAATTATTGGCCGATCTTATTAATTTCATCACTGTACTCACGTACGGTATCGAAGTTGGAATCCTTGGATTTTTTATATCCGACATGTGTATAAATGTCGTGAATGATCTTTTGTCCTTTAGGATCTTCCCCGATTTTAATGAATGCATCAGCAATTTTTTCTTTCCATTTCTTATCCATGTCAGGACGAACGCTGACTGTGTCATTTGGGATTTTTGCAGTTTGGTACATATAATGTGTCTTATCGAAAATATCCGGGATATCATTTTTTAAGATATTGCGTGCATCAACGAATACGGATGCTGCATCGACATCGCCGTCAAGTACAGCTTGTACCCCTTTGTCATGCCCCTGCAATTGGACGCCTTCTACATCTTTTTGAGGGTTGATGCCTTTTTTATTCATTTCAACAGCAGCCCATACATATCCTGCAGATGAAGTAGGCCCTTGCCAGCCGATTTTTTTCCCTTTTAAATCTTCCAGCTTTTCAATGCCTGAATCATTTTTTACCAGTAAGCCTGCATAATAGTACTCTACTTTTTCATCAGTGTCTTCGCCTGTTTTAGGGTCTACACCGTAGCGAAGGGCTTGTAGCAATACATCCGCATAGCCTTTGTTATGTGCAAGCACATAATCTGTTGGAGGAAGGAAACCAAGATCCAGTTGTTTGGAACCCATTGCTTCGACCACACCATTGTAATCCGTGGTCACCTTGACCTCTACTGGAATATCCAATTCCTTGGAAAGAAGATCTGCTAAAGGTTTCGCACGTGCTTCCAAAGTTTCTGCGTTTTGGGAGGGTACAAAGCCGATTTTCAATTCTTTTGGCTTGTAGGCTTCGTCTGTATCTTTCTTTTTGTCACCGCTTCCACATGCGGCGAGAAGCCCTGCAATCAAAACCATCATAATCAACCCGGTTGCAAACTTTTTGAACATAATTGACCTCCAAATAAATTGATTTTGTATATTGCATTATTATGATATAACATAATAGACAAGAAAGAAACATAATTTTTTAAGTATCAACAAAAATTTACATAAAAGATAGGATGCCATTTATCCATTTATTGTATTTATTTGTAAACCCTGAAAATGTACAAGGAGTGTGCCAATTTGGAAAAAGTGCAACTGACAATTTTAGAGACAAGTGATGTTCACGGCAATATCTATCCAATTCAATATGGAACTAATGAACCGGATGATGTTGGTCTGGGTAAAATTGCAACGCTGATCAAACAGGAAAGAAATGAAAATGAACATACGATATTGGTTGAAAATGGTGATCTGATTCAAGGAACCCCATTGACCTATCACTTCGCCCGTCAGCAAAGTGATCAGGCGAACCCCATGACAATATTGACCAATGCGTTACACTATGATGCAGGGGTGTTCGGTAATCATGAATTCAATTATGGTCAGACGCTCCTGAATCAAGCTGTGGAAGAGTCTGCGTATCCTTGGCTTTCTGCAAATATTTTAAATGAAAATCAAGAGCCTTTTTTTGGTAAGCCTTATATCATCAAAGAGATAGTACCTGAGCTAAGAGTGGCAGTTCTTGGACTGACAACTCCCTATATCCCAAACTGGGAACAGCCCGAACACATTAAAGGAATGATATTTGAAGATGCTGTAGTATCTGCGCAAAAATGGGTTCCTTACCTCAAAAATGAAGAAAACGCCGACATTGTGATTGTCGCTTATCATGGGGGATTCGAGCGCGATTTGGACTCAGGTGAACCGACAGAAACATTGACTGGTGAAAATCAGGGATATCAGCTGTGTATGGAAGTGGATGGGATCGATGTGTTGCTGACAGGACATCAGCATAGACAGATTTTCGGAAAATCAGTCAACGGTGTCATTGTGGTGCAGCCCGGCAATAATGGGATCGCTCTTGGGAAAGTGACATTAGAATTGGAAAAAAGATCAACAAACTGGGTGTGCACAAAAAAGCGATCAGAACTTTTATCGACATCGGGTGTGCCAGCCGATGAGGACATGCTGCAAAAGACACTGGACTATGAAAAGGCGACACAAACCTGGTTGGACCAGCCTATTGGAAAAATCAACGGGGATATGCTCGTCCATGATCCGATGGAGATCAGGACAGCAGATAATCCACTGATCGAATTTATTAACCGTGTACAAATGGATGCAGCTGGGGTCGATATTTCTAATACGGCACTGTTTGATAACAAAGCAAAAGGGTTTCCAAAGAACGTCACGATGCGTGATGTCGTTTCCAACTATATTTATCCCAATACACTGAAAGTAATTCGAATCAGCGGTAAAGATATGAAAGCGGCATTGGAAAGATCGGCTGCGTATTTTCAAGCAGATGAGGATGGCGGAGTTAAAGTGAATCCGGCATTTTCCACCCCCAAACCACAGCATTATAATTATGATATGTGGGAAGGTATCGACTATTTGATCGATATTACTCAACCAGAAGGAAAGAGAGTCGTCAAATTACAATACCATGACGAACCGGTGGAAGACGAGGAACAATATGATGTCGTGATGAACAATTATCGTTCCGGGGGTGGCGGTGAATATCCGATGTATAAAGGGAAACCAGTCATCAAAGATATACCTGTAGATGTATCCGAATTGATCGCAAATTATATTTTAAAACATCAAACAATTGAGCCTGCGCTCAATCATAATTGGAAAGTGATACGTGGTTAGTATCGCAGGCCTTCTGCCGGCAGTCAGCGGACAGAGGGCATTTTTTTATCCTTTTCATACAGGTCCCGCTAATTCATACGTGAAAATGGAGGAGAAACAGTCTGTAAGTACAATAAAGGAATATAGAAAGAATTAAGATTGCATTTCTTCATCTTCCTTAAATAATTGTGGCAATGCCGCCTGCAAGCCAGGAAAACGCACATTGGTCTTCTGCGGAAGTCCTTCATGGACGCATACACAACATCGATTTTATTTGCATATCCTGCTATAGAAGAGAAGGAGGGTGTGGTGAGCGTGCAATATCATCATTTAAAACCAGATTCCCCATTCAAACATGGCTATCCTTACGATAACGGTCTGTCAGAACTTGGGCAGCAATCATACGGTGCGCCCATGGCGGCATCGTCGTTTAGTATGAAAAAGAATTCGCTGCAACAGCCTGATATGGCCGGTTCATCACCGGCTATGCATTCTTCAAATTTTTACAACACTCCCAGTGATGCATATACACAGCATGATTACACCGGACAGCAAAACAAGGATGTGCCTTATTTGCATCCGGAGCTGCCAGATGATCCACAGCATCATGAACAGTTACGATATCCCGGTTATTTTCAGGAGCCCCAGCGTGCTGCATATCCGGAGTTTCCACCATATGTATCAGAGCAGCCTTATCCTGGTCAGCAGCAGTCATATCAGCCATATCCGCAACAGACCAATGATCCAGCACCAGAGGGAACAGCATATTCCACCGCATACCCATCTGACATGACGCCGTTTCAACAATTTGATTTCCCTCAACAAAGTCCACCCTGGCCAACGCAGATGAACCCGCAGCAGCCAATGAAACATGGTGGTGTCATGGGATATTTTCATGATGATAATGGGCAGCTGGATGTAGATAAAATGCTGTCGACTGTTGGTCATATGGCGAACACATTTCAGCAGCTGACACCAGTTGTAAAAGGATTGGGATCGCTTTTTTCCGCTTTTCGTAAATAAAACATCTGACAGTAATGGATGGTTTGCCAATAAATGAATAGTATCATTACGTGAAAACAGGGTAAATGTAAGAAGCGGTCGAAAAACGATGAACCGAATAAAAAAACAAGAAGGGATATTATGATTGGTTGTCTGGTAATCCATGGGTATACCGGAGGGCCGTATGAGCTGGAACCGTTAACCTCGTTTTTACAGGAACATACCAACTGGCATATCAAAGTCCCAGTCCTCCCGGGACATGGAAAAAAATTATCATTGGAAGACACTACTTATCAAGAATGGATCCAAGCTGCAGAGAATACGCTGTTGCAGCTGAAAGAGAAATATGAGCGAATTTATATTATCGGTTTTTCCATGGGTGGCATGATTGCGGCATACTTAGCCGGAAAGCATCATGTGGATAAACTCGTGCTATTGGCTACGGCAGGCAAGTATTTGTCATGGAAGCAAATCATGGTAGATTTGGCTGCATTGGTTGAGGATGGTTTCAAAGGAAATCTGAAGCGAAACAAGCTATATCTCCATTATCGAAAAAAATGGGGGGCTGTCCCCTTTAAGGCGAATCTGGAGTTCATGAAACTGGTCAAATTCACGAGGAAGCATTTGAAGGATGTGCATTCTCCCGTACTGATAGCCCAAGGCCATTGTGACAGTCTCGTACCTTACAAAACAGCTTATTTTTTGGAAAAGGAAATTTCTTCAAAGAAAAAGGAAATCGTCTTTTTTGATAAATCGAGGCATCTCATGTGCCTTGGCAGTGATAAGGATACATTGAATATGCTCGTATACCAGTTTTTAGAAAAGGAGGGGACAGCAACTGAAAGCCACTGATCCCCTTCTTTTATCTTTTTTTTGGTATAGCCAAGCTAGACTGCATTGTCAGAGTCAGCGAAAAAAGAAATGACCAGTGCCCCTTCGCCGCCATATGAGGAAATCAGCGGGCCTGTAGGCATGAGGAAGCCATCTTTGAAAGGATATCTGTTCATAATTTCACGCAAAACTGATTGGGCGCGTTCCTCATCATTGCCATGAGCAAGGGTGATGACCTTATCATCGAAGTTTTTGGCGTGGTCTCCAATTTGCTCGATAAATCGACGCAAAGCCTTTTTTTCACCACGAATTTTTTCAGTGACCTCAATCGTGCCTTCTTCACTGCCTCTCATCAGAAGCTTAATATTCAGCGTCTTTGCTATTGTGCCTTTCACTTTATCCAAACGGCCGCCTAAAATGAGGTTCTCCAAGGTTTTCAGCATGAACAAAGTCGTGGTCTGTTCCACCCGCTCACGCAGATGAGCGACGATTTGTTCAAATGATGCACTTTCTGAACCTATCTTCGCCGTCTCATGCAACAGAAGTGCCATACCGCATGAGGCGGTCTTTGTATTGATCACTTCAATTTTTCGGTCTGGTTGCTCCTCCAGAAGCATATCTTTGCCTGCAACCGCATTTTCATACGTGCTGCTCAACCCTTTTGACAAGCTCAGCATAATGATCGGCAATTCTGTGTCGACCGCTTTATATGCTTCATAAAAATCATGCGGACTGGGTGCTGAAGTATTCGGGATTTCTTTATTATCTTTTATTTTCTGATAGAAACTATCTAAGTCGATATTCTCATGGGTTTTGAACTGCCCATCAGAGAAATGCAAGTACAGCGGGACAATGTTGATATGCAATTTATCCAACATCTTTTGAGCAAGATCGGCCCCGCCATCCGTCATTATCTGGATTTTCATGAACACACCTGCTTTTTGGTTATTACCGTTAGTATAACAGCTAACCCTTAACAGCGATAGAAAAAAATTGACAATGCCACGACGATGCTGAGGAGAGCTTGCCAGAACTGCATCAATGTTTCCTGGAAATGGTCACTTTCGGTTTCCGCTTCGTACTCAAAATGAACAACATCAAACCGAAAATGACAATTGTTCCTCCAAGCCACTGGGCCCCAGTCACTTTTTCATGAAGGATGATATAAGCTAAGATGGTCGAGCCGACAGGTTCAAAAATGATCCCCATGGAAATTGTAGCTGTGCTAAGCCAGCGTATCGCCCAATTAAACAGTGTATGGCCTAAGAACGTCGGCACAATTGCGAGCAGTAAAAAAACCCACCAATGGTCCAGAGGATAGCCGAAAAAATCATTTTTTAGGACTATATTATAGATGATTAATGTGATGGAACTAATACTGTAGACTACAAATGTATAGGTCATCAAGGACAAACGCCTTCGGGTGCTCTGTCCGATCAGAAAATAAGCGGTGACGAATATCGCTCCGCCTAATGCCAATACATCGCCAAAAAAGGCCATACCACTTAGTCTGAAATCCCCCCAACTGATGATGACACTTCCAAAGAGAGCGATGATCATGCTGATGATAGCACCGTAGGAAAAATGTTCTTTGAAAAACAGATAGGTACCCAAAAAAGCAAATATCGGCTGTAATGACACAAGCACAACAGAACTGGCCACAGATGTATAATGTAATGACTCAAACCAAAGAATGAAATGAAAAGCCAAGAACACTCCGGAAATACTTGACATTATCCAATCTCTTTTACTGATGCTTTTAAGCTCATTCCTATATTTCAGTAATATGATCGGAGCCATAAGCAAAACGGCAAATAATAGCCTGTAGTTAGCAATGATTGCAGCAGGAGCCTGATCAGCAAGCTTCACGAGCACTGCCGATGTCGATACGGCAATCACCCCAATGACTACAGCTGCATATGGATTGAATGGTGGATGTCTCATGCTAGCACTTCCTTGAAATGGATTTCCACTGAATTTTTTAGATAAAATTAGATATTACCATCGTGTACATAAATTACCATGCCATAATAGAAATAATATAGCAACTAGTAGATATCATAAGCAATAATGTGTTATGATTAGTTGAATGATAATAAGCATGGAATTCAGAGGGTTTTATAACAACAGGCCTTCTTTTCACGCAGAACGTTTTGAATGAGCGCAACAGCCGTTCATCATCATGATCTATAGCAGGATATTTTCGGATACAACAGAAGAAAATGAAAAACGATAATAGCATGTTTTCACATACATTATAGATGATTGGGTTTGCTAAGGGCTTTTCCGCGAAATTGCTTCCGCTTTTCCACGCTTGCCAGCGCTGTCCAACATCTCAATTGAAATCGGCAGCGGCAACTGTCGTTCTTGTTTTTCATCCGTTTTGAATCATCCTCTTCCATACGGTTTCCATACTGCCGTTTCCGGAATCTGGTTTCTTGTCTGTACATGCCAACAGTTCTATTTGGCTGTTTTTGCTATGGATCTTTATGCAAAACAAGCTTGAAATCCTGATACATGCAAATCAATTACAACAAAGGAGTAGAAGATAAACGTGACAACTTTTAAAGAACTTGGTATTTCACAACCGATTATGCGCGCTTTGGAAAAAATGGGCTTTGAAGAGGCGACTCCAATACAGTCAGAAACGATTCCACTGGCATTGCAAGGTATGGACGTGATTGGACAGGCACAGACAGGTACAGGTAAAACAGCGGCATTCGGAATTCCGATACTGGAAAAAATCGATTCTAAGCAACGCGACATTCAGGCACTGATTGTTGCACCGACCAGAGAGTTGGCCATTCAGGTAGCTGAAGAAATCAACCGTTTAGCGAAATTCAAAGGTATTCGTGCCCTGCCTGTATATGGCGGGCAGCATATGGACAGACAAATCCGTTCTCTGAAAGAGAGACCGCAAATTGTCGTAGCAACACCGGGAAGATTACTTGATCATTTGCGCAGGAAAACCATACGTGTTGATAATGTGCAAACAGCGGTCTTGGATGAAGCGGATGAAATGCTGAATATGGGCTTCATTGATGATATTCGTGATATTTTGAAGAGTATTCCGGAAGAAAGGCAGACACTGCTTTTTTCCGCTACTATGCCAAAAGAAATTCGTGATATCGCGACACATCTCATGAAAGAACCAAAAGAAGTGAAAATCAAAGCAAAAGAACTGACAGTGGAAAATATTGTCCAATATTTCGTTGAGATTCCGGAAAAGTACAAGTTCGACACATTATCCAATCACTTGGATATCAATGACCCTGATTTGGCAATCGTGTTTGCGCGTACGAAAAAACGTGTTGATGAAGTCGCGGAAGGGCTGCAGGTAAGAGGCTTCCGTGCGGAAGGTATCCATGGCGACCTTACACAGGGCAAGAGAATGTCCGTCTTGAATAAATTCAAGCATGGGCGTGTAGATGTGCTTGTTGCAACGGATGTCGCGGCACGTGGTTTAGACATTTCCGGTGTGACCCATGTATACAACTTTGATATCCCACAAGATCCTGAGAGCTATGTCCATCGGATTGGACGTACGGGACGCGCTGGCCGCATGGGAGAAGCGATTTCCTTTATCACTCCAAGGGAAATGGCACATTTGAAATTGATCGAAAAAGTTACAAAGAGCAAAATGAAGCGTCTGATGCCGCCAAGCAACCAAGATGCATTGAAAGGGCAACAGCAAGCTTCGATGGAAAGAATCCTGAAAACCTTGGAAAATAGCGACCTGTCTGCATACCATGAAGCTGCTAATGACTTGCTGCAAGACCATGATTCCATAACCGTTATTGCAGCTGCATTGAAAATGCTGACAAAAGAACGCAAGGATGTTCCGGTCCACATTTCGTCGATTGCACCGGTATCTGTCAAGAAAGCACAGCATTCTAATGATAAACGTCGTTCTAACAATAAGCGTTATTATGGTAAGAGACAAAACAACAACTACAACCATAATCGTAAGCGTAAAGATAACTACCAACGCCGCTCACGAAATAAATAAACAGAATGCAAAAATCCGTATGTCTTCAGAGACATACGGATTTTTTTATAAAAAGCCAATTCTTCCGAGTAACCCGATCAATACAAGTATAGCTAAAATAATCCACAGCCAATTTTTTCGGATGTTCGCAGGCACTCGATGTTTCTTTTTCCAGCGATTCGGATCAAAACCGATGTCATTGCTGCTTTTGGATTCGTATGTCTTTTGGAAAAATGGCTGAGCGCGGTGCAGTACAATCGGTCCAAGCGCTGCTCCACCTATAAACCCGAAAATATGGGCTTGAATATTGATGTTAGGCTGCAGGAAGGTCATGATGAGGCCAATCACAAAAATGACCAGAATGATCTGTGCATTGGCACTATCGATCAAATCTTTCCGGAACATGACCATATACATATAGATGCCGAACAATCCAAAAATGGCACCTGACGCTCCAATAAAAACGACAAACGCAGTTGGATGGAAAGCATACGTTGCAATGTTTCCAACCATTCCAGCTATCAAGTAAGCGATGATGAACTTTGTTTTCCCCAGCATTTGCTCCAGTGCAGGCCCGAAAATCAATAGGGAAAAGGAATTGAATAGTGCGTGCATGAAATTTGCATGGAGGAAAATAGGTGTAATCAGCCGCCAATAATCTCCCTGGTGAATAAATAAATTCACTCCAGCACCATAATTGTATATCGTTTCTCCAAACGGCAGTCTGAGCAGATCAATGATAATCCACAATAGGAAATGGATAATGATCAAAGTTGCGACCACTGGATAGAATCGCATAAATTCTTTAATACTTTTTTCTGTACGAATAAACATGAATGAGTGACCCCCAGACAGGAAACAAGAGTATTATTGATTGTAATTCTATTTCATGTATAGTACATACATAATATGTTATGTTGTACACAACAAACCCTTATTTATCAATGGTTGAAGCATTATATTAAGGGTGGATATTTTGTAAATATAACAGAAATATAACATAATATCTACAAAAGCATTTTTTCGAGGATATTTCCGTACATTTTTCTTAGATGGACAGGTGCATCCTTTATCATCTTTTTGGTGACATGCGTATAGATTTTCGTTGTTGTTTTATCGTTTTCGTGTCCAACCAGTTTCATGATGGTCGGCAGATCCACGCCGGCTTCCGTCAGCATACTAATATGTGTATGCCGGAACATATGCGGATAAGCATTCTTTTTTATGTTTGTTTTCTTTAAAATGCGTCTCATTCGGTTACGCATCGTGATCGTTAGAAAAGGATAACCGTTTTCGTGGGCAAATACAAAGTCTTTATCGTGATAATCAGGAATAAGCTTACGGTATTTCATTTTATGCTTATCATTATCATGCACGACTTTTTTTAACATGTCCATAATAAACCTTTCTACAGGAATGACTCTAATGGATCCATATGTTTTCGGCGGCGTCAGTTCATAACCAGTGATACTGTTTGTTTCGCTATAGATCGTTTTATTGATGTCTATTTCGTCATTCTCAAACAGAAGGTCCTTTTTCTGCAATGCGCAAAGTTCGCCAGGACGCAAGCCGATGAATGCCATGGCAAAAAATCTTTCTTTATCATATTTTAATCCGTATTTAATTGTGGCAGTTAGAAATTCCTCCAATTCATCTCGATCAAAGTAAGTTTCCTCAATGTTTTCTTGTTTTATTTCCTCAACAGTTTTCCTCTTTTTGGGTATAACAACATCAGTGACTGGGTTTTCTTCAACCCACCTGTTCTTTTTGGCATACTTAAAAATCATATTTGCAGTACTGTTAGTACCTAACAAGGTGGATTGGGAATGTCCTTTCTTAAACATCTTATTTATTGTCGATTGGTACTCATCGTGTGTTATATCCATTATTGGCGTATCTTTAAGGTGTTCATTTAGATCTCTAATTTCGCGGCGCCGTTTTCGATATGTGCTTTTCTTCTTTCCATCCAGCGAATACACGTCATACCATTTTTGTGCAGCATCACCGAATGTGATACGTTTGCTTATTTTTCTATTTGTGCCAGCTGTTTGTCTTGCAATTTCATCACGAACCTTTGCCTTGGCTTCTTTTTGCGTTTTTCCACGTCTTACAATCTGATTCCTTTTGCCACTTGGTTTTGTTGGTCCATCATCTACACATTCCCATCGTGTTTTACCTGATTTTAATTCAATCTGTCTGCAATGCAAGGGTATTCACCATCCTTAGGTAGTAATTCAACGGGCAATTTCTTGTATCCCTCTAATAGCCCCACCACCTTTCCATCGATCATTTTGATTTTAGAGAATACTGGAACCTCTTTGAACTCAAATACTTGTTTTTTCATAAGTAGACCTCCTGTTATTTACCTATTAAACCAAATTACTGGTTGATTCATATGCCTGTTTCGATAGATTTCTAGTCTTCTGACCGCAAAATCATAATCTACATTAAAAATATTCATAATGTCTCTTATGGTGTAGTTAAATAATCTGTCTAGCATAAAAGTCGGTACGCAGAAATGATAAGCAAAATATTCGGCTTGATACTCTTGTAATTGCCGGAACAGCGGATGCATGTTTAACTGGTTGCCGCAGTGCCGGAGATAATGGCAAACTTCATGGGCGAACTCAATCCATTCTTGTACTTTGCTACCTTTTTTTAAGCTTACTTCATTATCAAGCCTAAACAATTTGTTCTCATCGTAAGTGATATTTACCCCTAATTTTTTTGCTATTAGTTTCATTTCCAAATCTGTAGGTTTTGTTATCCCTATTGACTTGAACAGTTTGTAAATGTAGTCCTCTAGATGCGAATACAAACTAATACCCCCTATGATTTAGAATGTATGTTCTATTTAGTTGTATAAGATAGGGCGTACAAATTAATGTACACCTTTCTATAAATTAAAAATCCTCATCGCCGTTACTTTCAACACCAATTGCTTTCACTTTTGCATGGTCTACTTCATTCTCTTTAACGGGTATAAAATCTTTTTCTTCTAGGCTTTTACTTGCGCCGGACTTAACGGTGTAGTCTACATCAATATAATCAATATCAGTCATTGCCCCTATAAATTTATCATTTTTATCGTAGAGACCAATTCCTACCATATAATCCAAATCTTTATCATTACTATTTTTCAATTTAAAAGTGACGTCTATCATTTCGGAAGAAGGTAAATCTTTTGGCGCATCTTCATCTTCGTATTTTTCTCCGTTCATCACATTTACCTTATCCACGTCCAACTTATTGAATGTGGTTTTGTCTGCTGGATCAGCGTCATAATCAATATCTACATGATCTAAATCTTTATACTTATCCTCATAATCAACAATCAAAGAAATATAGGCACTCGCATCCGGTTCTATGATGTAAGGAGAAACAAGTTGTCCGCCACCCTCGGATGCGTTTTCAACCCCAATTACATTATCATCCGAATCATATAAAGTTATTTCTGCATCTAGGACGCTTGCTGGGATATCACCGGTATTTCTTAACTCGGCATATACACCGACAGATTTCATGCTATAGCTGTTATTGAAGAATATTTTATGAATCTGATTTTCAGTTTCTACTGATACACTTTCTTTTTTCTTCTTTGAAACATTGCTCCCGTTAGATTCATCATTGGTTTCATTTTGTTTAGTTGTGGTATTACCACATGCTCCCAAAAAAACTAGTAAAATTGTAAAAATTAAAGCTAAGTATTTCTTCAAATAAAAACCCCCTAAATAGTAAAAAATAACTACTTTTTATTTATAAATAAAACGATCTTAAGAGATCGTATATTTATTTTTTTTGACTCATTTTAAATTTTATATACTCGTATACTTCTTTCATTTCCTGAGCGGTTAAAGATTCCATGTCCTTAAACATGAGGTCAATATCAGGAAAATCGGTGGCTATTTTATTTTTGTAGTAGTCCAGTTTGTTTTCTTCACTTGTTTCGTGACCCAATATGTAATCAGTTGAAACATCGAAAAAGTCTGCTATCGTTTTTAAAATTTCAAAGTCCGGCTGAGTGTTACTCAGTTCGTAACGAGCGTAAGTAGACCTATTAATGTTAAGTTCATCAGCTAACTGTTGCTGGGACATTTTTTTGCGCTCTCGTAATTTTTTTAGCCTATCTCCATACTGCATGCTCAGTTCCCCTATCTAATCGATTAACCTTATTATAGGTGAAAAATATGCACAATAAATAATTTGTGCAAAAAATTAACAATAAGTGTTGACAGTGATAAAAATGCACATTATAATAAGTGTAGAAATTGCACAAAGGGTGGTGAATATATGAAAAACGAAACATTGGTTCAACGTAGAAAACTGTTAGGGTATTCTCACCAGAATGTGGCAGACAAAGTTGGTATCGATCGCTCTTATTACACTAAAATAGAGAACGGATTGACCCCAAGTGTAAAAGTGGCCAAAAACTTAGGATACCATCTGGGCTTCGATTGGACCATTTTTTTTACAAATGATTGTGCAATTAATGCACGAGCCATCTAATCCAAGCTTTCTCGCATCCGAACATCAACATCTAAACGAGCAGAGCGTGCCATGATCTATCAGTTGCGATAGGGAGCAGCGCCAATAGGTCACGCGAAGAAGTTAGGTGCTGATGCTCGGGTGCGAAGCAAAA
>NZ_JBHUIZ010000012.1:423379-454825 GCF_042683165.1 Tigheibacillus halophilus
GCAAGTTGGAAACAAAGTTCTTAATCGTCACGATTCGATAAAAGTAATTCGGGCATTCAGGTACTGCTTATTCAAAATCGGACAAGAAGTAACAATTAACCCAGCGGATAAATATCACCAACACATTTATAAAAAAATATTACACCTCGGGGAGGTATCTTAATGAACCAATTAGTTTTCATTAAAAACAATCACATCGTAACCAGTTCCAGAAATGTCGCAAGAGACTTTGACAAAGGTCACCGGGAAGTCCTTAGGGCTATCGATGACATTAAAAAAAGCGGGGTAGTGCAAAATTGCACAGACCTATTTTACGAAACAACCTACATTCACGAACAAAACAAGCAAGAATACAGACAATACTTAATGAATCGTGACGGTTTTACCTTGTTAGTGATGGGATTCACTGGTAAACAGGCAATGAATTTCAGGTACCGATACATGAACGCATTTAATCAGATGGAACAAGAGCTCCAGAAGCCAAGAGCACTAACAGAAAAGGAACAACGCATTGAAATGTTAAAACTTTCTTTGGAACTAGAAGAGAAAACCCAATTACATGATGAGCGTATTACAAACCTTGAAGAAACGATGCGCATCGATGGTGCTCAAGAGCACAGCTTGAACAAAAAGGGCAAACGAGTTGTCGTAGAATCGCTTGGCGGCAAAGCATCCCCAGCGTACAAACACATGGCTTTCAAAGTGTTCTCGGCATTTTGGAGAGACTTCAAAAACCATTTTGAAATTCCACGCTATGGAGATCTGCCAAAGAAAAGGTTTGAAGAAGGATTGCGTTTTATCGGAATGTGGCAACCTTCAACAAGTTTAAAAATTGAAATTGATTCAACTAATAACCAACAAACGTTCAACGAGGTGATCTAAATGCCAGTAACTACATTTACAGACGAAGAAATCCAATCATTTGTTGTTGAAATCAAGAATCAATTGATTCCAGTCTTACTACAAGAATTACAGCAAAAACAGTTGCCGCCATTACTAAGCAGAAAACAATTCATGGAGTTGGCGGACATTGGCCCGACAAAATGTAACGAACTATTCAACCGGGCTGACTTTCCAGTAAACAGAGAATTAGGATATCCCAAAGTACCTACAAAATTATTCTTTGAGTGGTTGGACGATACCACAAACAGAATGGAAGTAAATCTTAAATATCCTTACAAAGCTATCTAACATCGATAAGGGGGGTCGGTAATTACATCTTACGAAAAACAACGAGAAAAGTCTTTGCCCCGAAAGCAAAAATCATTGCTGCAGTAGCAAATTTGCTCACAAAGCAAAAGTAAGGGGGTGAACAGAATGGAATTCGGTTCTATTTTACGCAAGACACGTAAAAAAGCCGGGATGAGCCAGGAAGATATGGCTCTCGAACTACATATGTCAATTAGCAACGTCTCCCGGCTCGAAAGTAACAAATATGAGTTGAAGGCAGCAGATTTATTTAAATGGCTCAAAATTACCAACAACCCAGATGTGCTTATGGCACTGTATGCAAGTATTGATGTAGCAACGTCATTAATGACCTCAGGAGCAACGTCTGCCGTCACTGGAGCCATAATATTTCTAGGAGGGATTTTATGAAGCATAAAACGGCGGTTGATTTGTTTTATGGAATTGCTTTTACATTGAGTCTGGTTTTCGTGATTTATTCATTGACGCGTTAAGGAGGGAACACGATGCACTTTATAGATGAATTTAAAAAGGATTTATCAGCTGAACAGAGACAATATTTTAATGCTTGGTTTGTTGGAACTGTCGGGGCGCTAGCTAGAAACGCTAAGGGGAGGAAAATCGATGTCATTGAAATTGAAAAGGCTGCAAAATATGCAAGAAAAGAAGCAATAGAAAATGCCCACCGCTGCAACGGAAGGCATTTTTAGCAAACATCGTAATAAATCCATTTTACCAAGGAGGTGGTGAAAATGCAAGGCACTTAAAAAAGCGATAACCACTCTATATATTGTAAGGTCCGGGCCTTGTCAGCCCTTCCTTAGTGGACAGGAGCAGGATTCTTTCTCTTTCTAATCCCCCCTGAAAATAACTACTGTTCCTGTCTGCTAAGGGTCGGCTGACCCCATCATATCGAAAGGAGAGTCATTATATGGATCTGAAAACATTGATGGATCATTCTAAAGCATTGTCAAACGCTGAGCATAACGGCATCAGTTACCTGGCGCGCGATCATTTTTTGTAAAGAAAGATGTATTTTATGATCTCGTACAGACATTTGATTTGCGGCCAAGAGCAACTAAGACTGAGCAAGGTGATCACTATCATATGTTGTTTGCTCTGAACGGCAATGAATACGTCACGATGATCACGGTTGGAGAGTATGAAATGGTTTACAAAAGACAACAAAAAATGACCAGCTGATCAGAGCCGGCCAAAAGGTAGTCTCGTATAAACATTCTTGTCTTAATTATATGAGACTACTCCAAAAATTACAAGGGGAGGGATAGCGGAATGAAAGACATTCGGCTAATGAAATTAGTATTAACCAATTTTAAAGGAATTAAACAATTTGAACTGCCAGCTGATGGCTTGGATATTAAAGCGTTTGGAGATAACGCTACTGGAAAAACAACCTTGTTCGATGGATTTGTATGGCTATTGTTCGATAAGGACAGCCAGAACAAGAAGGATTTTCAGATCAAGACCCTACAGGGTGGGAAGGTCGTTCATAAGCTTAATCATGAGGTAGAGGCTACTTTGTCCATTGATGGAAAACCATTAACCCTGAAAAAGGTTTTCAAAGAAAAGTGGACTAAAAAACGTGGCTCCGTAAACTCGGAATTTTTCGGACATACGACAGATTGTTATGTCGATGGTGTCCCCTCAAAAAAGAAAGAATTCGCCGATACTGTTAAAGAAATCGTTGACGAAGATACATTCAAGTTACTTACTAATCCGTCCTATTTCAATGAGCACTTGCATTGGACGAAACAACGAGATTTGCTGCTGGAAATTGCAGGGGACGTATCAGATGAAGAAGTCATCAATTCGAACAAGGACTTGTCCAAATTACTTGACGTACTGGAAGGACGGAGTATTGAAGGACACAGAAAAATGATTGCTTCCAAGCGAAAAGAGATCAATCAGGAACTGGATCGTATTCCAATTCGCATTGATGAAATTTATCGCGGCATGCCCGATTTGAACGGAATAAATGAAGCAGATATCAAGGCACAGATTGATGCATTAAACAGCCAAATTGAAGCTAAACAGCAACAAATTAATGATATTAGAAGCGGCAGTGAAGTGAACAATATTCGTAAACAGATTAGTGACATTGAACTGCAGTTATCCAATCTCCGTAATGAACATGCCCAACAGGGACAGCAACAGCTTTATAGTTTGAAAGCCCGGTTGCAGGAAGAACAGTCCAATGTCAGTATTCTGCAGTCCAAGATACGAAATCAAGAGGACCGCAAGCAGATGAACGAATCCAATATTTCAGGATATAAAGAGCAAATGCAGACATTGCGTGATCAATGGTCGGAGAAAAATGCCCAGGAGTTTGATCATGAGTCAAATTGTTCTTGCCCAACTTGCGGCCAAAATCTCCCTGAAGAGCAGTTGGAAGAGGTCAAAGCCAATTTTAACCGGAATAAAGCCAAGTTACTTGAAACGATCACAGACAAAGGTAAATCGCTTGGGGCGAAGGTTGAACAATTGAAGAATGACAATCTGGCCATCGACTTGGAAATCAATAAGCTGAGTGAACAAATCGATAAAAAGCAGACTGAAATTCAGAAGCTGCAAACACAGATTCAAAATGCTGAAAGCACTGTACAACCGATTGAAGAGAATCCTTCTTATAAGAAACTCCTGGCGGAGAAGAATGCTGCAGAACAGCAGATTTTGAATCTACAGCAGTCGGTAAATGAGTCAGTCCAAGTAGTTCAAAATGAAATTGCGTCATTGAAAGAACATCAAAATAACCTGCAGCTGGATCTCAACAAGTTTGCGCAAACAGAGGCTTCTAAGAAGCGTATTGCAGAACTGGAACGGGATGAAACAAGACTCGCGGATGAATATGAAGAACTGGAAAAACAGCTTTATATGACAGAGGTATTTATCCGATCGAAGGTCAACATGCTTACTGAAAAGATTAACAGCAAATTCAAATATGCCAGATTCAATCTGTTCAAAACGAATATTAATGGCGGTCTGGAAGAGAAATGCGAAACAACTTATGAAGGTGTGCCATATGGCGGTGGTTTGAACAATGCTGCAAAGATCAATGTGGGCTTGGATATCATTAATACCCTGTCACAACATTACGGCGTCCGGGCTCCAATCTTTGTCGATAACGCTGAGTCAGTAACCAAGCTGATTGATATCGATGCACAGATGATCAGTTTAATCGTTCCTCCAACCTTTGATAGCTTACCATCCGAGACAAAACAAACTCTAATTAAGTTACACGGAAGCTATGCGAAGGCAATTGAAGCATGGAATGACCAGAACAAGCAACTGCGGATTGAAAATAAGGCAAAGGATGAGGTGGCTTAAGTGAAGACAGTAATTGTTCTTGAAGTTTCCAATGCGAGCGATGAACAGATACAAACAGGTCTGGGTAAAGCTTTTGCCGATTTTTGCAAGGAGCACAAAGGGATAGGGATAACAGCTAGTGTGTTAGATGACCACGCAGGAAAACGGGTAATCAAGTATATCAATGAGGAAGCGCCATGATGTTGAACAAAGTGAAAGTAAAACTTAATGAAAAGGGATGGCAAATATACAAAGAACGTAATGGATTTGCCACAAGTAATATCGATAGCGAGGGATACTCAACATTTTCCAACGATTACTTTGAAGAACTGTTTTATCCCTTACCTTATAAAGAGTTTGCATATGACGTAATCAAAATTAATCAGGAGGAATCAAAATGACTGACCAAAACCAAATAGTAGAAAAACAGGAATTTTCAACTGCATTAACAAAGATAAATAACACCTATTTTCCGATGATTCAGCGCCAACTAGATGGAAATGGCTTAAAGATGGATGAATATGCCAAGCGATGTGTAATGTCTGCTATCACTTCCATCAATGAAACGCTAGACAAGCAAGGGGTATCGTGGAACAATCCGCAACTTGACCAAAGTAACGTTACACAAATTTTGTTACAAGTTGCTTCTCTAAAGCTTAATTCGGCAGCCAGTCCTAATGAAGTGTATTTCCAAGTTCGCAATGTGAAGCGCAAAAAGCAGGGTGGTCCTGATGAATGGAAAAAGCAAATCGAAATGGGCATCGAGGGCGATGGTAACGACGCCATTCTTTCTCGGTTCGGACGTAATGTTGACCAGGTAATGCAACACTGGCTTGTGCGTGAAGAAGATGGTTTCACTTATCCGGGATTCAATGGGTTGGAAATGACCCCACCTACTTGGCAACCAACCGGCAAAGGGGAAGTGATTCGGGTTGTTTATCCGATCAAGAAAAATGACGGAACCGTTGATTTCCATATCGCAGAGCGTGAGGACGTACTGAAAAATTTAATTGCCCATATTAACAACAACATGATGAACGAGACATTTGGTATTGCGAAAGATAGATACAATGCCACAGCAGAACAGAAAAAACAGATTGCAGCTAAGAAGCAGGAAGTGCTAAACAAAGTAAAGGAACAAGGGCTTATCAAGTCGCTTGATGATCCAGAATTGCATCCATATATCAGCCCGGCATGGAGAGATCCGCAAAGCAGGGAATCGATGCTTATCCGTAAGATGAGAAATAACATCGTCAAGAAGATTCCTAAGGACTTTGGAAATGCTTTTGTCGGAAAGAATTATGACGAAGTTACAGACGAATCTCAGCGGCAAGTCAGAAAAGAGATAAATGAAAATGCCAACAATGAAGTGCTTGATTTCGAGAATCCAGAGCCAGAGACCGAGCGCAAAGTAGATCAAGAAACTGGCGAGATTGAATACACCGAATACCAAGAAGTGAATGAACAACAACCAGCTGCAGATAATCAGCCGAAAAATGACGTCGATCAAGTCATTAATGACATGGACAAGCAAGAAAAAAGCCAGCAAGTAGAGGCACCTTTCTAATGATTGAGATCAAGGCTCTGGCTTCCGGCAGTGCGGGTAATGCTTATCACATCGATGATGGGCATACCCAGCTACTGTTGGAATGCGGCATACCGTTCAAATCAATCAGACAGGCATTGAATTTCAACACTAGCAATCTAGCAGGGTGTTTGGTCACGCATGAGCACGGAGACCACATCAAGGCTCTAAATGAGGTTCTAAGGGCAGGCATTAATTGCTACATGTCAGCTGGTACCGCTGAAGCTTCCGGCGTGCGGCACCATCGAATTAAGCCAGTTAAAGCCAAGCAGCAGTTTGAGATTGGCACGTGGAGCATACTTCCATTCGATGTACAGCATGATGTATCGGAGCCATATGGATTTCTGCTTCAAAATAAGGCCGGTGAGAAGCTTCTATTCGCTACTGATACCTATTACATTCGATACCGGTTCAACGGCATTACACACCTTATGGTGGAGTGCAATTACAGCATGGAAATTCTAAACGAAAATATAGTATCCGGCCGAACACATAAAGGCATGAAAAACAGATTGATCAAGTCACATTTCAGCTTGGAGAACTTCAAAGAGTTTCTAAAGGCAAATGATTTATCCAAGCTGCAAGAGATATGGATGTTGCACTTGTCAGATAGCAATAGCAATGAGGCATTGTTCAAGCAAGAGATTCAGGAATTAACAGGAAAGACTGTTTATATCGCTTAGGCATGGAGGTGATAAGGTGGCAAGTCCTCAAATAGAGCAAGGATATATTAGGATTTCGAACGAATTATGGGATGAAGTATTACGAAGAGACTTCAGTAAAAGACAGCAAAAGATAATTCTCTTTATTTGGAGGTTATCGTATGGAACTGGTCAAAAGGATTGCAAGATTGACCAATTTAATATGCTGGAATTGGCAGGAATGTACAAGTCAGATGTGAAGAAAGAATTGAAGTATTTGAGGGAGTGTGCGGTTTTGGATTGGGACGAAGATACGATGGTTTTTCGTATCAATAAGAACTATAAATTATGGCAAATTAGTCCAAATAAAAACTGGGATAGCGATAAATTTAAAAGCCTTATTCACCAAAACCTAAGCCGTAAAAAAGTTAGTAAAACACTAACTACCAAAAAAATTAAAGTTAGTAAAACACTAACTTTTAAGAGTAATAGAGTTAGTAAAACACTAACTACCAAGTTAGTAAAATACTTACCTTCACATGCCGGGAAGTCAATAACGACAGTGGATGCAGCTTCTCTAAAGACAGTATTAAAGACATTAGTAATTAAAGACATTAAAAGAAAAGAGGAGGAGAAGGGCGAGACGATTATTGATTTTTTGATTGAAAATAAAATCGTTCATCCAGGCGGACTTACCCGAACCCTACTTGATGATTTAAACGATGTTAACGATAATTTTGGATTTGAAAATCCAGAAGAAATGATAAAAGAAGCGGTTAAAGATGCTGTCAGAGGTAATGGCCGTACTTGGAAATTCGTATACAACAAACTGAACATGTGGCGTAAGCAAGGTATCAAGAATGTTTACGAGGCTCAATTTAAAAGTCAAAAGCAACAGACCAAAAAGCCGTTTTATCCAAAACAACAAGTTAGACAAGTACCGTCATGGATTAATAACGGGCAACAGCAACCTGATCCACCACAGCAACAATCTAGCATCGATGCTGAAAAGGAAAAAGCGGAGTTACTAGAATTCATCCAGCAGAACTCCAAAAGGAGGCACTCATGACTGCAGTACTCAAAATGGAGGACATGCGCAAAAGGCGGCAATATGATCGCAGTGAAAAAGACTGGGGACTGGTTAAATGCTTCTGCGATTTGGAATTAAACTTTTCCATTGGGGTGTTAAGAGACATAACCAATCTTTGGGAAGATGGCCACGATGTTGAGGACATTGCGGAAGCAACGAAACGGGATCCAGACGAAATATTTCTGGCCTTATTTGAACAGTCGCGGCATGGAAAAACAAAACGGCCGTTTGGGAGGAGAATATAAAACTGCTGTTGGCAGTTAAAAGGATGTGACCACATGAAACGTTACGAAGTGTTGGAATCGCTTGATAGCATCACTGGAATGACAGACGAAGACATAAAAATAAATCCCGTTTTCATAAGAGAAACAGCAATAGCAGCTTACAGTTTGATAAAACAAAAATACCAGGTTGCGAAACAGATACCGCAAAAGGTTGTGAAGATCGAAGGGGTATCGAGTCAAGCTTGCCCTGTATGTAAATCAAATGTGAACGGAAAATATTGCTCCTACTGCGGTCAGCGATTAAGTTACGGGCTTTAATGTTAAACCACAGCGGTGGAGGTACAGGGATGATAGACAGCAGAAAAAACCTTTGCTATATAGTTACGGTTAATTATTTAGCTAAAAACGGCGTTGGAGAAACCAAATCAAGATGTAAGACTTTTGTCAGTCTGCACAGTATTAATACGCAGAGATGCCAAGACTTTGCAAAACGTAAGGCGAAAGAGGATAAGCAATTCCACATGTTTGAAGAAGAATGGATATCCCAATATACAGTCCCATTAAGCGATTATTGCAAGTAAAACACAAGGAGGCATGGGGAATGAATCAGCCAAAGGAAGAACGTCTTGATAAGATCAATAAATTAATCAAGTTTATCTCAGGTAGAGGCCGCAGGTTCTTCTATTCAAATGGAACCGTGAATATGGACAACGTGGAAAGTATTGCATTTATGAAATTGAAAAACGGTCGTATCTATTTTGTTGATGATTACACGCAAAGAGAAATAGCTGTCATTAACAATTATCGTGACTGGAATGGATTCAGTCATGGTGGAACTCTTAGAGCCTTGATATTGGATTTTGCAGAGTTCATCCGATCCGGGAAATATACCAACGGAAACAACGGGTATGGTGGTCTCTATTGCCCTCATTGGGGACATAACGATGAGATTCAGCAAGAAATAATTGAATATGCAAAGCATATTGGATATTTGTCAATAAAAAAATAAGGATGTGATCCCATGAAAGTATACGAATCAAGAGAAAAGCGCGAAATCAATCACATCAGGAATCAACTTCATGAGTTGGGATTTAAAGACACAGCAGGAATGACAAGGCGTGAACTTGTTCATAAGCTGGCAGTTAAACGTGCTGCAGAAGTTAAAGTCGAAAGTCCAGGGCAAGGGTGGTTCTGATGCAATTAACACTATTTGATAACGAGCATGAAGAAGTCACCATCCCAGCTGATGTGATTTCCCCACTTGAATGCAGCAAAGGAGTCAAAACTGCAGCATTCCGAGAAGTTCAGGACCAGTGGTCGAAATACGTGCATGCGGTGCAGCAGTTTGAAGGTTGCTCTTGGTTTGAGGCAAGAGGATTAGTTGTGAAGCATAGGGAAAGCCAGGAGCCTATTAGGGTGATATGGGAGGGATAAACATGTTAATCAAATTGGCGTTAACAATTGGATTACTTGCAGTATTTCCAGCAGGTACAGAGACGTTTCAATGTGAAATAGCAGCTTTGGATGATTACGGGTTTGAACAAGTTGGAGAACATCAGGAATACGTTTGTGTGAACCCCAATGATTATACAGATTTTGTCGTGATTGAAAATGATTCGCCACTGGATATTGGCGACATGATGAACCTTGAATTGGATAATGGCAAGGTTGTAGATCAACACAGACAGGTGGCTGGGTACTGATGGAATTATGCGGACGCTGTAAGAGAGGGCTGAAATCTAGCAAAAGCATTAAAAGGGGATTCGGTCCAGTCTGTTATAAAAAACACAAACAGGAGGAATTTGAAAGAAATCAAATGACAATTGAGGAGTTTATTGGAGGGGAGAATGACCATGATTGATATTGCAGAAAAGCGAAAACAACGAGCCATTGCAGACCGGAAAACATATTTAATCAATGAATTGTACCGCATGGGGTTGGATAAGGCTCGGGACGGTCGGAAATTTGAAGAATGTAGCCTATTTGCCCTGGAACATATCTATATTGCTGAGATGTGCAAGGCTGGAAAGGCATTTGGTGAGTGTTGATGGTTTATACAGGGAAGCGCGGCATGGCGTTTGAGGAACTAATCAACTACACAAATAAGGCATATGAGTTGCAGGGGAAGGCTTTAATTAATAAACGCCCTACCCCGGTGAAGGTACTTAAATCAAAGGGAACTAAGGTGCTAAGTGGATTTTACGAACAACAGTCCACGGTTGATTATGACGGTTTATACAACGGTCGGGCAATTGTTTTTGAGGCGAAGTCTACAGCAAAAAAGAGCCTGCCTTTGAATATGATTGCGGACCATCAAATCAGATACCTGGACGCTGCAGAAAAGCAGGGAGCCATATCATTCCTAATTGTCGATATGAGGCACATTAACGAGGTTTTACTTGTTCCGAATGGAATGCTTCAGAAATATGTAAAAGACGCGAAAAACGGCGGTCGCAAGTCCATCCCCTTGGGTGATTTGGAAGTATACGGGCATTTGGTCAGGTCAGGGAATGGTGTAGCACTGGATTACCTTTCCGTGGTTGATAGATTACTAGAAGCAGAAACAGCTTGAATTTATATCAAAAGAGAGTCGCTCACAGGGTTTCACATACAAACTAGTAAATACATTCACCAAGATTTAAAACGCTGTGTGCGGCTCTGAATGATTTGGAGGTAGTAATGAGTGAAGCGGGAAATTGCGTCTAGAAAATTAAAGCGTAAATGCGGTATATGCAGCCTCGGTTTTAAAAAAGGTGATGTTTATTACAGGCAAAGAAAAGTGTATGCAGCAAACGATGAAATATCGGCTTATGAGTATACTCTTTGTCCAAGGTGCAAATACAAGAAATCCGAAAGCCTTAAAAGGTTTATAGCATTTATAGAAAAGTGCCATCATCCAATCACTGATGAAGTTTGGAGCACTATCCCGGGAGAATCAGCAGTCATGCAGCCAGATCATGTAGAGTGCATGATTTGTGGTGAATGGCTATAGATGAATTGGAGGGGGACAACAGAATGAATGATTTACCCGATAAAGTCATTGGTCTTGATCAGATTAGAATCAATCGCGGACTTGAAAAAATCTGCAAATGTGAAAAACGTAAATTCATGATTGATACCAAAAATAGGCGGATAACATGCCAGAGTTGTGGCGCAGTAGTAGACCCATACGAGGCAATGTACGAGCTGGCCATGAATGGCGAGAGACTCCAGGAACAAGTCGAAAACCTGCTAGAGCAGCGAAAACAGATAGCCGATTATAAGCCATGGTTAGTAACCATAAAAAAATTAGAAAAGCAGTACAGAGGGCGAAAGATGCTGCCATGTTGCCCTCGATGTAGTGAGCCATTTTACCTTGAAGAATTAACCACGTGGAACGGTAAGCAGTTTGCTGATGCCAAAATTAAAAAGTGGAGAGCGGCACATGAGAAGGAGGGTTGAAAAATGCAATTCAAAATAGGCGATTATGCCACCGGCAGGGGAGTTGTGTTTCACCTGACAGATGAATTTTCAAGGGATGTCATAAACGCAAACAGTGAAAATTTTAGGAAGTCCACGCAGGAAGAAATCGAGAATTATCATGAATCATATGGGGGTGTTTCCTGATGAGCCCACTATCAAAAATTGTTGAAATAGCGCACAGGCTACCGTATTCGGTGTTAACAGACATACAGCACCGTATGGGCGACTGGATAGCATCTGGCGGCGATGAAAATGATCCGTATATTGAGCAGCAACTGCGGTATGCTCGGTTGTTTGTGGAGGAGCGAACTGGGAAATGAAGGCTATTTGTGTAGATGCTACTAACAGTAATATTCTTCAAGAAGGAACTGAATACTACGTATTTCCTCATGGTGCTAGTGCTTTCTATGTTTCAAAATTTAACAGCAGCCAGGCTCATTCAGGGGTATTTCAGCGCATTAGATTCGAAATTACCGAAGAGGAAAAATCAGCAGATGAAATGTCTCATCCGGTGCAGTTAGATATCTTTCAATTCTTTGATGACAAATAAAAAAAGCTGGAATCTCTCCCAGCTCAACCCTAAAGCAATCATACCATACGGGAGGGGTTCCGGTACATGGAAAATAGAACAGCAGAGATAAAACTTGATGAGGATGCAGTATTTGTGGTGAAAGACGGTCAATTAAAAAGGGTCCCACGCCCTGAAAGCGGGTTCGGGGAAAGTATTACAACCTGGCAGAACGGTAAGATACATGCACTCAAAGTAAGCTATACAGTCAAATAGAGAGGGGAAATATAGATGGATGTAAACATTGAGGTAAAAAAAGGCCAAGAGATAAACACGTTGGAAATGAAGGGTGCTTCCCATGAAGTTGAGGGAATGATAATTAATAATTTCTTTGCAGTGTTCAAAGGCGAGGATAATTTAAAGAACGCTGTAGTAGAACCGGATATGAAAGCCAACAAGGAAGGAAATGCTGTAAAACTTGATGCACAAAAAGTAGCTGAAAACGTAGCAGAAGGATTTAGGCCGGGATTAGATGCAGCTGCTAAGTCGGCATCAAGTTTGAAGGTAAGGCCAAGAAGGCTCCCGTTGTTAGGATCAGACAACAGAACGAGCTTTCCTGTTTCCGAGAGTGTAGGACAAGAAACTGACCCAAAAGAGGTGCCAGAACATTGGAAAACAGGAATAAAAACCGATTCCGACGGAACCAAAAGGTACAAATGCCGTTACTGGTGTGAGTGTGGTAATAAGGGAAATCACTATATACCTGTAGATACGCCAGATGTACAGTGCCATGAATGCGGAATATATATCGATGTAGAACCTGCAACGCAAGATATAAACGATGAAGGGGTTCCTGCAAGGGATGATTATGGGAACTTCTTCGTTGGAAAAAGCAATTAAATAATCGCTACTGGAACAACCAGGGCACTGAATGACAGCTACTGCAGTTGATCGTTTAGTGTCCTTTTTGCTTGTGGCAACTTGTTTACCTAAAAACAGTCAATTTGGCAACCAAATATTTAGGAGGGGTCGGAATGAATTCACAACAACTGGAAAATTGGGCGGACAAGCTTTTAATGGAATATGAGAAAGGCAGAAAGGAACTTTCAAGTAAGAAGCGTAAGCTGAACAGTGCGAATTTAATGTTAATCGATGGCAGAAAAAGTCACGAAATAGACCTGGAATCAAAAATGCAGGTTGATACTAACAACCAAGATAAATCAAAGATTAACAGCATGATAAAAGACATGTCTATAGCAATTGATTGGATGACAACTGGCAGCGATCCCGGCAAGTTACGAGGTGTTGATAAGAGAGCTGCTTACCAACGCAAATCAATGGCTGATATGGATATGTTCCCATCATTAGATATTTTCCCTGAAGAAAAAGAACTAAATGAAACAGAAAAGGAGTATGTGGTCAACATACTGGCCGATTTATCACCGCGGGAAAGACAGTGTTTCCTTTTGCATAAAGTGTACTTTCGGACGTTTGCTGAGATTGGTAAAGAACTGAAAATTGGCAGAAGCACGGTGCAAAAATATGTTGAAAGAGCGAAAGAAAAAATTTCTTGTCGTGCAGATGTCGTGCAGTGTTCTTAATTAGTGAAAGGGTATTTATATTACTATATATAGTCAGTGTTCAAAATATCTAGCGTAGAGCATGCGGGGGCGTGGCCAGAAAACATGCTCTATATACATATAAAGAGTATATACAGGAAAGAGAGTCGCAATCGCGGCTTTTTTTCATAGGAGGCAAAACAATGATTGTAGAAAAAATAAGTATAGAAAAGATAAATCCTGCACCATATAATCCCAGAGTTGATTTACAGCCAGGGGATGAAGAGTACGAGAAATTAAAGCAGTCAATACATGAATTTGGATATGTTTCCCCGTTAGTGTGGAACAAGCAGACAGGAAATCTAGTTGGAGGTCATCAACGTTTCAAAATACTACTGGATGAGGGAATAACAGATGTTTATGTTTCCGTTGTTGATGTAGATGTCACGAAAGAAAAAGCGATGAACATTGCATTAAACAAAATTAGTGGTAAGTGGGATGATCATAAATTAGCTGAATTGCTGCAGGAGTTATCCGAAACACCTTTAGGAATTGAATTAACTGGCTTTACTGAAGATGAACTGAAAGATTTAATGGCTGATTTACCAAATGATACAGAAATGGATGCCCCTGTAGAAGATGATAATTTTGACGTTGAAGAAGCTGTTGAAAATATTGTAGAGCCAGAAACAAAGTACGGTGATGTTTGGAAGCTGGGACGTCACCTATTAGTATGTGGAGATGCTACAAAATTAGAGGATATCAATAAGCTGATGGGCGAGGATAAAGCGAACCTTGTCATTACAGACCCACCCTATAATGTAGCCATAACAAGTGAATCTAAAGAATTAAGCGGGTCTGGACGCGATTCGATTATGAATGATGATATGTCTGCAGAGGATTTCGATTGTTTTCTAGACAAAGTTTTTGATAGCTATGCTCATCTGATGGAAGATAATGCAGCAATTTATGTTTTTCATGGTTCTTCTTACCAGAGGGAATTTGAAAACTCCATGAATAAACATGGTATTATCGTGCGCTCACAGTGTATTTGGGTTAAGAATTACCCGTCGTTTGGCTGGAGCCAGTATCGATGGCAACATGAGCCTGTTTTCTATGCTTATAAAAAAGGCAAATCGCCATCTTGGTACGGCGACAGGAAGCAATCAACTGTATGGAGAGAGGGTTTACCAGAAGATATCCCAGAATCATCTACAGTCTGGGAAGTAAGTAGAGGGGATATTAATAAATACGTTCATCCCACCCAGAAACCACTGGATTTAATCGCTATTCCACTAAAAAACAGCAGCAAAAAGAAAGATATTATCGCAGATTTGTTTGGAGGAAGCGGATCTACTTTGATGACATGCGAACAAACTGACAGAGAGTGCCGGACATTAGAACTTGATCCGGTCTTTTGTGATGTTATTAAAAAAAGGTTCTTTGAATACACAGGCATTGAACCAGTATTACTGAATGCATAAATAAAAGAGAGAGGTGCTGGAACACCCCTCTCCCCAAAGTGCCGTAACACCGGCAGAGATAGTGGAAAGCTGTGGCCACAGATGCGAAAATGCCACTATCTCACCTCAATTATAGTTGAGAGGTCGGTGTATGGCAATGGAAAAAGGAAACAAACGTTCCGATGAGGAGTTGTTGCTGGAACATGAAGCAATAATGATGAGCGGCCTCCTTGAATCGAAAGAGAAGTACAGAAAGATCATACAGGCTGGCATAGCACGTTGGATTAAAGATTTCCAAGATGGCCGCATTGAGATAAAGACAGTTGATGATTTGAAAAAACTCATAGAAATAGATTTGGAACTACAGAAAGATGAAATCTAAAAACGAACTCAAACTCAATAGAGTGTCGGAGGTGGGTGATGATGTAGAATGCCTAGACCACGTGACCCAAGACGGGATGAGGCTTTTCGGATTTGGAAAGACAGTGGCGGAACCAAAAGATTAAAAGACATTGCATCTGAACTTGGTGTGTCAGATTCCCAAATACGCAAATGGAAAAACCAAGATAAATGGAATGATAAGTTAAATGGTAACGTTACTAATCAATCGAATGGTAACGTTACTAAATGTGGCGCACCAAAAGGCAATCGTAATGCCGGAGGAAACAAAGGCGGGGGTGCTCCCCCAGGTAACAGTAATGCCATGGGGAACAAAGGGGGTAAGCCCCCACCCGGCAATAAAAATGCAGTTACTACTGGTGAATATGAAACGCTCATGTGGGACTATCTGGATGATGACGAAAAAGAACTGTTTGGGGTAATGGAAACAGACCCACTTTACCAGATTGACATTACGATTAGGGAACTGTCTATCCGTCAGCGTAGAATGATGAAACGAATCAATAATCTGGAAAATGGATTAACTGAGAAAGAGAAACGAATATTGAAAGAAATGAAGCCTGTTAAAAGTACATTTGAAATTAATGATCCAAAGACTGGAGAAACAAAAACAGTACCAATCCGTAAAGATCAACTCGTCACTGTTGAAATGAGGGAAACCGAGTACAGGAAAATCGATGACATATTAAATATCGAACAGGCATTAACACGCATCACTAATCAATTGGTAAAGGCTATTAAGCAAAAACACGATATTGAGAAGTCTTATGGAGAGCATCCTTTGAAACTAGAACAGATGCAGATAAACATTGAAAAAACCAAGGTGGAAATCACAAGATTGTCCGGCGATACATTGGATAATTATGAGGATGACGGCTTTATAGAAGCTCTAGGTGATGCAGTGGAGGTGTGGAATGATGATGACGATGGAAGCACCGAAGAAGCTTAAACCAGCGCTATTTAAATTCCAACCGTTCTCCAAGAAACAAAAGAAGATACTAACCTGGTGGCATCCTAAATCACCTGTCAAAGAAAAGGACGGTATCATTTGTGATGGCTCCGTTCGTGCTGGGAAAACAGTTGTTATGTCACTTTCTTATGTTATGTGGGCCATGGATACTTTTGATGATGAAAACCTTGGAATGGCTGGAAAGACAATTGGTTCTTTTCGGCGTAACGTGATACGCCCGCTCAAACGTATGCTCAAATCAAGAGGATACAAAGTCAAAGATCACCGCGCAGACAACTATCTGACTATATCATTTCGCGGTAAGACGAACTATTTTTATATTTTTGGTGGTAAAGACGAAAGTTCGCAGGATCTTATCCAAGGGATTACCCTAGCAGGAATGTTCTTTGATGAAGCGGCACTAATGCCAGAATCATTTGTTAGCCAAGCCGAAGCACGTTGTTCTGTTGATGGGTCAAAGTTTTGGTACAACTGTAACCCGGCAAGCCCGTATCATTGGTTTAAGAAAAATTATATCGATAACCTCACAGAGAAGAACCTCATCCGGTTGCATTTCACTATGGAGGACAACCCTTCTTTATCTGAAAGGGTTATTAATCGTTATAAACGAATGTTTACAGGCGTTTTCTACAAACGATTCATATTAGGGTTATGGGTGCTTGCGGAAGGTGTTATTTATGACATGTTCGATAAAGACAAGCATGTTGTAAAAACAAAAGAACGGAGATACACGCATTATTATGTTTCTATCGACTATGGTACTCAAAACCCTACGACATTTGGACTGTGGGGAAAGTCAGAAAAGACTTGGTACAAAGTCAAAGAATATTTCTATGATGGCCGCAATTCTTCAAGGCAGAAAACGGATATTGAGTACAGTAAAGACTTGAAGGAGTTTGTCAAGGGAATCAGGGTAAAAGGAATTATTGTGGACCCATCAGCTGCGAGCTTTATTGCACAGTTAAGGAAAGATGGATTTTATGTTATTAAAGCAAAGAACGACGTGCTTGATGGCATCCGCAATATGCAGACAGCCCTTAGTGAAATGATGGTCCTATACAACGATTGTTGCAAAGAAACATTTAGAGAATTTGCATCTTATGTTTGGGATACAAAAGCATCAGAACGAGGTGAGGATAAACCTGTTAAGCAATTTGACCATCTGATGGATGGTGATAGGTATTTCATACAGACAGTTCTATTTGCTCCTAAGGCTGGAATAAGCAACGTAAATGTATGGTAGAAAGAAGGTGAATGCATGCCAAACTGGACAAAATTTGATGCCGATGTAATCAAAAAAACTCATGGAGATATATTTTACTACCGCGATTTGTATGAGGGGAAGCATTCAGAGATATTCCCACGGGCCAAGGAGCTCATCAAGAAAGGTGAGATTATCGACAACATTATGTATGGTACGCAACACGCTCAAAATGTACAGACTCCGTACATTGTAGCAAATATTTGTAAGTTGATACCTGAGATACCAGCGATGTTGGTTAGCCGTTCTATTGGCAATATACAGTCCTCATTATCTCCTGACGACTTCCAAGCAGATGAAATTAATCAGGACACGGACGAGATTGTAGATAATCCTCGTGATGATGTTAGCGAAATAATTCATGTGCAGCAGGAGGTCATTAACCAGATACAAAAAAACAGTAATCTGGCATTTGAACATTGGGGAAACATTCTGCAGCAACAGGTAGATGGCGGTCTTGTAGGTGTTCCTTGGATGGACGACAGAGGTCTGCGGTTGGAGTTTAAAGCGCGTGATGTATATTACCCACACGAAGATGGAATGGGGGCTGATTTGGCTTATGAGATTGAAATTAATGATGAGGAATACCTACGGATTTATCGAGAAGAAATCAAGGATGGCGACCTCCATACAGGACATTTACTTTATAAGCTGAACGACTCAAAGAAAACCGAAGAGGTTCCCGAGGATGAAACGAAGGAACTCTTGGGAATCAAGGAATTAGAAAAAGTTTACCCTGGACGGGGTAGACTTTTTATTATTTACTGGCCGAATGAGAAAACATTTATGAATCCGTTGGGAACTTCTTGTCTGAAAGGACAGGATGGAAAACAGGATGAGGTAAATTGGACACTAACTCGCAATGCTATCACTTTTGAGCGCAACGGGAAGCCCCGTATTGCTGTCTCCAAAGAGATTATGGAGGCGCTTGAAAGTAAGGCGATGGAACGCTATGGAGACGATGCAAGGATTGATCACAGAGACTTAGAAATTACCACGTTTGATGAAAACGGAAAGGCTATGGAAATCATCCAAATTGATGTCACTAAGATTGGAGATATCCAATGGGTCAAGGACCTGATGAAACTCATGCTGATGGAAACCAAAACATCGGAGAAGGTCATTGACTTTTACATGGATAACAATAACAACAGCGGGTCACAATCTGGTGTGGCAAAGTTCTATGATT
This sequence comes from Tigheibacillus halophilus, assembly GCF_042683165.1. NCBI lineage: Bacteria > Bacillati > Bacillota > Bacilli > Caryophanales > Bacillaceae > Tigheibacillus > Tigheibacillus halophilus. Next base: position 442,243 of record NZ_JBHUIZ010000012.1, read on the forward strand.
TGTTTACATCACTGGTAAAAGCGGAGCAAATACAATCAGAGTACATCTATTTTCTGCAACAGTTGATTGAATCAGCGCTATGGCTCGCTAATTTCAACGACGATGCAGTAGTGATTGAGGAACCGGAAATCATGCTTAAGTCAATGATTCCGATTAGCCGCAAGGAATTGATTGAGGAAAACAATAAGGCTTATCAGGATGAAACCCAGTCGCTTGAAACGACAATCAGACGCAATAATCCCAATGCTTCTGAGGAATGGATTCAGGAGGAATTGGCTCGTGTGGAAGCTGAGCGCTCGGGTGATGATAGTTTCTCATTAATGCGTGGCAGGCAAACATTGCAGCAGTTTAGGAATAACCGGGATGAGAATGGTGATCCAATACAGGAGGATGAAGAATGAATCAAAAACAACTCCTAGAAACCATTGCAGCCATGAAAATGCAAATCTTGGAACTGCTGCTTAACGCCAATCTAGCAAACGACAAGCAGGCACAACGGACATTCAAAACGATTGAGAACATGTTCAAACGATTGGATTTGGATGTTGAAGATGTCATCCCTGTTGAAGTGCTGCAGAACTACTTCAATGGTGTGGATGAAGCAACAAAGGCACTGAGTAAGGTTGGCGTCGATCCGGTGAATGGATTGTCGTCAGCTATAACATCAAGCGGACAGGTTGCATCTGCATTTGATACGCATGTTCATATGGAAGCGATAGCGGCAATCACTGATGATTTGATGCTCGATTTCAAGTCTGCAATCAGAACAGCAAGGCAGAATACCTATTTCACGTTGAAAACGACATTGGCGGAAGTAAAAGAGGACCTGCAGAAAGGAATTATCCAGGGGAATTCCAGGCGAGTGATTACGCAGCGTGTAGCGGAATCCTTTGCTAAAGATGGAATGAAAGCTTTCAAAACAATTGATAACAAGTGGTTGCCGTTGGATTTCTACTCTCAAACCATAACAAGGACAAATTTGAAGATGACCCATACCCAGGGTGCGGGGGAAAGATACCGCGAAAATGGTATGGATTTGTATACAGTAACTGGAAATACACCAACTTGCCATCAATGTGCGCCTTTGAGGGGCATTGTTTTTACTTTGAATCCCAATCGATCTGATTACACATATATGAGTCCAAAGGATATTATTAGGCATCCAAATTGCCAGTGTTCTATGTCTGTTTGGGTGGAAGAATACAAGACGGAATCTGAAATCAGAAGTGCGCGGGAAAAATCCAAAGCTTTTAATCCGGACAAGGATACCAGGACCGCTAGTCAAAAACAGCAGTACGAACATCAGCAGAATTTGCACAGGCAGAATAACGATTCAAAGAAGCAGTTTGCACGGTACAAAGCCGTTCTAGGAAATGATGCTCCTAAAACGCTTGGAGGATTTAAACGCTCTAAGAAAAGCGGTAGTGAAAATTTTAAGGAAATGCAGCAGAAATACCGAGCAAAAGTGAAAGAAATAAGAAGTTCATAGCATCCATTAGGGTGCTTTTATTATGCCGAAAAGAGGTGATGTGATGCCTACAAAGAAGCGTGACTACAAAAAGGAATACCGCGACTATCATAGCAAGCCTGAACAGCGCAAGAACCGATCCAATCGAAACAAAGCTAGGAGAGCAATGGGGTTAAAAGTAGGTGATAAGCGAGAAGTGGATCACAAGAAGCCACTTTCCAAAGGAGGCAGTAATAAGAAAAGTAATTTGCGTGTTGTTAGTAGGACGACAAATAGAAAAAAAGCGGCTAAATAAAAGGAGGAAAACGAATGAAAAACGAATTGTTATTAAAACAAGCCATTGAATTGCTACAGAGGGTTAATCCGTATGAACTGGAAATCGTCCAGATCGATAACACAAAATATGATGATGGTTCCGTTGGATTTAATGTTAGTTTGACATATCCAGCTGAAGAGGCGGAAGAGGTTACTATTTCAACTAGTGATGGTGAATTAGTCGCTTCAATATCGCAAAAGGATGGAAATGCCATTGTAAAGGATGGATTCGAAGTCTTTGGGTATGACAAAGATTAAAGAGAGGCGATCTATATCTTATTGGCAGTAGACGTTAGCAACTTGACCCAAGCAAGTCATAAAAAGGCTTATTTATTATGTCCAATCCACTGATGACATTAAAAGCTTGTGAGTAATGGCTCCTGCACCTAAGCAGAGGAAGGATATTATAAATGATAAAACGATTATATGCATGGTTTATCTCATTATTTGGGCGTGGCCTTTCTACGATAACGAAAGAGGAAGTAAAGCCTTTGAAACTTAATTTGCAGTTTTTTGCTGAAACTGATGATCCGGAAGATGATCCAGACGATGATCATGAGGACGATCCGGAAGATGACCCGGAAGATGATGCTCCAGATTTGGATGAACTATTGAAAGATAAGAAATTCAAAAAGCAGTATCAGAAAAAGCTCAAGGATCAGTTGTCTAAACGAATGAAGAAATACAAAGGCGTAGACCCGGAAGAGTATCGCCGACTCAAAGAACAGGCTAGCAAGAAAAAAGATAAGCAAGACCACGATGAAGATGAAGAACTGGAAACACTTCGGGATGAGTTGTCCGATAAGGAAAAACGCCTCCTGCGGGCGGAACGCAGAGAAAAGCGGGCAATGGTTAAGGAATTTGCAGTCGATAACCAAGTCAATCCAAAACTGTTAGCGCGTCTGATCAACGTCGATGACATCGAATTGGATGATGATGGGGAAGCCGAAAACCTTGATGAACTGTTTGAGGAATTGGAAGAAGAATTTCCAGAGTACTTTGGTGCTGCTGATGAAGATGACGACGAAGATGAAGAAACACCACCTTCTAGAAAGAAAAAGAAATCATCTTTCGTACCTGGTTCCCGTCAAAAAGGAAACCGGAAAAAGAAAGTGGATCCATATGAAGCTGGTCGTCAAAAAGCACTTGAAAGACATAAAAAGGAGGAAAAGTAGTCATGAATTTACAGCCGACAAAACAAAAAATTGTAGGTCAGAAAGAGTTTCTACGTAATGCCGTGGGAACTGAGTATAAAACAGGTGGAGCAACATTGGATGCAACCGCATTTGGTGAAGGTTACGTTGACGCAGGGACAGCAGTTTATCTGGGCGAGAACGGACTTTATCAACCATGGGGAGATGAAACGGAAGCTACTGTAAAAGGTGCCGGCCTTACCTCGCATGATGTAAAAGTAATTGGAGGTCAGAACCCAATCGTTGGCGTTCTAGCTGTCGGACATCCTATCGAATCAAAATGCACGGGAGTCAACGATGCCTTTAAAGAAGCCGCAAAAGGCCGCATCGTATTTGACATTTAATAAAGGGAGGATAAAAATATGCCACTTAGATTACCAGAATTTCAACAACCACAATTGACAGGATATGTACAGAATGTGCCGCCGGTTAGGGGTTACCTATTGGAACAGTTCATGCCTGAAGACCCTGTTTATGATATTAACTTTGCCTATAACGTTATTAGCGGGAAATACGGAACAGCTGCAAGCATTACTGGGTGGAACGCGTCAGCACCTTTACGAGATACGAAAGAGATTGAAAAAGCTTTCGGCCAAGTGGCAAAGGTGCAACATGGTTTCCGATTAGATGAAACCCAGCTTATCCAATATAACCGCCCGCGCTCTGATGAAGAAGCGAACATGGTTATTGAACAAATCTATCAGTCTACTGATGACCTTTCTCAAGGTGTGGACGATATCGAAGAATACATGCGGGCCCAAGCAATTTATACTGGGAAGCTGAAATACGACGATGATGAAAACGATATTCATATCGATGTTGACTTTGGTATCCCAACTGAAAATAAGGTAACTGCAACGACACCATGGAGTGAAGAAGGAGCAACTCCATTGACTGATATCCAGGTGGCAGTTAAACAGTACAAAGATAAGAATCAGCGGCGTAAACCAAATGTCATGCATATGACTGGCGCAACCGAGGCTAACTTGCTGCAAAATGAACAGATTCGTACCCAAATCTATGGTAAAGATAGCGGGCAGCGTTTGCTTACAAAAGCAGATATTCAGAATGTATTTTCAGCTTTGGGATTACCACCTTATCAGGTAAATGATGATGTTATTGTCGTTGAGGATGAAGAGAAACAATTGCTGGAAGATGATAGAGTTGTTCTCATTGGAGATGATTTAGGAAAAACAATGATCGGTCCTACTGTTGAGAATAACTATGCACCTGGGAAGTTTGCTGTTCCGACCGTAAAAACAAACCCGCCGGAAGAATCTGTTGTAGTCGGTGAAGCAGTATTCCCTGCACTGAAACGTCCACAGTCTATCGTAATTTTGAGCGTCTAAATTAGGCGCTCTTTTTAATTAAAAACTAAGGAGGATTCTCATGCCAAAATTTATTGCAAATGCATACCTTTCACATAAAGGAAACATCGTAAAGCCTAATGAAGAGATTGAACTGACAAATGAACAAGCTGCCCATTTAGGTGATAAGATAACACCTGTTGAATCTGCACCGGACAAACCTATTGAAGAAAAAACGGTCGCTGAACTAAAAGAACTGGCCAAACAGTATGAAATTGAAGGCTACAACAACATGAACAAAGGTGAACTTATCGAAGCATTGCAAGATGCGGAGTGATTTCTGTGATTACAGACGACTCTATAAAAGCTTATCTTGAACGTATGTATGGTAATGAGCTCTTCAAAGAGTTATCCGAACCAGAACAAGAAAAAATCGTATTCGCTGCTCATGAACTGTTAAAAGATTATGCGCCGGAGGATAAGATTACAGATCGTGTGGTTGCTTTACAAGTGTTGTTTATGTTGGAAGGCGAAGAAGAGGAATACGCTAAACTTAAACGGCATGGTATTAAATCGTACAGTGTTAAGGGTGTATCTGTAACATTTGAGGGTACAGAAATCGCTCCTGCCGTTCTAAAGCTACTGGGGTATGTTCCCAAAGCGAAAGTGGGGCGATTAATATGAAACCACCTATGCGTCAGAAAGTAACTGCATACATGCCGGTATTGGGTGATGACGGTAAACCGATTAGGGACAAGTATAGCAAGCCGAAAACAAAGCCAATTGACTCCAAGGCGCGTGTGCAATTTAAGTCGCAGTTGGTACGTGATGCAAATGGCAGAGAACGGCGTGTCAGTCTAGAAATTGATCTGCCTAGTGATTTCAATCCAGGACAAGGAATTGAGTTGGATTATGTCACCGTGGAAGGGGATACTGGGCGCGGCACAATCGTTGCGAAGGATGAAACTACGAATATAGCGGGCAACAAGGTCTACTATAGGACGGTGTATGTCGATGGCTGAAAATCTATTTGAAATCAAATGGGATGGGTTGGAAGAGTTTGCAGAGTTATTGGATAAGATGGATGCCAAGTCTGAGGAAATTGTCATGGATGAAATGACGAAATTTGGCATGCTAGCCGAGGAAGGCACAAAGGCACTTGTCCATCATGATGAGGGGACGCTTGAGGATTCCGTTAGTTTCGATAAGGCGAAAAAAGAGGGCAAGGACATTGTTGTCCGAGGCGGTTCCAATCTTGATTATGCATTACGGCGCCATGAGGAACCTTATCGTCCTGGCGTACATGATAAGTATTCAGAGGGCAAGAAATGGCCAAACTATTATCTAAATGGACGTGGCCGGGGAACGTATCGCAAACCAAACTGGCGGGGGTATAAGCCAGGCAGAAAGTACATGGAAAATGCAATCAAGGCCATTGAACCCGACTATGACAAAATGAATGCCAGGGCCTTGGAACGTCTATTGAGGGCAGACTTATGATTCAAGTGCATTTAATGAACGAACTCAAAACAGTCATTCCTCACCTTACGTGGTCAGTGGACTACTATTCTGCTGACAACAACACCGGAACTGTATATGCAAGTAGCAGTGGTACTCCAGATCGATATGACACCGAGTACCGTTATCCAGGATATCAAGTTTGGATACGATCAAGAGATTGGGATTATGCCAAGTACGCTGCCGAAAAAACCTATAAACAACTGCATAAGAAAAGCAATTTCCATGTCAGTGTGGATTTTGAAAAGGATGGACAAGTAGTGGAGACAAAACGCTATCTTGTCCTTTTCGTTATGGCTGCAGGCGAACCATTACGTATTGGAGACAACGAAGGAATCATGGAATACAGCGTTAATTTTGACGTGACTATGAAGGAGGAAAAATAATGCCAGAACAACAAAAAGAATACATTTTCGGTGTTGCTGACATAACAATCGGTGACGGAAAAGACAAAATTAAATTTGATGGAAAAGACTATTTGCAAGCAGAAGGTGGTTCGCTAACGCTCACACCCCAATACGAAGATTTCACTTTTGCGGATTTCGGCGAAACTGTTGTTGAAAAACGCCTCAAAGGTTGGGAAGGTGAAGTGAAGGTCGTTGCAGGACAAGAGGATGTCAACATCCTAGAACTTGCTCTTGCATCCACGGAGTCTATTACAGACACGGATGGAGGTACCAGTGGTGCCATGGATGCGAAGATTGGCACGAAGTTGATCGGTAGAAGAGTCAATATCCACCCGCGGATTCTTCCGGACAGTGTCAAAGACATGGACTGGACAATTTACAATATGGCATCCACGGAAGGGTTTACGCGTGAATACAACCAAGAGCAAGGAAATGTTGAAATCACGCTCACAATGATGCCTAGAGAAGGATTTGATGCTTCGAAACCGGGTAACTTCTTTTATCGCGGCGGAGTGGATCCAAATGCTAACGAAAATGACGGTGGAAACGATGATAGCGGGGACGATAGCCCAAACTAATAAACGCCATTCAGCAGCCAGCACTAGCAAGCTTTTTTATTGATTGAATGGCGATAAATGAGGGAGGGTAAACAATGCCTAAAACAGATAAGGATGTGCTGTATTCAGAAGTCTATGGAGCTAAGGTAGGCTTACCACAGTATTATGATGCAGACGGTAACCCTGTGGCAATATCGGAGGACAATCCTCTTCCAGTGTCTATCCAAGGCGGGGCTGATGGTAAGTCGGCATATGATATTGCGGTCCAGAATGGATTCAAAGGCACGGAGAAAGAATGGTTGGAATCACTAAAAGGACAAGATGGTACCAACGGAACAGACGGTGAGGATGGAGCGGATGGCGTAAGTGTTGTTGACGCTACGTCCGATGGAACAAACATCACATTAGAATTATCGAACGGAAAAACCATTGACGTACCTTGGCCGAACCAAGAACCGAATGAACCAGAAGAGTAGGGGGCCCCTACTCTTCTTTTAATACTTACAATTACAAGCCATTAGGAGGATTAATTTTATGAAAGTAAACCTAAAAATCAAAGAAGACAACACAGTGCAAACCGTTCAACATGAAATTGAGGACATGAATATTTTGCAAATTACGCAGGCAATTAAAAAAATCAAAGAAATGTTTGATATTGCACAGAAGGATGACCATTTACAGGCGCTGCTGGTAGAGGTGTTCGATGAATCACAAAAAGGTAATGACGACAAAGTTTCAGAAGAAGAGTTTGGCCAGCGGGTTATCGCAAGGGCGATTGGTGCCCTTGATGTCCTCTTAATGGAAATCCCTGAAAAAGTATTAGAACTGCTGTCTGTCGTTTCTGGTATTGAATACGAAACACTTGTACATCAAAAGGCAGATGATGTGTTTGACATCTATGACGCTATTATTCAAGTCAATGACATTGACAAACTGATCAAGCGGGCAAAAAAGTCTTTAGCGCTAACCAAAGCGCAAACGAAAGTTATGAGTCTTTTCAAACCGAAACAGAACCAAATGACGGAACCCGCGCAAGCTTAACGGAAGCATTTGTATTTAAGCTATCCGACATGCTAGGTGGCAGAAGAGAGGTTGTCTCTGCCCCAGCTGTTGAGTTGTTTAAGTACATGGATATGACCCTAGAAAAAGAAAAACGTCAGGAAGAACAGGAACGGGTCAAATTGTATATCCAATACTTGTCGAATGTGTTTTCTCAGCAAATTGATGACTCAAAATTTCAGAGTGCCAAAAAGGAATTTGAACAATTGATCAGACCGGAAAAACAGGCTGATAAGGGTCTAGCACAAACATACGAATGGGACTTTAATCCGGAAGAGGTGTTGGAACAACAAAAAAAGATAGAAGGGAGGTAGAATATGGCAACTGTACGGGAACTGCAAGCGTCTTTTGTGGCAAAAGTCAGCGGGATGAAATCTGCTATCCAGGGCGTTAAAAAAGAGATTAACAGCCTTGAATCTTCCAGTGGAAAAACAGCTGGTAAAATGAGTACCAATTTCAGCAGCGTTGGCAAAACCTTGACCAATTTTGGAAACGGATTACAACAGGCATCTCAGAAAGTGGGGAACCTGGGGAAAAGTTTAACAAAAAAAATCACTTTGCCAGCGGCCGGAGCCGCAACTGCTATAGGTGGTATTACAGCGGCTTTAGGGTGGAAAAGACTTGTTGGTCTAGATTCAGCGCAAGCACAGCTGAAAGGGCTTGGCTACAATACCAAAGAAGTTGGCAGAATATCTAAGCAAGTCACCAAAGCCATTGACGGCGGCATGACTACGATGGCAGAAGGTACCTCTGTTGCAGCGGGCGCATTAGCTGCTGGAGTAAAGGAAGGTGCTGAATTAGAGCGTTACATTAAGCTCGTTGGTGACGCTGCAGTTGGCGCTAATAGACCAGTAGGGGATATGGCCCAGATATTTAACCGTGTACAAGGATCGGGAAAGTTAATGACCCAGGAACTGAATATGATTGAAGATGGTATGCCAGGTTTTGCGCAAGCGATGGCAAAAAACCTGAACGTATCACAGGAAGAATTCAGGAAAATGGTAACTGATGGTAAAGTCAATTCTAAAAAGTTCCTTGACGTCATGGAGGACTTTGCTGGTGGCATGGCGAGTGCTTATTCCGATTCGTGGCAGGGTATGGTTGCCAATACCAAGGCTTACATCGGGATCATTGGTGAAAACCTATTGGGCGGTGTCTTTGAAAAGTCGAAAGAATCCATTGCCGAATTTATAGAGTTTCTAAAGTCTGATGAAGTGATTGCGTGGGCACAAAAAGTTGGAAAGACACTTGGAGTCATGTTCAGTAACGTCGTGGATAAAGTTCAAAGCGCCATACAATGGTTTGCTAATCTCAGTAAATCCCAGCAAAGCATGATCATGAAGTTTGGCGCAGTAGCGCTTGCGGCAGGCCCTATTTTGGTAGTCCTTGGAACTTTGGGGGGTATTGTCGGAAAGTTGTCCGCTGGATTGGGCGGTTTGATGACTACAGTTGCAAAAGCTGGGGGCGTTATAAAGGTTTTTGGTGCTACATTCTCGTTTTTAGCGGGACCCATCGGATTAACTGTTGCTGCGATATCCGCATTAGCTGCAGGGTTTATCTTCGCCTATAAAAAATCTGAATCCTTCAGAAACGTAATAAGTAAAATTGGCGATGGTTTTAAAATAGCATTGGATACTGTAAAAGGTGTATTCAAATTATTCTCCAAAGATATGAGTTCTGAGTACATCGAAGGTATTGACATCATTTCCAAATATCTTCCACCCAACGCAGCGCGGAGGGTAGTGGAGATAGTAGATAATATAAAATCTAATCTTGGGGATTTGAAAGAAACATTCGACAAGGTGTCTAACGGTATTAAAAAAGGCGTGGAAATTGTAAAAGGGGTTTTTAAACTCTTTACCAAGGATATGAGCGAGAACTATATATCTGGGATAGATATTATTTCCAAGTACCTTCCCCCTGATAAGGCAAAAGCTGTTGTACAAGCAGTGGACCGAATGAAAGAAAACATCCATGCCGCCCTGAAAGCAATAGCGGATTTCTTTAAAGAGAAAACCAAGGAAATACGCGCTTTCTGGAATGAGAACGGTCAGCAACTACTTCAAGCCTTTTCAAATATTTGGTCTGGAATAAAAGCGGCTACTTTGCCGGTTCTAAAGGAATTAGTTTCAGCTGTAAAAAAATCGCTCCCGATCATAAAGTCAATTTTCTCAGTAACCTTTAAAATTGTTCTTGCGGTCATTAAGTCGGTCTGGGGGAATATTAAGGGCGTAATTGATGGCGGTCTAAAATTCATCATGGGCTTGATCCAGGTTTTTTCCGGCATTTTCACTGGCGACTTTTCAAAAATGTGGTCGGGGATTAAAAATATTTTCACCGGGGCCATACAGTTCATCTGGAACTTTGTTCAACTGATGTTCTGGGGAAAAATGCTTAAAGGGATACTATCTTTAGGCAAATTGCTTATCAGCGCCTTCAAAAATTCGTGGACGACTATTAGAGCTGTTTTTCAGTACCTCATCAAGTCTATTGTCGATTTTGTGAAGAATCGCTTTACGGCTATGAAAAACACAGTTGGTAATTTGGCAAAGGGAACGCAGAATATCCTTTCAAAAATTTGGAATTCTATTCTTTCGTTTTTTACAAAAATCGTTAAATCTATTTTCAATTTCGGGAAAAAGTGGTTCACGAATTTAAAAAATAATATTTCCTCAATTTTTACCGGAATTCGCAATTTAACGCAAAAAGTTTGGAATTCTATCAAAGACAAAATTGTCACTCCAGTAAAAAATGCGGTCAATACAGCAAAAAACAAATTTATCACGTTTAAAAATAACACGATTGGGTTGTTCAAGGACCTCAAAAAAAGTGTATCTAACTATGTCTCTGACATGGTGAAAAAAGTGAAAGATATGCCCGGTAGGATGAAGGATGGCATTGTAAAAGGAGCTGGGAAACTAAAAGAGGGTATGTTGTCAGTTGGTCGGAAAATGGTTGACGGACTTGCTTCTGGTGTAAATGGAATTTTCGCCGGAATTGACTGGGTACTAGGCAAATTAAATGCAAAAAAGACAAATTGGCATTGGAGCCCTGGTGATTCATTGAGTTGGTATGCAAAAGGTACCGGATCTCATCCTGGCGGTCCAGCAGTTTTAGGTGATGGGAAAGGAAACAACAGCGGAGAAGAGTTAGTAAATCTTCCGGGGGGAAGGTCTTTTCTAAGCGCAGATAAACCGACGTTGTATCCTGATTTACCAAAAGGAACGAGCGTTATCCCAGCAAGTAAGACGAAAAAATTATTTGATGTACCTAAGTACGCTTTAGGCGATAAGGTCGGAAAAGCCTTTAAAACCGCAGGTACATGGGTTAAGGACACTACTGTTTCTGGGTATAACGCAGTAAAAGATACTACAGTATCTGCAGGCAAAAAAGTAGCTGAGTGGACCGGAGACATCTGGGATTACGTGAAAAGCCCTGGAAAGCTTTTAAATATTGCACTGAAAAAAGTCGGTGTAGATATTCCATCTGCAGTATCTACACTTGGCAAGATGGCCCGCGGCGGTTTTGATAAGGCTAAGTCAGCAGCTGTGGACTACGTAAAAGATAAACTGAATGTTTTCGGGGGCGACAATCCTCCGGGCGAAGGTGTGGAACGATGGAGGAACACAGTTATACGAGCGCTTGGTATGAATGGACTGTCTACAAGCAAAGCAATGCAAGACAAAGTTTTGAGACAGATACAGACAGAGTCTGGCGGTAATCCTAAAGCCGTACAGGGTGCGGGTGTGTGGGATATCAATATGGCCCAAGGTAACCCAGCCAAAGGATTAATGCAGACAATCCCAAGCACATTTAATGCACATAAATTCCCTGGTCACGGTAACATTTTCAATGGTCTGGATAACTTGCTGGCTGCATTGCACTATGCCAAAAACCGTTACGGTCAAAGTCTATCATTTCTTGGTCAAGGTCATGGATATGCAAACGGTGGTATCGTTACTAGGAAACAACTTGCTTGGATTGCAGAAGGTGGCTGGGCAGAATCGATTATCAGTCACGATCCGTCTAAACGAGTAAGTCAACAAAGAATTTGGCAGGAAACTGGTGATCGATTGGGGTTTACTGATGATAAATACAGTAGTCAGATGCTGGCAGAATTGAAGCGAATTGCCGAAGCTGTGGAGCGTGATCCTAATTTTAATGTTGTTATGAGTGACCGTGTAGTTGGTCGAATGGTAGCCCCGCATGTTACAGACTATCAAAGAAGAACTAAGGGGACAGAAGAGAGTTTTAGGGGGTGATCAATTATCTATAATCTAACTTTTAATTCCGTAAGAAAGGATTATGTAAGAATACTAGAAAGAGGACGACCATATTGGGCGCCTAGGAATGTAAATATTTTAGAAGTTACGGGCATGGATGGAGGATATGTATCTGATGTTACTTCCAAGGCTATAACTATTCCGATTAAATTAAGAATAGAAGCTGACGGCCGAGAAGATTTGCAGACTAAGACCGAAGATCTAGCAAATTGGCTTTTGACAGAGAAGGCAGAAGAACTAATTTTTGACTCGCAACCGAACCGATCGTTTTTTGCGATAGTAAATGGGGAAATTGAAGTCAATGAAATTGTATCCTTTGCAATTGCTTCATTTGAATTTATTTGCCCAGACCCTTTCAAATATGGACCAGAACAAACAGAAGAATTTCCATCCGACGTTCTGCAACTAACCTATGACGGAACCGCTGAAGCAGACCCAGTGTTTAATCTACAAGTCACCAAACCGATTACATTTGC
>NZ_JBHUIZ010000013.1:0-228958 GCF_042683165.1 Tigheibacillus halophilus
ATCTATCGACAATAACTAAGGAAAAAAAGCATTGCAATTGTTATGACAGACGCTCTATCGACAATAACAGAGGAAAAAAAGTGCTGCAATTGCGTTTAAACAGCTGTCCCTCCATAATGCTCCGGCTCTTTTAGCCTGCGAATTCATTTTTACCAGACATGGCTGGCATGCTATGTTACCCAAGCTTTTGCTTAATTTTTGGATGGCATTTGATCGTAAAACAAAATCACCTTTTTTATGAATTATGTCGATAATTAGATTTCCCTTCGTTTTTCTCTTACAATTAAAATCATGGAAGGACGATTTGGAGGGATCAGATTTGAAGTTGGTTGGTGTATCAGGAACACGCGCAGGGAATAAGACATCCCAAGCGGTGTATGATGTGCTGGCAGCCGCTAAGAGGCTGGACACATCAATAGAGACAGAATTGATCGATTTAAAGGATTATGACATATCTTTCGCTGACGGGTCTCCACTTGCATATTTTGATGATGACACTTGGATGGTGGCAGACAAAATCATGGCTGCAGACTGTCTGGTGTTTGGGGCACCTATTTATCAGGCATCTATTCCGGGAGTATTGAAAAATCTGCTGGACCATTTTCCGGAGAACGCATTTAAATACAAAGTCACGGGTATCGTAGCAACCGGTTGGTCGGAGAAACACTTTTTGGTGACGGAATACCAGCTTAAACCTGTACTTTCATATTTGAAAGGGCTGGTGCCAACGGGAAATGTGTTCGTTCAAAATGATTGCTTCAGTTTGGAAGGGGAAGAAATCATAAATGAAAGAGTTGCAAAGAGATTAGAAAATCTCGCAGATGAAGTGCTATTTTTGCAACGAAGTTTAAACGAGCGATGGCAGAGGTGATACCTAGACTTAGTTCCTAAAAAATGTTCTGTTTGTTCTTCAGATTGCTGAGGGAAAAGGAAGCATTCAAAGAAGGTACCGATCATGAAAGTTAGTTTTCTACGCTAGCTTTCGTGAGTCGGTACCTTCAATGTTCTATTTGTATATTACCTTCGCTGCATCATCGTTCTCCGCCTGATTGGAATCTCCATCTATTTTCGCAATACCGATCCCTGTATAACCTAGAATGATTGCAATGATAAACCCGACGTAACACAAAATTGCCCATGGAGCATAGCTCAACGTGGATACTCCTAGTGTGCCTGCCATATAAACACCTGCTGATGACCATGGGATGAGCGGCACGACGACAGTTCCCGAATCTTCCAAGGTCCTGGACAGGTTTTTGGCATGAAGCTTTTTCGCTTTATACGTATCCTTAAAGACCTCACCAGGAACAATGATAGAAAGGTAGGAATTACCTGTCACCAATGCCATAGTAATGCAGGAAAGGACTGTGGATAAAATAAGGTCTCCTGTTCTCTTTACAATTTTTAACAAGGCATTGATGATGACCTGCAGTATGCCTGCTTTGGTGATGATACCTGCAAAAATGAAAGCAGCAAAAGCAATAAGAATGACACTCGTCATAGATTGCATGCCGCCTTGGTTGACCAGTCTTGTAACTTCTTCCATGACCTTAGTGGAATCAAATCCTGCCTTGTGCACCATGGATGTATCAAAGCCTGTCACCGTGGAAGCGAATATGTTGGACAACGAAATGCCTTGGATGAACTTGGCAAGAATGGCTGCCACTGCTGAAGAGAGAATAATGACTGGCAGTGTTGGTTTCTTCCGTATAGATCCGTAGAGAATGATTGCTGGCGGGAGCAACAGTAATATATTCCAATCGAACATTTCCGTCAGCGTCTGCATCATTTGTGTCATTTGTTCTGGTGTCGATGCAGTCCCACCCGATAAATTGAACCCGGCAATCGTGTAAACAATCAAACAAATAATGGCTGCTGGAATCGTCGTGTAAAACATATGCTTGATGTGCTCATATAATTGACTTCCGGCTGCGATCGGAGCCAGATTGGTTGTGTCAGACAGCGGGGAAATTTTGTCCCCGAAATATGCTCCGGCCACGACAGCACCGGCAGTTGCTGGCAAAGAAGCACCCAATCCAGTCGCAATACCCATAAGTGCCACCCCAACTGTTCCAGCAGAGCCCCAAGATGTACCTGTTACAATGGAGATGATCGCAGATACAATAAAAGCGATCACCACGATGAATTTTGGATTGATTATCTCTAGCCCATAGTAGATCATCATAGGAATGGTGCCGGCTACCATCCAGGTACCGATTAAAATACCGATAGAAATGAGAATTAATATGGCTGGCATAGCCGTGTCAATTTTTTCGCGGATCCCTTTCATCATGCCTTCCCAATTTACACCGACGCGCAAGGCAATCATTCCAGCAAAGATGGATGCAAGGATCAATAACGGCTCTGGGCTGAATCCGTATACACCATACCCGATCGCGAGGAGTAAAAGCATGACTATTATTGGTAAAAACGCTTCTAATAATGTTGGTTGCCTTTTCATAAATCGCCCACCTATTCTTTTTAATCTTTTAAAAACCTATGCTGTTATGATTCGAATGTGCCCTTAACGATGATTTGCTTGGCTTGGAGCATGTGTCTGCCTTTCGCAAATACATGTTCTAATCCTAACGTTTCACGATTCAGGATGAGTACATCTGCATCTGCGTCTTTGCACAGCCTTCCCTTATGGGCAAAAGTGAGTGCGGCAGCTGTGTTGCTTGTAACCAAAGGCAATACATCTTCCAGTGGAAGACCATTTTCTTTAACAGCCGCAATGACTTGCTGAAACAATGTTTGCGGGCTGGCTACTCCGAAGCCGATCAGTCTGCCTTCTTCATTGAATTTAGGCAGACTGCCGTTCCCATCAGAGGAAATGGTCAACTGCTCCATGTCACCACCGTTTTCTTTAAAATATTTCACCCATTGTCCGGTTTCTTCATCTGCCGTAATATCTACGAATGCTCCTCTATTGGATAATGCGATAGCATCATCGACCAATTCCTTGCTTCTCGTAATATGTGTCGCATACAATTTATTTGCCGGAACCTCGTAATCGTCCAGGATACGGTGCAATAATGATAGATATTCTTTTCCTGGGCCAACATGGAAATGGGTGACCCCGGCTTTATTGCTTAGCAAACCGCCAATCCTGGTTTCGGCACATAATTTTGCTAATTCATGTACGGATGGCTGAGCACCCCGCGAATCAGATATGGCAATTTCTCCAGCCCCGATAACCTTGTCAATCAAGATAATGTCATCTTTTACACAGGAGGTTATTGTCGGGGTTGGGACATGATAATTTCCTGAATAAATATATGCTGTGATTCCTTCTTCTTCCAACCCCCGTGCTTTGGCAAGCAGCGAAGTCATATGCCTGGTTGTACCATCTGTGCCTAGCAACCCTACAACCGTCGTAATTCCCGATTTAACGATTTCGCTTAGCTGTATTTCGGGCGTTCTGGTAGCAAAACCTCCTTCGCCGCCACCACCCGTTAAATGTACATGCGGATCAATAAAACCTGGTGTGACCAAACATCCTGAGGCATCGATAATATTGACTTCCAATCCGAGACTTTGTAATGCATTCTCGTCGATATGTCCCAATTTCACTATTTTCTCTCCTATTAAAAGGATGGATGTCGGTCCAATATACTGTGGGGTGTAAACTTCTCCGTTTTTGATGAGTGTAATCATGTAAGAATTTGCCTCCTGTTGTGTTTTTTATCTTTTCAAAAAACTTCATTTATACGAAATACATTTCGTATGCAGGAATCTATATGCAAAAACAATGCCAAATAAAAGCGCCTCTCATCTGGCTGAGAGGCGCTATATTAACATCTATATTGATTAATATTTAGGTTGCATGTAACCTAAATATTAGCCTAAAATTATAATTGGAAGAATACTTGTAAGCCCAGTTTTGTAATTTTTGTTCCTTGTTTTTTGACTCCGACAGAAATGCAACCGCATTGACGAAGTGTTTCTAATTTCGTGCGAAGCTGTGCCTCTGAAACTTCCTTATCCATCATAGATAGTAATACGCCTCGCCCGATACCAGATTTTTGCTGCTGGTACAGCCTCAATATCTCTAGTATGCTTCGATAGATATGTGAGTCACCTTGCGCTCTTAACATTTGGACGGTCAACTCTGCTTGCTGATTCGGAATCAAATCCTTTTTCATTTGAGGTGGGAGATGCTCCAGGTCCGCTTCTACACCATCCGCTGCAACAGTCAAGTACCGGATCATAGCCTCTAATTCTCGAATATTACCCGGCCAATGGTAATCAAACAGCTTATTCCGCAGCTCTGGAGAAAATCTCATCTCTATATTTCTTTCATCCAGAAAATAATCCATGAGCGTATTGATATCTTCTACTCTTTCTCTTAAAGGAAGTACTTCCAGCGGTAACTGGTTAAGCCGATAAAATAAATCCTCCCTGAATGTACCTTCAGACATCATTTGCTGCAGATCTCTATTCGTCGCTGCAATGACGCGTACATTTACCGGGGTGACTTTGCTGCTTCCAACACGCATGACTTGTCTTTCCTGAAGGACTCGCAAAATCGCTGCTTGAATATTTGGCGGGGCATCGCCAATTTCATCGAGAAAAATGGTCCCGTTTTGTGCTAATTCGAATAAACCGGCTTTTCCACCTCGCCTGGCACCGGTAAAGGCGCCGTCATCGTAGCCGAAAAGCTCGCTTTCTGCTAGTGACTGCGTAATCCCGGCAAAATTCACGGCAACAAATGGACCTTGTTTTCTAGATGAATATTCATGTATTGCTTGTGCAAATATTTCTTTTCCCGTACCGCTTTCCCCATGAATGAGGATGGTGTATTCGCTCCGAGCAAGTTTTTTCGCGATTGCTTTCGTTTGTTCAATTGCATTGCTTTTTCCGACAATATCATCGAAAGTGTATCTGGTGTGCATGCCTGAATCAATTTTTTTCCTTCTGATTTCTTGTTCCATCCGCATGACATGTGACACATCCTGGAATGTGATGACAGCCCCGCTAAAGATTTGATCAACGACAATTGGTGTTTTGGTGATAAGAATTTGCAACCCTTGAATTTGAATGACCTGACGTGGTATTTCTTTCGTTCGGCCCATTACTTCTTCAATATGCAGGTCTCTTACAATTTCCGAAAAATGCTTGCCGATGATATTTTCCTGCTTCACGCCCAAGATCTGAATTGCATCTTCGTTAAAAACGGTAATTATACCATTGGCGTCTATCGATATAATTCCTTCATGCACTGCATCTAGCACTGTCTCTAATTGCTTGTTTAAAAACTTCTCATTTTGGACGGATATTGCTAATTTTCTTCCTATGCGAACAAAGTTACGAAAATATTCTGTCGTGAATAGATGAGTCTTATCCATAAACAGATCCAGTGCCGTTGATATTTCAAAAATCGTGGACAGGTCTAAGCTGCGGTCTCCTAGGTCGATTGTTTTTTTAATCCCTGCTGGGACAAGGCCCGAGAGGCCATGTGTAATGGCAATATCAAATCCGTGAAATGCAGGGGTGATTTCCATATCAGGGGAAAACGGGATGATTTCAAGATAATCAAAGCCAAGCCGGTTAAGTAAAGATACAGATTCTCTTGCGATATTCACTTCATTGCTGACAAGCAAGCATTTTGTTTTTTTAGGCAGATCGAGAAGCTTTTCCAATTTGTTGAAGTCGATGGACCGATTCGCTTTAATGAAGGGCACATCATATTGTGTCAGATCCAGAAATTCCAAATGGGCGTTTCTTGAACCGGAGGCAAGGATCAAGTCCACTTTGTCCATGTCTACTGGTGGAAAATGATTGCTCACTAATTCCACATTTTGCCCGAATATTTCTCTTATTGTTTCCTGGAAAGTGGTGTATACTGAAAATTCTTTCGTCAAAATTAAAATAACAGGCTTTTTCATTATTCTCTCCTCCATCCTTTTCATATTTTATCATTTTCATAGTGAGTGTGGAGGGAAGAATGAACAAGCAAGTTTTTCCCAGACAGATTGAATGCCACTATTTTTCATTATTGTGAATTGAATGTCTTTATGTTACTCTGATAATTGGAATATAATTCATACATAACTAATTATTTGAAGGCATGGTGGTAAGCGGAAGTGTGTTGCGAACTTCTTAGCACTGCGATGTCCCTTTTTATGATTCTGCCTGGTTCATCTCTAAACGATGGATGCGATTCATGATTGGCGTAATAGGGAATGGAATCACCTCAGGGTTTTGTTTTTTTCTGTTATTAGCAATGGGAATAAGTGAACCTTAAAATTCATTTTCCATGAATCCCGCTAAAGGAGTCATAGTTTTCATCCAACGTGCTATAGTAAAGGTCTGTCGTTGTTGCTGTATTTTAGCCGCAACGGAGCCCATTATGGTTAAGAAAAAAGGAATGATGGATTTGAAACAAATATAAGGAACTTATTGGGGGAGTCAGAGTGGGTTCTATTGTCTTTATAATTCTTTGGATCGTCGGGCTTTTTATACTTTATAGAATCATATTAGTAGCAGTCAGGGAAGGCATTAATGAATCTGTGGTCGGCAAACTTATCAAAAAGAATGAGGACCCTAAAAATGATCAGGAGACATTTCAACCATACGAGGATTTCGATAAGGACTAAAACGAGATGTTTATGAATGTTGGGCTTCTCACCAACTGACGCTATGTCTAAGAGGTCTTGCCGGGAGGGTATAAGGGTTTTATTGTTCAATAAGTCAATTTTAAAAGGGGGTTTTTATTTGAAAAGAGATCAGAATGTGGCAAGGAAACACGGGCTGATTAGTTTTCTTTCTCTGACAGTAGGTATTGTTTGTTTTTTTACCGTTTTTGTAACACCGACACAAATAGCTAATGTTGGGAATTTAATAGGAGATTATATCACATTTGCCATCACATGTATTGGTCTCCTATTATCTATTATCTCATTAAAGAAGAAAACGGAGAAAAATATAATTCCTGCAATATCTTTAATTCTTTCATTGTCCCTTTTTATCTTTTGGTTCATCGTGATTTTATTATTGTTTACCGGTCAAATGGATTTTGCACCATAATGTGTAAGGGTTAGGGCAAAGCAAAGATTGATGGCTTGTTTCTTAATTTTTTCAATGCAAAAAGGAGATGGAATACATGAGCGGCGATGTAATGTTTACTTTTTAACTTTTTTACCCATTGTTCTTTACTTGATGGTTATTGTTTTTGGAATTTATTTTTGTGGTGAAGATAATACAGTTTATGGCGGCAAAACTGAATATGGACAGGGAAAGAAATGAAAAAACAGAGGAATTAATCAAGATTATTCATCGAAACGACAATAGTAAGTAGTATGGAGGCTGTGAATTAAGTTGCCATAGCGGAATGGTTCTATTTTTCGAAAAAATAACAGCAGAAGGCACAAGACAAATGTATTCTCCCAATCGGAACGTAGCGTTGCATGTAGATACGTAAGTTCCACGGAGAAAATGACAATTTCCTCGATCTATGCGATAATGAAACTGTTGAAATATGCAACAAATGAGGGATTGACATGGTAAAAGCTTTATTGATAGCGCCGTATTCAGGCTTAGCGAAAACAGCAGAAAAATTGGATGTACCAGAAGATGTCAAACTAGATATAGAAATAGCAAACTTGCAAAAGGGTGTGGAAATTGCCCAACTGGCTGAATCAAAAGGATACGATATTATCATTAGCCGGGGCGGAACTGCCAGTCTCATTCAAGAAAATGTCTCCATTCCAGTTGTACATATTGATATAAATGGTTATGATATGCTGCGTGTTTTTACACTCATTCGTGAGATTAAAAGCGGAGTGGCTCTTGTCGGATTTGAAAATATCACCCGAGGGGCCGCTACACTGTGCAACATACTGGATTATGATGTCAATGTCGTGACAATCAAGAGCGGGGGTGAGGTTAGCGGTCAACTCACGCAATTAAAATCCCAAGGCTACGACGTGGTGATTGGTGATACTATCACAGTACAGGTTGCCGAACGGTTAGGATTGCGCGGAGTCCTCATCACATCCGGCAAGGAGGCATTGATGGATGCAGTCGAAGAAGGAAAAAGGATTTGCAAGGTTTTTCATCATGTGAAAAACCAATTTCAAACCTTACAAGAAATATACCGTTCCATTCCGTTCCCTGTTGTTTTGCTCAATCATCGCAATGAAATCATTGATAAAAATCCTACTTTCCTTGAGGAGATTCCGGACGAGGGTTTATTGAAAGAGGAAACATGTATAGAAGCTATTCAGCAGGTCAGGGATCATGGGAAAGTTCAGTGGCTAGAGTATTGCTACCGTAAAAAACGTTACATCATGCAAATGTTTTTGGCGAATGACGCGGCAAAAACTGTCGGTTTAATCATTCACCCACTGGCATTGAAGAAAAAAGAAGGTGCCATTCATATTGAAAATGAGTGGAGCAGGGTGCCGATCGTCGGCGAGAGCAATTATGCAATGAGACTGCGAGACAGCCTGCCAACATTCGCTCAAGGAAACAGGCCAATTTGCATCATTGGGGAAAAAGGAACAGGAAAACAAACCATTGCAAGGGAAGTACATGTGGAAAAATATAATGCTACCGCTCCACTGATCACGATTGAATGCAGTGCTGTTACATCTGCGGAGATTAAAGATTGGGAATCTCAGCTCCTTAGGATAAAAGAGGGGAGTATCATCTTAAGAGATGTGGACGAATTGCCGCTTGCTGTACAAGGGACGCTGGCGGAAATGCTAAATCGGACAAGATTGCAAATTTTTTCATTGACGTGTACCCCATTGGGTGCTTTCTCAAAACAGCAGCAAATCAGCGAGCTGCTCTATCCGAAAATTATATATTACACTATCCACACGCTGCCTCTGCGCCGGAGGAAAGAGGACATACCAGGATTTGTCAATTATTTTCTTACGGAGTTTCATACTGAAAATGGAAATGAGACATTGGGTGTAAAGCCGGATGCTATGGAATTTCTTCTGCGCGGTGAATGGAGCGGCAATATCACACAATTAAAAAAAGTGATTCGGGAATTGAGTATATGGAGTAAAGGTTATTATATAGAATTGCCGCAGGTAGAAGATATTCTCGCAAGCATGAAGCAGGAAGAGGAAGACTGGGGAGGAATTCCGTTATCTGGCACGTTAAAAGAAATGGAAAGAGAAATAATCCACCGGGTGATGGAAGAAGAAGGAAACAACCAGTCAAAAGCAGCAAGAAGACTTGGCATTAACCGGTCTACTCTTTGGAGAAAATTGAATGAATAAGACAGTGGTCGATGCGTAGAGCCTTTCATAGAGGCTCTTTTTTTGTTGCGAAATTAAACATGCGTAAATAAATATGATCATTTTTGTCATTTAAAATAAAAAATATGTTGCAATTTATGTCGTTTCTGTGTATGATTAATTGGTGAAACCGCTTAAAAAAATATTTGTGTTTCATTATAATACATTTGTATGTTTCGGAGGGGGATTTACAATGAGAATTAAAGCATTTTTAGACAAAGTACCAGGGGGTATGATGGTTGTACCTTTACTAATAGCAGCAGTATTGAATACGTTTGCACCAAATTTGCTGCGAATTGGTAACTTCACCCAAGCACTATTTGTAGATGGAGCAAGTACGATTATCGCATTGTTCCTATTATGTACAGGTGCCCAAATCAACCTGCGAAATGTAGGGGTCAGTTTGGGTAAAGGTGGTACATTACTCGCAACAAAATGGGTAGTTGGTGCACTTGTAGGATTGATCGCATATATGTTTGCCGATTCCGACGGTTTATGGCTTGGATTGGCGCCGATTGCAATTATCGCCGCGATGACGAACAGTAACGGCGGTTTGTATGTTGCTTTGGTTGGTCAGTATGGCGATAAGACAGACAGGGCTGCGTATTCTTTATTGGCTCTAAATGATGGTCCTTTCTTCACGATGGTTGCGTTGGCAATATTTGGAGCGATGGGATTTGTCAATGGTATGTTTAGCATCGTTTCGTTTGTTTCAGTTTTACTTCCAATTGCTGTCGGAATGGTATTAGGAAACCTGGATGAAGAAATGAGAGATTTCCTGGATAAGGGAAGTTCGATGCTGATCCCGTTCTTTGCCTTCGCATTAGGTATGGGAATCGATTTCGGAAGTATCATTAATGGCGGCATGGCCGGCGTTATTCTAGGTTTGTTGACTGTGTTTGTTACAGGAACTGCTGGATACTTTGTATTCAAGGCTTTCAAATGGAATCCGATTGCTGGTGCTTCGGAAGGGTCGACTGCTGGAAACGCTGTTGCAACACCCGCTGCTATTGCAGCTGCAAGCAGTTCTTTTGCCGCAAACGTGGAGTTGGCAACTGTACAAGTAGCAGCCTCAGTTGTGACGACTGCTGTACTGCTGCCGTTTTATATCGGATTTTTGGCTAAACGGCTGGAAAAGAAGGGCATCAAGGTGCCTGATGATTATATTGTAGAGGAATCATCTGAAAATACTTCAAAAGCAAGTTTGTAATAAAGAGGGATTGACATGGAGAGAAAACTTGGCATCATTGCAGACGACTTGACTGGCGCAAATGACAGCGGAGTCGGACTGGCAGAAAAGGGTATCAGCACATCGGTATTTTTTGACTTACCGCGTCAGAAAGAATTATTGCATAGCGGTATTGTTATGGACACCAATTCCCGTGCACTGTCTAAAGGGCAGGCATTCGATGTGACGAAAGAAGCGGCACAATTTTTAAAAGATATGGGATATCCTCATATATACAAAAAAATGGATTCCACATTACGCGGACACATTGGAACGGAGTTGCAGGCTGTATATGAGGTGTTTCAGCCTTCCTTTGTGGTCGTAGCTCCTGCTTTTCCCGAGCTGGGAAGAACGACTGTTGATGGTATTCATTATGTGAATGGGAAAGCATTGGCGGAGACGGAAGCGGCTCGCGATCCAAAACACCCTGTAGTGGAATCTTTTATTCCACGAATGATTGAAAATGAAATTGGTCAAAATGCTGGGTTGTTGAGGCAAGCTGATTTCCAAAAAGATCAAGCGGCATTTAAAATGATGCTTGATGGGTTCCTGGATAAAGGCATCCATTTTCTGGTTTGTGATGCAACTACGCAAGCAGATTTAAAAATGGCTGCTGAGAAAATCCTGGCTATAACCGATGATGTCATCTGGGCTGGATCCGCAGGCTTAGCTGAAGTATTGCCAGAAATATTGGGTATCGCAAACGTTAAACAGAAGGAAGCATTTCACGCTACAGAGCAAGTCATGGCAGTGTGCGGCAGTTTATCAGCCATTACCCAGAAGCAAGTGAATTTTGCTAAAGCGCAGGCTGATGTTTGTCATGTAGAAGTGGACACGAAGGAGATCTTTTCCAGCAGGTGGGATCAAATCAGCAAAAAGTATGTAGACAGCTGTTTAGACGCATTCGCGAAAGGAAAAGACGTGATACTTTATGTTCCTTCGGATGAGAAAATAAGGAAAGAAGTTTCGCTTGCAGGGAAAGAACTTGGATTATCAAGCAACGAAATAGGGGAATATGTATCTAGTGCTCTGGGCAAAATGGTCGCGGACACTGCCAAACAAAACGAGAAACTGACTGGATTGATGCTGATCGGAGGAGACACAGCAAAAGATACGACCCGTTGTTTAGGCGGCTTTGGTTTCCATTTGATAAAACAAGTCGAAGCGGGCATCCCGCTCGCAAAGCTTATTGGTACGGAGAAAGAATTTATTGTCGTGACAAAGGCGGGAGCATTCGGAAAAGAAAATTCCATTTATCAAGCTATGCAAGAAATGAAAGGAGCGGACAGCAATGAATAAGAAACCAGTTATCGGTATTACAATGGGAGACGCAGCAGGGGTGGGCCCTGAAATCATCATAAAAAGCCTGCAAAGTGAGCATGTGTATGAACAGTCTCATCCTGTCGTTATTGGCGATGCAAAAATGCTGGAGCGGGCTGCGAAAATTATAAATGCTGATATTGTCATCAAAAAAATTGATGAGCATGCGAATCTGAATGATACAACTTTCGGAGAAATTGTTTGCTTTGACTTGGACTTGCTGCCAGCAGACCTTGCTTTCGGTGAAGTCTCTGCAAAAGCTGGAGATGCTGCTTTCCAATATTTAAAAACAGCGATCGAGCTGGCCAATGAAGGAAAGATAGATGCTATTTGCACAGCCCCATTGAATAAGGAAGCTTTGCATAAAGGCGGCCACCGTTATCCTGGTCACACGGAAATCCTTGCTGAACTGACTGGCACGAAGGAATTCTCTATGATGTTGTCTTCACCAAAATTGAAGGTCATCCATGTTACCACGCATGTCGGCTTAATTGACGCGATTAATATGATTGAACCTGAAAGAGTGTATAATGTCATTCGTCTTGCCCACGAGACACTTTCGAAATCAGGTATCAAACAACCGAAAATCGGTGTGTGCGGTATCAATCCCCATGCGGGAGAAAATGGTTTATTCGGTTATGGGGAAGAAGAAGAAAAAATCATTCCAGCCATTGAACGTGCACAAAAAGAAGGAGTAAATGTCGAAGGCCCGCTTCCTGCCGATACTTTATTCTTCCGTGCCCAACGAGGTGACTTCGACATTGTGGTTGCCATGTATCATGACCAAGGACATGGTCCAATCAAAGTACTCGGTCTGGAGGCCGGTGTAAATATAACAGTCGGATTGCCAATCATTCGTACAAGTGTGGATCACGGCACTGCGTTCGATATTGCAGGAAAAGGTATCGTAGATGAACGCAGCATGCTGGAAGCACTTCGTCAGGCGATTGAATTAGCACCAGAGAAGTGATAACTGGGAGATTATTACTTGTTAGCAAACTGAATGGTGTCATATATTGTAAGCATACATGAGGGCGGGGCAAATGTCTCGCTGATTGGAAAGCTCTGTGAAGTATATGTTCTTCGCAGGGCTTTTTTCTATTTACAGAACAGAGATACCAGCCGTTTTCTGACAGTAGGTGCACTGCCCAGACATCCCAAAAATAATCATTGCATCCGCCTGTTTACTAGTTTATAATTATCTTAATCATCTTAAGTATCAGATAACTATTAGACCAAAGGAAAATTTCTTTATCAAAGGGGGAAGGGTTGGGGATGAAAAAAGCTGCACGTTTTTGGGTGGCCGGATTGCTTTTTGTAAGTTTAGCTTTGGTTATGCTGGGCTGCGGGGCAGGAGATACGAAAGGCAAAGCAGCAAGTGGCAAAGATTCCAATGCTGCAAAAGAAAAACTTGTCGTTGGGACCGATGCTACATACGCGCCAATGGAGTACATGGATAAGAAACAAAATATTGTTGGCACTGATATCGATATCGTCAAAGCAATTGCTAAGGAAATAGGCGTTGAAGTAGAATTTAAAAACTATGGCTGGGAGCCGCTGTTTCCGGCAGTAAGTAATGGAGAGGTCGATCTGGCAGTTTCATCCATTACGATAACAGATGAGCGGAAACAAGAACATGATTTTACAGATCCATATTACGTTGCCAAGCAAGTGATCCTTGTACCCGATGATTCCCGTGTGGAAAAGTTTCAGGATTTAAAAGATAAACGTGTCTCCGTACAGATCAATACAACGGGACACATCGTGACAAAGGAGTTGCTTGGAAAAACAAGTTCTAAAATCGTTGCAGCAGAAACAATGCCGCTGGCCATCGATGAAATGCTCAATGGCAATGCCGATGCTGCTGTAGGGGACAATTCAGTTGTGAATGACTATCAGAAAAATAATCCAAACAAGTCACTTAAAGTAATTGAAGACGACAGCTTTGAAAAGGAATATTATGGTCTAATGGTGAAAAAAGGAAATAAGGCACTGGTAGATAATTTGAACAAAGGAATTCAGAAGATTAAAGACAATGGGGTATTGGAGAAAATCACCGGCTTCGAAGTTGAATGAAAATTTTAATCAAAAATGATTGCGCTTACATGAATTGGAGGAAGACGGGATGGATCCTCTTACACTCAATATGCGATTGGATATGATCTGGGATTATAAAGAACTATTTGTTCGTGGATTATGGGTGACGCTTGGTTTAACAGCTGCAGGTTACATCGGAGGCATCGTTTTGGGACTATTCCTGGGGATGGGGAAACTTTCAAAACGTAAATGGCTCTATTACCCATGCAAATACTACGTTGATTTTTTCAGGGGTACACCATTGCTTGTACAAATATTACTGATTCACCTGGCTGTCATTCCCACCATTTTTGGACATTCGCTTGGCTATTTTATCTCAGGCGCAGCTGCACTCATGCTCAATTGCGGTGCTTATAACGCGGAAATCATTCGGGCGGGCATTCAGTCGATTGAGAAAGGACAAATGGAGGCGGCACGCTCCTTGGGTATGCCAAGTGGTATGGCAATGAAAACAATCATTTTGCCGCAGGCCTTTCGCCGAATGGTACCGCCGCTTGGAAATGAATTGATCGCTTTATTGAAAGATTCATCACTGGTAACCGTCATTGCAGCTAATGATTTGCTTTACGCGGGCAAGGTTATTGCCGGAGCATACTCACGGTTTTGGGAGCCATATATCACTGTTGCCATTTTGTATTTAGTGTTGACGTTTTTATTTACAAAAATTATTTCATACGTTGAAAAACGTTTTAGCAATAGCTATATCCCGTCTGGTAAAAGACGTATATTTTCGATCGGCCGTCCATTTGGGCGTTCGGCATAGGATGGGGTGTTTTGATGATTAAGATTGAAGGCTTGCATAAATCATTTGGTGAATTGGAAGTACTGAAAGGGATTGATTATGAAATAAAGGAGAAAGAGATCATTTGTGTCATTGGTCCCAGCGGTTCGGGGAAAAGCACCTTTTTGCGTTGCATCAACTTGCTGGAGAACATTACTGCCGGCTCAGTGTTTATCGATGGTGTCAAGGTGAATGATCCGCGGACGAATATTAATGATATACGAAAAGAAGTGGGGATGGTTTTCCAGCAGTTCAATCTGTTTCCCCATATGAAAGTGCTTGATAATATTACTGTTTCACCGAGAAAAGTGAAAAATATGACTGCAAAGGAAGCGGAAGCTTTGGCCCTCCGGCTTCTTGAAAAAGTGGGACTTGTTGATAAAGCAAATGCTTATCCGGAGCAATTATCGGGTGGCCAAATGCAGCGAGTGGCGATTGCCAGAGCATTGGCGATGCAGCCGAGAATCATGTTGTTTGATGAACCGACTTCAGCGCTGGACCCGGAAATGGTCAAAGAAGTGCTGGATGTCATGAAGCAGCTCGCCTATGAAGGAATGACAATGGTCGTAGTCACACATGAAATGGGTTTTGCCAAGGAAATGGGCGACCGTGTCCTGTTTATGGATCAAGGATTACTGTTGGAAGAAGGAAAGCCTGATGAAGTGTTTAATCATCCTAAAAATGAAAGAACAAAGACATTTTTGAGTAAGGTGCTCTAATCCGAACACTATTACTTTCCTAAGGCTAATACTCTATTCCGCCAAAGTGTAGTACAGCATTTTTGATATTTTTGATGCCTTGGATCACTTTCAAGGAAAGTTCCCAGTATGGGATTCAGGCTGAATTCGACATTGAATTGTCAATCTAATGCATTATCTTGGAAAAAAGGATATAGACGATGAAGCATGAGGAAACAATTCACCAGGTGATTGTCGTTAGCACAGAGAGTTAGAATATCTTACTTTGAAAAATATTCCCCTTGCTTTACTGGACAAGGGGAATGTTTTATGACTTATAACATTTACTGCATTGACACATTTTGGCTAAAAATATCTTTAGGCTAACTGAATTGCATAAGATGAACAGTGCGCATAATTCAAGCTCGGTGCAAATAAAATTCCTTTTTGGAGTTAAACTTTACTGGTATCATTATCCGCTAGGGTTATTTCCACTACATGCAATCCTTTGTCTGATATTCTTGAAGGAAACCTGTCTACCAACCTTTGTTCATGGATGGGAATGATTCTTTGTGGATCTCTTCCAACAAGATTCATCATTCGATCGGTACTCAGCAGAAGGTTGGTTTGGCTCCCAGAAGCTAATCCAACTGGTAAGTAAACACCATCACCATTACGGCCCTCAACATTGTCGAATACATAAGCCAGATCACCTGCCAGTATCCAAGAGTCGTTGTCGCCATTATTTACACGAACGAATTGAGAACCAAAAGTGTGTGTATCGAAGGCTGCAAATACATCAATATCTTGCAGTACATTTTCCTGGTCACCATCTATTAATTTTAATCGTCCATCTTTCGCCAACTCAGCCCCTTTAATAATATCACTTGGATCAAGTGCACCTAATAGCCAATTAAATTGATCAGGTAATGCCATTGCCCACATCCATTTAGATATTTCCTTTTCCTGCATATAAAAAGTAGCGTTTGGAAAGTCTTCTATGTTACCGAAATGATCAAAGTGAGCGTGTGTTACAAATACTGTATCTATGTCTTCAGGTTTTACATCGACTTCTTTTAGAACTGTTTTTGGGCTTTGCCAGTTTTCAACGCCGAATCGGTCAGCAAGGACTTTTCCATAATCCTTATTATTAAAGCCGACGTCAACAAGTATATTATGACCATTTCCCTTAATTAGCACATAACAATAAGGTAGTTTTAAATGCCCTTCATTATGGTCCCCGTAAACAACTCCGCCTTTATGATAGTTCGCTACATAGGCGTATTCCAACACCCAGATTGAATAGTCGTTCAATTGATTAACCTCCCTTTAATGATGAAGCGATTATTTTTTTGCAGAAAGTATTAATGCGTACATCCGCACCCTGAGTTCAAGTCGATCATTTCCAGACCCATTTGAAAACTGGAAGCTTTTTTTAAGTAGTTATTTGCATATTTGACATGTATGAGTAATTTTTTTATTTCAGCCTCTTGTAAGTAGTAGATTCTCTCTTCCAATTGCAATTCAGCATACGCTCTTTCAATGCACACCATCGATTTACACATTTCATGATAATGTTGAAGAAGGGGTTTAGGAATAGAAATGTGTAAAATAGCTTCCTTGGTTTCACTTAACAAGTTCTTAGCGAAAGAGACTGATCGATAGATTTCCTCTTTTGCTGTATAAGAACTTTGTAAAAGTATCATACTTCCACTTAAAAATTGTATGACTTTTTTCATTGCATTGAAGTGTTTGCGTAACGCTACAAAATATCGAGCCAATTCTTCACGGTCAACTTTATCCCAGCCATTACTTTGCAAGTATTGTTTGTCAATTTTTTCAGTAGAAAGGTCGTTTAAAAAGTGATCTATCATGTCATTCTCAAGCATCTTATACCTCCAAAAAGAATTTTATACCTTATTTCCATACTTGCGTACCCGCAGTAATGCTTGTTCGGCGTGGCCAGCGAAATTTTCCAGCTTGGAGAGCCTCGCGGCATATTCTCCAATATGGGCACTCGTTTCTCCCGAAGTTACCTTCTGATAGGTTACTGTTTTAAGGAATTTGCCTACCCATAACCCGCCTGTATATCTTGCGGCACCTTTGGTAGGCAGTGTATGATTTGTTCCGATGACCTTATCTCCGTACGCTACATTTGTCTCCGGTCCTAAAAACAGGCAACCGTAATTGGTCATATTATCCAAAAAGTAATCCGGATTTTTAGTCAGAATCTCTACATGTTCAAATGCCATTTTGTCAGCCTCTTTAACAGCCTCTTCTTCATTATCGACAAGTATAATTACCCCGTAATCTTTCCATGAAACGCTTGCAACGTCCGCTGTAGGCAACGTTTTTAACTGTTTCTCTATCTCTTTTAAAGTTTGATCAGCAATTTCTTTAGAGGTGGTGATTAATGCACCTGGAGAAGTTGGTCCATGTTCTCCTTGTCCGAGAATGTCAGTTGCAATCATTTCAGGATCGCTAGTTTCATCTGCTACGACAAGTGTTTCGGTTGGACCGGCCAGTAAGTCGATGCCGACGCGGCCGAATAACTGACGCTTGGACTCGGCTACAAATGCATTTCCTGGACCGACAATCATGTCGACTGGGGCGATGGATTCTGTACCTACTGCCATCGAAGCCATTGCTTGGATGCCACCAAGAATATAAATTTCATCGGCTCCGGCCTGATGCATAGCGTAAACGGTTGCAGCGGGAATTTCACCATTGATTGGTGGAGTGCAGGCGATGACTCTTTTTACGCCAGCCACCTTTGCGGTCAGGACACTCATATGCGCAGATGCAACCATAGGATAACGGCCGCCGGGGATATAACATCCGACACTGTTCACAGGAATATTCTTATGTCCGAGAATGACCCCCGGCATCGTTTCAACTTCTATGTCCTTCATTGAGTTTCGCTGTTCCTGGGCGAATCTACGAATATTATCCTGTGCAAATGCGATATCTTTTGCAGTTTGTTCCGGAATCTTGGAACAAATGGCATCGATTTGTTCTGCTGATAAGCGAAAACTTTCCGGATTCCATTTATCAAATTTTTGAGACAACTCTCTAACTGCTTGATCGCCTTCCATTTCTATCTTTTCAATAGTGGAACGGACAATCTCGGAAACTTTGGCATCCTCATTACGAATATCTTCTGCTTCTTTTCCTTGTTTTAAATAAACAGCCATCATGATCTTCTCCTTTAGTTTTGCATACGTATGCAAAAGAGTGAAAAATAAAAATCTATTAGAAATAGATTTTATACGTAAATACTATCCGAAAACGGTTCCAAATGTCAAGAAATAATTTTACCGAGTCGTTTTCCGATGGATAAAAGTCCCGTTCAATGTAACCTTTCGCGGTTTGGACCTATTTATCTCAGATAGCATCAAATCGATAGTTTCATTGACCATTTGTTCAATGGGTTGTGCCCATGTAGAGAGCGCGTGGCTTGGCCACGAGGCCATTTTAATATCATCAAATCCAATAACAATCGTTTCTTGCGGCACCTGTATATGGTTATTTTTTAATGCATCCAGCGCACCTAGAGCCGTGATATCATTGGCGCCAAAAATGGCATCAGGAATCCTGTTATTTTTGATATATTCATTGGTTACATGATAAGACTTTTCATAAGTATAGTCTCCTTCCAAAATAGCCGCATCAATTCCTTTATTTTTAAGATAGCTTGTAAACCCCAGTTGTCTGTCCCGGCTGGTAGAAGTATTGATTTTTCCTGTAATGAAAACAATATCTTCGCACCCTTGAGCATATAGATAGGAAGCTATTTCCTTTGAGGCTCGGATATTATCACAATAGACAGAGTTACAGGAAAGATGTTTATCGTATCGATTGAACAATGTGATCGGAATATTATTGTCATGTAATCTTGTAACGACTTTAGAAGAAAGCAATGCGTCTGTAACAATGACACCTTCGACATTATATTCCAAAAAATGGTTAATTTCTTCTTGTTGGATTTCTTCGTTTTCTGTGTAAACAAATAACACCGTATAACCCCTTTTGCGAAGTTTCTCAGAAAACATCCCCAGAATTTCGTGGTAAAAAGGATTCTGTATATCTTTCATGGCCAGACCGACCATACCAGTCTTTTTTGTAATCAATCCTCTGGCAAGAGCGTTCGGACGATACCCTAATTCCTCTGCAGCTTGCAGCACTTTTCTTTTTGCTTTTTCGGATACACTTGCACCGGGTGTAAATACACGTGATACGGTGGACTGTGAGACATTTGCTTTTTTTGCAACATCCATTGCGGAGGAGATTTTCTTTGTCATACAAGAACCTCTTTTTCTATTTTACTTACTATAAATATAGTGAATGTTGGAAAGAAATTCAACTTGTTGTAGATAAAATCTCATCTTGAAAGACCGGGTGTTATTGTCGTCTCTAACCCCTCGGCAGCAGCTTGATTATTCCAATGAGTAGAGGGTTAGTGGTTTGCGGCTGATAAGCAATTAGTAATCGAAAAAGCCGAAATATCCAGTTCAGATTTTTTTTCGGTGATTTGCTGACTGATTATTTCACCTATCGCACTGCTATATTTAAATCCATGCCCGGAAAAACCTGCTGCAATGAAAATATTGTCATGCTCTGGATGTTTGTCTAATATGAAATTTTTATTTGGTGCTTTCGTGATCATACATGCTTTCCCATTCCTGAACGCAGGGGCAGCGTGTGGCAAAAAATTTTCAGCGAATGTGACAAGATCTTTTTGGTCATTTGGATATTTGCCGAAGTCTTGCACCATATCTTCTGGATCAACATCTTTTTCAGAATCATTCCTGCCGACCTTCACACCACTTCCAGTTATATCTGGGAAACCGTAGTACTTCTGTTGATTGCAGTTAAAATAAAAGCAAGGAAGCAGTGGCGGCTGAAAGGAAACGTCATTTGTTTCAAACCAACCAAAGGTTTTGCGAACAGTTTGCAAGGGCAGCCTGATATCTTTCAAAATTTTTCCTGTCCATGCTCCGGTACAAATCGCGATTCTATCCGCGTAGAAAGTATTTTGCCGTGTTTTAACAGTAATGCCGCTGTTTGAAGGTATTATTTCTGTAACTGGACAGTTGGTTTGGATGGCGACTTGATGGCTTTTCGCCAATGTCTTGTACGCCAGAATGATGTCTTGGTTTAGTAGAACACCGGAATCAGGCTCTAAGTAGCCTATATAGTTTTCAGGGATGGAAAATTGAGGCCATCTTTTTTCTATTTCAGCAGGCTGCAACCTTTCCATCGGCAAGGAGAATTTTTTCGCAACTTTTATTGTATCCGCTATAAAAGGGGCATTTTCCTCTCCGGCCAGTAGCGTGCCAGTAGGATAAAAAAGTTTGCGATTAGATGCTTTTTCCAGATCAAACCATAGTTCTTGCGCACGAAGTACTAATGGGGCGTACTGTTCTCCTTCAGCTGGAGCATGCCGGATCAGTCTGGTTTCCCCATGATGACTCGCCATGTTGTGTGGTGGATCATAAGCATCTATTAATAATGTGTCTATTCCTTTTTTTCCTAAGTAATAGCCAGCAGCCATTCCCATCGATCCTGCACCAACGACGATGACACTGTAATGTTTTTTCATTCTACTATTTTCCCTTCATTTTCATTGGTTTTTGTAAAACGACTTGGAATGATATTGTCGGTGTTTATCTCTTTTATTCTTGTTTGTTGTCTTTTGCGTGTTTAATCCATCCACCTATTACAACTAACGCTGAAAGGTAGCACACGCCAACCGAAAAGTAGACCAAGAGATCCCAGCCACTCATTTTACAGCCCCCTTTGAAAGTGTAAGCTCTTCCTTAACTTGGTGAATTGTTAATTTGTGTACAATGGTAAAAACAATCAGGTTCGTGATAATGCCCACCACAATGGCTGGTATACCAAACGGCTCTTTCAATATATTCAACCATAAAATTGTTACCAGTAAGCCTGCAATTATCGCAGGAACCGCTGCATGCGGGGAAACTTTACGTTCTGCAGGACCTCCCCAAAGTAAGGCTATCACCATTGGAGGGAGGATGGATGGCGCCCATAATTTAAAACCAAAAAGCATCAAATCCATGACACTGGGGATAAATAGCGAAACACCGACACCCGCAATTCCAACAAAAATAGTCGCATATTGTGCCCAGTTTAGCATGGACTTATCATCGGCATTTTTATTAATCAAACCTCCGTAAATATCTTTGGAGAAGATAACGGCAGCAGTATTCAGAATCGAACTCCCAGTTGACATAACAGCCGCGATTAAGGCTCCGAATACCAGGCCGATGATTCCGATTGGCAAGTACTCCAAAACAAAATTGACGAAAACCAAATCTCCATTCATTTTAGGGAAGACTACAAAACCAATTAACCCGATAACCATGATTACAATGGTAAGAAATATATACATAATCGCAAAAGAAACTGTGCTCCAAGCAGTAATTCGGGAGGATTTGGATGCAGCGTATCTTTGAATATAGTGAGGGGCAAGTGCTTCTCCTAATAAAAATGTTAAAAAAGTAGATATGAATATACTCACTGTCCATGGTCCGCCAAATAAAACTAAATGATCAGTATCTATTAAAGCTGCTTGATCAATGATGTTTGACATGCCGCCCATTTTAATGACACCGATCATGGTTGCAGTAGCAATGCCTCCCACGAGCAATATGAATTGAATTGCATCTGTATAAACGACAGCCAACATCCCGCCTGCCCAGGTATACACAATAGTTATGACGGCGCCAATCAATGTGAGCCAAAGAAATGGCAAACCGATAATCGGCTCCAAAATTCTTCCTAATGCTAATGCTTGCACACCAAACATGCCAATCATGAACAGGAAGGAAAATATACTGGAAACAAGTCTTCCAGAGTGTCCAAAATAAAACCCCATAATGTCTCCGATGGTGTGGACATTTTCCATTTCACGGATACGGGGAGCAATAAAGAAGCCGATAATCACCTGGCTGATAACCACTCCCAGAAGTGCAAGAAATACAACGATACCGATATCATAGACAAAGGAAACTCTGCCTACTGTAGCTCCGCCGCCTGCTAAGGTGGCTCCAATGGTCGCGAAAATCAATGCAAAAGGCATTGTTCGCCCTGCTACGGAATAATCACTGAAGTTGGATATCTTTTTCATCGTATAATAGCCGATCCAAAGAACCACTAAAAAATAAATTAATAATATAACCAAGTCTACAAGACTTATCTGCATCCTAATCCCCCCAAAATGGTATTCGCTCCAGCCGATTTTTAGCAATCTATCAATCATGCAATGGACAATCTATAAAAATGATTGAATAAAAATGGCGTCGTATCGAGCCATTTTTATTTGTTATTTATCATATATAATAATTCGATATTTTACAATGAATCAAATTTATATAAATAATCAATGAATTGAATAAGTGTTATTATAAGGTTGAATAAATGGATAAAGATTTTGATGGGACAAAAAACATGTCATATGTATAATTGACTATGCAAATATTAGTTGCTTTAATTAAAGTAATAGAGACATGTGTCCAATAGGAGGGTACCAATGAGTTTGAATTTCGATAGCCCGGAGCCATTACATACGCAATTGAAAAAGAAATTAAAAGAAGATATTTTGAAAGGATGCTATAAGAAAAAGATACCTAGTGAGCGAGTATTGATGGATCGCTTTTCAGTGAGCAGAACCACTGTAAGGATGGCTGTCTCAATGCTGGTCAACGAAGGAATCCTGGAAAAGAGCCATGGGAAAGGCACTTTCATCTCCAGCACACCAGTCCAGGATTGGCTTGGCGCTTTTAAAAGCTTCACCGAAACAATAGAAAATGCAGGAATGACTCCCAGTTCCAAATTGCTATTCCAGGGTATTGTGTCTCCGCCAAGAAATATAGGAGAAGCACTTGAAGTGGAAAAATGTTATCTCATTGAAAGACTCCGCTTTGCTGATGATCTGCCTATTGCTATAGAGAAGCATTTTTATTCTGTGGAAATAGGTAAGGAGCTTGAAAAATATGATTTGAATTCGGTAGTCATATACGATGTGCTTGAAAATAAGCTGGGCATCAACTTATGGAAAGCAAAGCAATCAATCAAGAGCGGGACTGCGATAAAACATGATGCCGAGAATTTGTCAATTCCAGAAGCATCGAGTGTATTACTTAGCGAACGTACGATTTATGACCCAGAGGGGAGATCTGTCGAGTTCTTGAAAAGTATATTCAGATCAGATATGTATACTTTCAATATTGAAATGATGCGTGCAAGGGAGAAATGAACTTGTTAATTTAGCAACTGGACATCATTACGTACAGGTAATTTAAAAAAACATCTAAAATTGCTACACAACTGAAGAATTGAATTATAATAAATGTATTGACAATTATAATAATAAGTGTTTTAATTATTTCAAACAACTGGTAGTTACCTGTTGTTATGATGAGAATTTACTTAGGTCACATTTTATTGGTGAATAAAGGAGGAGAGATAGTATGGCTACATTGTCCCTTCCCAACCAGATAGAAGTCGGTGTGGGAAGTATCAATCAGTTAGGAAAAGCGATTTTAAAGTGTGGCGCTACCAAACCATTGATTGTAATGGACGCATTCCTAGCAGGTGCCCCTTTGAACCTTCATAAAAAAGTTCATGAGGTTCTGCAACAAGATGGTTTAGATTACACGTTATTTACGGAATTTTCTGGGGAACCGACGCTTGCACACGTTCAAGATGCTGTGAAGGCTTTAGATACAGCAGGCGCAGATAGCGTAGTTGCCATCGGCGGGGGAAGCGCAATTGATATTTCCAAAAGTGTTTCATTATTTGGACTGAACCCGATGATGGACTGGAATGTTATCGCGCAGCAAGCCCATCTGAATCGGCTGCCCTTAATTGCAATCCCAACAACTGCTGGAACAGGGTCAGAAGCAACTGGAATCATGGTGGTTTCCAATCCTGAATCTGGCATTAAAATGAACCCCGGCCATCCCGATTTGATTCCGGATGCTGCTATTTTGGATCCGGAATTGACGGTTAGTCTTCCAAAACACTTTACAGCATTTACAGGGTTGGACGCGTTGACACATGCTATCGAGGCTTATGTATCTACCCGTTCCTCTATATTGACAGACGGTTATGCATTAAAGTCGATTCAAATGATAGGAGAGGCTCTTCCAAAAGTTTATGAAGATGGGTCTAATTTGGAAGAAAGGCAGAAGATGCTGCTGGCGAGTTGTTATGCTGGAACAGCGTTCTTTAATGCCTCAACCAATCTGGTTCATGCAGCAGGACGGGCGCTGGGTAACCGTTTTCATATACCTCACGGATTAAGCGTAGCTGTTTTATTGCCTGCTGTCATGAAATTTGGACTTGAGGCAGCCAAGGACCAATACAGGGATGTAGCTGTTGCCCTTGGTGACAACCCTGAGAAAAGTACTGATGAGTTAGCGGAGTCATCCATTAAGATAGTAGAAAAGTTTAATGAAAAATTTGGGATTTGGAATGAACTACGGAAGTTTATTCAAGATATAGAAGCTTTCCGTGGCGCCATACCAATTTTGGTGAAGGATGCATTGTCAGGAAATGGGATAAAGACAAACAGGAAACTTCCTTCTTTTCAAGATATTGAGAACGTCTATATGAGTCTTTGTGAAAAAATATCAGAAGTGGAATTTACTACAACTAACTAAAAAACAATTCGAGGAGGATAAATATGGTAAAGACTGAAAGCGCTTTAACTAATCAGAAAGTAAAAATGACGCCAAGTGAGGCAATCGTAGAAACCCTGGTCGCTGAAGGAGTAAAAGAAGTATATGGAATTGTTGGTTCGGCATTCATGGATATGCTGGATTTGTTCCCGACCGCTGGCATCCGTTTCTTGCCAGTACGCCATGAACAAAGTGCGGGGCATATGGCGGATGCCTATACCCGTGTATCAGGTGTTGCTGGAGTAATCGTTGGTCAAAACGGACCTGGGATCACTAACATGGTCACTTCAGTGGCTGCAGCTAATCAGGCACATACCCCGATGGTTATCATATCCCCTTCCGCTGGGACACCGACTATTGGTTGGGATGGCTTCCAGGAAGCTAACCAGGTCTCTATTTTTGAAGATATTACAAAGGAAACGGTGCGTGTCACCCATAAAAGCCGTGTAGCGGATTGCTTGCGGACAGCATTCCGAATTGCATATGCTGAGCGGGGCCCTGTGTTATACGATATACCGAGGGACTTGTTTTACGGAGAATTGGAAGAACAAATTTTACAGCCGCACCAGTATCGTGCTGATAAACGCGGAAGCGGTGATCCAGCTTCAATCAAACAGGCAGTTGAGTTACTAAAAAATGCAAAACACCCTGTTATTATATCAGGACGCGGTGCGGTTGATTCGGATGGTGTAGAAGCTGTTGCACAAATCGCCGAACATTTGACGGCACCAGTGGCAGTTTCCTATATGCATAATGATGCATTCCCTGCGGATCATCCATTGGCTGTGGGACCAATTGGCTATATGGGCTCCAAAGCAGCTATGCACACGTTGAAAAAAGCCGATGTAGTACTCGCTATTGGGACAAGGCTGTCTGTTTTCGGAACCTTGCCATGCTATGATATCGATTATTTTCCAAAAAACGCAGCAATCATCCAAGTGGATATCAATCCAAGACATATTGCCAGGACACACCCTGTCGCAGTTGGTATTATCGGAGATGCCAAAGCAACAAGTGATGAAATTTATGAAAAGCTGCAGGCTGACGATCCTGCGCCGGTGAAAAAATCCGAGCGCTTAGCGACAGTCAGCAAGTTAAAAGAGGAATGGGAGCAGGAGCTGGTTGATTTGGCCATGGCAGATGGCAATCCGATCAACCCTCGACGCGCCTTGCTGGAATTAACAAAAGCATTGCCTGAAAATGCAATTGTATCTTCAGACATTGGCAACGTTTCCTCAACAGCTAACGCGTATTTGAAGTTCAATCAAACCAAAAGACATATCGCAGCATTGACATTTGGCAATACTGGATTTGCTTACCCGGCAGCATTAGGAGCGCAGCTGGCAGAGCCAGATGCACCAGTGGTGGCAATTGTCGGTGATGGCGCTTGGGGTATGAGTTTGCACGAAGTAAGTACAGCTGTGGAACAAAATATTCCAGTAGTAGCATGTGTATTCAATAATCGCTCTTGGGCTGCGGAGAAGAAGAACCAAGTAGATTATTATGATGATCGCTACGTCGGCTCGAATATTGAGGGGCCTAACTTTGCAGAGGTTGCCGAATCGATGGGGGCAAAAGGTTATACGATTGAAAAAGCCGAGGATGTGGCGCCAATTGTAGAAAAGGCTTTAAAAGACCGCAAACCGACTGTTTTGAATATATATGTAGATGGTACACAACTGGCTCCGCCGTTCCGGAAAGACGCTTTGCATATGCCGAAAAGATTCCTGGATAAATACAAGCATTTGGATTACAACTCCTGGAAGAAATAAAATTCACCTATTGCAAGGAGCTTAACAATAAGCTCCTTGCAATAGGTACATATTGTAAGCGGTTTCTGATTTAGTAAGCTTCTATTTTAAAATCCTGGAATTTAAGGTGGGAAATAGATGGATAGTACGGAAAAAAAGATGATTAAACGGGTTGTCGCGTCAAGTTTGATAGGCTCAACCATAGAATGGTATGATTTTTTCCTTTATGGTGTCGTTGCAGGGATTGTTTTTGGCCAAATGTATTTTCCTACAGGTAACCCTGTCGTCTCCACCATGCTTGCTTTTGGGACTTTTGCAGCTGGTTTTGTTGCAAGGCCATTAGGAGGGATTGTATTCGGCCACTTTGGAGATAAAATCGGACGAAAAAGCATGCTTATACTTACATTAACTATTATGGGAATCAGCACAACTTTAGTAGCCTTTTTGCCTACCTATGGAAAAATCGGGATTGCTGCTCCAATCATTTTGTTAGTGATACGTTTGGTTCAAGGGCTTGCTGTGGGAGGAGAATGGGGCGGGGCTGTACTGATGACCTATGAACACGCTCCAGAATCAAGACGTGGTTTGTATGCTAGTTTTCCCCAAATTGGTCTTTCCATCGGTCTCTTATTCGCTTCTGGTGTAGTAGGTTTATTATCATTTATGCTGTCTCCTGAGCAGTTTCTGAATTGGGGCTGGCGTGTCGCATTTGGTATAAGTGCTTTGTTAGTATTTATTGGTTTGTGGATCAGGTTAAACGTAGATGAAAGCCCAGAATTCAAAGAAATAAAAGATAATAATGTGGAGTCCGCTATCCCATTCAAGGAAATGTGGAAGGGAAACACTGGAAATATCATCGCTGGTATGGGTGCAAGATATATTGATGGGGTTTTCTTTAATATTATGGGTGTGTTTTCTATTACTTACCTGACGCAGAACATGGCTGTTTCAAACAACGTTGCATTGCTGGGAGTTTCTGCAGCTGCGTTCGTAATGTGCTTCTTTATTCCATTGTTCGGTTATGTTTCAGATAAGATCGGCAGATATCGCACTTATTTTGTTGGCAGCTTGGTTACTGGTTTTTCCGCCATACCTGCATTT
Source organism: Tigheibacillus halophilus (assembly GCF_042683165.1). Lineage (NCBI taxonomy): Bacteria > Bacillati > Bacillota > Bacilli > Caryophanales > Bacillaceae > Tigheibacillus > Tigheibacillus halophilus. Next base: position 27,917 of record NZ_JBHUIZ010000013.1, read on the forward strand.
ATGTTAATGGCTACCCCCGGAATGAGTAATAGTATTATTTGGATGGCTATCATTATTCCCTTTGGTATATTTTATGCCGCAGTATATGGCCCGGAAGCCGCCTTGTTCTCTGAATTATTTGAACCCAAATTCAGGTATACGGGGATATCATTCGTATACCAGTTTTCAGGGATATTTGCCAGCGGCCTGACTCCAATGATTGCAACTTATCTGCTGAGCTTAAGTGATGGTTTCCCGATTTGGATAGTTGCATACGTCATATTTGCCGGGATCGTCAGTGCTGTCTCCGTCAGGTGGATTGCTGCAACCAAGAAAAAGACACTATTGAAAAACGTGGCAAAAGTGGAGCATAAAAGTATTACGCAGTTATAAAATGGACAAGAGTAATGTTTCGCCTGGATTTTCCAGTATACTTTGAAAAAAATGAAGGGGGCGAGACAAAACCCCAGGAAATAAAAAAAGTTGAGCGGTGCCATCCTGACATGAAACCGCTCAACTTTTTTTTATCTAGCTTAGCAATGTCGTTGATTTGCACGCCAGGCGCCCCGACAAGGGGAGCGCAAGCGTTGGCCGCAAAGGCCGTATGTAGCTTGCCTTCCCTCATGTACTTTCTAAAAAAAATCACTTCCTGCGGGGTCTTCAGACTCGTGCTGGGACTGCGGTTACGCGTCCCATCGAAAACCATTGTTCCCGCAGGACAAGGAACGCTTCGGCAGCATTCCTATCGCACACAGAAAAAGTGAATTTCTTTTTCAAGGAGTCAGCCGCCTTCCTCTCCAATCAACTAGCTGTGAAATGGCACTTTATAGCTTATTTTTAGTTGTTTTGGCTAGCTTTGTCCCAGCCCCTCATTTTAAACCTCTATTTCTTCTGTCTCTTTTAAACGGAAAAATTCTTCCATAATTTGATCTATATTGAGATCCAACTCTCTTTTCAATATGGCAAGTGTGCGCAGGTTCATTAATTTTTTCCCATTTTCAAGCCGGCTGATATGCTTGCTGTCCAGACCGGTAATATTGGCCAATTCGTCCAATGTAAGATTATCCCTTTTTCTTGCCAGGCGGACTTGCCGTCCAAAATGCACTTGCAAACGTTTCGTATACATTTTCACATCTCCCTTATTTGTTTAACCGCCCTATGGAACGTTCATACTGGTCGCTCCACCAGGACATCACACCTCCCGGATTGATTTAATATGAATAAAAATAGGAATGCAGGTTTGTACCCACTATATCAAGTATTTGAAAAGGATAAACTAGAAGCTGGGCTGATAGAATCCTATTCTGTTGACAGTTTAAGGCGGGGCTGATTTCTCCTCACTATCTATCTCATCCCGCGTTGCCGCTTGTAAACAAGCATTCCAGAGCTGCTTTCTAGTCTGCATATCCCAGCTCTTTACAGCTTCTACGGTGGTGTTTTCCTGTAAGGCAATTTTTTCCGCTGTCATGCCTTTTATTAATCCGAATAATACCCATTTCCATTCATTTACTGTTAATAACAGCCTCACTCGTTCCCATATATACGCACGCTCAGATTCGGCAGGAAAATCTGCGTTGTAGATAAGACTGTCCTCTGCGCAAAATGAGAGGCTGAACGATTGTTCCGCATTGTCGAACGCTTCCGGGTTCAACGGTGGCTGCTTGGATTCATCGCGAATGCGATTCAGCAGAAAGCGGCGAATCTCATAATTGAAATATGTAGCCATCATACCTGTATCAGCATAGTATTTTTCACGAGCAATCCATGGTGTGTGCAGGCCAATTTCAAAAAAATGATCATTATTCGGGTCTTTGGTGTGAAGCTTATGAAGCTGGTGATAAATACGATACTTGTTTTGCTCATAAATCGTTTCAAATAAATTGTTCTTGCTTTGTTGGCTCATTCCAAACGTCTCCTTTACATTCAATAAGGGATAGAAGTAATGGACATAAGAATGATGATAGGTGATAGTATGGCGTGCAGAATGATGCACCGTCGAAATTTAAGGCACCGCTGGCATCCCTTTATAGGTAGTATGGTCTACATTTGAAAGTGCGTACACGTCTTAAAGGACACAAATGTGAACTATCGTTTTCTAAATTTCGACAAATTCTGACTCTATGCAACCGAATTGGAGTCTAAAGAAAATGCATACGCTTTGACAAACATTTGCTAGAAATATTATGTGCAGCTTGTGAGTGGTTTGCGTTTGCAACATCATTTTGGATGTGTGTTATTCTTTTAACAAGTCAGTCTTTATTTGTAAAGGGAGTTTAAGGGAGGGTTTCGTTTGAAGGTAAGTCATTTTTACGAAAAAGGAAGTAAAAAGGTAAACGAAGATGTTTGTATCCTAAATGAAAAGGCCGGGATATTCGCTGCGATAGATGGAGCGACAGGACTCGATGGCACACCAGGACATATCGCTTCTTACGCCATTGGAGAGGTTTTAAGGCAAGCAGAAAAGGATATGGCGCTTTTTTCTGTTCTGAAGGCGGCAAATGAAAAGGTTCAAGAAAATACGTTGGGTACTATACAGGAAAAGTGAATATACAGTCAAACCTGCCATCCTTCTCTGAACTTTCGAAAACGAAAAGGAGCTCAGCAGCCCTTGCAGCCATCAAAATATCTTCTGATCGAGCTTTTTTGGAATACGTGCATGCAGCGGATTGCATGCTTTTTCTTCAATATGAAACAGGCGGTATACGCATGATCACCTATGATTTATTACAGGAACTGGATACCATCGCAATTCAGAAGATGGCGACAAAGCGGGCTGAGAAAGCTTCTGAAGGTCAGGATCTCCAATCTTTGCGGAAAATGGTAGAGCCTATTTTATTGCAAAATCGTTTGAAAGCCAATACGCTTGGGGGATACAGCGTCATTGATGGCAGCACGGAAGCCCTGGACTTTCTAGAGCGAGGGAGAGTGTCGTTAAATAGGGTCTCAAAAATATTGCTGGTGAGTGATGGTTTATTTCTTCCCCATAAACTCGAAGGGACAGAACCATGGCTGAAGACTGCGAGCCTGGCATTTTCTGAAGGTATCCAGGGGCTGGTTACGGAGGTCAAGCGGCGTGAGGAAGTTGATCCTGAATGTAAAATATATCCACGCTTGAAAAAATTGGATGACAAGACAGGTATTTTGATTGAGCTTTCGTCGTAAAGCTTTCCGCAGTGCTGGGCTGCATGATTATTTAATATGACAGGCCCCCTCTACGATTAAAAAATATGTTAAACTAAGTTTATTAATAATAGACAGTGCTAGTAAAGGGGAGCATGCAAATGCCGTTGAATCTAAAATATGATCAAGGCCGCATACGAAAATACCATTATTTCATGTTGTTGAGTTTGATTCAAAAGCATAAGAGAATATCCCGATCCCAGCTTGCTCATTTAACCAAAATGAGCAATACAAGTGTAGGGAAAATAATCAAAGAGCTAATGAATGACGAACTTGTCATAGAAGTGGGGCAGACAGAGGGCGAAGTAGGCAGACGCGCTACACTGTTAGAAATAAATCCGAATGGGTCGTTTATTGTTGGTGTTGAATTGGAGAAGAGTGGTATCCAAATTGCAGTTGTCACGTTAACTGGCGATGTTATCAAAAAACGACAATTGGCATTCGAACCGGATAAAAGCGCCCACCAAGTCCTGGACGAATTAGCAGCTGAAATTCTGTTACTCTTGAATCAAGTTGGTAATGCTGTCAATGAAAAAATTATCGCGATAGGAGTTAGTATCCCAGGTCTCATCACGTGGCCGGAAGGCAGACTGCTAAGAGTCCCGCAGTTTCATTGGGAAAATATAGATATAAAAGGTCGTTTGGAAAAAAAGCTGGATTATGTGGTATATGTGGATAACCATGTAAGGACGGTTTTGTTAGCTGAAAGTTTATACGGAAGCATGAAAGATTTCAATGACTCGGTTTGTATCTATATAGGCAGTGGTGTTGGCGGGGCGGCAATGCTGGACGGAGAAATGCTGCGAGGTCATCGCAATACACTGGGAGAAATCGGCCATATGACGCTGGATCCGCATGGCACGATGTGTGATTGTGGCAGACTGGGCTGCCTGCAGACGTTTGTATGCTCTTCTGAAATAGAGAAACAAGTACAGAAACCGATACAGGAAGTATTTGCCGCATCTCAGAGAGAAGAAGATTGGGCGGTAAGACTGGTCAATCGGGCAAGAACTTATCTTGGATTAGCTATTTCGAACGTGATTTGTATATATAACCCACAGGCAGTGCTGCTGGCTGGGCCAATGGTTCAGGAATTTCCTGCTTTGACTGAGGCGATTGACAACGAGGTTGATCAATACGTTTGGCGTCCTTTAAAACATTCGTTCCACCTTGTTTATCCTGAAATTGGCAGAGATAGTGGCGTAATTGGAGCCAGTGCACTTGTGCTGAATGAATTTTTACGATATTCCAATGACGAAATATAATGTACCATGTTTCAAGTCCATGCTGGGGCTTGGGGATAAATCATATCCCAGGTCCCAGTCATGATGCGCACTGTCCTTTTCCTAACGAGGAGGAAGCAGGATGCTGTTTTCGCGGTTGGAAAAATTAATGGCGAAGTATTGCATTTTTGCTAATCAGGTGCTATACTCTAAACAGTTATTAAGCTTAGTTTAATAAAAATAGCTGACACTTCTTCTGTAGTTGGTAAAATTGCTCAGAAGCATATATTTTTCGCTTATTATATAAACTAAGTTTAATTATAGTGATGCATGAACTAGTAAAATATCAAAAAAAGGCAGGTAAATAACAAATGGAAATCATCCAAACGAAAGACTATCAATCTTTGTCTCAGAAAGCATTTGAAATACTGGCGGATACGATTGAGCAAAATGAAAACGCTGTAATCAATACAACTACAGGTGCAAGCTATGATGGTTTATTCGACTTGCTAGTTAAAGCAATCAACGAAGATAAGTTGCCGATTGAAAAGACAATCATGATGAATCTGGATGAATATATAGCAGAGCGTGATCAACCTTTTACTGTGTATACCTATATGCACCAGAAACTATATGATCTGATCAAAAAACAGCCGAAAGTTGTCGAGCTGCTGGACGGCAGCCTGGAAGATCTGGACGCAGAAATCGAGCGATATAACGCTGTCCTTGAAAAATATCCACGGGACTTGCAGATTTTAGGGCTGGGTGTGAATGGCCACCTTGGTGCCAACGAACCAGGAACTTCATTCAACTCCCGCCTGTTTCTTGCGGATAGTGATGAATCCACCATTCAAAGTACGATGGGATACCAAAACTTGACCAGGGAAGAAGCGCCGACACAAATGCTGACGCTTGGTTTAGCAGATATGATGGAAGCTAAAAAAGTACTGCTGGTAGCATCAGGAACAAGAAAAGCAGAAGCAGTTAAAGCTACCATTGAAGGTCCAATCAATGAAGATTGCCCAGCTGCCATTTTGAGGGCTCATCCGAATGCGGTCTTTATCATTGATGATGCGGCTGCGTCACTTCTTGACAAGAAATACTGATTATCGGTTGCATATAGAAAGAAATAAGGATTCGACCCAAAAAGAATACATTATGGATTTGTTCTTTTTGGGTCATTCCAGATAGTTGGAAGGGGAACTTTCTGTGGAAGCATTGATTATCGGCTTGGATATCGGCGGGACGTCGACAAAAGCCGGATTAGTGGATGAAAATGGCGAAGTGATTTATAAATGGGAAATCCCTACGGATAAAAAAGATCACGGCAGCCACATCGTAGAAGATATATGGAAATCTATCACAAGTACTTTGGACAAATTAGCGATAGAAAATGAAATCTTAGGTATTGGTGTCGGCGCACCAGGCTTTGTGGATAAAGAAACCGGTATGGTTCATGAAGCGGTTAACATTGGATGGAAAAATTTTGATTTAGGTAATCAATTGCAGCTTTTATCCCATTTACCAGTTTTTGTTGAAAACGATGCCAATTTAGCGGCATTGGGTGAAAATAAAAAAGGAAGCGGATCCAACGCGACAGATTTGATTGCAATCACATTGGGAACTGGCGTCGGCAGCGGAATGATCGCCAATGGTGAACTTTTAAGCGGAATGAATGGAACAGCCGCCGAAATTGGCCATATTATTGCGGAGCCGCATGGCTATCCTTGTAATTGTGGCAGGGAAGGCTGCTTGGATACAATAGCTTCTGCAACAGGCATTGTGCACCAGGCGATGGACCATTTATTGGCATATCCGAATAGTCCTTTGGGAATACGTTATCGGGAAAATGGCAGGTTGGATGCAAAAGATGTATTTGATCTGGCAGCTGATAGCGACGCGGCAAGTGAACATATCATTGACCATACTGCCGATGTCCTTGGTTTCATGATCGCCGGGGCAGCGACAATCATCAATCCTTCCGCTGTTATTATTGGTGGAGGACTGTCAAGAGCTGGATTGCCGTTACTTCAGAAAATCACTCATTATTTTAAACAATATGCGCTGCCAAGAATCAGTGAGCAATGTGATATCAGGCTCGCGCAATTGGGAAATGATGCAGGAATGATCGGTGCCGCTTATTTGGTGAAAAGCAAACTGAACAAGGTGGCGCCATCATTCGGCATCCTGGCTGAAAATGAAAGCGATTGAACCATCAAAAATGAAAGCGGATTAAATCCATACAGGAAATCAAAGGAGTGAATGAGTTGGGTCAAGCTCTAAGGAAAGAATACGTAAAATTGCCTGATTTAAGCCTCAGGGAAAAAATAAGCTATGGTTATGGTGACGTTGCTTCTAATTTTGTTTGGGGGATGGTTAATAGTTACTTGCTATTTTTTTACACGGATGTCTTTGGTATTACTGCCGCTGCTGCGGGGACACTTTTTTTGGTCACACGCATTTTCGATGCGGTCAACGACCCGATCATGGGGATCATTGTAGATAAAACAAAGAGCAAGCATGGAAAAACACGGCCGTATTTATTATACGTAGCGATTCCCTTTGGTATATTGAGCATTATCACTTTCATCACTCCTGACTTGTCTGTCACTGGAAAGGTGGTCTATGCCTATATAACTTATGGACTGCTTGGGATTGTTTATACCATGATCAATATCCCATATGGGGCATTGATGCCGCTGATGTCAAGAAATTCCAAGGAAAAAGGCGAGTTGAATAGTTACCGGGCTATCGGACGGTCGGTAGGTGCCATCATTGTCGCCTCACTGACCTTACCGCTTGTGAATTTCCTTGGTGGGGGCAATCAACAGCTTGGGTTCCCTGTCGTCATGGGCATCTATTCAGTCATAGGTGTGGTATTTTTCTGGCTTACGTTTAAAAACTGCCATGAACGAGTGCAGACTGCCAAACCGGACCAAAAAAATCCGGAAATTAAAAAATCGCTTGTTCAAATGTTTAAAAATAAATACTGGCTGCTTGTATCCGCCAATTCATTTTTATGGTTCGTCAGAATGGGAATCATGAACGGCGTACTGATCTATTATGTCAATTATGTGTTGAAGGAGCCTAATATGGCACCATTTTATTTGACGTTGTTAAATATAGCAAACCTAGTCGGCGGATTCTTTGCACTATCGATCTTAAGAAAATTCAGCAGTCGTAATTCGAGTATGCTGATGTATGGATTAGCTGCTGTCCTGTTGGCATCGTTATTCCTAGTAGAAGGTCAATCAATGATTCTGTTTTCCATTATTTTCTTTGCGGCAAATGTACTGATTGGCTACGGAGACCCGGCCACACTGACCATGCTGGGTGATTCCATTGATTACCAGGAATGGAAATTCGGTACACGACCTGAAGGATTGCTTGTATCCAGCTACAGTTTTTCAACAAAATTCGGTGTTGCGATCGGTTCGAGTTTCCTCGCTTATGCCTTGAGCTGGGCAGGCTATGATCCGAATGCGATTACAGAAGGTGCGAAAACGATGATACGCACATTGATGCTCAGTTTGCCGATCCTGATCACTGTTTTACAAGTAATCATCTTGTATTGCTATAAATTGGACAAGCATCATGCAGATATTGTGAAAGATTTAAATCTATAATCAAGTAATGGGGGAATTATCAATGAAAATAGTTACTGGTTGTTTGTATCACGAAACAAATACCTTCAATCCATTTCCAACAACTGTAGATGACTTTGTTCTTGTTGAAGGCAAAGAGGTAGAAGAACGCCTTGCCAGTACAGAGGTATTTGAAAAAAATGGAGTAGAAATCATCCCAAGTATTTATGCTACAGCTTTATCATCTGGTATCGTAAAAAAAGAAGCATACCGGCACTTTGCTGACAAATTCATTTCCGTTCTTGAAAAACACAAGGATATCGATGGTATCTGGATGCATTTGCACGGTTCTATGGTAGTAGAGGAAATAGGATCGGGAGAGCTGGCATTATTGAAAGAAATCAGGCAGCACATAGGATATGAAATTCCGATTTCCTTGACACTTGATATTCATGGCAATTTGGCGGAGGATCTCCATGAATATGTCAATATCGTTTATTCTTATCGTACGGTACCGCATGTTGACCAGCCTGAAGTGGAGCGTATTTCAGCGCAGCTGCTGGTGGATGCGATTGCTCATCAAGCTAAGATCAGGCCATCTTTTAAAAGCCTGCCAATGATTATCCCTGGTGAGAAGGCTGTCGGAGCAAGTGAACCGTTACGCTCGATATTTAACAAATTAAAGGAACTGGAACAAATGGAAGGCATTATCAGCGCCAACTTTTTCATATGCCACGCCTGGAATGATACGGAAAATACCAGGTCATCCATCTTTGTAGTGCCAGAGTCTGAAGCATATAAAGCCCTTGCCGATAAAGTGACGGAAGAATTGGCAGCATTTGTGTATGACCGCCGCCACGAATTCGAATTTCAGGCAAAGGTTCTTGAGCCTGTTGAAGCAATCCAGCGGGCACTTGAAGGAGCATCCAAGCCTGTTTTCATATCGGATTCGGGTGATAACTCGACTGCAGGAGCACCAGGTATGAGCACGCTGCTCCTGCAAATGTTGAGAGACAGTGATTTGAAAGATAAAAAAGTATTGGTTTCCGCTGTTTATGATGCAGAGGCTTTTCAGAAGTTGAATGGTCATCAGATTGGGGAAAAGGTAGCTGTCAAGGTCGGGACAGATATGGATGAATACAGCAAGCCTGTCGAGTTGGAAGGTATATTGAAATCAAAAGGCGATCTGCTCGGGTATTTGAATGCTACAAATGATAAGGTAGGGGAAGTATGTACACTTTCCATAGGAAATCTGGATGTGATAATAGCGAATCGCGGCGATTCATTCATTACCATCAATCATTTCACTCGCGCCGGCGTCGAAATAGAAGATTATGATGTGATTGTCGTGAAACAAGGATATCTCTTCGATGAGCTAAGCGCCATTTCCAAGCTGGATATTTTAGCGATGACGCCTGGATCGACATACCAGCGAATTGAAAATATCGACTATAAAAATATTCCGAGACCTATCTTTCCGATGGAATTAGCTTGATCTGTTTCTTTTTTCACCGGTAGAACCATATAGACAGTGTGAGTCAAAAAGGATGTATACTCTGTTAAGAGGGCATCCTTTTTGACGATTAAAGGTAGCATATTTTTTAAAAAATAAAACCTAATGGTTGAAATTTTGGGGTGAACTGTTATGATAGATGAAACAATTTCATGAAAAGTTCTTATCCAGAGAGGTCGAGGGACTAGCCTAAAGACGCCTCAGCAACCTGTCCAGTGTCTGACGGACAAGGTGCTAATTCTAACAAGTGCTGCAAGCTTGGTAGATAAGAAGATGACGATCACTCTTCATTCCTTCTTATCGGGGGAATTTTTTATTTGCAGAAATGAAATATTTTGTAAAACAACTGCAGCTAAATAATGGTCAAACAAACCTAAATATTTAAAAGGAGCTGAAGAAGATGACAACAATACACACAGTGAAAAAGGCACCTTTTCGAGGGGAGCAAGTAGGCAGTTTTCTGAGACCGGAACGATTGAAGCAAGCTAGAAGCCAATTTGCCTCTGGGAATATCACCTCAGAGCAGCTGCGTGATATCGAAAATGAGGAAATTGTCAAACTGATTGAAAAACAGAAAGAGGCCGGCTTGCAAGCAATCACAGACGGAGAATTCCGCCGATCATGGTGGCATTTTGATTTTCTGGAAGGGCTGGAAGGTGTGGAAGGATTTGATCCGGATATAGGTCTGAACTTTGTCGGGATTGAAGCAAGAAATCGTTCTATTCGTGTGACAGGAAAAGTAGATTTTCCAGCCGATCATCCCATGTTAGCGCATTTCCGTTTTCTGAAGGAGCATACAGGACCAGATCATACTGCGAAGATGACAATCCCAAGTCCGAACATGCTGCTGCTGCGGGGAAGCATAGATGAAAACATCTATGAAAATATCGAAGCGCTATTGCCGGATTTGACGAAAACATATCAAAAAGCAATACAGGCATTTTATGATCTGGGCTGCCGATATCTCCAGCTTGATGATACTTCCTGGTCTTCTTATTTATCCGAAAAGGGCCGCACAGCTATTCGAAAGCTTGGATATATACCTGAAGACATGCAGGAAATTGCGGCGAAGGCGATTAATGAGTCATTGGCTGGGCGACCGGATGACTTATTGGTGACCATGCATATTTGCCGTGGAAATTACCGGTCACATTATTTTGCAGAAGGTTCTTATGATGCGGCTTCCAAAACTATTTTTGGGAAACTCGATGTGGATGGTCTGTTTTTGGAATTTGATGATGAACGTTCCGGCGGATTCGAACCATTACGTTACGTGAACCGGGATGATTTATATGTCGTGCTCGGCTTGATCACGACAAAAGTCGGAGAAATAGAAGACAAAGCTACCATCAAAAAAAGGATTCAGGAAGCCAGCGAATACCTGCCGCTGGAACAATTGTGTCTCAGTCCACAGTGCGGATTCGCTTCCACGGAAGAAGGCAATGATATCAGTGAGGGGGACCAATGGAATAAGATCCAGCACGTCATTGAAATTGCCAGGGAAGTCTGGTGATTTCTGAACGTAGGGATAGTAAAGTGTACCCTTTTAAAAAAAATAAATATCCAGCAAGCTTTCAGAAGATGATCTCTGTATTGAACAGGGGTCATCTTTTTTACATGCCGTTGATACTAGTAACGGCCGGCTCATACAAAATGGCCGAAGGATGATTCTTGAGGGGTATGTATTGCAGTGACTTGGAAGAAAAACAACAACCTGCATAGCTATAGAAAAACTACTCATCTGACATTTTATCACTGTGCAAATAGGGAAAATACGTTCGCCATATTTCCGTCATATTTCAGGACATTTCCAGTGATTTGTATCACAAATAGGATGGTTGCGTTTTCATATGTTGGAAGGGATGGGGAAGTTTCCTGAAAAAATGCATGATGAAAATGAAATGGAGGGGTGTTTTATGAGTGTGCAAACGGTTGCTTGGATTACCAGTTTGTTCTTTATGCTATTAATTACTGTTGTATTCGGTGTAGTGACGCTGAATGCATCCAAAGAAAGGGTACCATATGATCCGATTAAAAAGAAATGGTACAAAGCCCGAAAATTTTATGCAACCATGTTGGTTGTTTTCCTGTTTGCCATGACAATCCATACATTGCGTGATTTGCCTTATGAGATGCCAGTATATGGCCAGGGCAAAGAAGCGACTGTTGTGGATGTGGAAGCAATGCAATTCGGCTGGAATATGAGCCAGACGGAGTTCAAGGTCGGAGAGCCTATTGAATTCGATGTAACCAGCAAGGACGTCAATCATGGATTTGGCATCTACAATGAAGACAATCAAATGCTCGCTCAAACACAGGCGATGCCGGGATACACCAATAAGGTCTACATCACATTTGATAAACCAGGGACATATGAAGTACTTTGTCTGGAATATTGCGGACTTGGCCACCATTTGATGACCGGCAAAATTGTCGTAAAAGATTAGGGGGGATCGTATATGAGTGCAACGATGAATCAAATGACTTTAAAGCCTGTTGAACATAGTGAAATAAAAACACATAACAAACTGGTTAAAACTTATTTAATCATTGGCGGTTCTGTTATCGCGGCGATGGTTGTTTTTGGAGTTTTGATGCTTTTGCAGCAAGGCGGTGCCATTCAATTGTCATCTGCTGCGTTTTACCAGTTTTTGACCATCCATGGAACCGGCATGGTTGGGGCTGCTGCTTTGGCAAGTACCGCGTTGATGTGGTATTTTCTGACACAATATGTCTCCTTGTCTCCCAAAATTTTCATGACGAATTTAATTTTGTTCTTAATCGGGGTGGCAATGGTTGTCCTTGGTGTGTTTTCTTTTAAATATGCCAGTGCGTGGACATTTCTTTACCCGCTTCCAGCTTTATCGGGCAATGCTTGGTCCGCAGTTGGCGCACTATTATATCTCGCCGGGATGCTGATACTGGGAATAGGATTTTTGCTCATCTACATTGATATCGGTCGCGCAATCATTAAAAAATATGGCAGTCTTGGAAAAGGGCTGGGATGGGATGTTATTTCAGGTGAAAAGTCTGAAAAGGATGCAGCGCCTCCCACTGTAGTGGCCAGTACGATGGTCACTATTGTCAATACGACTGCGCTTGTTGCCGGCGGAATCGTCTTGATCATGAATATGATTAATGTCATCAATCCATCTTTTACATTCGATCCGTTGCTGGCGAAAAATCTGACGTACGCGTTTGGACATATTTTTGCCAATGCCATCATTTACATGGGTGTCATCGCTGTATATGAAATTTTACCGAGATATACGAACCGGCCGTGGAAATCAAGTAAATCCTTTCTGGTGGCCTGGACGATGTCGACTACTTTTACACTTTTCATCTATACCCATCATATGTTGATGGATTCTGTTATGCCGAAATGGATGCTGATCATGGGGCAAGTTCTTTCCTATGCAAATGGCTTGCCAGTACTCGTTGTCACCGCTTATGGTGCATTGATGATTGTTTATAAATCGGGTATCAAATGGGATATGGCCAGCGGCCTTGCCTTTTTATCGATGTTTGGCTGGGTCATCGGCGTCGTTCCAGCAATTATCGATGCGACGATCGTCGTGAACCATGTTATGCATAACACCAAATGGGTTCCGGGGCATTTTCATATGTATATGGGGCTTGGAGCGGTGGTGATGATTATTTCTTTCATGTATTATTTGTCCAAATCCGATAGCGATGTAAAGCCAAGTCGTTTGGATAAAATAGCCGCGTGCTTGTATGCCATGGCAATTATCGGTGTGAGCGGTTCGTTCCTCGTTTCCGGTGCATTAAGTACCCCCAGACGATGGGCAACACACTTTCCGGAATGGATGGGGCCAGCTTTGTTCGGCGCCATATCGGGTATCTGCTTTTTCGCGGCATTCACCGTGTTCATTATGCACTTCATCCGTTATCTCAAATATCGAAATGATACGGGAGCCGGTGGAGGATTTTTATAGGAATGAGAAAGCACGTTTCTGGTTCAGTGCACATCACTGGAGCACCTCGGACAGTCGTATAGAAAAGGGGGAACCGTGATGAAACAGACAGTTGCCGGAATGATCCTATTTACACTATTGGCGGTGCCGCCCATCAGGGAGTTGTTTGAGTCCGCGATGATTACCCATATGCTGGTCCAACTCCCGCTTTTGATCGTTTCCGGCTGGCTGATGGGAAGCAGTGTAATCAACAGATATCACAATTTTTTTCAAAAATGGAATGCAGATGGTGTGGCGGGAATGCTGCTGGTTGTCACCATCACGATGTATTGGATGCTGCCGCGTGTACTGGATGAATCGCTTGTGATCTGGTATATAGAATTGTTTAAGTTTACCGGCCTTTCTTTTTTGACTGGGATCAGTTTACGGGATAGCTGGAAAAAACTAGGCGTAATCGGGAAAAGCTTCATCTTTTTAAATTATTTGTCAATGTTCGCTCTCATGGCATGGGTCTATATCGATATTCCTGTACAGATATGTAATAACTATTTGGAAGTAGAACAGAAAATGCTCGGATGGGGTTTTCTTGCCATCACCCTTGCCATGGTCCTTTACATCATCCAGCAAGTTTTCACGGACCACTCGGCATAGCAACCAGGCACCTGAATATATTCGGGTGCTTTTCCTTTCCAAGGAAATTTTTATTTCATCAATCTTTCAAACTGGTTCATGAGGTCAAGATATATTAAACACCAGAAACTTGCCGGAAGAGCGGCTGTAAGAAGTACCAAAGGGACTGCTCGCTGGTTCTTTTTTCTGTAATTTATTGCATAACTTGTTCATAGGATAGTCCTTAAGGGGGAGGGGCACTTGAAAAAAATCATACTTTTTGCTGTCATGCTTATTTGTTTGTTGGCTTTGGCCGCGTGCGGAAGCAGTGATAAAGCGACAGGTGGAAACAACGTGAAGGAAGTTTACAAAGTTGGCGTGGATACGACTTATCCGCCTTTCGAATTTCAGGAAGATGGTAAATACAAAGGTATTGATATTGATTTAATTCAAGCGATTGCGAAAGATCAAGGATTCAAGGTGAAAATTGAGGCGATGGATTTTGGCGGTATCATTCCTTCCATGCAAGCTGGAGAATTGGATATCGGTATGGGAGGCATGAGTATCACTGATGAGCGAAAAGAGACAGTCGATTTTTCGGATCCTTATTTTGAGGCAGGTCTCTCTTTAGTCGTTGCAAAAGGAAATGGAAAAATTGCCAGTCTAAAAGATTTAAAAGGAAAAATGGTTGCCATCAAAAATGGCACAACAGGTGCCAAGTTTGCGGAAGACCATAAGGATGAATATGGTTATGACACGATACAGGTAAGTGATAGCACTTCAATGTTCCAGGAGGTATCTAATGGAAGTGCGGATGCATTGATCGAGGATTACCCAGTCATTTCCTATGCGATTGCTACAAGTAATTTGGACTTACAGGTAGTCGGTGATCGTCTGAATGGTGACAACTATGGGATGTCTGTCATGAAAGGGAAACAGGATGAATTATTGAAAAAGCTCAACGATGGTTTAGCCTCACTGAAAGAAAGTGGAAAATATGATGAGATTCTGGATAAATATTTGGGTGAATGATTAGAGGGAAATGGAGGCGCGGCTTGCGGAGCGCGCTTCTTTTCCAGATGGGGGAAAGAATTTAGTTACCGGGCCGGTGTATGGGTCCCTGCCAATTAGGGGATCAGGTGGCACCTTTTATAGCTTGAAAGCAAACGAGCCAAATGAATATCCATAAAACTAATAAAACAATCAACCAGCGTTTTCCTTGCTTTGAACAAGCCGTACCAAATTATCCGGAAAAATCTCCAATCACATCAACGGGAGTGGTACTTCATGGAAGCAATCATCAATGCTTTGCCATATTTATGGGCAGGTCTGAAAGTAACGGCGTATGTATTCATCATTGCTATTATCATTGGTTTTATGATTGGTTTAATTGTTGCTTTATTGCGGTTATCACCATGGAAAATATTGAACTGGATAGCAAAAATATTTGTGGATGCCATACGGGGCACTCCGATACTGGTTCAGTTGTTTTTCTTTTATTATGGATTGAATTCTCTCGGGATCATTTCACTTGACCGGACATCAGCAGGTATCTTGACGGTAGCGATCAATGCAGGGGCTTATTTTGCGGAAATCATGCGCGCTGGCATCCAATCGATGGATAAAGGACAGACTGAAGCAGCAAGGTCCCTGGGATTGGGCAGCATGCAGACGATGCGCTATATTATTCTCCCGCAAGCGTTTAGAAGGATGCTGCCAACCTTTACCAACCAGGCCATTATTAGTTTGAAGGATACCTCCCTTTTATCCGTCATCGGAATCGCGGATTTGACTCAGAAAGGGCAGGTGGTCATCGCAGCTACCTTTAAAGCATTTCAAATCTGGCTTGCTGTGGGAGTCATGTATTTTATCATGATTTATTTATTGTCGTTATTGTCAAGCTACCTGGAAAGGAGATTTGAACTGCGGTGAGTATGATTGAAGTGAAGAATTTAAATAAATCCTTTGGGGATTTTGAAGTGTTAAAGGACATCAGTGTCTCTATAAAGAGGCAGGAGGTCTTATGTGTCATTGGTGCATCTGGTTCAGGTAAAAGTACTTTTTTGCGTTGCTTGAACAGGCTGGAAGATGTTACGGGAGGGCAGGTGATCATTGATGGTCAGGATATTACTGCAAAAGATGCCAAGATAAATCAAATCAGGCAGGAAGTCGGGATGGTATTTCAACAGTTCAATTTATTTCCTCATAAGACTGTTTTGGAAAATATCATGCTTGCCCCACTGAAAACAAAGGGTATTTCTGTTGAGGAAGCCAGACGAAAAGGAAAAGAACTGCTTTCCAAAGTCGAATTGGCAAACAAGGCAAACAGCTATCCTAATTCCTTATCCGGCGGTCAGCAGCAGCGGGTCGCCATTGCCCGCGCACTAGCAATGAATCCGAAAATCATGCTGTTTGATGAACCAACCTCTGCACTTGATCCTGAAATGGTCGGTGATGTGCTAAGTGTGATGAAACAATTAGCACAGGAGGGGATGACCATGGTTGTAGTGACACACGAGATGGGTTTTGCGCGTGAGGTAAGCGACCGTGTGCTGTTCATTGATGAGGGATTGATCGTAGAGCAGAATACCCCAAGCGAATTATTCAACAACCCCCAGCATGAACGAACGAAACTATTCTTAAGCAAAATATTATAAAGGGAACCAAAGGGGGATGACTTATTGAAAAGGTGTGTCTATTTCAATCATGATGGCGGTATAGATGATTTGGTTTCTTTGTTTTTGTTGTTGCAAATGAAGCATATCGATTTAGTTGGTGTTGGTGTCATTCCTGCGGATAGTTATTTGAAACCTGCCGTATCCGCCAGTAAAAAAATTATTGATCGTTTTGGACACGGGAAGAAAATTGAAGTAGCCGAATCAACTTCTCGCGGCAAGCACCCATTTCCAAAAGAATGGCGTATAGATCCGTATAGGCTTGATGCGCTGCCGATACTGAATGAATTCCCTCCAACCAAAGCGCAGACATCCAAATTGCCAGCACATAGAGACCTAATCAACCATATACATGCCAGTGAGCGGCCAGTCACATTGGTGTTCACTGGCCCATTAACTGATTTAGCACGTGCTCTGACAAGAGACCCTTCTATCCAAAGAAATATCGACAAGCTAGTCTGGATGGGCGGCTCATTTTCAGAGAAAGGGAACGTGGAGGATCCGCAAAGTGATGGGACAGCTGAATGGAATGCTTACTGGGACCCACATGCGGTAAAAAGGGTATGGGAAAGTGAACTTCCCATTGAGCTTGTAGCTGTGGAAAGTGCTATAGAAGTACCGCTTACCGAGGGGATGAGGTTATATTGGGCTTCTATGCGCCAAAATATCGGGATTGATTTCTTAGGGCAATGCTATGCATTAGTTCCACCACTGACTGGCACAACTTCACCTTACTTCCTTTGGGATGTGCTTACAGTTGCAGCCGTGGGGAATCCTGATTTAGTGACGAAACAGAAAGTGAAAAGCATCGTCCGTACACGTGGCCTTGCCCAAGGAAGGACTGAAATTTCACCTGCGGGCAGACCTGCTGATGTTATTTCCAGTTTGAATTGTAAAGATTTCGTGAAGTATGTGACAGAATTGGCCAGGATTTGAGCGTGTGAAGTATTGGTAATAAGCCAAGGCAAAAAACACTTGGATTTCCAAGTGTTTTTTGATGCTGTTGTTTAGTTAGCGGGAGGAGTCCAACGCTTCGCTTCACTATCTGATGGATAGTTCATACCGCCAGGATAGCTAATCAACTCCATTAACATGCCCCAAGGTGTGCAGCCATATGCTGCAGCCCATAATCGTTCGCATGCAATGGCTCTCGATGTCTCGTATTTTCAAATTGAAATAATTCGATTGTCGCACTCCGCCCGATCAATAGAAGCCGAATATGAATAGCTTTGGCTCCTTTAGGAATCCCTGATACTTTTTCAGCTGCAGGTCCTGCCTGGGGAGCATTGCCAGGTTTCATGTTGTCATATGCAATTTTTGCATGAAAGACATGCTTAAAAAAATGGGTTGCTTCCTCCATGTCTGGTACAGTGATTCCAATATGGTCAATTCCACGCGTAATATTGCTCTGTGTCATGCTTGATCTTCTCCTTTCAATGGCTTTACTACAGTAGCAGCAGCCAAGTAACTTCTTATATGTTCCCGTGCGAAGGTTCAGTAAGCAATTCCTATTGTATTTTCATAGTGGCAAGTAACGTTATAGAGACAATGCGGTCTTCTTTAATAAAACGCATCAAACTATTATTCCAAAGCAATCAAATTATTCATCTATACAAAATAAATAAATTTTTCTTTTAATTATAGAAAATTTATGCTAGAATAACAAAAAATGAAGTGGAGGTGTAAAAAATCTTGCTAAACTGGAAAAATTAATAGTTTAAAAGGATAGAAATAGGATGGAAAATATTCATAAAAAAATCAGAAACCTAAGATTAGAAAATGAGATGACATTAAAAGATCTTGCAGAGTGTACAGGTTTATCTGTTAGTTTTTTATCACAGGTTGAGCGAGGGACATCTTCACTGGCAATCACTTCTTTAAAAAAAATATCGGATGCGTTTGGCATGCATATCACTTATTTTTTTAATGAAATTGAAAATCATAATTATTTGCTGAAAAAAGAGGAAAGAAAACAGTTTAGACTGGAAGGATCAGACATTGCATATACCCGTCTGGCAGGCCAATTCCCAGAGCGGAAAATGGAGCCGATCATGGTAACAGTGCCTCCGAATACGCCTTATGAGGAAAGATACAGTCATCCTGGCGAAGAATTTTATTTTGTTGTGGAGGGTGTCCTTGTTTTCAGGATTGAGGGAAAAGAGTACCTATTGAATGCAGGTGATTCTATTCATTTCCCCTCCGAAAAGCTGCATGAATGGAAGAACCCGACAAATGATGAGGCTGTATTGATAAGCGTGTTGACACCAGTTATATTTTGAAAATAAAAAGTTGAAAAAGGGTGAAGGAAATGAGGGTTGCAACAGATATTGGTGGAACATTTACAGATTTAGTATATGTGGATGAGCATGGCCGTGTCGAGGTCGCAAAGAGCCATACCACTCCGCCGAATTTTGAAAAAGGGGTGATGGATGTCGTTGATAAAAGTATTGCGGATAAGAATGAAATATCAACGTTTATTCATGGAACGACTGTCATCATAAACGCGCTGACAGAAAGAAAAGGTGCTAAAACCGGGTTGATTACCACAAAGGGATTCAGAGACATTTTGGAGATAGCACGTGGTAATCGTCCAGATTTATTCAATATCAGATATAAAAAACCTGAACCGTTTATTGAACGTTACTTAAGAAAAGAAGTGAACGAACGCCTTAACTACAAAGGAGAAGAACTGGTTCCTTTAGACACCGGGCAGATTAAAGATATTGTGGCGTATTTCAAAAAAGAAAAAGTCGAGGCTATCGCCGTGGCTTACTTGCATTCCTATGTGAATCCGACCCATGAAAAGGAAACGGTTAGGATGATAAAAAAATTATGGCCGGAGGTCGCAGTATCAGCTTCTTATGAAGTAACTCAGGAGTGGCGGGAGTATGAGCGAACAAACACCGTGGCATTGAATGCATATGTACAACCCGCTGCAGCAACTTATGTAAATAAGCTGCACAATGAATTGAAGGAATTCAATGGTAATAGCAAAAATTTTATTATGCAATCCAATGGCGGTACAACCACATTTGAAGAATCTAAAAAAGTTCCTATCAACATGGTAGAGTCTGGTCCAGTCGCAGGAATTTATGGTGCCGCGGTTTTAGGAGACTTGATCAATGAGAAAAACATCATCGCATTCGATATTGGCGGCACGACAGCCAAATGTTCTCTCATAGAGAACGGCGAAGTGAAAGTATCGACAGATTATTATATAGAACGCAATGATAGACATGCTGGATATCCAATCAAAGCACCTGTTGTTGATATTGTTGAAATCGGAAATGGAGGAGGGTCCATTGCATGGTTAGATGATGCTGGTGCCTTAAAGGTCGGTCCCGAATCTGCGGGTGCTGTCCCTGGACCGGTTTCATACGGCCAAGGAGGAACTGAGCCGACCACTACAGATGCCAATTTGCTTACTGGCCGGCTTTCAGCCAAAAACTTCGATTATGATGTCGACCTGGATTTGGTAAGAGACGTTATGGCGGATAAAATAGCAGATCATTTTGGCATGACAGCAGAGGAAGCTGCATTAGGAATCATTCGAATAGCCAATTCCAATATGTTGAATGCTTTAAAGTTGATATCTATCAGAAAAGGGCATAATCCGCAAGATTTTACGCTGGTAGCCTTTGGAGGCGGCGGTTCCATGCACGCACCGGCACTAGCGAAAGAATTAGGGGTTAAAAAGGTCGTAATCCCGATTGCATCTCCGGTATTTTCAGCTTGGGGAATGCTCATGAGTGATTTGCGCCACGATTACATTAAAACGTATATCAAACGGATTGGAAACTTAAAACTTCATGAAATCATGAAACAATGGAAAGAAATCGAAGAAGGTGCTTACCAGCAATTCGAACAAGAGGGCATCATCAAAAAAGACATTGTATTTCAGAGATTTGCTGACATGCGTTATCTGGGGCAGGAACATACGGTGAAGGTCCCTGTTCCATCAGGCGAATGGACTGACGAGCACTTCAACATCATTGTAGATAAGTTTCACCAATTACACGAACAAAATTTCACCTTCAGACTCGATGACACGGAAACCGAAATCGTGAACTTACATGTGACAGCTTTTGGCAAAGTACAAAAGCCAGTCATTCAAAAAATAGACCGACATACAACGCTGGAGGACGCCAGAATAGAGACAAGAAACGTCTTTTTTGAAAATCCCAAAGGCTGGGTGCAAACAGATGTGTATCAGCGTGAATTGCTGCCTCTCAAGAAAGTGATTCATGGTCCTGCAATTATTGAAGAAAAAGCCGCAGTAACCGTCATTTATGAAGGGCAATCCCTTATGGTGGACGATTATGGCAATATAATCATAGAAACGGGGGCGAATTAAATGTTGATGAATGAAACGAAAGTCGATCCATTTACATTGGAAATAGTGAAAGATTCATTGCTTGCTGCCGGGGATGAGATGTTCATCGCATTGGCAAAGACCTCCATGAGCCCGATTATCTATGAAGTATTAGACTATGCCAGTGGATTGACAGATGCAAAGGGTCAATTGTTGACCCAAGGTAATGGTGTTACGGGTTTTATCGGTATGCTTTCCTTTATGGTAAAACAAACACGTAAGAAATATGGTGAAAATGGACAATTAAAACCTGGAGATATCATCATTATCAATGATCCGTATGGAGGGGGAGGCTCCCACTTGTCTGATGTTGGATTAGTCATGCCAATATTTTATGAAAATGAGTTGGTCGCGTTTTCTGCCAATAAAGCGCATTGGACGGAAGTCGGCGGTAAGGACCCCGGTTCATTTACAAATGATTCAAAAGATATTTTTCAAGAGGGGCTGCAGTTTCCCTCCGTTAAATTATATGATGGCGGTGAATTGAACGAAGGTCTTGTTGAAATCATCCGTGCCAATGTTCGTTTTCCTGATTTATCTCTCGGAGACATGTGGGCGCAAGTCGCAGCATTAAAAACTGGAGAGCGAAGGGTGAAAGAAATTTGCGGTAAATATGGGAAAAACACTGTGCTTGCTGCCATTGAGAATCAATTAGATCATGGGGAGACTATATCCAGACAAGAACTGAAAAAACTGCCGAAAGGAACCTTCACTGCAGAGGGATTTGTAGAAACGGATGGGATAGGGAATGGACCATTTCCTATTCAGGTGAAAGTCACTATTTCAGATGATAAGTTCGTCTGTGATTTCAGGGAGAGCAGCCCGCAAGTGCCAGGTCCGGTGAATTGCTCTTTTACAGGGCTCGCCTCGGCTGTGCGCACGATCTTCCTCGCTATCACGAATCCAGACCAAAATGTGAATGATGGCGTATTCAGACCGTTGGAAATCATTGTCGATGAAAGATCCATCATGTCTGCAGAAAGGCCAGCTCCAACGTCAAACTATTTTGAAACGATGCTTGGATGCACTGATCTTATCTGGAAATCCCTGGCTCCGCATATACCGCATCGACTGGCTGCGGCGCATCTTTTATCCGTATGTTCCGTTACACTATCCGGATTACATCAGGATACGAATGAACCATTCTTGATTGTTGAACCATCTGTTGGCGGATGGGGCGGAGCTGATGGACAAGATGGGGCAAGCGGACAATTCTGTATTCTTGACGGTGAAACGTATAATGTTCCGGTAGAAGTGGCAGAGACACGATATGGTGTCATGCTGGATGAATACAGTTTGCGTACTGATGGCGCCGGAGCTGGCGAATATGTTGGCGGTAAAGGAGTTGTCCGCTCGTACCGGGCAATGACAGACGAGCAGGCTGCTACAATCACATTCGGCCGTAATAAATTTCGTCTCTGGGGTACTGGCGGCGGTTTAGAAGGGTCCCTTAATGAATTTTATATTCAAAAAGCTGGTGGTGAAGTGGACGGTCCTCATGGGGTATATCCCCGTTATCCTTTACAAAAAAATGACGTGCTGCAATTAATGACGGCAACAGGCGGTGGGTATGGAGATCCATTGAAACGCCCAGCAGCACAGGTTGCCAGAGATGTCAAAAATGAATACTATTCTGTGGAAGAAGCCGAAACGTTGTTTGGCGTAAAAGTGGATTCAGAAACATTCGAATACGAAGAACTTGAAATAAGAAAATAATCGTGGAGGGTAATGAGTGGAGAAAAAGCAGGGAAGTTTTCGTACAGAGGGACTCTTGACATTGTTCGAGGAAAAAACCAAACATGCTACAATCACATTCGGCACTGTAACTATCGCTCCTGGAGAGAGGGTGCCGGAGAAGGGTTTTTCAAAGCATGAAGAAAATGAGTATGCTGTAATCATCAGTGGGAAAATGGAGGGTGAAAGCGGCGGGGAACAATTCAGTGTGTCAGAATCCAATGCTACATTCATTCCCGCTGGTGAACAGCATTGGACTGCCAATACAGGTGAAGAGCCATGTCAGATTGTCTGGGCACTTGTAAAAAGTGAATGAAAATAGGGAATTTAAGTAGTAGAAAAAATATGTTCTACTACTGCCCTTAAATTTTACTGAATATTCATTTATTTGGATGTAGTGAGCTTGTTTATACTCATAAAAGGAGGTAGAGGATGTGGCAGATCAATCAAAAAAGAGTATCGAAAAGGATGTGGCGCTTCAAGCTGTACCTGACGAACAGCGCCAACACTGGATGACGCCAGCGATGATTTTTGGGGGCTTGGAATTTACGATCCCAGTATTGATGGTAGGGGCTACACTGGCGGGAAGTTATGGGCTTGGTAAAATTTTTTTCATTTTAATTGTCGCTCTTTTTGTAATTCAATGGACTGGAAATGCATTACAGGGCTATATCGGGGCGAAAACCGGCCGTTCTTCTTCCGTTATAGCAAGAACTAGTTTTGGTGCCATCCAAGCGCGATTCATTGTCGGCTTAACCATATTTATTGTTTCTTTGGGATGGTGGGCCGTCCAAACATCAGTAGCTGGAAATGCAATTGCAGCCATGTTTGGTGTAGACTATGCGAAACAATGGGGGTTATGGGCGTTAATCACTGTCGTAGCTGGTTTTTTATTTGCTATTCCCTCAATTATTGGGTATGGGTCGATGAAATGGACGGATTACATTGCTGTACCAGCAGGCTTGCTTTTGATTGCAGGAGGAATTTATTATGCATTGAAAAACACTGGGTGGGAAACGATTACGAGCTGGGATCCGCAACCATCCATCGGGATTTTAGCAGCAATCAGCTTGGTGATAGGCGCAAATGTCTCACAGTGGGTGATTGCTTCTGATTATACTCGCTATGCAAAACCTGCGATTAAAGATAATATTTTTATTCCGATGGGAATCGTGGTTGTCGGTTTTCCATTGTTTATCGTCGGAGCTGTTATGTCTGTGGGTGTCGGGGATGCTGATATTGTCAATGTAATGATGAACTTGGGCTTTCCGATTTGGGGATTTTTAATTTTATGGTTTGCTACGTGGACAAGCCAGTTGGTCAATAATTATAGTATGGGGCTGGCACTAGCCAACATGCTGAACGTCAATTCGAATAGAGGCAGGGCACTCCTTACATTTGGAGGAACTATTATTGCGATTATCGTAGCGTTAGCTGGTATCCTTGATTATTTCATGGATTTCTTGTATTTAACAGCATTAGTGTATCCCGCCATTGCTGGTGTCATGATGGTGGATTTCTTTTTCATTCGTAAACGAACTTGGAAAGACAATAGCGGCTGGAATTGGATGGCTACAATTGCTTTAGTGGTAGGTACGCTAATAGGTTATTTGACCCAGTACGTCACGGCTTTTGGGTTGCCGGCTGTTCAGTCCTTGATCGTATCCGGGATTGTTTACTATGTCGCGATGAATATGAAAGCCAGAATTGCTCCCGATCAATTTACAGAAGTTACAGGAAAGGAATATGACGTTAAACAAGCATAGATGCTGAAAAAGGTGATATGACTACCTGTATCCCGTATAAAGGAATGTCCTTTATACGGGATATTTTATTATGTTTCATATCATTAATATACTATGCATTTTATTTTCTATTGAAAATTATCAGTCAATGTGATAATTTAATAATAACAAAATGAACCATTGGTTCTTAAAGTGAACCATACAACAATGAGAGGGGCCATAAAGATGAGAATAGCTACTGACATTGGAGGAACCTTCACTGATCTGCTTTATATTGATGATACGGGGAAAATGGGATTTAATAAAACACATTCCACACCGCCACATTTTGAAAACGGTATCATCGATGTAATGGAAAAGACTGGCATATCTTTTGAAGCAATCGATATGTTTTTTCATGGCTCAACCGTGGTGATTAATACCCTTACAGAAAGAAAAGGAGCTAGCGTTGGCCTGATTACTACCAAAGGGACAAGAGACGTGTTAGAAATTGCCCGCGGCAACAGACCTGATTTATACAATTTCAAGTATGAGAAACCTAAGCCGTTTGTTGAAAGGTATTTGAGAGTAGAAATAGAGGAGAGGATGGATTATAAAGGGGAGGTTGTCACTCCTTTAAATAGGCAAAGTGTCATGGAGGCACTTCATTATTTCAAAAAGGAAAAAGTAGATGCTTTGGCTGTTTGCCTGTTACACGCATACAAGAATCCGATACATGAACAACAGGTAGCAGAAATAATACACGAAGTTTGGCCGGAAATCCCCATCAGTATTTCCAGCGAGATTACCAAAGAGTGGAGGGAGTACGAAAGAACCAACACGGCTGTATTGAATTCTTATGTAAAGCCACTAGCAAATAAATACATAGACCAGCTTTCGGAAAAATTGAGCAGCCATAGGTTGGAGGGCGTTAAATATATCATGCAATCCAATGGAGGTGTGACTACTTTTGAAAGTGCGAAGGACTATCCAATCAATCTGGTAGAATCGGGACCCGTAGCTGGAATATATGGTGCAGCTGTTTTGGGGGAGATGATTGGCGAGCACAATATCATCGCTTTCGATATCGGCGGCACAACCGCGAAATGCTCCTTAATCAGCAACGGTGAAGTTCGCGTCAACACAGATTATTATATTGAAAAAAACGAGAAAAACGCTGGATATCCGATAAAAGTTCCCGTGGTGGATATTGTAGAAATTGGCAATGGTGGAGGCTCCATTGCTTGGATCGATGAATTAGGGTCTCTAAAAGTAGGACCGCAATCTGCTGGATCGAAGCCTGGACCAGTATGTTATGGACTTGGCGGTACAAAGCCAACAACGACAGATGCGAATTTGCTGGTAGGGCGGCTCTCGGAAAAAAACTTTGATTTCAAAGTGGACAGAAACATGGTAAGCAAGTCTATCCGCGAAGTGGTAGCAGATAAGTTCAATACATCAATAGAAGATGCAGCATTAGGTATGATTGATATGGCAAATTCGAATATGCTGAATGCTTTAAAACTGATTTCAGTCCGGAAAGGATATAATCCAAGTGATTTCACGATGATAGCGTTCGGTGGTGGCGGACCGATGCACGCAACAGAGCTTGCAAGAAACCTAGGTATAAAAAAAGTTGTTATTCCTTTTTCTGCATCTGTTTTTTCTGCCTGGGGGATGCTGATGACGGATATCAGGCACGATTATATTCAAACTTATTTACAAAAACTCGATAAACTAGCATTTGATGATATCAATAATCTGTGGCATAAGATGGAACAAGAAGCGCTAAAACAGTATGAAAGAGAAAATGTAAACGAAAATCGTGTTATTTTCAATAAATTTGTTGATCTTCGTTACGTGGGACAGGAGCACACTGTGAAAGTCCCCATTACAAATAGCATATGGGACACGGAATTCATCCGAATATTGAAGGATAACTTTCATGAGCTTCATCAGCAAAACTATACATTTATGTTACCGGAGGCTGAAGTTGAAATAGTGAATTTACATTTAACCAGTTTAGGGCAAGTGGAAAAATATCAGCAGCCGAAAAAGAAAAGGACAGGCGCTGACTTAGCTGATGCCATGCTGGAAAATCGGGATGTTTATTTTAGGGAAACAGGTTGGATGAATATACCTGTTTACAACAGAAATCAGCTAGAACCATCACATATTGTCACTGGGCCGGCAATAATCGAAGAAAGCACAACGTCCACATTGGTATTAACCAATCAAAGAGCGGAGGTTGATGAAATTGGCAACATTGTTATCGAAATCGAGGTGGATAATAAATGACAACGCATAACCCTTTTATAAAGGAAGTTATTAAAGACTCGCTAATGTCTATCGGTGAAGAAATGTTTGCTGCATTGGCAAGGACATCCATGAGTCCAATCATTTATGAAGTATTGGATTACGCTTGCGGGCTGACCGATGCAAAAGGAAATCTGGTCAGCCAGGGGAATGGTGTCACTTCTTTTATCGGGATGTTGAGTCCCATGGTCAAATCTGTGATAGCTGATTTTGAGGAAGATTTATATGATGGAGACATTATCATCATTAATGACCCATACACGGGCGGCGGTTCACATCTGTCTGATGTTGGTTTAGTCATGCCGATTTTCGCTCATGGCAAGCTAGTGGCATTCTCTGCAAACAAAGGTCATTGGACAGAGGTTGGGGGCAAAGATCCAGGTTCATTTACCAACGATGCCACAGAAATTTACCAAGAGGGACTCCAATTACCAGGAGTCAAACTTTTTGAAAAAGGAAAGTTGAATAAAGCAGTTGAAAAGATCATTGCGAAAAATGTCAGACTGCCAAAACTGTCCATAGGTGATATGTGGGCGCAAGTAGCAGCGTTAAGAACTGGTGCCAACAGATTCATAGAGTTATGTGAACTGTATGATTCCCATACTATTACAGCAGTGATAGATCGTTTAATTGAAGGCTCAGAGATTTATGCTTTGAAAGAAATGGCTCATTTACCAAAAGGTGAGTTTGAAGCAGAGGATTTTATTGAAGGTGACCCTAATAAAGGTGGACCTTATAAAATTAAAGTGAAAGTAACCATCACTGAAGATGAATTTATTTGTGATTACCGCGGTTCACATCCCCAAGTGGCCACCCCGGTAAATTGCTCGTATTATGGCCTGATGGCCAGTGTCCGGGTAATGTTTTTGGCAATCCTGCAACCCAGGTTCAATATTACAGAAGGTCTTTTCAAGCCATTGAAGATTATTACGGATAAGCAATCTATTGTTTCGGCCGAAAGACCAGCACCTGTCTCAATGAATTTTGAAGCGAGACTTGGTGGGGCGGAACTCATTTGGAAGGCATTAGCGCCATTGTTACCGGACCGACTTTCAGCAGGACACCTTTTGTCTGTATCTTCCGTCACATTATCGGGTGTTCATCCTGATACAAAAGATGATTTTTTGATTGTAGAACCATCTGTCGGTGGGTGGGGTGCCGGTGAAAATCATGATGGCCAAAGTGGACAATTTTGTATGGGGGATGGTGAAACCTACAATGTGCCCATTGAGGTTGCAGAAATAAAATATGGGATAAGAGTGAATGATTACAGGTTTCGTGATGATAGCAGCGGAGCTGGGGAGTTTATCGGAGGGAAAGGCGTTGTCCGATCATACGAGGTTTTAAGTGATAAGCAGCATTTATCCGCAAGTTTTGGCAGACATGCGTTTAAACCTTGGGGGATGCATGGCGGCAGTGATGGTGCCTCTTCTATGATAAAGGTTTATAGAAAAAACGGAGATGTTCTCGGCCCCTTCGGAGTCACAACAAGACTGGCATTAAATAAAGGAGACGTTGTCCAATTAATTACGCCATCAGGCGGAGGATATGGCGACCCTGCAAAAAGGGATAAATCTTTAGTTGAAAAAGATGTTAAAAATGGATTTTTCAGCAGTGAGGAAGCTGAGAAAATATTTCAGGTGACCCTCAAAAATAAATAATGAAAGTGGTGGAATAAAGCATGCTGAAATCGCTTAGTACTGCTTTGGATGTATTGACCAAGTTCACACCACGCAACCCGGACTGGGGCTTAAGGGAACTTGCCAAAGAAATGGAAATGAATCATACCGTTTTATACAGGATATTGAAAACGTTCGAGGACAAAGGGTTTTTAATACAGGATGAACTGACGAAAAAATATGAGTTAGGATCGAAAATCTATGACTTATTAGCGGTTGTCCAAAGTAAAGTCAATTTGTCTGATTTGGTTGTACCTTTAATGAAGGAATTAAGTGAAGTGATCGAGGAAACCGTGTTTCTGACATGGAAAGATGGATATCATGGGAAAACAGTGGAAATTTCAGAAAGCACCCAGCAGATTAAATTTGCAGTTTCCATCGGTTATAAGACGCCTCTTTATGTAGGGGCATCAACCAAAGTGATGATGGCTTTCCTGGATGAAAAAGAGCAGCTGGCAATTATTAAGAAGGGAACAGAGAAATTCACAGACCATACATTGGTTACCGAAAAAGAAATTCTAAGTGATTTAAGGAAAATCAAACAAGCGGGGTGGTGCTATTCAGAAGGGGAATTTGCAGAAGATGTATTTGGCATCGGGGTCCCTATATTCGGGAATGGAGGGAAGATTGTCGCATCACTAACAGTTGCCGGACCAGTTTATCGTATATACGAAGAAAAGAAGAAGGAATGCTTAAAAAGATTGTTGGATAAAAAAACTGAGATCGAGAAACATATCAAACTGTTGAACTGTAATACCTATCACTAAAATAAGATGGCTGGGAGGCTCGGGTATGGGAGAAAGAAAATTGGAAGATGGCAGACAATCGCACATGAAACATCCTTCTATTAAGGATCCGGCGATATTAATTGTCATTCTATTTTTGGCTGCGGTTGGTGCGATTATAGGGGTTCAGTTAATTACTTCATTAGGTATTTCAGCAAACACATCCATTGTTGGGGCAGTGTTTGCGATGATTTTAGCGCGAATACCATTACGGCAGTTGATAAAATTCAGATCGATTCATTCGCAGAATTTGGTGCAAACAGCCATTTCGGCAGCAACGTTTGGGGCAGCAAGCAGCTTGATTCTCCCTATTGGAATTCCATATGTTTTGGGAATGGAGCAATTAATCATCCCGCTTTTTATTGGGGTCATATTAGCAATGTTTGTTGATGCCTTGCTGTTATATAAATTTTTTGACACCAAGGTATTTCCGGCAAAGGAAGCCTGGCCTCCTGGAATAGCTACGGCTGAAGCGATCAAAGCTGGTGATGAAGGCGGAAAAAGGGCGAAATATCTCCTTTCAGGCATTGGGATTGGTATTGTAGGCTCGATATTTAAAATACCGATGTCTGCTTTTGGTGTTGCTTTTATCGGAAACATTTGGGCGCTGTCCATGTTTGGTATCGGTTTGCTGGTAAGTTCATACTCTCCAGCAGTTTTTGGTCTCAATTTAGATGACTATTATGTTCCGCATGGGTTCATGATTGGTGCAGGAGTTGTCGCGCTTGTTCAGGTATTGGTTCTAATTTTTAAGAA
Source organism: Tigheibacillus halophilus (assembly GCF_042683165.1). Classification (NCBI taxonomy): domain Bacteria; kingdom Bacillati; phylum Bacillota; class Bacilli; order Caryophanales; family Bacillaceae; genus Tigheibacillus; species Tigheibacillus halophilus. The sequence continues at coordinate 57,981 of NZ_JBHUIZ010000013.1, forward strand.
AAACAAGCAAAGCAGCAAGAAGGAAGAGGTTTACCAAGTTAAAAGCACAAAAGAAATTGGACAAGGGTTTGGATACGGATTCGTAGCGTATGCCACCATCTCGATTATCATGGCTGCGGCAGGAGGCCTGTATACCCATATGTCTCCTGTGATGATGATCGGCTTTATATTATTTGCCGCGATTGCAGCATTTGCCCACGAACTTATTGTAGGTATTGCAGCAATGCATGCTGGCTGGTTTCCAGCTTTTGCTGTGGCATTAATCACACTGATTATTGGCATTTTAATTGGATTTCCAATAGAGGCCTTGGCAATGTTGGCAGGATTTAGCGCATGTACTGGAGTAGCCTTTGCAGATATGGGGTATGACTTGAAAACCGGGTTTATGTTAAGAGGGAATGGCAAGGACCCGCATTTTGAGAAGGAGGGAAGAAGACACCAGTTATTTGCGGCCATCGTTGGTTTTTCAGTGGCTGCAGTGATTGTCTTGTTCACTTTTCACCATTATTTTTCCCAAGGATTGGTTCCGCCAATCAACCATGTATATGCAGCTACGATACAATCAGGTGTATCCAGTGACATTGCTGTTCACTTAATGCTTTGGGCAATACCTGGTGGATTATTACAGCTTGTCGGCGGTTCAAGTAAGCAACTGGGAATATTGTTCAGTACAGGGCTGCTATTAACAAATGCCCTTGCAGGCTGGGCTGTTCTGATTGGAATCATCATCAGGATAATTGTGCTGAAATACGCTCCAAAACAAGAACAAAATATGACCATTATGGCAGCAGGTATCATTGCAGGAGATGCGATTTATAGCTTTCTAAGTTCAATCGTAAAAATAGGGAAATAAACGATGAAATTTCACAATACGTACAATGGTGTGTATGCTTTGCGGCTTTAATAGAAGGAAGTTATTAAGATTACAGCTGTGTTAGGCATTCTGTCGTAGATTTATCTTTTATTTAATACCAACCGTTTTTGAGCAGCCATCGATTTGGTTATAATTTGAAACCCTCTGCCTACATGGCAGAGGGTTTGTTTGACTTTTACAGAATCTGCAGCTCTCTAGGGAAAGCAGTAACTACTTCAGCTTTACCTTTTTCATTGATGTAGACATTATCCTCAATCCGGACGCCTCCATATCCAGGAATATAGATGCCAGGCTCTATGGTAAACAACAATCCGCTTTCAGCTATCTGTTCGTTATTCTCATGAACAGAAGGTTCCTCATGTACCTCGATACCAAGCCCATGTCCAACACGGTTATTGAAAAATTGCCCATAACCACTTTCTTTTATGACATTTCTTGCCGCAATATCGAATGTTTTCAAAGGGACGCCTGCTTTCACAGCATCAATACCTGCTAGAGTGGATTGGCGGACAATATCATATATTTCTCTCTGTTTATCCGAGGCTTCGCCAATGATGAAGGTTCTTGTGATATCTGAGCAGTAGCCCTCTGAGATGACGACCCCCATATCGATCAATAGGAAATCTCCTTCTTTAAAAGCACGATCTCCTGGTGTGCCGTGTGGCAATGCAGCTTTTTCCCCAGACAACACAATAGTGGAGAACGATGGACCGTTTGCACCGAATTTTTTCATCAAGTATTCCAATTCAGCAGTCAATTCCAGTTCTGTCATGCCGATTTTTACTTTTTTGATTCCTTCGGCCAGTACTTGTTCAATAATATCGACAGCTTTTTGGGTATAGGCCAGTTCGCTCCTTGTTTTTTTCAAACGCTGGCTGTTAATGAATGGCTGTAAGTCTTCATATTCAGATTCAGGGAAGAATGATTGCAACTGCTGATGCTGGAACATGCTTACTGTTTTCATTTCCAGTGCAAAAAGAGAAACTTTCCCTGTGATTTTTTGTTTCAGTTTTGCATAGGGATCCTCCTCATCAGAGACCGTGACGATATTCTTGACTGCGGATGCGTCTTCAGCAATCTCCTTGTCCAGAGCTGGAACAAATAAAGTAGTTTCACCATTTTGATTATCAATGATAAGTGCCATGAATCGTTCATGGGGATCAGAATGGAATCCGGTATAATAGAAAACATTTGCCGGTGTGGTGATCATTCCGATGTCTATGTTTTGCTGACGCAAATGTTCTTGTAATTTGGATAGTCTCGTTTGATGATCAATTGTCATAAAAAAAGCCTCCTTTTCGTCTATTTGACTAGTATATCATGCAAGTTTCGTGCTATGGAAGCGCATGGCAGATATAAAATGCTTGTCTAATACATAGGCTAAAAAATACACAGATCGATCTTAATTGCTAGGAACTAATACACTGAGGATAATTCATTATCCTCAGTGTATATGAGTCGTTGTTTTGCATTATTAAGTTAATTCATTTTTGCGTAGAAAGTTCACTCCAAGAATATTATAATGTGTGTAAGCGCATTCCCATGCAGTAAAGTTTGAGGAGAAGAAGGCCTGATATCGCTGAAGAGCAATATTTCTTAGTCCAGCATCTTATCCTGAATCTGGACAAAAACAGTTAATGGCAAAAAGAAAGGAAGATAACAATGCAGGAAGCTGTGATCATTGAGGCTGTCAGGACACCGGTTGGCAGACGTAACGGGGCGCTAAGCGGAATCAGGGCGGAGGAATTGGCGGCGAAGCCTTTAGCAGAAGTTTTAAGGAGAGCTGGTGTTTCATCTGATTTGGTTGAAGATGTTATTCTCGGCTGTGTGTCCCAAGTCGGGGAGCAGGCATTTGATATTGCCCGACAAGCAGCATTGATTGCCGGTTATCCGATACAAGTTCCTGGAACAACGATTGACCGTCAATGTGGATCAAGCCAGCAGGCTGTCCATTTTGCTTGCCAGGCAATTATTAGCGGGGATATGGACGTGGTTGTAGCAGGCGGGATTGAGAGCATGTCGCGTGTGCCTATGGGTTCCAACATGCAGGGAGTCAAACTTAGCCAGGCATTAACGGACAAATATGAAATCATCAACCAAGGATTATCTGCGGAACGTATTGCAGATAAGTGGGGCTTCAGCCGAAAGCAAATGGATGAATTTTCATTGGAAAGCCACAGGAAAGCGATTATAGCTCGTAATGAAGGACGTTTTGCAAAGGAAATCATGCCTTTGCAGGTAACACTTCCAGATGGTACAAAAACAATGATAAAAGAGGACCAAGGCCCAAGAGATGATACAAGTCTTGAGAAGCTGGAAGGACTAAAACCTGCATTCCGGGAAACGGGAAGCATCACGGCAGGTAATTCCAGTCAAATCAGTGATGGTGCTGTCGCCATCTTAATCATGTCCCGGGAAAAGGCAGATGAGCTTGGAGTGAAGGCCAGATTTCGTGTTGCAGCACGAACAGTTATCGGATCTGATCCGACATTGATGCTGACCGGCCCCATTCTTGCAACGCAAAAGATATTGCGGAAATGTGGACTTTCGATCGCAGATATTGATATTTTTGAAGTGAACGAGGCTTTTGCTTCGGTGCCGCTTGCCTGGCTCGCGGAAACTGGAGCTGATCAAGCAAAATTGAATCCGAATGGCGGAGCGATCGCCCTGGGTCATCCACTTGGTGCGAGTGGCGGCCGGCTGATGACAACGATGCTGCATGAATTGGAAAGGACAGGTGGACGGTACGGGTTACAAACTATGTGTGAAGGTCACGGAATGGCCAATGCCACCATTGTGGAGTGGCTGGAATAATATGAAACCAATAGATCAGGAGGTTTTTTGAAAAAATTAGCTCTTGTTTAAACAGCTGGAAACCAGTCTGGCATTAGTAGATAAAAAAGATTTGCCAGATAAAGGCAGACTAGTCAGAACGATAACCCCTATAGCAAGCGGTAAAAACGAAAAGTTTTTCCGCCTGCATCTTTAAAAAGAACCAGAACCGCTTCAGGTAATGCGTTACAAAATTTAGCTGATTGCTTTGCATCATATATTATTTTGCCAGCCTTATTTTTGGTTTTCTTTGGCTAAGTCCTTGCGATTTAAAGCCATAGGGGGCTGTTCCAACCATTTATTTTTAATCATGATATTCGCTCCATCTTCTGAAAGTTTCTGTATCTCAACAGATAATCTATTATACATCAGGCCTAAGTCTGCTCTAGGACTTTGACTAATACTAGCTCCATAAAAGCCAACACTAATCGCAATCAGAGAGGCTGTATAATACATCATTAATTTATCAGAAAACGTGTATTCTGTACTCTTGCTAATATCTGCGTCCCATGTCATCGGTATGGGCATGTTGCTTTCCTTTAATTTCTCTCCAAATAATGAAATATGCTTTTTGGCAACTTCTATACATCTTAGTATGAACGAAGTTACGTCTTTTGATTGGGCAACTTGGCTGAATCCGGTCAAAGTGGCGGAACCTAAAGCATTTCTTTGTATATTTGCATAGAGATTAGTCACCTCTGATCCTATCAGAGGTCTTTTTTCACCTAAAATATCCCATAAAAACCCTTGTTTCTTTACAAATTCCACTTCATCGGCATTTGGTAAGTATGGCGCTCTCACATACAACCCTTTTGATAACAGTAAGTCTTTTGACATCTCGTATAATTCGATTGTTTCTGAGAGACATTCTTTATAGTAAACAGTAATATCCGATCTGACAGCAAAGGACAAACTTGTTGCATATGTTGTAAGACCGATTGCAGCCATTTGGTGTATGAACGTTAATACAAAACTGTCAGCATATAATCTCGGGGCGGAGAGATCGACATCCTCTTCCACGGTAAAACCATAAGGAACCTTATACTTCTCTTCCGTAAATATGTGATTGATTTTTTGTACATGGGCCTGGGATAATTTCAAAGCATGTTCAATGATAGGCTTTATCTCTTTATCCTCTGCTTTTTCTAAAAAATAACTTAAAGAACATATACTTGCACTATCTTCCATGTATTGTAAGCAAAGTTGTGTTATTTCGCCTGAGGTTAGTCTGATTTGTTTTCCTTGTTCCACATAAAACCCTCCGTTTTGAATAGCCTTCTTGCTATTCTTTGTAATTAACTGTAAATTATGCAGGGTTAAACTTTCATGAAACCGGCTGGGGTTCCATAAAGATTTTGAAGATAGGACTAAGGAGGGATAGGCTTCCTGAGAGGACCTATTGCATGTCTCTTCCATGGGGGAACCTATTACAGCTGCTTGACTTGATGGCGAAGATATGGGCGGATGAAGGGGACACGCTTGTATATGTTTGAGAAGCGTCTTTTTATTTATGTTTTTTTCTGCCTTGCCAGGACGGATAACTATGCTTTGAAGGAAGAATCATTCAACTGATTCCAGGCGTATCGATCTTTTGTGAAGTGATAGCGGGCTTCCAACCCAGTTTCTGATAGATGTGGATGGCTGCCTGACTGGAGGTTTGGGTTTTTAGAAATGCGCTTTCGTGATAATCGGCCAGCCAGCTCATCGCTTTTGCTATCAAAGATCGTCCGAGCTTTTTCCCTTGATAGGCAGGAATGATTTCCACCCAGTGAAGCCGGCCAATTTCTTTTGTTTCCCATGTGCCGAACCATGCTGTAGCAGTACCAATCGTTTTTCTATCTGTCGTTGTAATGAAAATGATGCTTCGCTTCTGGAAGATGAGGCGAAAATTCACTGTCAAAGCGCTGAAGAGCCGCTTGCTCAGTAGGGAATTCATTTGTGGCAATGACGATTTCTGCACATATTTTTTTATCATCATGGTGGTCGAAATAGCGAAAATGATAACCTGCCGGCAGTGGATAGTCTGTCAGATTTTGCAAGTCGTAAAGCATTATTAAAGGTAGTTTTTTCATAGGAATGGTTCCTCGCTTTATCAGAATGATAGAATATATTTAGAAGTTCATGGTAGACTAATTGTAGCATGTCCAAAGTAAGTGATACTAGGGTCATGCGATGAATAACAAAAAAACGGGTGAGTAGCTTCAGAAGACTTTCAAACAATTACGGAGGGAACAACATGTATAAGGAACCTATTTTTCTTAAGCCTGTATTTCAAGAACGAATATGGGGTGGACAAAAATTACAGACGGAATACGGGTATAACATCCCATTTGAACACACAGGTGAGGCATGGGTCATATCCGCCCATCCGAACGGACCAAGTATCATTGAAAACGGTTCATTGGCAGGAAAGACGTTGAAGGATGCGTGGGAGACACATGGGGAACTCTTCAATAAGCAATCGGACAACGAAGAAGCTTATCCGCTGCTAATAAAGATATTAGATGCCAATGATGATTTATCTGTTCAGGTACATCCAGATGATACCTTTGCCCGTGAAGTGGAAAACGTTCCATACGGGAAAACAGAGTGCTGGTATGTTTTAAGTGCAGAGCCGGGGGCAGAACTAGTTTTAGGACATTGCGCGAAAACCCGTGAGGAACTAGCAGCAATGATGGATAACGGAAAGTGGGGCAAGCTGTTGCAACGTGTGCCGGTAAAAGCGGGCGATTTTTACTATGTTCCAAGTGGTACGATTCATGCTATCGGCAAAGGTACCGTGATTCTCGAGACGCAGCAAAGCTCTGATATCACCTACCGCGTATATGATTATGATCGTGTAAATGTAGAAGGAAATAAGCGTGAGCTGCATTTGGATCGTGCCAAAGAAGTAACGACAGTACCGCACAAGCCAGCTTCCAGTGATCATATAACAGAGATTCATGGCGGGTTGACAAGTGAGAAGCTCGTTGCAACAGACTATTTTTCGGTATACCGCTGGCAGCTCAATGGTACAGCGAACATGAACATGGAAGCAAATTTTCTCCAAGTCAGTGTAATTTCTGGTAATGCAGAAATAATGGTTGGTGACAAGCGCTACCCGCTTAAAAAAGGTGTTCATTTTGTGCTTCCTTACGGGATCGGGGAATATAAACTGACCGGAGAGGCAGAAATAGTGGCTTCACATGAATAATGAAAAACAAACAAGAGATATTTAGTAGAACGAAAGACAAGTCTTGGCAGTTAAGGTTAGGTTCTTTAATCAATTACAGCTCTGAATGTTTATACATTATATTTCCTAAAGTACATCACTTATACAAAGCGATGTACTTGTTTATTTCAAGGTATTATAGCATGGCCTCATTAGCTGTCAACGAGATAAAAACCAAAGCAAAAAGAGTTGGCCACCAAAAACTGCAGACAGCCACCTTTATTGTCCGAAAAACCTATTTTTATTTCGATAATCCTAACACTAACGCTTTAAAGATATCGAAGAATGCAAAATAGTAATCTTTGTAAACATATTCATCTGTTTTGTGTGCCATTTTTGTCTCGCCTGGACCAAACATCATGAATGGGAAGTTGTCATCTTTGCCTCGTAATAAGTTTGATGCATCTGTCACACCGGGTGAACCTTTAACAGAAATATCCAGACCCAAATATTTTTTACCGAGTTTCTTAGCAAGATCAACCATTTCAGATTTTCCTGAAGTGAAGACACTTGGTAATGACATTGTCACTTCCACCTCAATATCAGCGCTCTTTTCATTGTATTTGTCAGCTGTTTTGTTGAATAAGTCAATTACTTCATCGTTGTCAAACTCTGGAATGGTACGCACATTTATTTCAGCTACTGCTTTCGCTGGAATTGAATTTACTTGGTTCCCTGCATTAAAAATAGTTGTACTCATAACCAACTTATCCAAGACTTCATTTTTACGAGCATTGCCATTCAATTTTTCATCTAATTCCAATAGATATTTCATCAATGGATTAATCGCGTTATAACCTTGTTCGGGCATAGAACTGTGTGCAGCTTCACCTACAGATGTTACACGCAAGTTAAGTGATCCTTTGTGGGAGTAGATAATCGTATCATGTGAGGGTTCAGCTACCCACAAATAATCTACATCATCCATATAGCCTTCTTCGTATAATTTTTTAGAACCTGCACCGCCGACTTCCTCACCAGTCGTTGCCATAAAACGGACAGTTCCATTTTTTAGTTCATTATTTTCTTTGAGCTCAATCATCACTAAAGCAAGATTTACTAAACCGGCTTTCATATCATTTGCTCCACGTCCGTATAATTTCCCGTCTCTTTCTGTCAGTGTGAACGGATCTGAAGTCCACTCACTTTCGTCACCGGGAGAAACGACATCCATATGACCAGAAACGCCAATTACTGGACTTCCGCTTCCAATTTCAGCCACTAAGTTCACACGGGTGTCTGTAACTGGTACAATTTTAGATGCAATGCCGTATTCAGCAAATAAACTTTTTAGGTAATTTGCCACTTCAATTTCGTTTTCATTAATAGATTTAATCGCAATAATGTCATATAAAATCTTGATTTTTTCTTCTTTTGTAAAATGTTTCATATGAAATCTCTCCCAAAATTATCTATGTATTCTCCATGAGATTATAACTGTATTTTACCCAAAAATGCAGGTAGTATAAACACCGGGGAATTTAGAAAAAATGAAAAAAAGAAAATGAAAATAACTATAGAAAACTGCTTAGGTGATTTCGCTGTTATAAAAATGTCGCCGTAGTAAATGGGTTATATGTGTTCAAAAAAAGATAGATGACAGTATGTATAATCCCTGTTCATCCATCCTTTCTTTTCCAACCTATAATAGGATTATAAATTGTTTCATGATAGGGTTGGTAAATATTTTCTTACTGGCATCTTCTATTTTTTGGACACCTTCCAAAATGTCTTTGGTACTTCTGCTTCGAAAGTAAGTTGCTTCCCTTTAGTCGGATGGATAAAGGAAAGTGTCTTCGCATGCAACCCGAGACGTCGGATCGGATTGTGCTTGGAACCGTATTTTTTGTCGCCGACAACCGGATGACCCAAGTCTTGCATGTGCACACGAATTTGGTTTTTTCGGCCGGTTTCCAATTGGACCTCCAATAATGAGAAATGTTGATTTGATTGGAGAACTTTATAATGGGTGATGGCATGCTGCCCGCCATTATTTGTCGGGCTGGAATACATCAAATGGGTGCTTGTTTCCTTCAGCCAAGAAGAAATATAGCCATTCTTAGTTGACACTTTTCCTTCCACCAATGCCACATATGTCCGTTTTTTGACACTTTCTCTCCAGGAACGCTGCAAAGCTTGCTTCGTGCGTTCATTTTTAGCGAACATCATGACACCGGATGTGTCCTTATCCAAGCGATGCACAACAAAAATTTTGTTTTGAGGGTGTTCCCTTCTTACATGCTCGATCAATTGATGATATGCCGTCATTTTCTTTTCTTTCAATGTTGCGATGGATAACAATCCAGCCTCCTTATGGATGACTATCAAATCTTGGTCCTCATATAAAATTGTCATGCCCACAAGAATATTTTCTTTTGCCGCAGCTTTATTTTTTAAAATAGCTATGGTTTGGCCGGGATGCAATCTGTAATCATGTTTCGTTTCGATATGGTCATCCACTGTGACCTGCCCTCGTTTTAGAATTGATTTTACCGAGTTGCGTCCGCGATTCGGCATCACCTCGAGTAAAAACGGGAGCAACAGGATCGGGTCTTTGACTTTAAAATATAGCGAATGCTTATCTTTAGGTGTTTGATATTTAGCCATGGAAAGCTCCTTTAAAGTGAACAGTTTCTTATTTTCTTCCTTAAGCGTATACGGTCATCCATGGATTAGCAAGTTTAAGCTTTCCGTTGCCGTTATGAAGAAGGATGATGAATCCTACACCTGATAATTTATTATTTTAAATATTGTTAAAATAAGTGTTTTATGGTATAGTCAAGCTTAGAATGGCAACGCTTACATGATTTGCATCCGCTTCACAATAATATGAAGGAGTGATTCATGTGTCGAACAAAGCAGTGGCGTACGTTAAGCCGGGAGAAGTAGAAATTCAGGATATTGGGTATCCAGATTTGGTTTTACGGGATGGGCCGGGGGTCAACCCATTAAACGTTGGCAGAAAATGTAACCATGGTGTTATTTTGAAGGTGATTACAACAAATATTTGCGGCAGTGATCAACACATGGTCCGTGGGAGGACAACCGCTCCAAGCGGGCTCATCCTCGGGCATGAAATAACAGGGGAAGTCATTGAAGTCGGAAGTGATGTCGAATTCATCGAAAAAGGTGATATCGTATCGGTCCCATTCAATATTGCATGTGGACGTTGTGAAAATTGCCGTAAACAGGATACACATATCTGCTTGAATGTTAATCCGGATCGTCCTGGTTCTGCCTATGGTTATGTCGATATGGGAGGCTGGGTCGGCGGCCAATCAGAGTATGTCATGATTCCTTATGCAGACTTTCAGCTGCTGAAATTTCCTGATAAGGAAGCTGCTTTGGACAAAATCCTTGATTTGACAATGTTGTCGGATATTTTTCCGACAGGCTATCATGGTGCTGTTTCCGCCGGAGTTAAAACGGGCTCCACTGTCTATGTCGCCGGAGCTGGACCAGTCGGATTAGCTGCAGCACATTCGGCACAACTGTTGGGCGCTTCCACCGTTATTGTAGGTGATTTGAATGAACAGCGCTTGGAACAAGCACGCAGCTTCGGGTGTGAGACCGTCAACTTGAGAGAACATGATAATCTTGGGGAGCAGATTGATCAAATTTTAGGTATTCCTGAAGTAGACTGTGCAGTGGATGCAGTTGGATTTGAAGCAAGCGGTCATGGGAAAGATGGAGGAGAAGCACCTGCCACTGTGTTAAATTCGATTATGGATATCACTAGAGCCGGCGGCAGGCTGGGTATTCCGGGATTATATGTGACAGGAGATCCAGGTGCAGCTGATAAAGATGCCCAAGAAGGAACACTAAAAATCCGATTCGGTTTAGGTTTTGCGAAGGCGCATCATTTTGTCACGGGGCAAACGCCAGTCATGAAATATAACCGGGATTTAATGAAAGCTATTTTAAGCGGGCGCGCACAAATTGCCAAAGCTGTAAATGCTACTTTAATTTCTATAGATGATGCGCCAGACGGTTATAAAGCGTTTGATGGCGGTATATCGAGAAAATTTGTTATTGATCCGCATGATATAGTCAGAAAAAGAATGAAAATGGAAGCATCTGATACGGTATTCAACTAAAACTGGCTAATATTGTAAGACCAAAAACATGCCCACACTCCAACACTACTTTGAAGCAAAGTATGTTTAACAGTGTGGGCATGTTTGTTAGAAAAGCAGCGATATCGACATGCATAGGTGCGTCCTGTAACCTTACTCCAAGAAAAATTGTAAACCGAAACAATTTGAAACGAAGGGGTGTAAGTGATGTCTGAATTCCTTGGTGAATTGATAGGCACCATGATATTGATTATTCTTGGTGCTGGTGTTGTGGGCGGGGTTGTATTAAAACAGACGAAATCGGAAGGATCAGGGTGGATTGTAATCACGGTTGGCTGGGGGCTTGGAGTTGCCATGGGCGTCTATGCAGTTGGCAATATATCTGGTGCACATATCAATCCGGCAGTCACACTTAGTTTTGCCGTAGTCGGCGAGTTTCCATGGGAAAAAGTGCCACTGTACATTGCTGCACAAATGATTGGTGCGATCATTGGAGCGGCGATTGTGTTTCTGAATTACCTTCCGCATTGGCATAAGACCAAAAATGAAGCTGATAAACTTGGAGTATTTTCAACAGCACCAGCAGTCAGGAGCCCCTTTTCTAACCTGCTTAGTGAGATGGTTGGTACATTCGTTCTTTTAATGGGATTAATGTTCATTGGTGCGAACGAATTTACCGATGGTTTGAACCCATTGATTGTTGGTCTTCTGATCGTTGCAATAGGCGTCTCCCTTGGTGGAGCGACAGGGTATGCAATTAATCCGGCCCGTGACCTGGGCCCCAGGATTGCCCATGCCTTGTTGCCAATTCCTGGAAAGGGACATTCTGATTGGGGTTATGCATGGATTCCGGTAGTGGGCCCAATTCTTGGCGGCATCTATGGAGCAGTATTTTATAAGGCAATTTTTCAAGGAATTTATTCCGCTCTTTTCTGGATGATGAGTGTTGTTGTTTTGATGGCTGTTGTAGGTGCAACAAGTATGGAGCTGAAAAAGGCACGTGCGGAAGTTTCGGAACAGGGTCAGGAAAAAGCTGGTTAAGGGAGCGACACTGAAAGGGAGCGATTGTATGGCTGGAAAATTTATTTTGGCGCTAGATCAGGGAACTACAAGTTCACGAGCAATTCTCTTTAATCACGATGGAGAAATTGTTGAAACAGCGCAACAGGAGTTTGAACAATTTTTTGCCCATCCGGGTTGGGTGGAACATGATGCAGAGGAAATTTGGACGTCTGTATTGGCTTGTGTAGCCAGTGTGCTCAGAAAAGCAGATGTCAGCCCGGAGCAAGTTGCCGGAATTGGCATAACCAATCAGAGGGAAACGACTGTTGTATGGAATAAACATACTGGGAAACCGGTCTATAAAGCGCTTGTTTGGCAATCACGTCAGACCGCAGATATTTGCAATGAATTGCGCGACAAAGGGTATAACGATTTATTCCGCAAGAAGACTGGTCTATTGATCGATCCTTACTTTTCTGGCACAAAGATAAAATGGATATTGGATCATGTAGCAGGAACACGGGAACAGGCAGAAAATGGAGATTTGCTGTTCGGAACAATCGATACATGGCTTGTATATAAATTATCTGGCGGGAAGGCCCATATTACGGATTATTCCAACGCATCGCGCACATTGCTGTTCAATATTTATGATTTAAAATGGGATGATGAACTTTTGGACATATTGGATATCCCGAAAAGCATGCTTCCTGAAGTTCGTCAGTCCTCCGAGGTATACGCGCATACGGTGGATTATCATTTCTTTGGACACGAGGTGCCAATTGCCGGCATAGCCGGTGATCAGCAGGCAGCGCTTTTTGGCCAGGCATGTTTTGAAAAAGGGATGGCTAAAAACACATATGGAACAGGCTGCTTCATGCTCATGAATACCGGCGAAAAAGGTGTTATCTCTGAAAACGGATTGTTGACCACATTGGCGTGGGGTGTCGATGGGAAAGTGGAATATGCTTTGGAAGGAAGTATTTTCGTAGCGGGCTCTGCTATCCAGTGGTTGCGGGATGGATTGAAAATTATCGATAATGCACCGGAAAGTGAGGACTTCGCCTCAAAAGTTGATGCGACGGATGGTGTTTATATGGTCCCTGCATTTGTTGGGCTAGGGACTCCTTATTGGGATAGTGATGCGCGCGGTGCCGTGTTCGGACTGACGCGTGGTACAACGAAAGAACATTTCATTCGCGCTACATTGGAGTCGCTTGCATATCAAACAAAGGATGTGCTTGATGCAATGATTGCTGACTCTGGTATCGATCTGAAAACACTGCGAGTTGACGGTGGTGCAGTGAAAAATGACTTTTTAATGCAATTCCAAAGCGACATGCTCAGGGTTCCTGTGGAACGTCCGATTGTACAGGAAACGACCGCACTGGGGGCAGCATATCTTGCGGGACTTGCAGTGGGTTATTGGAAGGATAAAGAGGAGATTGCCAAGCAGTGGCAAATCGATCACACGTTCAACAACGACATGGCAGAACAGCAGGCTGAAAAACTTTATCAGGGATGGAAAAAAGCAGTGAAAGCAACGCGTCTTTTTAAATAGGCGAAAAAAAGGGGGTCCACACGGTCACAAGAAATATCTTGTAGGGCCTTCATACACATTTGCTGACAGAATAAATTTATTATTTGAGCGAAGCAGGTTTATGAAAACACACTGCTAAAAGAAAAATGTACGATGGAAAACCTCGCGAAAATCAAATGTTTCCGCGAGGTTTTAGTTTTGTTAGACTTTTATTTAACGCCGCCTTCTTTTCCAAGACGTTTGACGGATTCATAGAGAATTTCCACAGCTGGCAGTAACGATTCTTCATTCACATCGAAGTTCTCGTTATGATGCCCGGCAGCCAGCTCGGTCCCGAAAATACAATATGTCGCCAAACCACCGTTTCTTTGCACCTCCTCCATAAAATAGGTGGCATCTTCGGAACCGGCACTGTCATTGCTTTCGAGAACGGTCTCCGAAATCGCTGGGTGCGCCTTTGCACAAACTTCCATCATAGCGGCTAGTTCTTTGGAACAACCACAGTGCAATCCTTCTCCAACAACTTCGATAGTATAATCGATCTGATACATCTTCGCAGCACCGGCGACAATGGCGTTTACCTGGTCTTTCACATACGTGTTCACCGCTGATGTCTCACCGCGGGTTTCTGCTATCAATTTTGCTTGGTTTGCAATGATATTTCTGCCTGATCCAGCATGAAATTCTCCTATATTTATTCTGGAAGAGCCCCCGGAATGTCGGGCGATAGCATACATATTCAATGTTGCTGACGCCGCTGCCAACAGAGCATTCTTACCTTCCTCAGGATGACTGCCAGCATGGGAAGCGGTACCTTTGAAAGTGATATCCAGTTTTGAAGTAGCCATGAATCCATTATTGGCAGCTACAAAATGGCGATGCGGTACCCCTGTCCCGATATGGGAAGCAATGAAGTAATCGACACCTTGGACCACACCAGCTTTAGCCATAGATTTCGCACCGCGGGTTCCTTCCTCGGCAGGTTGAAAAATGAGCTTAATGTTGCCACGGAGATGTTGCTTATTTTCCGCAATTAGCGTGGCCAGTCCAAGGCCAATGGCGGTATGTGTATCATGCCCACAGGCGTGCATTTTTCCTGGAACCTGCGATCTGAAACCTTCCTGGAGAGGAATGTGATCTGCATCGTCCGTTTCGTGAATTGGCAGTGCATCCATATCAAACCGATAGGCTATCGTCGGGCCAGGCAGGTGTGTTTCCATTGTAGCTACGATTCCTGTATATCCTTGTGAAAAGTAATCGATAAATTGATTTTTTGCACCGTTTGATAATGCCCAATCCAAATGCTTTTTCGTTTCAACTTCATCTGGTTTTCCCATGCAGTCCTCTGCAGACATCACCGCTTTGCCTAATTGCAGTTCATAGCCTAGTCCATTCAGAACTGCAGCCACGATGGATGCTGTTCTCATCTCCAAAAAACCTGTTTCCGGATGCTGGTGCAAATCTCTGCGCCATGTGATCAACTGTTTTTCTAAATCTGCTGTTTTCATGAAAAATTCCTCCAGTTTTTTCTTTCAATCTATAAATGCGGGTGGATCCCTGGCCCAAATGGTATGCCTGTATAGTAAAATACGAGGATCAAGATGATCCAAGTGAGCAGGAATGTAATCGTATATGGAAGCATCAAAGAGATATAGGTACCGATGCTTGCTTTCTTGTCATATTTTTGCATAAAGGCAAGGATGATGACCATATACGGAAATAATGGTGTAACAATATTAGTTGAAGAATCCGCAATACGATACGCTGCCTGGGTGAATGCAGGGCTATAGCCAAGCTGCATGAACATCGGAATGAAAATCGGTGCTTCAATTGCCCATTTTGCTGAACCGGACGTAATCAAGAAATTCAACAGAGATGTGAAAATGATATACCCTAGGATCAGTCCCATGCCGGTAAAGTTGACGCTTGTCAGGAAATCTGCACCATTGACTGCAATCCATGTACCCAGGTTGGACCAATTGAAAAATGCTGTAAATTGTGCGATGGCAAAGACAAGCACAATATAACTCGCCATATCCTTCACTGATTCAGACATATAGTTGCTGATATCTTTTCCAGATTTGATTCTGCCTACGGTTATTCCGAAAGTCACGCCAATAATGATGAAGAAGAATAGAATGATTGGCACGATCCCATCAATAAATGGTGATTCAATGATACTGCCATCTTTTCCGGCTAGTGGACTGTTCGGCAGGAACAGAGTGATGGCAATGATCAGAATATAAATCAGACCTGCGAGCACGGCAAAAATGAACCCTTTTTTCGCATGGGGGAGGGCATCTGACTTTTCTTCTTCTACCGCATCACCCTCATAATGGCCAAGCCGTGGCTCGATGAATTTCGTTGTGACAAGCCCGCCCACGATCGTCAAAGCGAATACTGAAACAATGTTGAAATACCAGTTATCGAGCGGTGTGACAGTGATGGATTTATCCAAGATATGCGCAGCCTCAGTAGAGATGCCAGCTAGCAGCGCATCTGTACCGGCAATGAATAAATTCGCTGTAAAACCAGCACCGGCACCGGCAAAGCCTGCTGCCAGACCTGCGAGTGGATGGCGACCGACTTTATAAAACACAAGTGCAGCCAAAGGTGGAATCAATACAACAGCAGCATCTGATGCAATATTGCCCATGATTCCGACAAAGACGACGGTGTAGGTCAGTAAAAATGGCGGCGATTTTAAAATCGTTTTTCGAACCGCGTAGTCGAGGAGACCGACTTTTTCAGCCAATCCGATACCGAGCATCATGACGATTACTAATCCAAGTGGAGCGAATCCTGTGAAATTGTCGATCATTGACGTTAATATAAATTCAAGTCCTTCGCCGGACACCAGGTTTTTAATCGGCACCGTATCACCAGTTCCTGGATGGACGACGGATGCACCGAATAAGCTGAAAATCCAGGAAACAATCATCATTAGAACTGCCAGGCAAATAAACAACATGAACGGATCAGGAAGTTTGTTGCCTACTTTTTCAACAATATCAAGGAATCTTTGGAAAAAACTCTTTTTTTCCTCCATCATATCACCTCTTTGTCAGATTGTGTGTCCGCTCACTTTGGATGGTTTGACATCCTGAGGAATGGGACACGTGTATGGGTTGTCTTTGGAAAATGCGTTGAATTCATTTTTGACTTGATGCAGAGCTTCTGATGAGGTCAGTAGTTCCAAGCCTGTCAATGCCATGCTGCCGGCGGCCCGGAGCATCCCTTTGTTTGCGAAACTGCTGAGCCCTTGTGTCGTCATCTGCCATGTGTGCAATGGAGTGCCGAGCGTTGACGTGGCGGCAGATAATTGTGCTGTCGGAACAATCCAGCTGACATCGGAAACATCTGTTGATCCATAGAATATTTCCTTGGACTCCTCGTATGCTGAAATAGTGTCTGCCAGATACTTGCCTGCAAGCTCTTTGCCGTCACCGACGTAGCCAAAACCTTTCATCAATTCCACATGATAATCTTGTTCTTCTTTCGTGAAGGTTTCCCAGATTTTCTTGGCAAAATGTTTTTCTTCTTCGGTAGCTTTCTCCGCTCCGATAGCAACTAAATGCCTGTGTAATATTTTTTCCAAGCTGCGATTAGGCACATAGTTGGAACAGGCTTTATCGAATTCGATAGATAACTGTGTTCCAGTCATCATGGCTGCTCCTTCTGCTATCTGGCAAACTCGTTGAAAAATACCATTTGCCTGTGCTACTTTTGGTGCGCGAACCAAGTACAAGACCTCTGCACGTGCTTGGACTACGTTCGGAGAAACCCCGCCGGTATTGGTTACTGCATAATGGATTCTTGCATCCTGTACGACATGCTCACGTAAATAATTGACTCCGACATTCATCAGCTCTACTGCATCCAGGGCACTTCGTCCCAGGTGAGGTGAGTTGGCAGCATGGGCTGCTGTGCCCTTAAACCGGAAAAAAACTTGATAGTTTGCCAGTGTCGGCCGGGACATGATGGAGTTAGATGGAGATGGATGCCAAGTCAGCGCTGCATCAACATTGTCAAACACACCTTCCCTGACCATGAATGTTTTGCCGGAACCGCCTTCTTCGCCCGGACATCCAAAGAAAATGACTGTACCAGGAAGCTTGTGCTCCTGCAGATAACTTTTTGTCGCACAGGCCGCTGCAAAGGCACCGGTACCAAGCAAATTATGTCCACAACCGTGGCCAACATCATTTTCTAAAGGTTTATAGGATGTTTCAAGCGGTTTCTGGCTGAGCCCGGATAGAGCATCGAATTCCCCTAAAAATCCAATTACAGGTTTTCCAGAACCATAGCTGGCAGTAAAAGCAGTTTCCATGCCAGCAACATGCTTTTTTACAGTGAATCCTTGTTTCTCACATGCTGAGGCGAGAAAAGAAGCAGAATCATATTCTTCAAATCTCGTTTCCGGATGCTCAAAGATAAACTCGGAAACTTGTTTAAAGTATTCCTTATTTTCATTCAGGTAATTTTTAACAAATTCATTCATTACAAAACCTCCAAATAGTGATGGTTTGGTGATTGTTCTTCCTGCTCACTGTGTCCGTTTCTGTTTGCAAAGTATCTTTCTATGAACTTGCCCCGTTCGACAGAGTTTTGGTTGCAGTGTATTCACCCGGATGATGGCTGTCCCATCCTGGCAAGGTACAAAGACGGGATTACGCGGCCATTTCTTAGTCATTTTCTGGATCCGATCCCTTACCAGTACTAGCGACTCCTCTTTTCCAAGCTTTTTCTTCGCATGAAGAAAATAGCGCATTATCCACAAAGTGATAGATATTTTTCGGTCTTCCTCTTTGATTGGATTGTACTTTTCCGCATTTTTCAATCACATTGGCCTGTTCCAGTTCGGCCAGGATTCTTCTGCCGTTTCTTTCGGTGCTTTGCAGCCATCGTGAAATATCTTCCGCTGTGAATTCTTGTTGGCTGTATTTATGGGAATATACAACGATTCGCATCGCATCCCTTGGGCTGATCAAGCCTTTTCCAAATCTATCGAACAGTTCCTGTTCCAGCTTTTCCGTGTTCAATGAATCCTTAGCATGACTTGCAAACTTTGCGGTAACAGCATGCTGTCCTTCTACAACCAGAATAGCGGCCTGCTTCTCTATTTTAGATTGGTTCAACCCATACCGAACATTTTGTTCAGCGTGCAGCACAGTTTCTCCATATCCAATAGCAGTTGTAATGGAAATGTGGTTCCTTATTTGGTATTCGTCGATCAATTGAAATAAAGCGCTTTCAAATTTGTTGTCAATTTCTCCTTTCGTTGTAAAAATGAAGTATAATCCATCTCCGACTTCTACGAAAGAACCACTCATCGATTCGGTAAGAGCTAAGAGAGATTTTTTTAAGTCCAGGTCATGATGTTTCCACTTGAAGAGCTGGTACTGATCAATTATTTCTGCAATATTCTGTACCTTAAAGCCGATTACCGCCATTTGCAGATTTTCATAATGGTTTGCCTGTGCTCTTTCAATCAGCAGCTGGATGGTCATTTTGATAGATAAATAGGAAGGAGTCAGACGATAAACTGGTATTCCATCACTTTTCAATTGATCAAAGGTCGCTTTAATTGCTGTAATAGCCACTTGCGTTTTATTTTCCGAATACAACTTTTTGTGAAAAGCAACCAGTTTTTCCAAGTCATCATGCGACTTGAAGGGCATTGTATAGTATTCAAGGGAGTCCAGATTGTAAAAAGAGAGCACTTTGGCAATTTCCTTGTCAGTAATATGATCCATACTTATCCTTTTAAAAATCCGTCCCTCATTCAGTTGTGCTTCCAACAGCTTTCCAAAAAAACTAGATCCGTGAAGCGGCGGAAAACTGCCGTCTTCCTTTTTAATCAGCTGTTGATCGATAGCATAAGAGTAATTCATGATGCCCGAAAACAGCCATTGGTCCACAAACAGCCTGTTGTTTGCAATAATGGTGGATATCTGGCTCACCTCATCGTACACAAATGGAATAAACGTCACTCCCTCAAAATCCCTTGATACTTTCAGGATCTTTGCAACAGATTCCGAAGGTCCAATAACGCCAATTTTTATATGCATTGTATTCACCTCCATGGCATAATAGTCAAGAAGAAAAATGAATTAAGGAATTTTTCCTTTATTTTTCCTTATATTACTAAAATGTTTTTGGTTTGTCTACAAATTCTATCAAATAGATGGGAAAATACAGATAATACGGGAAAATATTTATTGGATTATTGATAATAATACGAGAATAATGTAGAATATGCTGCATATGTTTTTAGAAAATAACGTAACAAGTGAGAATTTACAATAAAAACAAGTAAGACCAGAAAACAATTGGTCAGTTCAATTGCGAAAAAGGAGAGAGTGGAGATGTATGCAAATATCAATGGTACAAAGCTTTTTTATGATGTGGATGGTTCTTCTGTAAGAATAATGAATGGCGAAATCGTACGTAAGCCCGTCGTTTTCATTATTCATGGCGGCCCCGGGGGATCTCATTTAGGTTTTAAACCATATTTTGACGGGTTGGCGGAGCATGCACAACTGGTATATGTAGACCAGCGGGGGTGCGGATTTTCCGATGAAGACCTTCCAGAAAATTATACATTGGAACGAAATGCGGCAGACATAGAAAGCCTAAGACATTATCTTGGCCTGGAGAAGATTTACCTTCTTGGACATTCTTATGGAGGTATGGTTGCCATGAGTTATGCGATAAAATACCAAGAAAACCTTCAGGGGCTTCTTCTCCTGGCAACTTCGCCATCCTACAAGTTTTTGGAAAAAGCAAAAGCGTATGTTGAAAAGCACGGGAACTCGGAACAAAAATATTATGCTGATAAATTATGGAAAGGGTCTTTTCAGTCAGAAGAAGAACTTAGAAACTATTTTCATGCATTGGCTCCCTTTTATTCCACGGCAGCAGCCTCCGGAAACGCTATGATGCGGCCGAAAACAAAACACTCCTACGAGCCGTTGAATAAAGGTTTCGGTGGTTTCATGAGGGAGTTTGATTTGAGAGATAGACTTGAGGAAATTTCTGTACGTACTTTGATCCTTGCTGGCAGACATGATTGGATCACACCGGTAAGCGAAAGTGAAGAAATACACAAACGAATTGCCGATAGCGAATTTCACGTATTAGAAAACAGCAGTCACCGCATTTTTGCTGATGAACAAGAAAATACCATCAGATGGATCACGGATTATTTAATAGAAAAGGAGTAGCATAGACCAGGCTGTCCTCTTGTTTACAGCAGGAGGGCGGCCTTTTTTCAAATGTGTTAGCAGAAGGTTTTGCATGGATGCTTTTGTCGAATATTAATAATTTGTCAAAAAATATTGATTTCATACGAGAACTGCTATATAATGTCTTTTAATAATCTGATTTCGATAATAAAAAAGGTTTTGAATGTTGTTAAACAGAAGCATTTACAATTGCATTGCCCTTTTTAAGTACTTTTAGTCGAATTTGGTATTGTAAGGAGGAATTGTATGGAATATGAGATAGATGATTTGGACAGGCAGATTATTCATCTCCTTTCAAAGGATGGAAGAAGAACATTTGCAGATATAGCAAACAGACTACAAGTAACAGAGAAAACGATCCGTTCAAGATACCGTAATTTGATTGAAAGAGGAATTTTGAATGTAGTTGGTGTCATCAACCCGATCGCTGTAGGGTTAAAGGCTGGGGCAATCATCTTCATAAAAGCAACACCTGCAAAAATTGCTAATGTAATTACAAGGCTGAAAGAGATTAACAAAATTCGGTACATCACATTGGTTTCAGGCGAATATCCAATACTGGTCCAAATAGCTGTCCCTGATCAAGAAGAGATCGTTGCGGTTTTGCAAGAGATTGGGAAAATCCCGGAAGTGTGTGAATATCATTCTATCGTTCAGTTAGAAGTGTATAAAAATACATTTGAATACATTTAAGCGTAGGGCAGAAAGGATATTTTTGTTCATAATTATTTAAAAATTGAAAGGAGATAATAAAGTGAAAATATTCATTTCCGCAGATATGGAAGGTATTTCAGGTGTGGCTGCAAACCAGCAATTAAAGACAGTTCAGGAGTATGAGCGTTTTCGCAGGCTGATGACAGAAGATGTTAATGCAGCTATAGCAGGGGCCTATGATGGGGGAGCTGCAGAGGTAGTTGTTGCTGATGGTCATGGAAATATGTCGAATATCCTTATAGAGAGTTTGGATCAAAGAGCAAGGCTTGTATCAGGTAATAACCGGGTGATGTGTCAACTAGAGGGCCTGGATCATTCATTTGATGGCATCATGTTTGTCGGCCATCACGGTCGTGAGGGAGGTTCAGATACAGCAGTAATCAGCCATACACTCGCCGGTGTTTGTGTAGAGGAGATGAAAGTAAACGGAAAGGTTGTCGGGGAAACCGAAATGAATGCATATGTGGCCGGGGACTTTGATGTTCCACCTCTATTTATCAGTGGGGATGAGGCGTACGTAAAAGAAGTAAAGGAAACATTTCCGGATATTGAGTCGGCAATCACAAAGAAAGGGGTGGACCGTTTTGCTGCGGAACTGATCCATCCGGAAATTGCACGGCACGCAATCCGTGAAGGAGCCAAAACAGCTGTTGAAAAGGCAGCTGATTTTAAAACTGCAGTAATGCCAGGACCGGTGACTTTTGAGATTACCTTCAAAGGCTCCCAGCAAGCAAAAATGACAACGACGCTGCCAACAGTTGAACAAATCGCACCTAAAAAAATTCATTTTACTTGTAAGGATATGATTACTGGTTATAAACAGATGTGGGGCTGTGTCATCATAGCTATCACCGCAACAAACGGCGTGATGGGCAGCGTCAACGCGTAACGATCATGGAGAAGAGAGGTGCCTGTACATATGTATATCGTTAAACGTTTTATTACTATGCTGCTCACTATTTGGGTGATCGCTTCATTGACTTTTATCATTATGAAATTCATACCCGGAGATCCTTTTGCTTCTGATGCTGATGTATTACCGGAACATGTACTGGATAATATGCGTGCCAAGTATCATCTGGACGAGCCGATTCCAGTCCAGTATGTCCTGTACTTGAAAAGTTTGGTTATGTTTGATTTAGGGCCATCCATCCAATCGGAAACACGTTCCGTAAACAGTATTATCGCATCCGGATTTCCTGCTTCGGCGACGCTGGGAATTCAGGCAGTCATCATCGCACTGGTATTTGGTTTATTGCTGGGCATCATTGCCGCCTTATATCATAATCGTCTGCTAGATTACATATCCATGGTGATTGCTATTGTCGGTATTTCCGTACCCAGCTTTATATTAGCCCCATTGTTGATTAATTACTTTGCAGTGAAATGGGGGATGTTGCCGGTCGCATCGTGGGGGTCATTTCAGCATTCTGTCCTGCCTTCCCTTGCGCTTGCCACTACCCCGCTGGCCGTCATTGCACGATTTATGCGTTCCAGCATGATTGAAGTGATGAATCAGAATTATATGAAGACGGCCGATGCAAAAGGTTTATCATCTTTTAAAATCGTTTTTAACCACGGGATAAGAAACGCCATTCTACCCGTTGTTTCATTTATGGGACCGTTATTCGTTTCATTGATTACCGGTACCTTCGTAATCGAAAAGATCTTCGCTATTCCGGGGATTGGAAAGTACTTTGTTGATAGTATTTTCAACCGTGATTATCCAGTCATTATGGGAACGACCGTGTTTTTCAGTGTGATTTTAGTCGTCACCTTATTCTTGATTGATATCTCTTACCGTTTCATTGATCCGAGAATTAAGTTGACGAGCAAGGGGGATTAAATGTTGGAGAAGATAATGACTGATAATAGATTCAGACCTGTCGATAAGACAAAAATGCCGACCGAAATGATAGCACGACCGAGCCTAAGCGCTTGGAAAGAAGCATTACTCCATATTTTAAAAAACAAGCTGGCGTTGTTGGGGCTCATTCTGCTGACAGTGATCGTGTTACTTGCTTTGGTTGGACCACACATGCTTCCTTACAGTGCTTCAGAACAAAATTTGCTGAATGCGAATAAAGCTCCTTCAGCAAAACACTGGTTTGGTACGGATGATCTTGGACGTGACATGTGGAGCAGAACGTGGATGGGAGCAAGAGTATCATTGATTATTGGCTTTGCAGCCGCACTGATAGATTTGATTGTTGGTGTTGCTGTTGGCGGTGTTGCAGGATATATGGCCGGAAGAGGAAAGACTGGCGACAGGGTCGATGATATCCTTATGCGGATTGTCGAAGTGCTATATGCCATTCCATACTTATTAGTGGTCATTTTGCTCATGGTCATCATGGAGCCAGGTATCGCCACGATTGTACTTGCACTATCGATTACCGGGTGGGTTGGCATGGCAAGGATTATACGCGGCCAGATACTCCAATTAAAGTCGCAGGAGTATGTCCTCGCAGCACAGAAATTGGGAACATCACACTGGAAAATCATTTATCGCCATTTATTGCCGAATACAATGGGAATCATCATTGTTAACTTAACATTTACCATTCCGACGGCCATATTCGCCGAAGCATTCCTCAGTTTTCTTGGCCTTGGTGTACAAGCACCGAATGCCAGCTGGGGAACGATGGCCAATGATGCTTTAGGTGTTATTTTGAGCGGACAATGGTGGCGGCTGTTCTTCCCTGGGTTAATGATTTCACTGACGATGTTTGCGTTTAATGCCTTTGGAGACGGCTTACAGGATGCGCTAGATCCACAAGGTCGAAAATAGGAGGTGTGATTTGTGGAACATTTATTGAAGGTAGATCAGTTAAAAGTGAATTTTAAAACATACGGGGGAGAAGTCAAAGCCGTAAGGGATGTATCTTTTCATGTTGATCAAGGAGAAATCGTCGCGATTGTTGGAGAGAGCGGCAGCGGCAAAAGCGTTACAGTCCAGTCGATCATGGGGCTTATACCGACGCCTCCTGGCATGATAAAGGGAGGGAGCATTCATTTTGAAGGAAAAAACCTTCTCGCTCTATCGAAACGCCAAATGCGAAAAATCAAGGGAAGTAAAATCGGCATGATTTTTCAAGATCCGATGACCTCTCTGAATCCAACGATGAAAGTTGGTAAACAAATCGCAGAAGCACTTATCACACATCGGCATCTATCCAAAGCGGACGCGAAAAACAAAGCGGTAGAGATGCTGAAACTGGTGGGGATCCCAAATCCGGAAGGGAGATCTGAGCAGTATCCACATGAGTACAGTGGAGGCATGCGTCAAAGGGCGATGATTGCCATTGCGCTTGCATGCAGCCCGGACCTGCTCATCGCGGACGAACCAACTACAGCACTGGATGTTACCATTCAAGCGCAGGTTCTGGAAGTGATGAAGGAATTACAGAAGGAAATGAATACAGCCATCATTCTGATCACACATGATCTTGGCGTCGTTGCGGAAACGGCTCAGCGGGTGCTTGTCATGTATGGCGGTGTCGTGGTAGAGAGTGCACCCGTCATGGATTTATTCGATAATCCGCGCCATCCCTACACGTGGGGGCTGCTCCAATCCATTCCAGACACGGATACATCTGAAAAAAGCCGGCTTGTTCCAATTACAGGGTCTCCGCCGGATTTGTTTTCACCGCCAAAAGGATGCCCCTTTGCACCGCGATGCAAGTATGCAATGGATATCTGCCTGGAGGAAATGCCCGGTGACTATGATATTTCCGATGACCATACAGCGAAGTGCTGGCTGAATGATGAAAGGGCACCGCAGCTGGAAGAGTTCGCAAGGTTAGGAGAGACAGAAAATGCAGGAAAACTTGGTTGAGGTCAAAGCACTTAAAAAATATTTTCAGCAGGGAAAAGATGTGACAGTTAAATCTGTAGATAATATTTCTTTTACCATTAGAAATGGAGAAACGTTTGGTCTGGTCGGTGAAAGCGGCAGCGGTAAATCCACGCTTGGAAAAACAATCGTTGGACTGCACCATGCCAGTGATGGCGAGATTATTTACAATGGAAGGAAAGTGGCAGAACTTAATAAGGAAGAACAAAAAGCTGCCAATAAAGAAATGCAAATCATTTTTCAGGATCCGCATGCCTCTTTGAATCCAAGGATGCGTGTAGGGGACATTATCGCTGAAGGGATTGATGCTTATAAATTATTGAAAGGCAAACAGCGTGAGCGTCGCATTTATGAATTACTGGAGCGCGTCGGGTTGCGCCCGGAGCATGCGAAGCGATATCCGCATGAATTCAGCGGAGGACAGAGACAGCGTATTGGTATCGCCCGCGCACTTGCTGTCGAACCTAAATTTATCGTAGCAGACGAACCGATATCCGCACTGGATGTTTCCATTCAGGCACAAGTAGTTAATTTAATGGAAGATTTGGCAAAAACAGAGGGACTCACCTATTTATTTATTGCACATGATCTCGGCATGGTGAAACATATCAGTGATCGAATCGGTGTCATGTATTTAGGGAAAATGATGGAACTAAGTGAAAGCGATGATATGTTTGAAAATCCGTTGCATCCCTATACACAGGCTTTGCTGTCCGCCATTCCTAAAACCAATCCGAGAATGGCCAAAAGAGAGCGGATTATGCTGCAAGGGGACCCGCCAAGTCCTACGAATCCTCCTAGCGGCTGCCGTTTTCGCACAAGATGTCCGTTAGCAATGGAAGTTTGTGCCAAAGTGGAACCGATGTTTAAAGAAGTAGAGCCAAATCATTGGACTGCCTGTCATCTATATGAAGCATAAAAATAAAAGAATAAAAGAATGAAACGGATAAGACAACAAGGGAGTGGGATTCATGAAGAAGTGGTTTATCGTATTCATAACCATACTAATCGTATCAGCAGCACTAGCTGGCTGCTATGGCGGCGGTGACGCTGACCAAGGCGGTGCTAGTGACAAGGGCAATGGGGACAGCAAAAATGTAAAGCAGGAGATCACAGTCAACGCGATGACAGAACCACCTGCTATTGACCCTGCAATGGCAACAGATACGACATCAGGCTGGGTACTGGATCATATTTTTGAAGGGTTATACACACGGGATAAAGATGGGGAACCGGTATTGGGCGCAGCTGAGAAAGCTGACGTATCTGATGATGGAAAAACGTATACGTTTAAGCTGCGTGAGGATGCTAAATGGTCTGATGGTTCACCAGTTACTGCGGAAGATTTCGAATATGCATGGAAACGTGTGCTAAATCCTGATACAGGAAGCGCTTTTGCCTTCTATTTGTATTATATTAAAGGGGCGGAGGACTATAATAAAGGGAAGGGCTCTGCCGATAAAGTCGGAATTAAAGCATTGGACAAGCAGACTTTTCAAGTAGAGTTAAATGCACCGATAGGATATTTTGACAGTTTGCTAACGTTGTGGACATTCTATCCGGTTCAGAAATCACTTGTCGAGAATAATAAGAATTGGGCAGCCGAAGCGGACGATTATGTTAGTAACGGGCCTTTCAAAATGACAGAATGGAAGCATGACAGCAAGGTGGTTATAGAGAAGAACGATGAATACTATGATAAAAAGGCCGTCAGCTTGAAAAAAGTCACCTTTAAACTAGTCAATGAGGCGACGACATACTATCAAATGTTTAAAACAGGAGATTTGGACCTGATCATGACACTTCCGTCCGATGTAATCCAGTCGGAGAAAGACAGCAAGGAATATAAAGAAGTTCCATATTATGGCACATACATGTATATGTTCAATGTGGAAAAAGAACCATTCACAAACAAAAAAGTGCGCCAAGCATTTGCAATGGGAATTGATCGAGATGCTTTAACAAAAAATGTCACAATGGGCGGCGAGACACCAGCATATAGCATGGTTCCATCCGGAGTGAAAACGCCGAAGGGTGATTTCCGTAAAGAAGGCGGAGAATACTTTAAAGAAGATGCTGAAGAAGCCAAAAAATTATTAAAAGAAGGCATGAAAGAAGAAGGTTGGGACAAGCTCCCACAGGTAACGTTGACTTACAACACTTCGGAAGAGCATAAGAAAATTGCTGAGGCAGTGCAAGAAATGCTGAAGAAAAATCTGGATGTTGATGTGAAGTTGAACAACCAGGAGTGGGGAACATACTTGGATACGACCAAGCAGCATAACTATCAAATGGCTCGAATGGGCTGGATCGGTGTCTTTGTAGATCCGGTAGTCAATCTTGATTACTACCTTGGTGACAGTCCGAACAACCGGACAGGCTGGGTCGATAAGAAATTTGATGATTTAATGGAAAAATCAAAGGTGGAGCAAGACCAGGATAAGCGATATGAATTGCTGCATCAAGCTGAAGAGCGTTTGATGGATGAAATGCCATTCATGCCAGTCTACTTCTATATGAACAATTATTTGACCAACACAGATTTTAAAGATATCGCGTATTACGTCAACCGTTATCCATATTTGAAATGGGCAAAAAAAACAAACTAAGCTTTTGAATATGTCCGGGATAGATAAAGCTTCTGAAGGGGCTTTGTCTATTCCGTTTCATGAGGGAGTGTCCAACGTGAAAAAATTCATCTTCATGCATACGGTGATCATGGGAATTTGGGCTTGCTGCATCATATTTTTACATCTGCAGCTGATTGATTGGATCAATTTTTCCTTCTTGTGCGGGTTGGCAGCAACCCTTTTTGCTGTATGCATCTACATATGGAAGTCCAAGTTTTTGCATCTGTTTACAGATGGTTTTCGATCGTTAGGAAGTTTCTTTATGCCAATCAACAGATCGCGTGCATTACATAGAGCAAACGAGCAAATAAAACAAGATGAAAAGTTTCAGCATTTCAAAGAATTGTTGGCGCAAAGATTATTCATATTGTTAACTAGTGTAGCATCAGCCTCTATTTTGATATCCATATCAGGCATATTCTTATATTACTAGAAAAATATTATAATCCCAAAGGAGTCTTGCAATGGTTAAACAGAACGAGAGTGAAAAACTATTATCTTATTTAGAAGTACATGGTGCATACGAACCTAAGATTCTTCCGAAGCAAAATGCCTTTACATTTTTAGCCCAGCGCGGGGGAGTTCCGCAATTATTCAAATGGGACGGCGTTCACAGCAAAATAGAAGCATTAAAGGATTTTCATGATCGTGTGCTGTCGGTACACCACTCCCCATCAGGAAAAAAAATGGTGGTAGGCGTCGATAATCATGGAGATGAAAGGCAACAATTATACTTGATTAATCAGGATGGGGACATAGAAGAATTGGTCATCTCCAAAAAGCATTTCCATCGTTTTGGCGGTTGGTCCTCCGATGAGAAAAAAATTGTGTTTTCCAGTAATCGCAGACATCCGGGATATTTTGATTTGTATGTAGCCGATGTTACTACCAAATCGGTTACGAAGTTGCTGGATATCGATAAAAATTGCGCGCCAATTTGTTGGATAAATGACGACCGCCAACTGCTTCTCAGCATCCCCAAGACAAATATTGACAATGATCTATTTGTCTATGACTTAACGATGAAAAAATTGACTTGTCTAACTGGAGCATTTGAGCGTTCTGCAAGATACCAATCCGCCCAGGTGACAGCCGATGGGGGCATGATGTACGTATTGACAGATATTGGACAAGATACACTTGGCATTTTTCAAAAGAACCTTCGAAAAGATGGTCCATTCCAGAGGCTTATGACAGATGCTTCATGCGACATCGAGGAAATAAAGCTGGCTCCTGACGAAAAATCAATTGCTTTCACAGTGAATAAGGGTGGTGTTTCCACGTTAGGATGCTTTCATTTGGAAAATCAGCAAACCAATGAAATAACGGATGTTCCCAAAGGAGTATATCGTTCAATTGCATGGCTGAATGCCGAGGAATTAATTATTGCTGTGAAGGGAGCTGCGGTCCCCGGGGATATTTGGAAGGTTGATATAAGTAACGCGAAAAGTGAGCGTCTCACATTTGTTGGAGAAAATAAAATGCTTGAAAAAGAGTGGGTAGAGCCTGCACTTTGTACCTACCAATCTTTTGATGGCTTAACAGTCCCATATTTCCTTTATCAGCAAGGAGAAGCAAAAGCTGCAGTGGTCTATGTACACGGTGGACCTGAATCCCAGATTCGCAGTGAATACAATCCGGTAATCCAATATTTAGCGGCAAACGGTTTTGCGGTAGTTGCACCGAACGTTCGCGGCAGCATGGGGTACGGAAGAGAATACGTGCAGCTGGATGATGTGCGTAAACGCATGGATTCGGTAGCGGATTTAAATTGGTTGGCAAAGGATCTCATTGAAACACATCACATTGACCCGGGAAAGATTGGAATCATGGGGAGAAGCTATGGAGGGTTCATGGTTCTGGCAGCAATGACACATTACCCGGATGTATGGTCGGCAGGTGTCGACATTGTGGGAATTTCCCATTTCCGGACCTTCTTGGAAAATACAGGAGAATGGCGCAGGAAGCTGCGTGAATTCGAATATGGTTCTTTAGAAAAAGATGCAACCTTTTTTGAAAAAATCGCTCCGCTAAACCATACAGATAATATATCAGCCCCGTTAATGATGTTTCACGGAAGAAACGACACAAGGGTACCTGTTACAGAAGCGGAGCAATTAAATAAAGATTTGAAGGAAAAGGGAAAAGAGACAGAACTGTTCATATTCGAAAATGAAGGGCATCAAACAGAGCGTTTGGAGAATCATATTTTCATGAATACAAAAATTGTAACGTTCATGAATGAGCACTTAAAAGGGGAATGATGGGGATGCCTTGTGTAGTGTTTCAGTGAAAGTAGGGCCAGGGGAACCGGTAGTTGTCTTCTGGCCCTTTTATCAATGGGAAATGGCAAAAATCGTACCGATAATGAAGATTTCACGATGCTAATAAACAAACGTATTTGAAATATATCTTATTTTCATAGATGCTAGTATAAGAGGTAATTTCTTTTTTCAGGAGGCTTAGTAATCATGGACATTGCAGTGATAGGTTCGAATATGGTCGACCTCATTACATATGTGGATAGCATGCCAAAGGAAGGTGAAACATTGGAAGCTTCATCTTTTGAAATGGGGTGCGGCGGCAAAGGTGCCAACCAAGCAGTAGCCGCAGCAAAAATGGGTTCTGAAGTGTTGATGTTGAGCAAGGTTGGTGCGGATATGTTTGGCGACAATACGATCGCCAATTTTAAGAAATACGAAATCGATACAACATATGTAGAAAAGGTAAATGGCATTGCCAGCGGTGTAGCACCGATTTTTGTCGATCATGATTCGAACAATCGCATTCTCATTGTGAAAGGTGCAAATCAGCATCTGTTGCCAGCCGATATCGATCGGGCGGCTTCTAAGATCAAACAATGCAAATTGATGGTATTGCAACTGGAGATTTCATTGGAGACAGTGTATCATGCAATTGATTTCGGCAGGCAGCACGGGATACCAGTGGTGTTGAACCCCGCTCCTGCAACAAAAGATCTTGACTTCAAATCAGTGTGCAAATGTGATTTTTTCATCCCAAATGAGTCGGAATTGGAGATTTTAACTGGCATGCCGGTGACTACAAAAGAAGAAGTAAGGGAAGCGTCATTATTTTTAGTGAAAAAGGGCGTTAAGCAGGTGATTGTCACAATGGGACGCCAAGGTGTCTTGTGGGCTAGTGAAAGCACAGTGGGTCATGTAGAGGCCCACGATGTTGGCGCAGTAGATACAACTGGGGCAGGTGATGCTTTCATTGGTTGTTTTGCACACGAATACGTGCAAACAGGAAACCTCAAAGAATCCATTAAGCAGGCTTCAGCCTATGCAGCTTGGAGTGTCACGAAAAGGGGAACCCAAACATCCTATCCGAATCGCTTGGACTTTATGAATTGGAAAATATAGCGTCGTTGATCAAAAAGCTTGTATGGAAGAGAAGGTGTTCCTAGCCTTCTCTTTTTATAATATTCCAGGATCTATCTCCAGAATTTTCTCTGGGTATATGTCATTTTTTTTATAAAGATATTTTTAAAAATTATTTGACAAATAGCAATAACCTGCTAAGATAGTGGTTAGATGCGAATGATAATCATTATCAATTAGTTGTCAAATACTGTAAGTGCAATAAGGAAGGGGGAGTAAGGTTATTTTTTTTAAACGCAATTGAGAATGATTATTATTATCATTTAAAATATTTTTAGGAGGGCATGAAGTGAAAAAAACACTTTTTGTCATATTTATTTGCTTACTAGCCTTTTTGGCCGCATCGCAAGCTGTATTGGCAGATAAACGTTTGGAGGATGGGACATATCGGATTAACTACAACGTCTACACAGCAGACAACAGCTCTGTTTCAATTGCTAACGACTATTTTGATAAGCCCGTCACACTCCAGGTGAAAGACGGAAAAATCACAGCACAAATGTCGTTAAATCATAGCAGTTGGATTACAGATTTAAAGGTGCAATATAATGGCAGTTTTGTAGACGCACAAAGTATACAATCTGATTCAAAAGCAAATACACGCATGGTGCAGTATAATCTCAATCCTGACCAATTGTCACAGCCGGTGGAAGCAAAGATACATGTATACATACCTGCTGAAGAATTCCCCGGTGGCGGCGTATATGATAATAACTATACGATCAACTTGCATTTTGACAGCAATAGTTTAGAAGCAATCAATACAAGCGGTGACAATAACACGCAGGAAGGTGATAGAGAAAAAGCACCAAGTAAGTCTGGTGAGAAAAAGGTGGAACAGCAGACTTCTGCTGACAAGCTGGATGGAGCAGCGACAAAAAATACTGGTACAGAGAACGGGAAAGTTTCAAACCCGCCAACCGCTGACAAGAGCATGCTTATCCCAATGGGGATCGTTATGGTACTATCTCTCGTTTCCATCATTGCGCTAAGAATGAAGAAAGTGAATTCCTAAAGGGGGCAAACCGATGAAAAAGGTATTTTTATCGTGTGTAATCGCACTTATGATGTTTTATATGGTATCACCTGCTCTAGGTGTTAGTGCGGCAATAGAAAATGAATTGCAAGATGGGGAATATGAAATCGGTTTAACTGTTTTGGAGGATGGTAAAGGTAATCCATCTGTAATGGATGGTTATACGCAAAAGCCTGTAAAACTGTTTGTAAAAGGCGGCAACTACAAAGCGCATATCACATTCACACATAGTTCCTGGATCAAGGAATTTTCCGTTGAAAACAATGGCACCTTCGGAGATTCGTCCATTGTTTCAACAGATGATACAAACAACACTAGGGTCGTAGAAATCCCTGTGGAAACACTGACTGGAAAAATAAATGCTAAAACCCATGTTTATATTCCACCGGAAGAGTTTCCTGGGGGTGGCACATACGATAATCACTACACAATTCAATTGCAGTTTGATATAAGCAGCCTGAAAGTAATAAGTCTTGACGAGCAAGCAGAAGAAACCGAAGAAGACATCCCGGATGACGACCAGGGGGCACCTGAAGAAGAAGTGGAGACCCCAGGTGATGACCAGGGGGCGCCTGAGGAAGAAGTGGAAACCCCAGGTGAAGATCAAACCATTTCCCTTGAAAACGGCACCTATTCGATGGACCTGGAAGCTTGGCATAATGAGGAAGATAAACTCTCCTCCATGGATAAGTATCTCGCAAAACCAGTGCAATTAGACGTTGATGGAAATCGAAGGCTGATTACTTTAACAATCAAAAATCAATCCCAAATGAAAAGCTTCCAAGTTGAACAAAATGGGGCGTTTATTGATGCAAAAGTACTTGGTACAGATGAGGAAGCAGATACCAGAACCGTACAATTTGCCTACCCTGAACTATCAAAGCCGCTGCAGGCAAAAGTTGGTGTCCAAGTAGGCAGTTATGGAAATACTTATGATTTGCGCCTTGTAGCGAAAACAGATTCTATACAAAAGATAACAGACGAAGAGGAGCCAGCAGATCCTGAGCCAGAAACCCCAGATGAAGAGGTGAAACAGCCGGATGACCCGGAACTGCAAAAACCGAATCCGGAAACGCCGCCGGTATCCGATAAGGAATTGCAGGATGGCAGGTATCATATCGACGTAAAAGTGTTGAAAGATGGCACGAATGAGATTTCCGTTATGCAGGATTACATCGTATCGCCAGCTGAATTGGATGTAAAAGATGGAAATAGCCAAATACTTTTGACATTGAAAAACAGTTCATGGATCACCATGCTGCAAGTTATGCAGGAAGGCGAATACAAAGATGTGAAAGTTGAGAAAATGAACGCTAAGCAAGATACAAGTGTTGTCTCATTCTTTGTAGAAGATTTATCTAAAAAATTGGATGGGAAAGTCAAAGTAGATATAGACGCATTGAACTACCATAATAAGTACAATGTACAGTTCCAATTTGATAAGGACAGTATTCGCAAACTGGGTGAGAAGCCGGACAATCAAAATAACAATGGCAAGCTTCCTATTCAAAAAAATGATCCAAACAGCAATCATCAGGGGAAAAACGGAAATAGCAATGACATCAATAAAACCGATGACGATGACAACAATTTGAACTATGATCGGAATGGTGATCAGCTGAAACCAAAGCAAACCAATAATAACCAATTGGGATCAACGAATCGTGGTGCAGGGACAAATCCACAAACGGGTGATCTGTCCGGCATCGGCGTCTATATTTTACTAATGGCAGCTTCCATGATTGTCGTTATTCGTAAATGGCGTGCAGGAACTTTTTAATGGCTTGTATTCAGATATGCAATAGTTTGCATATCTGAATACTTCCTTATTTTGTAAGGGAGTTGCAGGATATGAAACAGTATAGAAGAATATTAATATCTTTTTGTGTGATGATCCTGGCTGCATTCATGACAGGATGCGCTTCGAATTCTGAAACCGCTCCAGCTGCGAAGGAGAATCCCAAAAAAGAAACTGATTCATCCCCCCAACGCATTGTCGCATTATCTGTAGCGGTTGCGGAAATTTTCGATGCACTGGATCTTGACTTAGTTGGAATACCAACCAGCTACAAACAATTGCCAAATCGATACAAAGATGCAAAAGAGTTGGGCAACGCTAAAAACCCGGATTTGGAATTGATGCAATCCTTAAAACCTACGGAAGTGCTATCGCTTACTACGCTCGAATATGATGTCAAACCATTGTTGGATAAAGGGAAGTTCCAAAGTTATTTTGTTGATTTAACTAGTCTGGAAGCGATGATGGAGGAAATCACTCACTTCGGTGAAAAATATGACCGCAAAGAGCAGGCTGCTAAGGTCAATCAGCGTTTTAAGGATAAATTGCAGGAAATCCAAGGAAAAACAGCCGGAAAAGACTCACCTTATGTGCTGATTTTATTAGGAATACCTGGCAGTTACCTTGTTGCAACAGAAAAATCTTACATAGGAGATCTCGTTAAACGTGTTGGTGGAAAAAATGTGGCAAATGGTTTCCTGAAATCAGATAGCAAGGAAGAGTTTCTGGCTTCCAATTCGGAAGCACTGTACCAATCGGATCCAGATATCATTTTACGTTTGGCACATGGGATGCCTGATGAGGTAGTTGCCATGTTTAATAAGGAATTTAAAGACAATGATATTTGGAAGCATTTTACCGCGGTGAAGGAAGGAAAGGTATATGACTTGGAAGAAATATTGTTCCCAACTACCGGTACGATACGTGCGGATGAAGCATTAGAGCATTTATTTCAGCTTCTATATAAAGGAAAAGATGAATGAATATGGGTAAAAAAATGATCAGCTTTATCGCAGTAATCCTATTGCTGTTTGTCTCAATGGTGTATGCATTACGTTCTGGCAGCTTGCATATTGGAATATTCGATCTGACAACCGGATTGCTAAATGGGGGAAATGAAGATGTTGCAGCAATAAAGGATTTGCGTTTTCCCCGCATTTTGATCGCAACGATGGCTGGTGCTTGTTTATCTGTATCGGGGGCTTTATTGCAAGCGGTTATGCGTAACCCACTGGCTGAAGCCGGGATTATCGGTATCGCAGCTGGAGCAAACTTCTTACAAACATTGGTGATCAGCTTGTTTCCGATGGTGTTTTTCTTTGGTCCACTTTTTTCTTTTATTGGTGGTGGAATTGCATGGCTCATCGTGGCTACGTTGGCTTGGCAGTCAGGTTACAGACCGTTGCGCCTGATTTTGGTTGGTGTAGCGGTTCATGCCATCTTCACCGCATTGAATGAATCACTTCCATTTTTAGGTGGCATCACCGGGGTACAATTTAACGCGGCTACAACTTCTACCTTTACACAACAGACCTGGGGAAATGTGGAAGTGATGGTGATTTATGGCGCTATCGGACTGCTGTTATCTTTTTTCGTTATCTCTTGGTGCAATTTACTTTCAATGGAGGATAGAACGGCAATGAATTTGGGAATGAACGTAACGCTGGCCAGGATTATCGTGTCCGTAATCGCAGTTTTTCTAGCATCTGTATCTACATCGGTTGCAGGTGTCATTTCCTTTATCGGCTTACTTGTGCCGCATATCGGGCGTGCCCTCGTTGGTTCGGATTATAAACTGCTTATACCGTTTTCCGCATTGTTCGGTGCATGGTTATTATTGCTTGCGGACACCTTGGGAAGAACAATGCTTGCACCAATGGAAATTCCTGCCTCGGTGTTGATGGTATTTATTGGCGGTCCATTTCTCATCATTATGCTAAGAAGGAGTGAGCAAGTTGCTGGAAATTAAAGATGTCAGTTTTTCCTACGACCGTAAAAATGATCAAATCAAACATATTAGCACGACTATTCAAGCAGGGAAAATTACGACCATCATTGGACCAAATGGAAGCGGAAAATCAACCTTGCTTAGCTTATTAGCAAAAAATGAGCGTGTTGGGGCTGGCCAAATTTTACTACACTGCAAAAATATCATGCAGTATTCTTATAAGCGTTATGCGCAACATGTCGCAGTAGTGCACCAGTATAATCAGGGACCGGGAGATTTAACGGTTGAAAAGCTCGTTGCTTATGGCCGTCTGCCATATCGTACGGTGTTAAAAAATCAGCAAATAAAAGATGAAAAAAAAATTATCTGGGCTTTGGCATGTACCAATTTGACAGAAAAACGCAATTTGCCTATTTCTACATTATCCGGTGGAGAAAAACAACGCGCTTGGATCGCGATGGCATTGGCTCAGGATACACCATATCTATTTTTGGATGAACCGACGACGTTTTTGGATTTGTACTATCAATACGATATTTTAAACCTGTTGGCGAAATTGAACAAAACGTTTGGTCTAACGATAGTCATGGTATTACATGATATCAATCAAGCCATTCAGTACAGTGATTATCTGATGGTAATGCAAAAAGGAGTTGTTGCCTATGAAGGTACACCGGCATCGGTAATCACATCATCGATGCTGGAGGAAGTTTATCATATTCAAGCGACAATCAAACAAGATACTGCACATGGATTGTACATGTTGCCAACAGGAACCCTGTCAAATGGCAGACATGAGGTGCAGCAGCATGAGAAAGTATAAGAAAAAAAACAGTATCATACAACGATTACTGACCATCATAAGTATCGCCGTATTTCTATATGCTTCTTACCATGTTGGCAGCACTTTATGGCAATATTATCACAACCGGCAGATATTGGCAGAAGCGCAAGAAGTCTATGACAAAGCCAAGCAAATGAATAAGAAACAACATCCTTCCCCTGCAGAAGCATCGATTGCCCAGACGAAAACGGCCAAGCAGGAAAAAAGGGCATCATTTGATCCACTACAACAATTGAACACGGATATTGTCGGCTGGATCGAAATGGAAGGAACAATGATTAATTATCCCATCTTGCAAGCAGATGACAATACCTTCTATTTATACCGAAATTATAAAAAGCAAGATTCTATTGCCGGCAGCATTTTTCTGGATTATCGTAATGACATAAGCGAAACAAACCGCAATTGGATTGTATATGGTCATCGCATGAAGGATGGCTCGATGTTCGGGCAACTGAAAAAGTGGCTGAATGATGACTTTTTCAAGCGAAACCATGAAATTTACTTGGATACATTATATGATAGCTATGATGCGGAGATATTTTCCGTTTATCAAACGTCCACAGATTTTTATTACATCGAAACAGACTTTGATAATGAAGCGTCATTTCAAAATTATATTGATGAGATTGAGAAAAAATCACTTTTTCATTCAGACACGGAAGTGACTGCAGAAGATAGTATTATCACCTTATCGACTTGTGACTACGGTGTTGATCCTGATAAGGGGCGTCTCGTCGTTCATGCTAAATTGAAAAAAAGATAACAATGCGTGACAAATAATATATACAAAGGGGAGAGCAGCATGTATGTTGTGACAAATGTTATTTCAGTGAAAAAAGGGTATGCCAATGAATTGATAGCGTTATTTGAAACAAGAAAAGGAATTGAGGAATACCCAGGATTTATCCGTTTTGAATTATTAATCGCAGAGCGTATCCCAGGCCATGATGAAGTGCATGTGCATACGACTTGGGATTCGAAGGAGGACTTTCAAGGCTGGTTAAGAAGTGACTGGTTCACTAAAGCACATAGCAAAATGGGAGGATACGATTACATCATTGGAAATAAAGTATTATATTATGAAATGGCAATGCAAGTGAAAAGGAAGACCGCTGAAACAGCTTGATTAGCAATACAGACAGCTTTGTAGAACACAGCACTCATGTGACAGGAAGCTGTAATCCAGATGACATGAAAGAGGTGTACGATGGTTTATTTCATTTATTTTCTAATTATAGTCACTTTTGTTGACACGTTTTCCCAGTTGCCGATCATGAGCCCCTTTGCACAGGGGCTGGGGGCTTCTGCGATATTGATTGGAATTATTATTGGTATGTATTCCTTTACAAATATAGCAGGAAACATGATTTCCGGCTATTATATCGATAGAAAAGGTGTAAAAGGTATTTTAAGCATTGGTTTGGTTCTGACTGGCATTGTTTTGATTATGTATGCCTATGTGTCGACACCGGGGCAATTGCTTATTGTCCGCTTTTTCCACGGTTTAACGGGCGGGCTGCTTGTACCGGCAGCATTCACATATTTAGCCAACAATGACTCAGGTGAGAAAAAGGGGAAAGTCATGGCACTATCAGGTGCAGGCGTCGGGTTGGCATCGATTATCGGTCCGGCTTACGGTGGTATTATCAGCTCTAAATTCGGTCCGGGATATGTGTTTACTTCCATTGGTATTTTAATGATTGTCACGGCGGTTTTTGCTTTTTTCATTTTACCGGAAAAGAAAGTTGTGGCAGAGAAAAAGCAATCAACTGCCGCCAAAGGGGTAATATGGGAATTATGTAGACGTCCGGGCTTGGTGTTAAGTTATGTGGGCGCATTTTCTTTAATGTTCTCCCAAGGCATTATCGCTTACGCCTTGCCACTTCGAGTTGAGGGGCTTGGATTCGACAGCAGTTTAAGCGGCATATTGATGAGTACATTTGCGATTACTAGTACGCTAATCTTTATTTTGCCGACGAATCGGCTGTATGATCGTTTTTCATTTGCCTTGACCATGATGGCAGGATTGCTGATTCTTAGTATGGCATTGATCATGCTGGAGTTTGCCACCATGCAAGGGTTATTGTATGTGATCATGTGTTTTTATGGTGTTGGTTTTGCGCTGATATTCCCTTCGATGACGGCTTTGGTGGCAAGCAATGCAGATGCTTCAGAACGCGGCAAAGCATATGGTCTGTTTTATGGTTTTTTCTCACTGGGCGTTGTCGCAGGAGCGTTCGTATCCGGATTGTTTTCAGAAACGCCCTTCGGTGTATTTACCGTCGGGGCAGTATGTTTAGTGCTCGGTGTATCGGGTTTATGGTTATACAATCGTACGTCAGCACAAAAAGCAGCTTGAAACATTATGTACACAAGGCAGGGACTTTCTCGTTCATTTGCGAGAAGGGGCCTGTCTTTTTAGTGCTAGCCACTTCGGTATGATTGATAGCATGGCAGTGGTTTGACTCGTTTGTTTCATTGTTATAACATAGGGCACCCTTCTTAATAAAGGAACAGAGTGCAGCAGCATAAAGCCAACAATATATTGAGCAGCTGACGGCAGCGCGGTACACGTCTTGATCTATGCTACAATAAGATTAAATAATTAATGATACCTTTCAATGAAACATATCTATAAAAAAGAGGTGCGCATAAAATGAATCAATCAAAAAAAGCAGCAGGAGAGAAAGCAGTGGATTACATCAAATCCGGAATGACGGTTGGATTAGGTTCAGGAAGCACTGTATATTATATGTTGCAGAAACTTGGCAGACAGGTCAGGCAAGGGCTGGACATCAAAGGTGTATCGACTTCTACACAAACTTCAGCGTGGGCAAAAGAGTTCGGAATTCCACTGACAGATCTTACTGATGGTGTGGAAATAGATATAGCAATTGATGGTGCTGATGAGATTGACCCCGAATGTCGATTGATCAAGGGCGGGGGCGGCTGCTTAGTGCGTGAAAAAATAGTGGGTTTTTATGCAAAAAGGTTTATTGTCATTGCAGGCAGTTCAAAAATGGTAGATAAGCTTGGAAGCTTTCCGCTTCCTGTCGAAATTCTTCCATTTGGACATGAGATAACAGCCGGCTATATTCAAGCACTTGGGGCTAAAACTAGTCTGCGAAGGCAGGGAAATGGCCAACCATTCATTTCCGATAATGGTAATTATATTTATGATTGTGATTTTGGATTACTGGAAAATCCCCATGATTTAAATCGGTCATTACATGGCGTTGTCGGTGTCGTAGAAACAGGCTTATTTTTAGACATGGCCCATATCGTAATTATTGGGGAAGGAAGGGACACGAAAGTGATGAAGACTGTGAAAAGCGATCATTCGACCAAATCGTGTAAGCGTTAATCAAAACTGCAAGCAGTTCATCGGACAGAGGAAGTGCAGATTTTCAATCCCATGAGGGGGAAGATGATTGAATTGGTTTCAGGCTGATCAACCATGTGTAATAGCGGAAATGCCAGCACCGCGTAATTGTAAATGCAATACATATTTCTCTATGATGGCATGTGCATGCAACCCGACCAAGACGAACGTAAAAAATATTGAAAAACCATGACAATCTGGTAAAATATATAAGTTAACTAATTAACTATATGAGGAGTCTTTTTATATGAAAGCAATAGTGCAATCTGTCTTTCAACGTTATTGGAGCCCCTATGTCGCATTGCTGCTTGCCGGCATTTTAAGTGCAGTGTATTTTGGACTCACCTCTACGGTTTGGGCAGTGACAGGGGAGTTTACCAGACTTGGCGGACATGTACTGCAATGGTTTGGCGTTGACATTTCAAGCTGGACTTACTTTGATATGGTGCATATGAAGGGTACTACCTGGACACGACCGGATGGCTGGATTGTTTGGGGGATGTTTATTGGTGCACTGGTCATGGTGTTGCTGAGCAATAATTTTAAAATCCGTTTTCCACGCCAGAAGCGTCGTTACGTACAGGGGCTTGTCGGTGGTATTATCGCCGGGTTTGGGGCAAGACTTGCGCTGGGTTGCAATTTGGCTGCATTTTTCACAGGTGTGCCGCAGTTTTCCATCCACTCATGGATTTTCATCGTAGCTACAGGGATTGGCACATACCTTGGTGCAAAAGTGACAAAAACGCCCTGGTGGAAAGGTAAGCCGGCACTTAGTCGTGGATCAAGTGCCCCGTCAAAAATGAAGAAATATGTCATCCAGCCTTATGTTGGCGGAGCTATTGCCATTGCATATGCTGCTTTGATCATCTATTTCTTTACTACAGGAAAAACGCTGCTGGGACTAGGGGCACTGTTCGGTGCTTTCTTCGGAATATTGATTGAACGCGGTCAAATTTGTTTCACATCTGCTTTTCGTGATTTGTGGCTGGTTGGACGAAGCGTGATGGCGAAGGCGATTATTGCCGGCATGGCAATAAGCTCAGCGATCACTGTGATTGTTATAGGCGTTTACGGGATGGTGCCGATTACACAAATTGCCGCACCAAGTACATTGCTCGGTGGAATTTTATTCGGCCTGGGGATCGTCATGGCTTCCAGCTGTGAAACAGGGATGATGTACCGTCTCATGGAAGGACAGGTACTGTATATATCTGTCTTTGCCGGAAATATAATTGGTGCGACGTTCCTGGCTTTCGCTTGGGATCACTTGGGAATATATCATGTACTAGTCAAAAGTGGTGCGAAATTCAACCTGCTTGAATCTATCGGACCAATTGGCGCGATTATTGCCACATTGATCATGCTTGCTGTGTTATACGCGCTGACTGTGGCATGGGAAAAGCACTATCACCATAAAATGACAATGGAAAAAGGAGTGAAGCGACATGCAGGCTAAAGAGATGAAAAAAGCCGATTTCACGTTGGATTTGCGGGGTGAATCCTGTCCATATCCAGTCATGTATACGTTAGAAGCACTGGAAGGGATGCGGGAGGGAGAGTTACTGCAAGTAATTACGGACTGCCCGTCTTCTTTTCGCAACGTGCCTGAAGAAGCCGTCAAGCATGGATATACATTTGCGAAGGATCCAGTGAAGAACGGGCAAGAATATTTATTTTATATTTATGCGTAAAACTCAAGCCGGTACCGGGCAGCTTTTTCCTTATCCTGGTTACCGGCATTTTTCTTGAAATAATCGTCCTGCTGCAGGGTGCAGTGTCAGTCTGTTTTTAATTCTTTTCGTGCTTCGGGTCCCTATCAGTAGACGAGTCTTCTTGCGACTTCGTTTTGTTTTTCTCTTGTTTCATCGCTATATTCAACTCTTCCACAGGAAAATCATCATTGAACTTCTGGTCCTCTTGCTTATTAAGTTTTCTTTCTGTTTTCTTATCAGGCGCTGTTTTCCAAATTGCAGATCTCGAATTTTGTTCTGTCATTGCTATCTCCTCCAGTACGTTTCTCATATCCTCTTTTTTCTGACTGTAAACATCGGTTGAAGGCATGACGGATATATGTGTTAAAATGAATTTGGTAATGAATAGGAGTGAGTCAATTGAAATCCGATATCTTGCACAAAAAAGAATATCATGTGGATTGGGGAGACATTGATTTAAACAAAGAATTGAAACTGAGTACGCTTTTCAGCTGCTTTCAGGATGTTGCAAGTGAAGCCTCGGAAAAATTAGGTTTTGGCATCGAAAGTCTGGACAGAGAATATGGCGTGGCATGGGTACTGATGAAAATACGAGTGGATCTCCTCAAAAATCCGAAAGTCGGCGACACTATTTCGATTGAAACATGGCCGCTTGAACCGGGGAAAATAGATTATGGAAGAGATTATATCGTCAGAAACCAACAAGGCGAGGTTATGATCAGGGCAATTTCCTCTTGGGTGTTAATGGATCTTCGGCAACGAAAAATCTCAAGAAAAGGGACCGTTCCAATACAATACCCAGCTAGCTTGAAGGAAAGAGCGATTGATGAAAAACTGAAGAAATTGAAAGCGGAAGGTCCTCTCGATGAATCTTATCGGAAAATGATCGGTTACAGTGATATCGACTTTAATGGCCATCTGAATAATTCAAAATATGTAGATTATATTTTGGACTGTTTTTCCGTTTCAGAGCATCGAAATTATCGCATCCAATCCATTGAAGTACATTTTACGAATGAAGCTTTACCAGATGAAACCATAGTACTTCAAACAGACACTTCGGCATCAGAGCAGAGCAAACTCTATATCGAAGGGTTCAACCTCGACACAAATAAAACTGTTTTCAAGTCTAAATTGATCATTGAAAAAAGATGAACTGCCAGTCGCTGCAGCAATAAAGCTGTTTGGCGGCTGTTTTTTTATAAAATTCTAAGCTTCCTCCAGCTGAAATTGGCGATTGCAATAAATATGATTGACGAAGGACAAGAACCGTGTTATGGTGATGTTGTTCTTCATTGAGAACATACTTTGAATATGAACTTTAGATAAGAATGAATAGAACAGCAGGCCAGAAAGGTCAGCAATTGAAAGGGGGATATAGAAGAAGTGTGGTGAGGAATAAAAAAGTGAACATAAACATTGGGGGATATGAGATGGGGTTGAAGAAAAAGTTAGGGACAAGCATTGCTGCTGCAGTATTGGGAGTTTCATTAATTGGGGGAGGGACTTTTGCATATTTTAGTTCTGCAGAAACATCCAATAATACGTTAGCTGCAGGGACGTTGGATGTAGTATTGGATAAACCGGTAATTATTGAAATAGATAATTTGAAACCAGGCGATTGGATGGACCGTACATTTAAACTGGAAAATATTGGATCACTGGATATGTCTAAAGTACTGTTATTGACTGATTATACGCAGTCAGGGGTCAAAGGCGATGAAGATATTGGCAAACACATACAAGTCAATTTCCTGAAAAATTTTGATAAAGAAACAGGTTTTAATGATAATGTGATCTATCATGAGACATTGTATAACTTGAAAAATGCTAGTCCGGATACGGTTCAGGGTTATTCGAGTAAAATTTTTAAGACAGAAGATGGATTAGCAGCCGGAGAAATCAATAATCTCTACGTACAATTTGAGTTTGTCGATAATGAAGAAGACCAAAATGCCTTTCAAGATGCTACTTTACAGCTGAAGTGGACGTTTGATGCAAAACAAACAGAAGGAGAAAGCAAGTAAGGTATCCAAAAAAAGTCAGTTATCCGAAAGTGCGTCGCATATACGACGCCTTTTTTCATGAGGACGAAGGAACAGATTTCGGTTGCAAATAGATGTTAAGAGTGGAAAAATAAAGAATAGTTGATGTGATGGAGGCGTTTAAAGTGCAACGGGTACATATCGTTGGCAGTCGGGTAATCAAAACGGGAATCGCGGTTTTTCTGACCGCTTGGATTTGCGAATTATTGCATTGGCCGCCTGTATTTGCAGTTATTACGGCGATTGTTACAATTGAGCCAACTGCTGCGGATTCGATCAAAAAGGGAATCATCCGTTTTCCGGCATCTGCTATCGGGTCAGCTTATGCGGTCATTTTTATCTCTTTGTTCGGCAGTACACCGCTAACATACATGCTGGCTGCTGTGCTTACTATTGCAACCTGCTTCAAACTGAAGCTGCATGCTGGACTGCTCGTTGCCACATTGACGGCTGTTGCTATGGTGGAAGTCATTCATAGCAATTATTTCCTTGCTTTTTTGATCCGTCTTGGAACGACAACAACTGGTTTGCTTGTATCAACTATGGTGAATATGTTTATCCTGCCACCTGATTATATGAAAGAAATCTCCCAGCAAGCGGATAAAAATTGTAAAAGCACTGCTAATACCATCTCACATGTTTTTCAATACATATTACGACAAG
This sequence comes from Tigheibacillus halophilus, assembly GCF_042683165.1. Lineage (NCBI taxonomy): Bacteria > Bacillati > Bacillota > Bacilli > Caryophanales > Bacillaceae > Tigheibacillus > Tigheibacillus halophilus. The sequence continues at coordinate 102,795 of NZ_JBHUIZ010000013.1, forward strand.
GTGAGAATGTGCAAGTAGACATACAGGATATAGAAAATCTGAATCAAAAACTGAGACAGACAGAAACATTGATCCAATTTGAAAAAGATGAAGTGCGCTTTCATCCTTTACTTGGTACGAAAAAGACTGTGTTTACAGATGTGGAGAAACGATTGCACCATTTGCGTCTTATTCACTACCATCTGGAGAATCTAGTTAACACACCAATACGGAAGCTCTCCTGGAACGAACAAGAACGCCGGATTGTATTGAAGGCAGCAGAAGGATTGGCAGTAAGCATTGCTAACCCTGACAGCTATCATGCTGCCAGGCACCAAACACAGTTGGAAAGGCTGACAAAACTTTTTTGGGAGGATAATGAAGAAATCACGAGGGGCTATGAAAACTATCCAACTCAATTCCCGCCTGAGCTAATCATTCTATATGAATTATTAGCTATTTATCATCAGGTTACCAGGCTGTTTGAGAATGGACAGAACTTCCCGGATTGACAATATTTGCCTAAATGTTAATGGTTGTAAAGTTTTTTACTTTGTAAGCAAAAGCTGTGAAACACCTTGTTTTTTCGTTTCTCAGTTTTTGCAGGAAAATTATTTACTGCAACGGCATTCGCTATCATCTTGGCGTATGCCGCGTTTTTAATGTTGCCTGTCAAGTGTAAAATACACTGTCTAATCGGTGTCTGCATTTTCTGTACAACCTGATCTGTTTTATCCACTTTACGGTATGTGGAAATCGGACATATCCCTCTTTCATATTGGCATGCTTTTTGCAATATACATAGGTAAATATAAAGGGGTGGATATAATGAAAGGACATGCTGTTTTACGTATGCCGAAAACGATTCATTATGGCTCAAGGGCTTTTGAAGAAGTAGGGGTGGAGGCAGCGCTCAGAGGGAAAAGAGCACTTATCATCAGTGACGGAGTAATGAACAAACTAGGGAATGTAAGCGTTCTCCAAAAATATTTAACAAACGAGAGGCTGTCCCATGTTGTATACCTTGGCGTCGTTTCTGAACCTACGGATGTATATGTTGCGGAGGCATTGGCATTGTTTAGACAGGAAAAATGTGATGTGATTATTTCAATTGGGGGAGGCAGCTGCATTGACACCGCTAAGGCAGTTTCCGTACTTGCAACTAATGGTGGCTATATCGGTGACTATATGGGAGGAAATAAATTAGCTGAGACTGAACCGATTGCACATATAGCTATTCCAACTACTGCGGGGACTGGCTCAGAGGCCACGGATGCGACAGTGATCACGAATACCGTCAATGACGTGAAAATGATGATCAAACAGCCGGCTTTTATGCCAGCCGTAGCAATGGTGGATCCATTGCTTTCGATGTCTTCGCCGCAGCATGTAACTGCAGCTACAGGGGTAGATGCATTGAGCCATGCAATTGAAGCTTACATTTCCAAACTTGCACACCCGTTAACGGATATGATGGCACTTTCTGCGATGAAGAGGATAACAGAAAATATCATTCCGGCTTTTGCAGATGGAGCGGACATAGCTGCCAGAGAAGCAATGGCTTTGGGGTCTTTACAGGCAGGAATCGCTTTTTCAAATGCTTCCGTCTGTCTTGTTCATGGTATGTCCCGCCCGATTGGTGCCTTATTTCACGTCCCGCATGGCTACTCGAATGCCATGCTTTTACCGGCTGTACTGGATTTCAGCAAGGAAACTGCAATTGAAAGATTGGCAGATCTGGGAAATATCTTTTCCAGGAATGAACGGGAAATGGCCAATGAAGAAGCTGCTGGACTGGCAGTTTCCTCAGTAAATGAGCTTTGTATGAAATTAGAAATTCCAAATTTGCGTGAATGGGGAATTGACAGAACGGAATTCGAGAATGCCATTGGCAAAATGGCGAAAGATGCGGTTGCAAGCGGCAGCCCTGCAAACAATCCAAGAGTCCCGGCCCATGAAGAAATCGAGGAACTTTATCGTGTTTGCTATGACTATGCTTATACCTCTGAAAGTAAAATAAAATAATTGCAGGGTACAAGGGGGAAGGATTCATGAATGTCATCGGACTGCTTGGTTTGCTAGTCTCACTGGTGCTGCTGATTTTCTTAACAATGAGAGGGATCAATATTATCATCGCAGCATTGATCAGTTCAGTAGTCATTGCTGTTACAAGCGGCTTGAATCTTGGTACGGCATTGATGGAAAATTATATGACAGGATTTACCGGTTATTTTGCTTCATGGTTTCTTGTTTTCCTGCTTGGAGCGATATTTGGGAATTTCATGCAGGAAACCAAGTCTGCAGAGAGTATTGCCAATTGGATTAAACACAAATTAGGTACTAAGCGGGCGGTGTTTGCTGTAGTAGCAGCTTCGGCCATTATGACATATGGCGGGGTCAGCATGTTCGTTGTCGGCTTCGCTGTCTATCCGATTGCTGTATCATTATTCAGGGCAGCAAATCTGCCACACCGTTTCATTCCGGCTGCACTTGTGTTCGGCTCAATTTCCTTTACAATGACTTCTCCGGGATCACCGGAAATCCAAAATATCATACCGACAGAATTTTTTGGGACCAAACCGACAGCAGGAGGGATAATTGGTGTATTCAGCGCACTTTTGATTATGGTTGTTGGCGGTCTGTGGCTTGGGCGGATGGTACGTAAAGCGGTAGAAAAGGGGGAAACCTTTTCGCTGCCATATGTTTCAAAAGCTGAGCATGAAACAGCTTCTGCAGTGGCCGCGGAAAAACAAGGGGAGCCGGGGGTAACCGGACAGAGCAATTTGCCTAACATTGTTCTGTCTGTCATACCTTTGGTTATTGTAATTGTATGTTTAAACGTTCTGTCCAATTACATGAAACCGACAGCAGCACTATTAGTTGCTTTATCTTTGGGTATTCTTGCTATATGTTTGCTGTTGTTCAAGTATTTAAAAGTTTTTTGGGAGACGCTTGCCAAGGGCGCACAAAATTCACTGGTGGCTATCGCCAATACTTGTGCCGTAGTTGGTTTCGGGAGTGTCGCAGCACAAGCGTCTGCCTTTGATAATATAGTGAATGCATTAGTAAACATTCCGGGTCCGCCATTGTTAGGATTGGCGATAGGGGTAACGCTTGTTTGTGGTATTACAGGATCAGCCTCAGGAGGGTTGGGAATTGCGTTGCCAATTTTAGCACCGATTTATTTAAGCCAGGGCGTGGACCCTGGGGCTATGCACAGGATCTCTTCTCTCGCATCGGGCGGCATTGACTCGCTTCCGCATAATGGCTATGTTGTTACGACAGTCCGGGCGATTTGCGGAGAATCACATAAGCGAGCTTATAATCCGATATTCGCGCTAAGTGTAGCTGTACCGACAGCAGTCCTGTTTTTAGCCGTCGTTTTATATGCCATATTTTAATCATGACATTGTATAAACTGGAAAGAGGGTGAGACAAAACCCTGGGAAATGTAAAAAAGTTGGACGGTACCATCTTGACATGGAACCGCCCAACTTTTTTTATCTGGCTTAGTAATTTCGTTGATTTGCACGCCAGGCGCCCCGACAAGGGGTGTGCAGGCGTTGGCGCAAAGGCCGTATGCAGCTTGCCTTCCCTCATGTACTTTCTAAGAAATTCACTTCCTGCGGGGTCTTCAGACTCGTGCTGGGACTGCGATTACGCTTCCCATCGAAAACCATTGTTCCCGCAGGACAAGGAACGCTTCGGCAGCATTCACATCGCACGCAAAAAAGCGAATTTCTTTTTCAAGGAGTCAGCCGCCTTTCGCTCCAATCAACTAGATGTGAAATGGCACTTTATAGCTGTTTTTGGATAGTTCTGTCCCACCCTCTTCTTAGATTAACGATGATTCAAATGTTCGAATATCTCCAGGCCAATAGCAGATAAAGCGGTCATTGATGTGAAATCATCGCTCCCTTTTGAAAAAACAGCTGCGATAAAGGAGCGGTTTTGCACATAAAATATTCCGGCATCATGCCGGTAACCAGGGACCCAGCCTGTCTTATGGGCAAGCTGCCAGTCGATCGTTTCTTCCGGGTAACGATATTGCAGTTTGCCAGGCAAGGAGTCTCTGATTTGTTGTTTTTTCATTATTTCAATCATGTGGGCAGATGCTTCATTAGAAACGATGCGGCCTTCATAGAGTTGCTCTAAAAAGATTGATATATCCTTTGCGGTGGTTACGTTTTCCGCCTTTCTACCAATAACATCAGACATCAATTTGTGATGGATTTTGGATTGGTGCATACCTATTTCCTCGATCAATTCATTTATCAGTTCCATCCCGGCAAGGTCGATCAGGATATTTGTGGCAGTGTTGTCACTTTGAATGATCATCAGCATGACCAGATCGGAAATAGTGATTTCGGTGCCAGGAGACATATACTGCAATACGCCGGAACCGCCAACTATATCATCCTGCTGCAGTGCAATGGTGTCCTCGGGGTCAATTGCCTCATCTTCAAATCTTGAAAAGATGGCAGCCATCACCGGAAGTTTGATCATACTGGCCGGGTAGAAGGACAACTCCGCTTCATTCTCCCACGTATCGCCAGATTGTAAGTCTTTCAGAACAACCCCCCATGTACCTCCGGCTTCAGAAATGATTGTTTGAATAGACGAAGTCATCTTTTGCACAGGCAACCGCTCCTTTTGATTGGAATAGAAAAAAGTAGGTGTAGGTTCTATTGTTTTGCAAACGCTTTATCACTTCATTGTAGCATTGGTTGCAGCAAAAGAAAATCAGTTTATCGAAAAGTACTTAGACAATCTTGCCCAAAAACCCCGGGCACCTATCATGGATGACCGGGTTCATCCTCATGTATTCTCTATAGCATCGCGTAGATCCTAAAAAGCCTTCTTTTTCAACATCTCGAATACTTGACTGACATCCTTGTCGCCTCTGCCAGATAGGTTGACGATAATGGCATCGTCTGGCGCAAGCGTTTTTGCAAGCTTGATAGCCCCAGCAACTGCATGCGAGCTTTCCAAGGCTGGAATGATGCCTTCCGTTTTAGACAGCAGCTGGAATGCTTCCAGCGCTTCTTCACCGGTCACTGTCACGTATTCTGCGCGTTCTGTTGTTTTCAAGTAACTATGTTCCGGTCCTGCCCCCGGATAGTCCAAGCCTGCCGCAATGGAGTACGTCGGCTTCGGGTCGCCATTTTCATCCAATAGCGTGAGACATTTGAACCCGTGGAGCACTGCAGGGGTACCTTCTGTCATTGAGGCTGCTTCTGCTGGTTCAGCACCGATCAGCCTTACAGCAGGCTCATTGAGATAATGAGCAAACGCACCAATTGCATTACTTCCGCCCCCAACACATGCAACGACAGCGTTTGGCAATTTTCCTTCTTTTTTCAAAATCTGGTGCTTCGATTCTTCACTGATAATTGACTGGAAATATTTCACTATTTCGGGATACGGGTAGGGCCCCACCGCCGACCCAAGCAAATAAAATGTGTTTCTATGGTTTTCCATCAAATCAGCTAAAGCAGCATCGACAGCGTCCTTCAGTCTGCCTTGTCCGGTCTCGACCGGGATGACTTCCGCTCCAAGCAATTCCATGCGAAATACATTCAAAGCTTGTCTTTCTGTATCGACTTTTCCCATATAAACTGTGCAAGGAATGTTAAACATGGCACATGCTGTAGCAGTCGCAACGCCATGCTGGCCAGCCCCAGTTTCAGCGATGATACGTGTGGCTCCCATTCGCCTGGCAAGTAGGATTTGACCGATAGCATTATTGATTTTATGGGCACCTGTGTGATTTAAATCTTCTCTTTTTAAGTAAATCTTCGCACCGCCGACCTTTTTAGTAAGGTTCTTGGCATACGTCAACGGATTTTCGCGGCCGACATATTCTTGGAGGTAATAGCGGAACTCCTCCTGGAAATTCGAATCATTCTTATATAATTCAAACGTTTCGGCTAATGATGTCAAGACTTCTTGTAAATCATCGGGTACGAAACTCCCGCCAAATTCACCGTAAAACCCTTTAGCAACTATGCTCTGCTCTTGTGTCATTTCTCTTCTCAGCTCCTCTGTAATCATCAGTATCTTATGGATACTTGTTTCGCTATTTTACCAGTTTGTAAGGATTTTGCAAGGAAGGAACAAAATAATTTGATAATGGAGGGTGTTATTGTCATTCTTTACTTACACTTCACTTATTTTCAAAGAGAATTGCATGATGCCTCATAGTGATCAGTGACACTTGGAAAGATGGCGGAAATATCCTGAAATCTGATTGTGCAGATGGTATGATGAAAATGTGAAGGTGGAATGAAAATGAACAGGCATTTAAAATTTGCTGCCAATGAAAGGCAAACATGATGAATAAAAAAGGGAATCGGGTTCGGGAAATGGAAACATGCAGTTACAAGCGAACCCTGGTTCACTACTTATTTTTTGGAGGTATCTACAGATGAAAAGACTCTTATCTTGCACTGCATCCGATTTTGATAAGATGGACGGTAAACAATTGAAACAAGCGATTGCTGCTTCGGAAGGCAGAGTTGTTTTATCCGAAGTGATTCCTACAACCGCGCCGCTTTTTGGTGAAGTAAGTAATGCGGAATTGACTGTTGCCTTTGGAGCAGATTTAGTATTGCTGAATCATATCGATCTTTTCCACCCCCGCATTTTAGGGTGGGAATCTGAACACGAATTTCATAGACTGCAGGAATTCAAGCATATGCTTGGTCGGCCACTCGGTGTCAATTTGGAGCCGGTGGATGATCATGCAGATGCAGTGGAGGACTTGGCTCAAGTAGAGAAAGGGCGTCTGGCAACCGATGATACTTTTCATGCGGTGAAGCAGGCTGGATTGGATTTTGTTTGCCTAACCGGCAATCCGCAATCAGGTGTAACGAATGAGAAAATTGGCGAGGCGATAAAAACTGGTAAACGTATTCTTGGTGATGATTGTTTGATTATAGCAGGAAAAATGCATGGATCAGGTATTGCGGGGGAAGGGGATGCCGGAATTCTCACCAAAAATGTCATTGATGGATTCGCCATCGCAGGGGCTGACATTATTTTATTCCCATCTCCCGGCACAGTACCCGGAGTGGATGCCAATCTGGCGGGAAGCTGGGTAAAACGTATCAAAGAAAATGGATGCCTGGCCATGTCGGCAATTGGTACAAGTCAGGAAGGTGCAGATGAGCAAACCATCCGTCAAATTGCATTGTATAACAAGATGATAGGTGCCGATATCCACCATATTGGAGATGGAGGATATACGGGAGTTGCTGCACCAGAAAATATTATTGCCTACTCCATCGCGATTCGCGGGAGACGACACACCTATATTAGAATGGCCAGGAGATGATTGAATGTTTGGGAAATGTATTGCTTTGCATTCAGCGCAGTGTGGCGAGTGAAAACGATTCGTCTGATAAGGAACGGAACTCTGATGGCTGTCGGCAAGCGGAAGGGTAGGGCACGTAAAATGGTTTTTAATGGCAATCGGCTCTTTGATTGTCCTATAATAATAAGCATAATAGCAAGTTCGTTGAGGTGGAGGTGAGTGAATGCTTGGTAAAAGATTGCGGCATACAAAGCGCTATCAGGAAATTATCAATGTTTTTTTAAAAAATGGATTCAGTCATTTTCTTTACCGGCTTGGGTTGACCAGGAGTGCGTCTTCAGGACGCCATACAGATGCTGCGATAAATATGAATATGCAGGATATTGGTAAAAAACTTTGTCATACATTCCAAGAGCTTGGTCCTACTTTTATCAAATTGGGCCAGATTGCCAGCACACGCCGTGACAGTATTCCTCCTGAAATCGCCAGGGAACTGGAAAAGCTGCAAGACGAAGCTGTTTCCATCCCTTTCGAAGAAATAAAAGCCTTGATTGAAAAAGAGCTGGATGACAATCTGAATAATCTTTTTGTAGAATTTTCCGAGAAACCACTGGCAACTGCCTCAATTGGCCAGGTTCATACGGCGCATTTACTTACCGGGGAAGAGGTAGCGATAAAAATCCAGCGTCCGGGTATCCGGCGTTCTATTGAAGTGGACCTGGAAATCCTCCAAGGAATTGCGAGAATGATGGAAGCACGCATTAGCTGGGCCAAGACGTACCACATCCGCGAGCGAATCGGAGAGTTTATAGACTCCTTGCATGACGAGCTGGATTATATGGTGGAGGGGCGTAATGCGGAGCGGATCGCCAAGCGATTCAAACGTCAAAATAGTGTCCATATCCCCCATATATATTGGGACTTTTCGACCAAAAAAATCCTGACAATGGAACGAATCACCGGTATTAAAATCAGTAAAATCGATTTATTGAAAGAGAAGGGCTATGATTTGAAACTTATTGCCAATCGACTGGCAGATGCGATGTTTCAACAGGTGCTGGATGATGGATTTTTTCATGCTGATCCGCATGCAGGTAATATTTTCGTCATGCCGGGCAACGTTGTATCACTCATTGATTTCGGTATGATGGGACGCTTGAGTGAAGATATGCGTCATTATTTTGCTGCTTTGCTGATTCATCTGCAGCGGGGCAGCCCTAAGGGAATCATCAAAACGTTTTCTGATATGGATATATTGGAAGATGATACGGATATGCACGCACTGCACAAGGACTTGGAAAATCTGATTGCGAAGTATTATGATGTTTCACTCATTCAATACAGCCTCGGACAAGTGATTTTGGAAATTTTCATGATTGCCTACAAGCATCGTGTCAAAATACCTAATGATATTACGATGCTGGCAAAGGCTATATTGACACTGGAAGATATCATGCATCAGGTCGACCCGGAGTTCAGTATTATGAAAGCTGTTGAGCCATACGGAAAGAAAATACTTAAGAAGCGCTATAACCCGAAAACCATCGCAGCTACTGCCTGGGATAAGCTGATAGAGAATGCGGAGATTGTGGGGGAGTTACCCAAAAATATTCGGGATATGACCACGACAATCAAAAAAGGCAGGTTGCGATTCGATATTCATGTCAGTGATTTACAGACATTCTTAAAACGGCTGGATAAAATCAGCAATCGTATATCTTTCAGTATTATTCTGCTCTCCTTCAGTATTTTAATGGTCGGGTTGATTATCGGTTCGGCAATTGCCGGGCAGACAACAGTTTTATGGAAACTGCCGGTTATTGAAATCGGTTCAGTGATTGCGATCCTCATGTTTCTATTACTTGTACTGACCATCATCCGATCTGGAAAGATGTAAATGGCATGGTTTATATGAAAACAGTAAAAGAGACCAATTAGGGCCTCTCTTTTACTGTTTATTTTTGGTTAGCTTTAGCGAGCGGTTCTTTTGCAGGTCCCTCCAATACCTCACCTGTTGCGGTAAAACGGGAACCATGGCAAGGGCAATCCCATGTTTGATCGCCATCATTCCAATTTAGATCACATCCCAGGTGGGTACAAGCCAAATCCAAATGATGCAATGCACCATCATCATCTTTATAGATTCCAATTTTTTTATCGTCTTTTTCGATGACCGTGGCTTGCTGTCGGGTTAAATTTTCTACAGTCGCCGCTGTTTGGGCTTCCGCAAGTTCTTCCTCCATGTTCTTCTGTTCCGGCACGTTTTCCCTAATATCGGGAATGTCACGACGGGGATAATAAAGACCGCTATATGGATTTTCCTGATTAGCAATGAGGTCTTTAAGCAATTGTGCTCCTGTTACGGCGTTTGCTAATCCCCATTTGCTAAAACCTGTAGCTGTATACATATTCGATTTTTGCGGATGCAGCTGGCCGATGTATGGAACCCTGTCCGATGTGATCAAATCATGAGATGACCAGCGAAAAATGGCATCCGAGGTACCAAAAGTTTTTTCTGCGAACTGGCGGATGTCTTCATAACGTTCCATTTCTGAATGTTCGTCCCCAATGGTGTGGCTTTGTCCGCCAACCAGAAGGTAATCATCCGAGCCATTGGTCATTTTACGGAAGGTGCGGCTTGGGGTATCAGCGTTGATATACATGCCATCCGGGTATTCCTGGTCTGCTTTGAATGCTAGTGCGTAGGACATTTCCGGGCGCATATTCGTATAAAAATTATCAGGGTCTATTGCTGGGAAGTGAGTGGCAAATATGACATCCTTGCACATGACAGTTTTTCCTAAGTTTGTTTGTAAAGTGATTTTATTGTCTTGAAGTGCTTCCGTTACCATCGTGTGCTCAAATATTTTCACATCCCATTTTTCCAGCACACGCAGGAGACCATTTAAAAAAGCAGCAGGGTGAAACTGTGCTTGCTTTTCCATTTTCACTGCAGCTGCAATTTCCAGATTCACTGGTAATTTCCGAATAAGCTTACCTGGGATGCCTAGCTTTTTGTATGCTTCTGCTTCTTTTTCAAATTTGGAAACCAGATTTTGCTGCTGTGTATATACGAAAGCGTCTTGCTCAGTCAAGCCGCAATCAATCTGTTCTTCCTGGGCAATCTCTTTTATCATTGCGAGCCCTTGCATATTCGCCTGGTAAAAAAGCTTGGCCACTTCCTGACCATAGCGGTTGATCAGCTCATCGTAAATTAAATTATGCTGGGCCGACAATTTGGCAGTTGTATAACCGGTGGTGCCGCTTAGCATTTCTCTAGCCTCCAGCAAGGCAATTTTTTTGCCATCCTTTGCAAGCATATATGCTGAAACGATACCTGCCATCCCGCCGCCTGCAATGGCCACGTCAACTTCCGTATCCTCATTCAGCTGCTGAAAATGCAATTGTTCATCCATTTCGCGCCAAAAAGATTTTCTTTCGTTTGGCAGTTTTGAGTAGTGGTTTTCTGTCATTTTAAATCCCTCCATCATCAATAGATACTTTGTCCATCACATTCCTGTTTTGCATAAGTATTAAACGTTTATGCCGGGATCATCGGTATCGCTGAAAGATAATGACAAATATAAGTGATAAAAGAAACAGCCGCTGCGTGAAATGGAATAGATAGATATTGCCCGGGAAATTCACGTTCGTTTTATGCAAAATAAGCAGACAAACGTCACATGTACATAAGAATAAGGCATCTGCCTGTGCAGATGCCTAGTTTACTTTCAATGTATGTTCTTCCTGTTCATGAAGCTCACCATGTTGTATGTGAATTTTTACATGGTATGTTCCGCTGCTGGTAAAAACATGCTTTGCTGTATAAGCGTCTTTTTTTTGCTCGGCATCAATGAATTCATGGTTGCTGCTCTTACCTTTCCAGATTTCCAATCGTACCTTCGCATCTTGCAATGGCTGCTTGTTGAGGTTTATATGTACCATCAGGTTCGCATCTTTTCCAGCTTTTGGTTTATCAGGCGCCATAAAATGTATGGAAACACCATTCCCTTGACCACTATCCATTTTTTCATGGTGGTGGTTATTCGCAGCTGTGTGTTTCTTTTTCTCCTTCACCTTTCCAATCGTGATCTGCTGCATTGGCATCGTATGCTGTGTTTTAGCATCAACATGGACTTGGACACTGTATACAGCATCTTTGTCAAAGGTGGTCTCGATACTGTAAGAGCCGTCTTTATTGTTTTTCGCTTCGATCATGTGGCTTGTTTTTTCTTTATCACCGTCGACCCATACTTCATATTTTACTTCATCCGCATCGGTGACTTTTTCATCTCCATATGTGACATTCGTTTTTAGTTTGATTTTTTCACCTTTATCAGCATGATCAGGCACATGCAAGGAAGCCTTTAAAACATCGAGCTGATCTATCTCACCGTTGGCTTTCTCACTGTTACTGGCACCGCAGGCAGAAAGCAGCATCAAAACAAACAGGGTATGCATAACAAACAGGCCGTTTTTCTTCATCATGTATCCCTCCCCAGTCGTACGGATCCACTCATAGCTAGCCGGGTGGTGGCTAATGGTTGATTACTGTCATTTTTGCAATGTTTTTAAATCATCGATGATTTGTTCCAAATCATCTTTCTGAGCACCGCTGTATTTTTTAATGACCTCTCCATCGGGATTGACAAGATAAAAACCTGTGCCGTGCGTGAACTGATCAGAGCCTTCAGGAGGTTCGACAACAGGGGCTTGGAAACTTTTGATGGATATTTTCTTGATCTTATCAAAATCGTAACCAGTTAAAAAATGCCAATTACTGAAGTCAACGCCGTATTGATCTGCAAATTCTTTGAGCACTTTTGGCGTATCATGCTTTGGATCGACAGTGAATGAAACAAACTGCACATCAAGGTTTTCTTTTTTGGCTTCCTTTTGCAATTGCATCATATTAGCGGTCATCGGGAGGCAGACGGTCGTGCAGTTAGTGAAGACCATATCTGCGATCCACCATTTTCCTTCAAGATCTTTATTGCTTAATGTTTTATTATCTTGTGTAGTAAAATTGAATGATTGAATATCTCTGGACATATTGGTTTCAATCTTGCTGCCGCACCCTGCAAGGATTAACGCAAGGACAAGCAACACAGTCAAACCTCTTAGATGTTTCACGCTATCTCTTCCTCTCAGTTGTTTTCAGTAAGAATTCGTTTGGACGTTCGGTAACTGTAGGACAATCGTTATAGAGAAGCGATTGTCATCATGGCACTTTATGCAGCAAGAAAGTGCTTTATACTTTCCAATGTACAAATATGATATGTATCCTGATATAAGTGTATCAGTTGCCTAAAAGCCTATCAATAAGCCGCTGTGAACGAAGTATGACAAATGGAAAATCATCGTTTTCATATGGCGTCAGCTGCAATGGTTCAAAATCCCCTTGCCGGATGAGACAAGGGGATTGACTAGAATATAAATGTCGCCTTGACCCGTTTAGAACGATAGAAATAAATCGTCCAAAGCAAGGATACAAGAATGAATAATATTTCGCTATTCAATATAGCAGTACCATAGAAAGCGATGTAAACCAATCTGCTGATGATGTCAATACCGTAATATGCAAGCATGAAGTGGGGAAGCTGCCGCTTGCGTCTTCCCCAGACAAAGCAGATCGCGATTGTCAATAGGATATAAATGACATAGACAACATAGGCAAACAGGTTGGATGGTCCCAGCTCAGTGGGATTGTATCGCATTACAGCCCCAAGTGCACCAGTGAATGTGAAAAATACCTGGATGGCTGGCAAAATGAGCCAGCCTGTAAGAATAGCCAACCGGCTGTCTGTATTGAAAACCTGTTTTTCAGTGTCATTTTTCAACATACCGATTCTCCCAACGTTATGAGTATGTACGAAATTGCCCTTGCGCCAGATCAACAGACAAGCAGGTGAGCAATAAATACTTTCTTTATAGTATCATTTCCATGCAGGTGTCGCCACAATTAGGGACGGGCAAGAAAAAAAGAGCCCTCTTCCCGAAAGGAAGAAGGTCTCTGAAACACATCTGACGATTACAAGTTTGATAGAATTAATAGAAACGTTTATAGCTGTCGAAATGGCTCTTCCAATAAGGATTGCTCAAGTTACTGATCTCAACACCATCTGATCCGGCGTGAATGAAATTGCCTCCGCCTAAATAGACGCCAAGATGGGAGATGCCGGCACGATAGGTCCCTGAGAAAAACACCAAATCACCGACCTGGGGATTGCTTACCATGTGTGACCGATTGTAATATCCATCGCTTGACAATCGTCCTATGCCATAACCTGCATTCTTATAGACATAGTAAATAAATCCGCTGCAGTCGAACCCGCTAGGGCTGGAACCGCCCCAAGCATACTTGACACCATTTTGTGCTTGAGCAGTGCTGACCAGTGTATTGACATTGTACAAGGATGAGCTGCTGCTCGAGCTCGCTGAACTGCTTGAAACTTTTGATTTTTCAGGGGCAGTAGTTTTAGCAGGAGCTGAGTTTGAGCCATTGACCTGTAATTTTTGTCCAATCAGGATCAGGGTCGAATTCAGATTGTTCCATTTCATCAAATTGCTTACGGATACACCATATCGGCTCGCAATACCGGATAAAGTGTCACCTGATTTAACAGTGTAGACGGAACCGGATTTACTGCCGGAAGAACTCGAAGCCGTCTTATTGCTTGATGCAGACGAAGACGACGAACTTTTTGCTGCGGAGCCATTAATGACAAACACATTACCAGGAAAGATCAATGTCGAATTCAAGTTGTTCCATTTCATCAAATTACTGATGGAAACATTATGTTTGTATGCAATGCCCGACAATGTATCACCTGATTTAACAGTATATGTAGTTTTACCAGATGAAGCGGTACTGCCTTTTGCTTTGCTTGTATTTTTCGATGTGTTTGATGTATTGGATGCTGCCTTTTTATCTGTTTGGATAACTTGTTTAGGAAAAATAAGATCGCTCGATAAATTGTTTATCGACTTTAAATGAGAAACCGTTGTGTTGTACTTTTGTGCAATAGTCCATAAGGAATCTCCGGATTTTACACTATAAGATGCTGCATCGGCGCTTTGTGCTGCAAAGAATGCTGAAGCAACAATAGCGCTGGCGCTGACGCCCATATAGATTTTTTTGTTCCCCAATTGAAAATCTCCTCTCATTCATATATTCGACAAATATGGAAAATTTTACTTGAAATTTTTCTTAATTATATCATTTATGTAGATTTATAGTAGGCAATTAGGACTTTTGTAATCTAATTGTAATTTTATGTCTGAGTTTGTAAAACCTGCAGTATAAAAGCTATTTGGAAAAAGGGAGAAAAAACTTTTAGTTCTTTATACCTAGACATAAAGATTGGATAATATATGCCGATAAATAGATTGATGGATTGATTAAAAGAGAATGACAGAGCTGCTTCATATGAAAATCGATATAGAGAAAAATAGAAAATGGTATGCGATGATATGACTTTTTAGTGAAATATCATACAGTGACTCTTTTAAACGAAAGTGAAAACATCCAGAATTACAAAGAATTGGTTGGGAGGAAATCGCATTGATTCGCATTCTATTGGTTGAAGATCAAAAATTATTTAGCGAAGGGATACAGATATTGATTGGCCAGGAAGATGATATGGAAATTATCGGTGTCGCCAATGATGGTGTATCGGCTATTGAATTGGTCGATGAACTGCTGCCTGATGTCGTATTGATGGAAATTAACATTCCGGAGCTGGACGGGATTTCCGCTGCGAAAAAGATGAAAGAATTAGCGTATGTTCCGAACATTGTGTTTTTGACGAATTTACCAGAAGAAAGGCTGGTTATTGAGGCGTTAGAAGTGGGAGCGAGCGGTTTTCTTTCAAAGACACTGCTGCCTGAAAACTTATATAGAGCGGTCCGGGATGCATACAAAGGACAGTACATTTTGTCAGGTGATGTGGCCGAAATGATGGTACGGCATATCAAAGGGATGGCTCTGGATGAACAGCATATTGTCAATAAAAAATTACGTGGTTTCGGGGTCGAATTGACCCAGCGGGAACTGGATATCATCATGCTGCTGTTCAAGGGATACTCCAATCAAGAAATCTCCAATAAAACGGGGTTAAGTATTGGGACAATCAAAAACTATGTCAGCATTATTTATAATAAAATCAACATCCATTATCGGAAAGATGCCATTGCTTTCTATCATCAGCTGATGGAGAGTTGAGGGGAAGTGCAGTCATTTGAGACTGCTCTTTTTTTATTCCCAGATTGCTCTTTAAGTAATGATTTGGGATTAGAATACGAACGTCTGGTTTGTTATTATAAAATTGTTTGGTCTGTTCGATCCAATATTGGATTTTTTTGTAAAATAAATCTTCCACTTTTTTACTTTTGGTGGTATCTTATTATTCGTGGAGGAGAGGAAAAATGAGATATCATTCTAAATTATGGAAGATTTTATTAAGTGTCATGGTCGTGCTTTCTGTGCTTGTCCTGCCCAATGGCAGCCAGGCTGCAGCAAAAAACATGACGGTTCATTTCATTGATGTCGGGCAGGGCGACAGTACGCTCATACATACACCCGATGGCAAAAACATATTGATTGATGCTGGGAAAAAACAAGCAGGTCCAACGGTTGTTAAGTATTTGAAAAAGAAAAAAGTGAAAACAATCGACGTGTTGATCGCGACACATCCCGATAGCGATCACATAGGCGGGCTGCCAAAAGTTATTCAGTCGTTGAAAGTGAAAAACGTGTATGCACCAAAAGTTTCGCATACAACGAAGACATACAAAGACTTTTTGAACGCAGTCAAAAAGAAAAAATTGAAAATCAAGACAGCAAAGGTAAATGTAAAGCTTCCTGTCAAATCTGTGAAGGCAGTGTTTGTGGGTCCGGTCAAGACTTACCCCAAATCGGATACAAATGACTGGAGCGCAGTGCTGAAGGTCACCTATAAGAAAAACACTTTCCTATTAACTGGCGATGCGCAAGACCGAGCTGAAAAAGACATGATGAAAAAAGGCCAGAAGCTAAATGCGAATGTGCTGAAGGTTGGCCACCATGGCTCAAAGGGCTCCACAAGCACCGCATTTTTGAAAAAGGTGAAGCCGGCGTATGGTGTGATTTCAGTCGGGAAAAATAGCTATGGACACCCAACGAAAGAAACGCTCAACCGTTTAAAGAAAGCTAAGGTCAAAGTATACCGCACCGACAAGTCAGGAAATATTGTCGCAACGGCTAACGGTTCTACTATCAAGTTCAACGTGAAAGCAGCAAGTGCGTCCACTCCATCGAAGAAAAGCGCAAAGAAGAAAGCTGCTACGTATAAAATGACTGCTACGCTGAATAATACGCGTCCAAAACAGTATTCTACCGTGAAACTTAATGTGAAGGGGCTGCCCAAAGGAACGAAGTATAAGGCAGTATTCCATTATAAGACCAAGGATACAGTCTATCAAGGCAAAATAGGCAAGACACTTCTCGTAAAAATTAGCCGAGCTTCGACAAGTTATCGGGTAAATGTCAACGTATCCGCCAAATATAAAAGTAAGACCTATAAAGCGAAAACATCATTCCTTCCCAAATAGGAGGCATCTATGCGATATACGATTGATCAACTAGAAGAAAAACTCGCTGTATGCGAAGATGATGATGGTAACACAGTAAATATTTCCAAATCCAAGCTCCCAAAAAAAGCTAAGGTTGGGGACGTTCTCCAGCTTTCGGACGGTCGATATACTATTGACAAGAAGACTACAAAGCAACGCCGGGAAGAAATAGAAGCGTTAATGGATGAAATTTGGGATGATTGATAAGAGAAGAAAAACAGGTACACACCGGTCAGGTGTGTACCTGTTTCATTTCCTCTGCATGTAGATCAGTTAAATGATAATAGGATGATTTTGCAAGGTTATACGCTTTTGTCGCTTTATTGAATGCTGTTGCTTCTTTATTCATATTCATATATTGCTGGTTCAGCTTTTTAATTTGTTTATCGAGTTTCTCAGCAGAAAAATCATTTTTTAGCATGTCCTCATATAATTGCTCGTTGATTTTGATGGAAAGTGCATATTCCTGGTAATATGTTTCCAGCTTTAGATTTCGTTTCTTGGCTAATTTCATGAGTTTGCCGGCGGCCTCTTTTTGCTTGCTATTTTTGATGCTGCTGACATCTGTACGAGCAGAAGCAAGAATGGCATAGGCACTATTAAACTCCTTTTTCGCCCGTTGAAGCAGCTCACTTTGTTTCTGGTTTTCTTTTTTTGCTGATTGGATGGTGCTTGAAATCTCTACCTCATCTTCTATATTTTGAGCGAGCACAGTTTCGTATGATTTTTGTTCCTTTTTACTGGATTGCTGTAATTCCTTTTGTATTTTAGCGAAGGTGCTTTCTTGTTTGGCTGATTTTTCGAGGTGAAAATAAATATTTTCGGCATATTTTTTATCATGATTGCATCCCGCCAACAGGATAGCAAGGAATATGCAGCCGGCAAATACACTGTATTTCTTGAACACGCTTGACTCCTCCCGCATTGGTTTACCTGCCATTGATCGGATAGCAACGGCCTTCACATCTAAATGTGTATGGCGCCATATCGTTTGTCAATATTTTTGTTTGATAGCTGTTTGTTTTTAAGTATTTCAATAAGCCGGGCAAATACTTGATAGTTTCTGGCTTGTCATGCAGGAGCACAATCGGTGTTTCACCAGATTGCTCGGCATGGACAATTTGCGAAATCGTATATCCGACGTATTTGCTGCTCATGAATTCCCAGTCGCGGCTGTCGATATTCCAATCCCATACTTTGAAATTCTTCAGAGAAAGCTGATTACGCATAGGATCAGTTAGGTAAGGAATGCTGCCATAAGGAACACGGACCAGCTGTGAGTGCACTCCTGTGACATCGGCGATGGTTTGTTGATCCTCGGTCATTTCTTTAACCGGTGCTTTTGGCGACTGGTAGAAAAGGTGGGCGTCATGGGTGATGCCATGTGATCCTACCGCGTGGCCCTTTTCGGTCATCCTTTTTACGACATCTGGATATTCTTTTATATGAGGGCCGAGCATGAAAAAGGTTGCTTTGGCATCAAATTGATCAAGTATATTCAGCAATTCTCCCGCCACTTGCGAAGGGCCGTCATCGAACGTCAAATAGATTGCTTTATCCCGTTTATCCTTCTTTGCCTGCCTCTGTCGCTGTTTCTGCAATTGTGCTTCCCTGATTTTCTCCGCATATGTCTGCTGCAGATGGGACTCGCTGAAATCATCCTTAGGCTTCATGTCCACATGCAACCCTTGCGCGGAGACGGCAGGGATAGAGACATCATTTACTTTACCCTTGAAATTTCCACCTGTAAAAGTGATTAATGCAAATAAACATCCAAAGAAAATCAGTGCAATGGCTATTCCCTTTTTTGTTTGATGCCATTTCGGTTTGCGGTGCTTTTTTTCAGAACTCATATGTAAAAACTCCTACAATTATGTTGACTTTATGTATTCCTTTAATGGCGTTTTTCGGCATATACACCTATTAAACTACAAAATTCGCTGTTTGTATATGCAGAATTTGGAATTCATTCCGTCACGTATTTTTGACGTTTGACCGTCCAAAAAAGTTTGCAGTTTCCGAGATTTTTATAAAAAATCTACTAAAACATTCCGAAGTGACGTATAGTAGTTGATAAATACATAACAGCAAAACAGGCACGATTTCCAAACGGTGGTATATAAAAATTTCAGACGCCGGAGGAAATAGCGGCAGGACAAACAGAGATTTCCTGCTATGAGATAGAAGTGTAATGGGGGGATAAAACTTGAAAAAAAAATGGATGGTCATAAGTGCCATTATTGTTTTTATTTTGCTGGCAGGGCTGGCTTTTGCGGGAAACTATTTTTATAACCAGGGGGTTAAGCGCGGCACAGATGTGAAGCTGCATAGTGAATCTGCTGCAGTCAACGCGCAAGCTGGGAATAAGGATACGAGCCTTCAGCAGAAATCGGAATCATGGTACGATAAACAAGAAAAAGAAGTATTGGAAATGACATCGTATGACGACTTGGAATTAAAAGCAAAATTCATTAAAAATGATACAGATAAATTAGTCATTCTTGTACACGGCTTTCGTAATACGGGTGATGACATGGGAAAATATGCCAAACTTTATCATGACATGGGATTCAGTGTTTTGCTGCCGGATGCACGCGGGCATGGCAAAAGTGCCGGGGACTACATAGGCTACGGCTGGCATGATCGACTGGATATCAAAGACTGGGTCAGCTTGATGATTAAAAAGTATGGAGCAGAACAAATCATACTCGATGGTAATTCCATGGGGGCAGCAACTGTGCTGATGACAAGTGGTGAAAAATTGCCACCAGAGGTGAAGGGAGTTATCGCTGACAGTGCCTATAGCGGTGTAAAGGCTGAGCTTACGCATCAGCTGAAATACATCTATCATCTTCCGGCATTTCCCCTGTTGGATGTGACAAGTTTAATTTCCAAAATCAGAGCCGGCTATACTTTTGGGGAAGCTTCAACAATTGAACAGGTCAAGAAGAATAAACTGCCGTTATTAATCATTCATGGAGATGCCGATGATTTAGTGCCTACAAGGATGGGACACGAAATATATAAGGCTGCGGGTGGTGACAAGGAATTATGGATCGTACCCGATGCAGGGCATACGAAAGCGTACGATAACATGACAGCAGAATATGAAAAACGGATTAAAGCATTTGTGACGAAAGTTTTGACGAAATAAAACCTAAACCATATACCCGAAGGAGAACTGTGCTTAAAGTGGAAGATTACTTTGAGCATATTTTTTTGTCTCGAAAACACAACTGACGCACTGGAGCTTTGTGGAAGTGAAAAACACGCAATTTTCGCAAGAAGATACTGACAGAAAAATCCCGCTACAGACGGCTAAGTATCCGTCTGTAGCGGGTATCAACTGTCCTTGCATCCTGATGTACATGTTTCATACATGTCTATAGTCAAATGAGGAAGCAGGCCTCGTTCAGAAATAGTCTGTCCAAGGAGAAACAGGTGGTTTTCCTCACTTAAAATGTTACAGAATTTTTAGTCAATGGGAATATTTACAAAAAACCGTATGTATAATGGTTAGTAATATTAACTAACTATTATGAACGAGGGATCTCGAATTGAAGCTAAATCCACGAAAAACGGATGACATTAACTATAATAAAAAGCTGATATTGAATTGTGTCAGACAATTCGAACCAATTTCGCGAGCAGAAATTTATAAGAAGCTGCAAATTAGCAAGCCGACAGTATCATCGATTGCAGAAGAACTGATCAAAGAAGGGTGGGTATATGAATCTGTGATTGCCCGCAAACATACTAAGAGTGGAAGGAAGCCTACTTATCTTCGATTCAACGAAAAGGCTTTCTATGTATTGGGGGTAGATATTGGAGGAACGAATGTACTCATTGCTATCAGTGATTTAAATGGCAACATCATTTGTGAGAAACATTTTGATACTGCAGCGTATCTGGAGAACGGCTTTCTGAAACAATTGCGGCGCGTCGTATTTGAGATGCTGTCCACCTGCAAAGTGGCAAAAAACCGTATTTTGGGGATGGGGGTAGGGGTACCAGGAATAACCGATAACGAATTAGGGGTTGTCATCGATGCACCCTCTCTGGGCTGGCATAACTTTCCATTAAAAGAAAAAGCAATGGCGTTATTTGATTTTCCGGTGATTATCGATAATGACGTCAATGTCAGTGCATTGGGGGAGCAATGGCTGGGAGCGGCCAAACAGAAGGACAATGTTATTTTAATTGCAATTGGTACCGGAGTTGGCAGCGGGATTGTCATCGATGGAAAACTATATCGCGGGACTGCCTGGGGGGCAGGAGAAATTGGCTACATGGTGACGGGTACGCAACAAAGCAGGCCCCAGAATGGGATGCCGCCCTATAAAGGGTATGGGTATTTGGAATCACGGGTAGGCGGTGCAGCGATAAAGCAGCATGTGTACAAAGAGTTGTTGCAATTAACGACCCATCCGCTGTTTCCCAAGAAGGAAAATTTATCTGTTTCCGAAATATTTGCATTAGCGATGAAAGGGGATGGATTATGTAAAAAAGTAGTGTTGGAAGCAATTGAACATCTCAGTCTGGCAATTGTTAATGCGGTTGTTTTACTGAATCCGGATGTGGTTATTCTAGGCGGTGGATTATCCAAGAGTGGACATTGGTTTTTGCCGATCATAGAAAGAACAGTGAAAGAATTTGTTCCCTTTGATACTGAAATTTGCTTAACTGAACTCGCTGATCGCTCAGGTGTTATTGGTGCGATATCATTGCTTTTGCGCGAAAGGGATACCGTTCTTAAACTATGAGGAAGGAGAAGAGGAGGATGCAGGCAATTGAAAAAGAAGCAGTCCAACAGGCATTGTATCAATTTGTTCACAAGGACGTTTTTTTTCACCTTGAAACATCCACTGGTTCCTACAGGGAGCTTGAAGAACCAGGGGAGATTGCGATCTGTACGTACGTCAGGAATGGTGTATTGAAATTTCGAGAGGGAAAAATTACCGGAACTGGACCTTATCAAGTTGGCTTGAAACTTGAAAACGGCTGGCTCTATTCGCAGGGATTGACTGATTGGGAATTGATGTCTGATGGGAAGCTGCTTCTCGGCGGACATGACCAAGTAGGACATTTGAATATTGCCTTGGAGCTTAGCTTCACACCTTTTGAATGTGGAGAATAGCCATCAGGAAGGAGGTTAATATATGCAACAATCCATTTTGGCAATATTTCCTCATCCGGACGATGAATCCTTCGTCAGTGCCGGCACGCTGATACACCATGTGAAAAACGGTGATATGGTAACTTTGGTTTGTGCAACCCTTGGGCAAATGGGGAGAAGGATGGGAAAGCCATTTTTTGCTACGAGGGAAACATTGCCACATGTAAGGGAGAAAGAATTGCGACAAGCCTGCCATATCATTGGCATCCATGATCTCAGATTGTGGAAAATGCAAGATAAGATGTTGCAGTTTAGAGATAAAATGTATTTGGCAGGCAGCGTTCTTCAAGTCATCTTAGAAACAGAACCGGCTATTATTTATACATTCTATCCAAAGCACGGCGTGCACCCTGACCATGATGCATTATCTGCAGCAACTATTTCAGCAGTAGAGCAATTGCCCTTGACAAAAAGGCCGATCGTCTTCGGGGCCGCAATAACGAAAAATCGCTACGAAATATTGGGGAAACCGACAATTGAAATGGATGTGTCTGATGTGTTCCGTGAAAAAGTATCTGCATTAAAAGCGCATAAATCCCAGACATCACATATCGTTGATCAATTAAACGCTGTCACGGCTAACCAACTAAATGGCATAAAACAAATTCCGGAAGCGTATATAAAAGAAAAATACTGGGTATATGATTTCGGAACCGACTCTGTCTCATAGAAAGATTGTATCAGATTCAGACATTACTTAACTATTTGGTTAATAGCTAGAATAATTGCTCAACTTTCGCAAGTTGGAATAACCTAGGAGGTTTTCCGTATGAAAGGTAATAGGTTTCGTTCAGGGTAAACTGTCTCAGATGGAAAAGGTAAATCTCACTGCGAAAGTTGCGTTAATTACAAAGGGGGAAATGTCATGCTTAAAAAAGGTTGTTGGCTGGCAGGTTTTTTATGTATCGTGGGAATGCTTTTGCTAACGGGATGCAGTAAAGACAGCAGCAGTGGGTCAAATTCCGGAAAAACAAAAATAACATACTGGCAGTATACATTCGACTCGAAAGTAAAAGAAATGAAAAGCTTGATAGAAAAATTTGAAAAAGAAAATCCTGATATCGAAGTAGTCGCCCAGGACTTTCCATATGACCAATATAACGACAAACTGGCTGCTGCCATGCATGCGGGTAAAGGGCCGGATATAGTGAATTTATATTATGGCTGGATACCAGATTATGTGAAGCAAGATTTCATTCAGCCAATACCTGAGGACTTCATGAGCAACAAAGAAATTGAGGATTACTATATCCCTATGATTCAATCACAGCAAATTGACGGGAAATACTATACATTACCGATTGCAGTAAGATCTTTGGCGCTTTTCTGGAATAAGGAATTGTTCAAAGAAGCGGGGCTTGATCCGCAGAAGCCCCCTAAAACATGGAAGGAATTGGTTGAAGCTTCGAAAAAGATGACCAAGAGAGATGGAGATGGAAAATATGAGCAAGAGGGATTTGCATGGAATGTTGGCGGGCAAGGACTACATGTCATCCAGCAAGTCCTTATGCGCCAATATGGGGTGGAGCCATATAGTGAAGATGGCAAGCAAGTTTTATGGAATTCCAAACCGGAAGGATTAGCAGCGTTTAAATTTTGGATGGACATGACGACAGCTGAACATCTTGGGGATCCAACGTTTTTGGAAACACCAGACACTGCTTTTAAATCTGGCCGTGCGGGTATGATTATCGACGGCTCCTTCAATATTTCTGCATATAAGGAGGCCAATGCATTTGATTGGGGGGTAACAACCCTGCCTGTGAAGGAAGAAGGCGGGATGGCGTCCAATTTTGGTTCTTATTGGACAAATGCCATTACCAAAGATGTTACAGGTAAAAAATTAGAGGCGAGCGAGAAATTTTTGAAGTTCCTTATTTCTGAGGATACTCAAAAAAGCTGGTTAGACCATGTTGGGGAGCTGCCTTCTGCTGCTAGCCTGGCTGAAGATAAAGCAATTACGGAAGATCCTGTATACGGACCATTTGTGGAAGGTTTGAAAGATGCGCATTCCACGTTTTTTGTAAAAGAAGATAAGGAAAGGGACATTTTTCTGAATGCTGTAGACCAAATTCTGTTGAATGGTGCTTCTGTGGAAGAAACATTCAACAAGCTTGTTGATGAAGAACAGCAGGTTAGGGATGCATATTTCAATAAGTAGACAGACCGGTTTTGGATGCTTGATTGCACGCAATGAAGTGTCCAAATCCTTTTAAAGGGGGGATTCAAATGAAATTTGGCGGGGGGCTAATGGAGGCAAGAAAAGTTCCGATGAAAATGCATACGAGGCAGGCGATGATTGCGTATGTGTTTTTATCCATTCCTCTTCTTTTCTTTTTGGGGATACGCATCTTACCTACCGTATATGCTTTTATCATGTCTTTTTCAGTACAGGATGCAGATGGCTTCTCAATAGAAAACTATGTACGTCTTTTGCATGACCCGATTTTCTGGCGTTCTGTATGGAACACATTTCTATACTTAATTATTACGGTCCCCCTGCAATTAGTCTTCGGTTTGCTGATCGCTTTAGGGATCGAACAAGTTACTAGATTCAAGTGGTTTTACCGAATCGTGTTTTTTCTTCCATACATGACATCCATTGTGGCAGTCAGCTGGGTTTGGAGATTGATGTATGATTCCAATATCGGTGTTTTAAATCAGATTTTAAAAGCCCTGCACATACCACAACAAGGCTGGCTTTCTGATCCCGACCAGGCATTATTTGCAGTGAGTGCCATGTTGATCTGGCAAATGACGGGTTTTGCAATGCTGATATTCCTGGCAGGGCTGCAAGCAATTCCGAGACAATATTACGAGGCTGCTGAGATAGATGGTGCAAGTAAATGGAAATCTTTCTGGAAAATCACATTCCCTTTGTTGAATCCAACTATTCTCTTTTTGACAGTTATTGGTGCAATCCAATCATTGCAAACCTTTACACAGATTGTGAATTTGACAGGAGGAAGTTCCGGATCGATTGGAGGACCGTTGCATAGTACCTCAAGTATCGTTGTATATATGTACAAACAAGGATTCAGAGATTATAACATGGAATACGCTTCTGCAATTACAGTAGTATTATTTATCATGATTATGATCGTGACGTTAATCCAACTAAAAGTCTTGAATAGAAATACGGATTTGTAGGGGGGGAAAGTATGAAAAAACATACGATCAGTAAAATGATGATTCATCTGCTGTTGTTAGCAGGCGTCGTGATTGTCGCATTTCCATTTGTCTGGATGATATTATCATCGTTTAAGAGTTTGCCGGATTTTTTTAGATTTTCCTTTTTCCCCGAGAAATTCGATTTTTCAGCGTACCGGTTCATTTTTAAGGAAACAGAATTTTTTACTTGGTACTGGAACAGTCTTGTTGTTGCCGTTATTGTTACGATTACTAACTTGGTATTTTGTTCGCTAATCGGGTACACGCTTGCAAAATTCCATTTTTCCGGCAGAAAAATGATATTTCTTCTGATATTAAGTACGATGATGATTCCGACAGAAATGCTGGTCATTCCCTGGTTTGTGATGAGCAGTGCTTTTGGATGGGTCGACACCTATTGGGGGATCATGTTTCCAGGAATCATGGAAGCGTTTGGTGTATTTCTCATGCGCCAATTCATGTCTGGCATACCAGATGATTTACTTGACGCTGCACGAATCGATGGGATGGGGGAGTTTAAAATATGGTGGCGCATTGCTATGCCACAAGTCAAACCTGCATTATCCGCATTGGGAATATTAACTTTTCTTGGTAACTGGAATGCTTATCTCTGGCCGGTCATTGTTACCGCAACAAGTGAAATGCGTACACTGCCAGTTGGGATCTCTCTGTATGGTACTTCTGATAGCAGTGGCATAATGTGGAATACGATAATGGGCATGAGCACACTGGCTGTCGTTCCAATGATTATCGTGTTTTTATTCTTCCAGCGAAAGATCGTAGAAGGGATTTCATTGTCAGGTGTGAAAGGGTAAGCCACAGTGTATGACATATTTGCAAAGAAGGTGGTTGGGAGCATGACTTATGATAACAGCGCATTTGTCCGGGATGAAGGATCGGTTTTTCCTGGGAAAACATATGTCAATGAATTACTGAAGCCGATTTTTATAGCGCAGCGGGAACATTTATTTCAAGTGATGTTTGAGCTGCATCGGGCTCATGTGGTGATGCTGCATGAGCAAAATCTGCTGACTGAATCGGAAAAAAATGAGATATTTGCCGGGCTCTCGTCCGTTGAGGCGATGGATCCTGTAAAATTGGAATATCAACCAGCCTATGAGGATTTATTTTTTCTGGTCGAAGCGAAGTTGGGGGAAAGAATAGGCACCGATTTGGCAGGGAAAATGCATATGGGCCGAAGTCGTAATGATATGGGCGAAGGCATGTACCGGATTGTACTGCGAGGCCATATTTTGTCACTGTTAAAGGATGTAACCCAATTGAGTGAGGCGCTGCTCGGTCAAGCAAGTAATCATCTTGATTCTGTGATGCCGGCACATACACATACTCAGCCGGCACAGCCAACTACATTTGGCCATTTTCTAACTGCTATTTTTGATAATTTACAACGTGATCGAATGAGATTATGTCAAGCCTTCCGTACAGTTAATCGCTCTCCTCTTGGGGCTGCAGCGATTACAACGACAGGATTTCCAATTAATAGACAAAGGGTTGCAGATTTGCTTGGGTTTGATGGACTCATGGAAAACTCATATGATGCAATTGGAACAGGGGATTATTTGTTGGAAACTGCACAGGCCGTCGCAAGTTTAATGGTAAATACAGGAAGATGGGTGCAAGAATTTCTTCGATTTGCTACGTTCGAGGTTGGTCTCATCAGCGTGGCAGCACCTTACGTACAGATATCAAGTATCATGCCGCAAAAACGTAACCCGGTATCCGTTGAACACGCCAGGGCATTATCAAGCAGTGCGCTTGGCGAAGCGATGACGGTCGTCCATATGCTTCATAATACACCATATGGTGATATTGTTGATACGGAAGATGATTTGCAGCCGCATCTATATCGTAGTTTTCACAAAGCATCCCGCGTGTTGAAACTGATGAATGCTGTTGTCAGAACAATGACATTCAATAAAGAACGTGCTAAAGCGGAAGCAAGGAAAAATATGATTACTATCACAGAATTTGCTGATGTGTTGGCAAGGGACCATGCTGTATCTTTTCGAAAGGCACACCATATTGCTAGCCTGGTAGCGGCTGAATCATTGCAAAAAGGAAAAGAATTGCATGAGTGGAGTGTTGCAGATATGAATGAAATCATCCGTAAAATTGGCGTTCAGCTCACGGAACAAGAATGGCAGGACATCGTTGACCCGGCTGTATTTGTAGAACGACGCTTCATTTGTGGAGGTCCCAATGCTAAAGAAGTGCAACGAATGGTAGAAGATCGGCAGCATAAACTGAATGCCGCAAGACAAAAGCTGGATCATACAAGTAAACGGTTGACTGTTGTCAAAAATCACCTTCACAGTTTAGGCTGAACATGGATACTTCGTTTATTATATGAAAAATCTTCGTTATACTTTTATAAGAACGCAGAGATGATTTTCTACAACGATGCTTTCAATAGCTAGCGCTGTTTCCTAAGTAGATGTATTACTTTTAGAAACAGCTTTTTTGATTGGTAAATGATTTTACCTTTCCATCTTATTTATTTTTGGGAATGTAAACTATTATAATTAACGGAAATGTGCTAATATTCTTGTTAAGGATAAGGGGAAGGAGGGGAAAAATATGTATAAAAAGATTTTACTCACTATAGTCAGTCTGGCCGTTTTAGGAATCATCATCTTTCTTATTGTCATTTTTACCGATTTTAATGCTAGAAGCGAGGCTGGCCAAAAATCGGATACTGCCGTGACAAGTATGAATGATGTTAAGGATGAAGCAAAATCAGAGGTTTCAAAGCATATGAATCCATTTGGTGATTCCGTCCAACAAAAAGAATTAAAGGATAAAGATTTTATTAACTATATACACAAAATGTCACATCAAAAAGTAAGTGCAGAGGAGAAATGGGGATTCTACCAGATTACTGCTGAACGAATAAAATGGCTGCTAGCTGGGTTGGATAAAACGGAGCATACATTAAAACACGGTGAATTGTATCGAAGTATTTTGAAGCGTTGGATTAACGGTGATTTTTCAAATGTGGTTAATGACCATAACGATTTGTGGGAGATACAAGGGGGGAGTATTGGCAAAGCCACAGGAAAGCTGAGTAAAGAACAAGAGAAAAAATACATGCAGAAAAACAAGGGCAAAGAATGATTGTCGGGATGAAAGTTGAATCAACGCAAAAACAAGAATAAATAACTCTTTTTCATAACACAATAAACGTATATTGCGATGCTTTACAACAGAAATTTCTGTTTATAAATGTTAAAATTAAATTATCTTTCAATAAAGAGGAAGATACATACTTAGTGAATATGGGGTTGTCGTATCATGATCATTGGCTTGACGATTATTTTGTTATTGGTGTTATTTTTACCGTTTTCAGTGAAGTATGTCGAGGAACACTTGGAACCATTTTTATTCTTGATGGGTATCGCAGCAGCGCTCGTCAGTAATGTACTCGACATGGATCTTGTGATTAAGGCGTTAGAAGATCCGATTAATATTACATTGGCAGTACTGATTGCTGGCTTGATTTTTCGCTGGGGCCAGGATCCGATCGAGAAAGGTATTTTGGGATTAAGCAATAAAATACCGTTCAAGCTTTTTCTAGCTTTGACAGTCATCATTCTTGGATTGATTTCAAGTATCATCACCGCGATTATTGCTGCAATTGTACTGGTCGTTATTGTAAGTGTGCTCCGGCTGGACCGGGGTTCAGAAGTAAGACTTGTAGTCCTGGCATGTTTTTCAATCGGTTTGGGGGCGGCCTTGACGCCGATTGGTGAACCACTATCCACCATTACCGTCAGTAAATTGAATGAAAGCTTCTTCTATCTGTTCAATTTGATCGGTTTAGATGTCATCATTGCGATAATCTTGTTTGGTATTTTAGCGGCATTCATGGTGAAGCCGAATAAAAGCGAAGATGGTCTGTACGATGACACACTGGAAAAAGAGAGCTACAAAGAAATTATCATCCGAGCATTGAATATTTACTTGTTTGTGATGGGACTCACACTGCTCGGCGCAGGATTCGAGCCGTTCATTGAAAAATTCCTGCTTCATTTGAGCCCGCTACTCCTGTACTGGATCAACATGATATCTGCTGTGTTGGATAACGCCACATTGGCAGCCGCTGAAATCAGCCCATCTATGAGCGGACCGACCATCAAAGCTATTTTGCTTGGGCTTCTTATTAGTGGCGGAATGCTCGTACCAGGAAATATTCCGAATATCATTTCAGCAGGAAAATTGAAAATCAAAAGTTCAGAGTGGGCTAAATTTGGTTTACCTGTCGGATTGATTGTGATGGCTATTTATTTCTTTGTCATTTTGATATTCCATTGATAGACTTTTATGGCGTATGAACAGTATAAAGGAATAGGTATACAAACTGCTTAAAGATTGATTTTCACAAGGGACCATACAAAAAACAGCGCATCAATTGATATGCGCTGTTTTTTGTATGGTGTGGATGCTAAACGGAATAAAATGAAACTTGATTTGCAATTAGCTCTTTAGATACATCCTCTTCTAACTGTGTATTCGTCAGTAAAACATCAATTTGCTTTGTGGCGGCAAATGGTGCGCTCGAATTGCGGCCAATTTTACTATGGTCAATCAACGCAACGACTTTGCGTGATCTGTTGACCATTTCCTTTTTGATTTGTACCTCATATAAATTGAAATCTGTAAGTCCGCTCTCTGCTGAAAAGCCATTAGCCGATGTAAACATGATGTCAATATGCACATTGTCTAAAATACTGAGACCCATGAGCCCTTCGATAGATTTGGATTCATTCGTCACCATACCGCCGATCATAATGACTGTAATTTCCGGAATATCTGATAGTTCCAGTGCTGTATATAGCCCGCTGGTGACTACTGTTAAACGCATCGGATCTTTCTTTAATTGCCGGGCGATTTCCAGTGCTGTAGAACTGCCGTCAAGCAAGATACATTGTTTTTCGGAAATGAATTCCAATGCCTTCACAGCCATTTTCATTTTTTCTTCTTTGTGCTGCTTTTCGCGAGCCGAAAAACTTGTCTCTGTTTTTTCTGATGTATCATTCAACACAGCTCCGCCATGCGTTCGAACCAGCAGCCCTTCTGCCTCCATTTTATTCAAATCGGATCGCAGTGTTGCTTCTGAAACACCGATTTTTGCTGAGAGCTCCTTAACAGTTAACCGGTGCTGATCAATCAAAAATTCCATGATTTTATCTCTTCGTTCTGTAACAAACATTTTCATTCATTGTTCATCCTTATGGGTCCATAATATCAATCACTCATTTAATAGTATTTTATTTTCAGGATTTTTTCAACTTATGGCAATTAATTGATGTGACAAGCTTTTTTTGATAAGAAATAATATAAAACGAAAACAATCGAAAATAAACATTGACAAAGTGTTCCCATATGTTATCATAACGGTATAAAATGAAAGCGATTGCAAAAAAGGGGGGGAACATACTTAAATCGTGGCGATTTGGGGACAATGCGGCGTGGAAATATAATTCAAACACAAAGGAGAATGGATGATGGCAGAAACAATGGAGAAAAACGTCAAGCAAGATATTGCAATGCCTAAAACGATGAAAGCAGTAGTGGCATATGCACCTGGAGATTACCGTTATGAAGAAGTTGCAACACCAAAACTCGAGGATGACCAGGAAATCATCATAAAAGTGGAAGGATGCGGTATTTGCGCTGGCGATATCAAGGCTTATGGCGGTGCACCAAGTTTTTGGGGTGATGAGAAACAGCCTCCGTATATCAAAGCACCAATGATTCCGGGTCATGAGTTTATCGGAAGGGTTGTAAAAAAAGGAAACGCTGTTACCGAGTTTGAAATTGGCGACAGAGTTATCTCTGAGCAAATCGTACCTTGCTGGGATTGTCGTTTTTGTAAGCGCGGCCAATATTGGATGTGTGAAAAACATGATCTTTATGGTTTTCAAAACAATGTCAATGGCGGCATGGCAGAATATATGAAATTTACCAAGGAAGCCATCAACTATAAAGTTCCTGAAGATTTACCGCTGGAGCAAGCGATTTTGATCGAACCATATGCTTGCAGCATGCATGCGGTTCAAAGAGCACAGATCCAGCTTGGAGATTTTGTCGTATTGTCTGGTGCGGGCACTCTCGGCCTTGGGATGGTTGGAGCAGCAAAAAGATCTGGCGCAGGAACGCTAGTCGTGCTGGATTTAAAAGAAGACCGTTTAGAACTGGCGAAAAAATTCGGCGCGGATATCGTGATGAACCCTAGTGAAGTAGACGTAGAAAAAGAAATCAAAGCCATGACAGATGGATACGGCTGCGATATTTACATCGAAGCGACTGGACACCCTAAATCAGTTGAACAGGGCCTTGGAATGATTCGAAAACTTGGCCGCTTTGTCGAATTCAGCGTATTCGGTGAACCGGTATCAGTGGATTGGAGCATTATCAGTGACCGTAAGGAGCTTGATCTGCTTGGCTCACATCTGGGTCCATATTGCTACGATTTGGTTATCGATGGGATTGCAAAAGGGGAGCTGCCGACCGAGGGAGTGGTAACCCACCAGTTGAAATTAGAAGACTATGAAAAAGGATTCGATTTGATGAAAAAAGGAGACAAATCTTTGAAAATAGTTTTGATACCTTAATCGATCAAAAGGGAGCTGGAAAAATGGTGGCAAAAGACGCAAGCTTACTTGACAGGATTGGTATTCCTGCCCATCTTGTCTGGGGATATGTCGGGGTTTTGATTTTCATGATGGGAGACGGGTTAGAGCTTGGCTGGCTTAGTCCATATTTGGTTGATAACGGTTTAAGTGTAAGAGAAGCAGCATTGCTGACCACAGCATACGGGGTGACAATAGCGATATCAGCTTGGTTTTCCGGTGTGCTTGTGGAGGCCATCGGGCCGAGAAAGGCAATGTTGATAGGCTGGTTGATGTATGTTGTAGGAACGATTGGGTTTGTCGGTTTTGCGATACCAGAATTGAATTACGGACTTATGATACCTACATATGCTTTAAGGGGATTTGGGTATCCGTTGTTTGCTTATTCTTTTTTGGTCTGGATAGCATACCGCACGCCACAGCACCAATTGGGAAAAGCAGTTGGCTGGTTCTGGTTTGTTTTTACTGGGGGGCTAAGTGTCCTTGGTGCTTATTATTCCAGCTGGGCTCTCGCCCATCTGGGACATATCAACACATTATGGAGTGCACTGGTTTGGGTGACACTCGGCGCTTTTCTAGCCATAGGTGTCAATCGCGATCAAATTGAAAAAAATGCTCATGCGAATACAGAGGCATCCTCGAAATTAAAAGAACTGATCAAAGGAATAACTATTGTTAAAACGGAACCAAAAGTGGGAATCGCTGGAATTGTCCGCGTGATTAACCAGGC
This sequence comes from Tigheibacillus halophilus, assembly GCF_042683165.1. NCBI lineage: Bacteria > Bacillati > Bacillota > Bacilli > Caryophanales > Bacillaceae > Tigheibacillus > Tigheibacillus halophilus. The sequence goes on from NZ_JBHUIZ010000013.1 coordinate 135,431, forward strand.
AGCACAATATGCTTTTCCCTTGTTTCTGCCAATCTATCTGACAAAATTCGGCATTGAAACCACTGTTTGGCTTAATATTTGGGGTACTATTTTTATCTCCAATATTGCTTTCAATTTAATATTCGGTTTTGTTGGTGATAAATTCGGATGGCGTAATACCATTATGTGGTTTGGCGGAGTAGGCTGCGGTATCTTCACATTAATGCTATTTTATGCACCACAGGTTTTTGGTGGAAATCTAACTGTCATTTCAATTATTGGGATTCTATGGGGTGCTTGCCTGGCTGGTTATGTGCCACTTTCTGCTCTTGTACCGTCCCTGGTACAAACGGATAAAGGAGCAGCAATGTCCATTTTGAATTTAGGCGCTGGATTATGTGTGTTTGTAGGTCCGGCTCTGGTCGCACTGTTCTTCGATTGGGTTGGTAATACGGGCATCATTTGGATCCTGGCAGGCATCTATTTCATTGGTGCATTCATGACGAAATTTCTCACCTTGCCAAACGAAAAAAAAGAATCTGGAAAGGTGCTTGCTGATAAGATGGGATCAAGTGTTTCCAGTTAATGATGTGTCAACCCGCAAGGAGAATATACTGCAGAGAGATGGATAGAGAGGTAGGTTTGTATGAAGAAACTGATAAATGATCCGAAATTTGTCGTGGAAGAAATGATTGAAGGCTATGTGAAAGCCCATCCAAACCATATCAAACGACTTTCAGAAAATGATCGTGCACTGGTCACTGCCAAGAATACGGCAGCCGATAAAGTCGGCATTTTGATAGGGGGAGGCTCCGGCCATGAGCCCGCATTCATGGGATATGTCGGTTCCGGGATGGCAGATGGCGTGGCTGTAGGAAATATATTTGCTTCCCCGCCGCCAGACCCCATTCTGGAAGTGACAAAGGCAATTCATAAGGGAGCAGGTGTTGTTTATTTATACGGTAATTATGCCGGAGATGTCATGAATTTTGGTATGGCAGCTGAAATGGCTGACCTGGAAGAAGATATTGCTGTAGAAATGGTCGTGACTACGGATGATGTCGCTTCAGCCTCAAAAGAGGAAAAGGAAAAACGCCGCGGCATTGCTGGAGAATTTTTTGTGTATAAGGCGGCTGGTGCAGCAGCAGATGACGGATATGATTTGCAGGAGGTTGCAAGAGTAGCCAGAAAGGCGAATGATTACACACGTTCTATGGGAGTGGGGCTATCACCATGTTCTTTGCCGCAAACGGGTAAACCAAGCTTTGAGTTAGCTGATGAAGAAATGGAAGTCGGGCTTGGTCACCATGGCGAGCCGGGAATCGAAAAGAGTCCTGTAGCCACAGCCGATAAGGTTGCAGAACGTCTTGTCAATGACATTTTGAAAGATATGCCATTAGAGAGCAAAAATGAAGTTGCAGTTCTTGTTAATGGATTAGGGTCTACCCCAAGAATGGAATTGTATATCATTTACAGAAAGGTAGAACAGCTGTTAACAGACAGAGGTATTCATATATACCGTTCATACGTTGGTGATTATATCACTTCACTGGAGATGGGCGGCTGCAGTATCACGTTGATGAAGCTAGACGAAGAATTGAAGAAATTCGTTGACCATCCGGTCGACTGTCCAATGTTTGTGCAGAAATAAGGAGGATAGAAGATGGAATTTTCAGCAGGAGATTTTATAACATATTTTCAATCAGTGGCTGATTTGATGGAAAAACAAAAGGATTATCTATGTGAACTTGATCGGAAATTGGGAGACGGGGACCATGGTGTGACAATGTCTATTGGCTGGCAGGCAGTTTTGGCACAATTAGACAGCACCCTGGGTGAGGAAGCAGATTGCGGGAAACTCTGTATCCAAGTTGGCAAAACATTCTTGAACGCAGTTGGCTCATCCGTTGGTCCTTTGTATGCTACCGCATTGATGCGCGGTGGAAAAATATTGAAAGGAAAAGTGGCTGTCAATGAGGAGCAACTGTATGAATTTTGGTGTGCCTTTTGTCACGGTGTCAAGGAACGTGGACAGGCCGAAATCGGGGATAAAACCATGGTTGATACATTGGAACCAGCCCGAGAAGCCTTGGAGGAAAGCTGGCAGCAGGAGCAAAATTTTCAACGAGCATTTGAGGCAGCCGTTGCAGCTGGGGAAACAGGTATGCAGTCTACCATTGCCTTAACATCCAAGCTTGGACGCTCCAGTCGTTTGGGAGAGCGTTCAGCAGGGACCCAGGACCCGGGAGCGACATCAGCATTTTTGTTGTTATCGTCTTTCTCTGCATACTTGGATACGAAAATAGCGAATGCAAGCTAACAGGAAGGATCATTGGAGGTTGTGTATGTCAGAACTTGCCACCGAATTTGTGAAAGCAACCCAGCAGGCTGCTGTTGCCGCATATCCATGGGTCGGAAAGCAGAGGAAAAATCCTGCAGATGCTGCGGCAACAGAAGCATTAAGAAATCATTTGAATCTGATTGATTTTACGGGTGAAATAAAAATCGGCGAAGGAGAAATGGATGAGGCACCGATGCTGTTTATTGGTGAAAAGGTAGGAACCGGGTCTGGGCCTGAAATAGATATTGCTGTCGATCCTATCGATGGCACTGCTTTAGTTGCAGCTGGAAAAGGTAACGCCATCACGGTTATCGCCGCAGCAGATTCCGGCAGCTTACTTCATGCGCCTGATATGTACATGGAAAAAATCGCTGTGGGACCAAAAGCAAAAGGGAAAATTTCTTTAGAAGTGCCAATAGGGGATAACTTAAAAGCTGTTGCAGCAGCTAATGGCAAGAAAATTACAGAGTTGCGAGTCGCTGTACAGAAACGGCCAAGACACGCGGAACTCATGATGGCTGTTCAGAGAACTGGAGCTGAAGTTGTGCTGTTTTCGGATGTAGATATCACTTTAGCTGTGGCTACATGCCTTGATGAAATAGACATCGATATGGTCGCAGGTGTGGGCGGCGCCCCTGAAGGTGTTATTGGGGCAGTAGCATTGCGGATCTTAGGCGGTGATTTCCAGGGAAAGCTGCTCCCTAAAAATGAAATACAAAGACAAAGATGTCTTGATATGGGGATAAGTGAGCCAGATAGGATGCTGCTTCTGGAGGACTTGGTAGCCAGTGACAATTGTTTCTTTGCAGCCACAGGTATTACTGATGGTATTTTGTTACGGGGGTTGATTCCCGGGGATGAACATAAAGTAAGGGTACAGTCTTTTTATACAACGAATGTACCAGAAAAGCATTATCAATTTGTTGAAGTAGAGGAACAATTGCCCCATAGACATAGCTTCAAATGATTCAAATGATCTGCAAGCGAAATTTAAGGTCCTTCATAATACCCTGATGGAGGCAATCATCATAAAACATTTTTTGGCCGTCACTAGAGGGGCATGACTTAATATTCGGTGATGCATTTGAAGCAAGTTACATCATTAGGAGGTACTGCAAACTATGAAAATAGGCATCGGAAGCGATCACAATGGCTTTTATTTAAAAGAGGATATCAAGAAGTTCCTGGCTGGCATGGAACACGAGATTGTCGATTATGGATGTTCATCCTGTGATGCTGTGGACTACCCTGATGTGGCATTTGAGGTTGCACAGGCAATCAGTGAGGAAAAGCTGGATCGAGGAATACTTATTTGCGGTACGGGTATAGGAGTCGCTATCGCAGCAGGAAAGTACCCAGGGATTCGCGCCGCGCTTTGTCATGACACTTATTCAGCGGAAAGAGCTCAGTTAAGTAATGCTGCCCAAATCATCACGATGGGTGCACAAATAATTGGAACTGAACTCGCTAAAAAAGTTGTGGAGGCTTATTTGAATGTGAAATGGGCCGGAGGATCTGAACGAAAGGTCAATAAAATCATCAAGAAAGAAAAAGAAATCTTGCAGCAGCTGCAATAGTGTCTTATCGAATGGAATTGAAGAGAGTGGCCCGCCCAGTATGGCGGCCCTTTTTTATGCGCCTGCATCCTGAAGAAGTACGTATTCTTTTCAATTCCATTAAGACAACCATCCTAATCAATAGATCCTACCTGAATTCCTTTCTCCAACAGACGTTGATGAATAGTTTTGGCAAACGCCAACGCGTGGGGTCCATCACCATGTATGCAAACTGTTTCTGCCTCTATCGTAACATCATTACCAGAGAGAGAAGCGACTTTACCCTCTTGGATCATTCGGATAACTTGTCCCGCAGCTTGGCCGTTATCAGTGAGCAGCGCGTTTGCCTCTGTTCGAGGTGTTAGGGAGCCGTCGTCTTGATATGTCCGGTCTGCAAAAACTTCACTTGCGGTCGGCATGCCGAGTTTTTTACCAGCAGCTATCAGCTCACTGCCTGCCAGCCCATATAGTATGAGTTCCGGATTTACACGGTAAACGGCCAGGGCAATAGCTTCTGCTAATGCCGAGTTTTTTGCAGCCATGTTGTAAAGCGCACCATGCGGTTTGACATGATGCAGGACACTGCCTTCAGCTTGGACAAATCCTTGTACAGCACCGACTTGATATAAGACGGCAGCATACACTTCTTCGGGAGAAATATCCATATTTCTCCGTCCGAAACCGACCAGATCTGGTGTAGAGGGATGTGCTCCGATAGCGGCGCCCCTGGAAATTGCTTTTTTGACGGTTTCTCTGATGATCACTGGATCTCCTGCATGAAAGCCGCAAGCGATGTTGGCGGAAGAAACATATTTTAAAATTTCCTCGTCATTTCCTTTTGTATATGCACCGAAGCTTTCGCCTAAATCGCAATTTAAATCAATACGGTACATGTCAATCAGCTCCTTTAAGATGGATTTGTTGTTTATTCGTTTGATTATTGCAAAAGGTACAGCTTTCCTAAAACAGTGCCTTAGCTGATATAAACCGTTGCGTGATAAAAATTACCTGTTAAAATGTTTTTTAATTTGATATGCAGCGATTTTCATTCGTTCTTCTCTTTCCCATAAAAGCCGATGTGCTTCTGTAAGTGATATTTCGGTGAATACGAGTCTGTCTCCCGGCTTCGCTTGAGCAAGAGCAGGCAAATCAATGCTGGCTGTCTCGGCGATTTTCGGGTAACCACCAGTTGTTTGGCTATCTGCCATCAAGACGATTGGATTCCCATCTCCAGGAACCTGAATTGTGCCAAATCTTACCGCTTCGGAGAGCAATTCACTATTTTGATTGCAGACCAGCTCCGCCCCCTGTAATCTATATCCCATTCTGTCCGATTGGCTGGATAACTGAAAGGAACTTTGGAAAAATGTTTCTCTGGTAACTTTGTTAAACCAGTAAAAATGCTTGCCTTTTAATATACGGATCTTTAGCGGTTTCTTCTCTGCGCTTTCCAGAACTGGGCTGAAACTGGGGTTGAGAGACCATGGTAGTTCCAAAAAATGTTGTTTGCAACAAATTTTTTCTTGAAGAGATTGGAGCATTTGCTGCGCTGCTCCTGATGGCTTGCCTGTTTTCAACTGATCATTTTTTTGCAGTGGTCTTCCATGATAGCCGCCAATTTTTGCCAGCAAGTAAGTCGACTTGCTATGGAGAACTTCAGGAACATGGCATCCTCCAGAAATAGCTAAATAAGCGCGGCACCCCGCTTTACATTCTCCAAAACGCAGCACCGCGCCTTTTTTTACAAAGATTGTTCGTCCGTTTCTCACTTTTTTTTCGTCTATTTCCGGAGAAAGATCGGCACCACAAATGGCTACTAGTGCCTCGTCTAAGAAAGTGAGCACGGGACCAATCATCGTAATTTCCAGGACAGCCTCATTGGCGTGGTTCCCGGCAAGCCAGTTAGCCAATTGAGATGAAATTCGATCCATCACACCGCTTGTGACGACACCATTATGCTGAAATCCATATCTGCCCTGATCTTGAACGGTTGTAAGCAGGCCTGGTTTTTTAATGAGAATCATGCATTTCCCTCCATTCCAGGAATGTCTCTTCGTCTATTGGCTTAAAGCAGATTTTGTCCCCAGCTTTTAACAAGCTTGGCTGTGCAGCGTCGGGGATGAATAATGATTTGGGTGTTTGCCCGATGATTTGCCAGCCGCCGGGGGAGGCAATTGGATAGATACCAGTCTGCTTGTCTGCAATACCAACGGAACCTGCTGGTATTTTCAACCGTGGCGTTACCTTTCTTGGTGTACCGATCGCTGATGACATCCCTCCAATATACGGAAAACCGGGGGCAAAGCCGATCATGTAAACGAGATATTCTGCCTTGCTATGGATAGCAATTACTTCGTCTTCAGAAAGATGGTTTTTTTCTGCGACGTAAGAAAGATCCGGACCATGTTTTCCACCATAACAGACAGGAATTTCAATAATATTTGAAGCTTCGGCTGATTCCATTTGCAGTTGTTGTACGATAGATGAGATTCTCTGGCATATCTCATCATAAGGTGAGGTGTTCGTTACATGTTTCATGATCGTCAGTGGTTCGTAGAAAATAGTTATATTGGTATATGCCGGAACGAATGCTGTTAACCAATCAAAAGTATTTGCAGAAAGATGTGCGGAAAGCTTACGTACCTGTTCGTGGATCAACATATCCATCTGGTTTCCGAATGAAACCATGACTGCATTATCCCCAATTGGCTGTAAATCGAAATCCATTGTTTTCCCACCCTTACCTGAAAATATAAATCGTGAAATAAAAAATCAACGAACAGAATAATTCTAAGGTATTCATCTCCATACAGTTGACAGATTTAGAACGATATAGTGCCATTATACGGAGTTGTTTTATATTTTTGAAAGTATTTTGGCTCCAAATTCTTGACACAGATTTGGAGCGTAGTATATTTTCTTGCTTAATTTTCAAATGATTCCTATAATAATGATGATAAACAGGTTAATTGGAGGAAAAACATGGTAATGAGAAAAAGATTGCTGTTCATGTTGTTGGTGGTATTCTTAGTGATGACCGGCTGCTCGAACGGAAAAGGAACACTTGAAGCTGACAAACAATCTAAAACAGCGGAAAAAGCAGAAGATCGTACGGCTGAAATGGAAGAAGCCAAAGCAAAAGCTGCAGACGCAGAAAGAAAAGCGGCAGAGGAACAAAAAGAGCTGCAGAAATATAAAGAAACAGATCCTGTCGCAATGATGCAGGCAGAACCGGGGGAATTCAGCGGGGATCAATATGATGTTGAGGAAGTGAAAAAACAAATCGATCGTTTTCCTCCAGGGAAGGAAGCGGAAGATTATTATTATCGTACGCTCGCACTGGTTGCTGAAGATTATCGGCCTTATCATGCATTTTTCAGCCAGGTAGACACATCTTATGCCGGCAATTCAGCCACTCCTGAAGAAAGTACTGGACCAGCCGGGAAACAGAATGGTGCTCAGGTTAATGTAACCATATTATTTGATGCCAGTGGAAGTATGGGGGCTAAAATCGGGGGCAGGACAATGATGGATACAGCGAAGGAAGCTGTGAATGATTTTTTAAGCAAGCTGCCAGAAGGCGTGCATGTTTCATTGCGGGCATATGGGCATAAAGGTACTGGAAGCAATGCTGATAAAGCAAAATCATGTAAAAGCTCGGAAGAAGTCTATGCCTTGTCAGCTTACGATAAGAAGAAGATGAAAAAAGCATTGGCCAAATTCTCGCCGGCGGGTTGGACCCCTCTTGCCGCATCTATTCGAGATGCTGGTAATGATCTGAAAAATGAGACAGGAAACAATGTGGAAAATATCGTTTACGTAGTCAGTGATGGGGTGGAGACGTGTGGAGGAGACCCGGTCCAAGAAGCCAAAAAATTGCATGAATCCGATATACAGGCAGTAGTCAACATCATTGGTTTCGATGTGGATGATGCGGGACAGAAGGCGCTGAAAAAAGTATCAGAAGCGGGTAATGGAGCGTATACGACTGTCCGTACAAAACAGGAGCTTGAAAATTATTTCACACAGGAAAAAACCGAACTGTTGAATGAATGGAATAGTTGGGAAGTCGAAAATCTTAATGATATAAACAGTTCTGAAGTAGACCGCTTGAATGCACTTCATTCGCAAGAAAATGAAATGGTGAATCAGGCGCAGGAAGAAGAAAACAATCTGATTCATTTATCAGGATATATAGAGGAAAAATTTGATGTCAAGGGCTATACCGTACGAGACAAGGCTCGAAAAAGAGGGTTGGCTTTAAGAAACTATGCACGTCAAACAGCATTGGATTTCAGGAACAACCTCCGTAAAAATGGCCTTGATCATCGGAATGAGGTCCGCAAGAAGAGCAGAGAAGCAAAGGATGAGATCAGAAATGGCAATAGTAAGTGATGTTGATCGGTTAACATTACATTTCTTGTCATTCACAAATCAATGATAGTGCACACCCCGTCATATTAGAATTCGGTACAGGAAATCAATTTGATATAAAGTGGGGCAAAGGCTGCGGCACATCCTTTGAAACGCAGCTTATCATATGCATTAGTTAAGGAACGTCAGGGTTTGTTTGATAAAACCCTGACGTTCCTTTTGACAGCTTACGAATTATTTTTTACGTTTGCTGAGCCTGCCCAACAGGAAGGCACCAGCACCGATACCAACTAGTGTATTTGTTTTTTTATTAAAGACTTGCTTCAACATCAGGTTCATGTTTTGTGGACGTTCTGCCAGACGGCGCATAAAATAAGCGTACCAGTCGTTTCCAAAAGGTACATAGGTGCAGAAGTTATATCCTTCTTTTGCCAGCTCATATTGCAAATCTTTGCGGAAGCCGTATAGCATCTGAAATTCAAATTGATCAGCAGGAATATCATGCGCTTTCACAAATTGTTTTACATGATTGATGACGTGATGGTCATGGGTTGCGATCGATGTGAACTTGCCGTGCTGCAAATGATACTCAATCAGCTTTAAATAGTTTTCATCAATATCTTTTTTATCTTGAAAAGCCAATTCTTCAGGTTCTTTGTAAGCACCTTTGACGATACGTAAACGGTAATCCTTATATCTCTCAATGTTATCCATAGATTCATAGAAATAAGACTGGATGACGGTTCCAATATTGTCATAGTCTTTGCTTAACACATCAAGCAGACGGAATGTCGGAGCAAGATGACTGTAATCTTCCTGGTCAAAATTGATAAAAATGTCGTACTTACTCGCTTTGGATACGATTTCTTTAATGTTTTCAAAACAGAAATCCTCATCGATATCCAAGCCGAGCTGTGTCGCCTTAACAGAAATGTGTGCGTTTACATTGTTGGCATGAATAGCCTCAATGACATGAAGAATCTGATTTTTTGCGTCAGTAGCATCTTTTTTTTCTGTAACAAACTCACCAAGGTTGTCGATGGTAGCTGAGATGCCATGTGTATTCAATTCTGAAACGCTTTCAATCATTTCATCAATATTTGTGCCCGCCACAACTGATTGTGCTCCAAGCTTCAAACCATATTTTTTGGCCATGTTGTTTAAAATTTGATTTTGCGAGAGGCCGATAAAGAAATTCTTTAAAGTAATAGACATTATGCATTCCCTCTTTAACCATTTTTATTATATTATATCAAAATATGTCCAAGAGCAGGATTATTTTTATTGGAAACCAAATGTTGCATAATTTGCAAAAAAGCATATTTTAAAAAAACACTGACACACGCATCAAACAGAACGGGGATGTCAGCGTTCATTCATTTTATTTCGTTTCATTGTCTTTTTTGTTATCGTCTTCATTCATCATCTCACTGGCTGATTTTTTGAACGCAGACAAGGCTTGTCCGAAAGACTTGCCGATTTCAGGAAGCTTGCTTGGTCCGAAAACAATCAGTGCAACGATCAGGATAAGAATGAGACCTGGAACGCCAATGTTGGAAAGCATGGTCAATTTCTCCCTTCAGAAGGTATGTAAAAAATTCATACCAGTGATTTTAGTATATCATAAATATTGCTGGTTTGCGGTGCTCGGCATGAATTTTTGATAGCTTATTTGATAGCTTAGTTATTATCGTTTCCTTGTAATTATTCGAAATGTTAGTATAAACAGACGGAGGGGTTATGAAATGACATTTTTCGAAGAATTGAATCAAATTATTCCCAAAAAGCAAATAAGCAAAAACCAGACACTTCTCGAACAGCATAGCCGGGATGAATCTTATCACCAGCCATGTTTGCCTGAAGCAGTCGTTTTTCCGGCATCAACTGCTGAGGTGAGTGAAATCATGAAGCTGGCTGCCAGGCATCAAATGCCAGTCGTTCCTTTCGGCTATGGTTCCAGCTTGGAGGGGAATATCATTCCCTATTCAGGAGGAATATCACTCGATTTTTCTTTGATGAACAATATAATTACTTTACGGGAAAATGATTTTCTTGTAACCGTACAGCCTGGGGTAACAAGATCACAATTAAATAAGGAATTGAAAAAATATGGCATGTTCTTTTCCGTGGATCCTGGAGCGGATGCAACACTGGGGGGGATGGCGGCAACCAATGCCAGTGGGACCTCAGCAGTCAGATATGGTATCATGCGCGATCAGGTCCGTGATATGGAAGTGGTCTTAGCTGATGGCATGGTAATCCATACAGGCAGTCTCGCAGCAAAATCTTCATCGGGATACAACCTGAACGGGTTATTTGTTGGTTCGGAAGGAACGCTTGGAATTTTTACAGAGTTGACGCTGCGCATCCATGGTATAAGTGAGCATACTTTGGCAGCAAGAGCTTCTTTTCAGACACTTGATGAAAGTGTGCAGGCTGTCATTTCCTTGCTGCAAGCTGGTATTCCGATTGCACGGGTCGAGCTGGTCGATGAGGAATCAATGAAACAAATCAATCGATATAGTGAAACAGACTATCCGGAAGGACCGACATTATTTCTTGAATTTCATGGAAACAAGGAAGGACTAAAGCAAGATGTTGCTTTAACGAAAGAACTTATGGACGACCACCATTGCAGTGCGCTTCATTTTGAATCAGATACTGCAGCGATGAACAGACTATGGGAAGCCCGGCATCATGTCGCATACGCTTATATTCATAACCATCAAGGCAAAAAACAAATGGTGACAGATGTTTGTGTGCCAATTTCAGAAATGTCTGGGGCCATCAGAGATGCACGAAAAGCAGTGGAAGCTTCCGGGTTGCCAGGAGGTATCGTTGGGCATGTCGGGGATGGAAACTATCATATCATATTGATGGTTGACCCTGAAAATAGAGAAGATTTACAGCAAGCCGACAAGGTGAATGAACATATCGTTACTTATGCTTTGGAAAGAGGCGGCACTTGTACAGGTGAGCACAGTGTCGGCGTCGGCAAGAAAAAATATCAGGAGAAAGAGCATGGGGATGCGCTGCTTGTGATGCGCAAATTGAAACAGGCGCTGGATCCCAACGGGATATTGAATCCGGGGAAAGTGCTGCCGTAAAATAGGAGGGTACAGGCATTGGTGGTTTTTGCGGAAATCATTCGCAAGGATTTTTTCTTGTGTATTGCATGTTCGCTTGAAAGCGCCTCGATTCCCGGCGGTCATCACGGAATTGCAAGTCTGTCTTTGGAGGCTGGGGTATTACCACCAGCCTTTTTTCTTAAACCACAGCACCATACCGATGGTGATCAGCAGCATGAATCCCATGATAAGTGGATAGCCATAATGCCATTTTAGTTCAGGCATATTGGTAAAGTTCATTCCATAGATTCCTGCGATGAATGTCAATGGTGCGAAAATGAATGTGACAATGGTCAGCATTTGAATGACCTTGTTTTGCTGATAGGAATTTCTGGAGATAAAGCTTTCACGGATATCACTCGTTATTTCCCGATTGGAATCGACCAATTGCGATATTTTTAGTAAATGATCATAAATATCTACAAAATATTCTCTGCGTTCCTGAATTCCTTTTAAATGGTGTGAATTGACGATACGGTAAAACAAGTCCCTGACTGGATTGACGCTGTGCCGTAGCTCAAGCAGTTGATGACGCAGGTCGAATAGCCTGTCCAGCAGAACATCCATTGTGTTGTTTTCCGTATTTTCTTCTACTTCATTGATTTGCTCTTCCAAACTGGAGATGACAGGGAAAAAGTTGTCTACCACATTATCCATCACTTCATAAAATATTCGGTATTTATCCCATGCCTCTGCATTCTCATCCAGACTAAGCTGCTTCCAAACCTGATTGATTTCTTCTAAATCTTGCTTGTGATAGGAAACAATACATTTTTCAGCAAGAAAAAAATTGATTTGATTTTCCTGGCTGCTTGCGGTTGCGGCTGTATGCGTGACAAAAAATGAAAAGTCATCATAATAATCAAGCTTGGGACGTTGATTCCCGTGAGTACAGTCCTCGATTGCCAGTGGATGGAAGTGCAGCTTTGTCGATAGCAATCTGATTTCTGCGGCTGTTGGGTCGTTATAATCAATCCAGCACCAGCTGTAGTTGGAGAGATGCAATGTATCCAATGTCAAATTCAAAATGAGTTGGTTATTTTCGGTCACGGCGGCAATTCGAATCATTTGATGGCTCCTTATTGAAAGTATTCCAAAGGTCTGTTTATAAAATAAAGTTGTTTGAGTCAGAGGAATATACTTTGTTTGTTCCAGACTGTAAAAGCCGTTCTTTAGTACTGGATATTCAACGTCCTCACAAAGTTCAAACATGGACCTATTCTTTATGTAAATACCCAATTTGTAGAAAAATATGCAATATTTTACGGAACAAATGTTCTTGATGTGCTGATTTGTTTCGGATAAAATGAGAACAAATGTTTCTTAGGAGGGTTCGCTTTTTGAAAAAACAATTGGTTCAGGCAATGAAGACGGCCCAGACGCTTTTGATTTATTATGTTGACGGAGATGGCCATATTACAGAGCGATATATTCGTGTACTTGAAGTAAAAAATAATTATATCACTGCGTACTGTTTTTGGAGGAAAAAAGTGCGGACATTTTCTATATCTGGAATTCTTACTGCCGGCAGAAGCGGTAAACGTGTCATATGATAACCATTGTTAATGGCAAGTTATAAGCAAAACACATGCTTGTGCACCTCCATCTGGTATATGATGGATAAAAGTTCAGTAAAGGAGGTGTTTGGATGAAACAGTTGGATGACACAACTACTCTGTCGAATGGTGTGAAGATGCCATGGTTTGGGCTTGGGGTTTACAAAGTAGAGGATGGCAGAACTGCCACAGATGCCGTTCGTACAGCAATCTCATATGGATACAGAAGTATCGATACTGCTTCTTTTTATCAAAATGAAATCGGTGTCGGTGAAGGAATCAGACAGGCGGGAATTCCTAGAGAAAAATTGTTTGTCACTTCTAAGGTTTGGAATGACCAGCAGGGTTATGAAAAGACGTTGCAAGCTTTTTCTGACAGCCTGGAAAAATTAGGACTTGATTATTTGGATTTGTATCTGATACATTGGCCTGTCAAAGGACGCTATAAAGATACTTGGCGAGCTTTGGAAAAGTTATATAGAGACAAAAAGGTCAGAGCGATCGGTGTCAGCAATTTTCATGTGCATCACCTGGAAAATCTGATGGCTGGTGCAGAAGTTAAGCCGATGGTTAATCAAGTGGAATATCATCCGCACTTGACACAGCAACCATTAAAATCTTTCTGTGAAAGGCAAAATATCCAGCTGGAAGCTTGGTCACCATTGAAACGGGGACAGCTTTTTGAAAATCAAGTATTGGCTGAAATAGGGGAAAAATATCAAAAAACCATTGCTCAGGTAATTTTACGATGGGATTTGCAAAACCATGTGGTAACCATACCTAAATCTATTCATGCTGATAGAATCAGGGAAAATGCGGATGTGTTCGATTTTTCCCTATCTGATGAAGATATGCGGGCCATCGATGCATTGAATAGGAATGACCGAAGTGGAACAAATCCTGACAGCTATGATGAAAAATAACTAAAAGCATTCTCCTTTCAACGTATATTGATTGTATGTTGGCCATGATCACAACAGCTAAGACAATTGGAAAAACTGGAAAGAAATGTTTTCGAGTTTTGCCAACGTCTTGGCTTTTTTGCTTTCACTTTAAAAATCTCCCCTGAACCTCCTGGCTTAAAAAAAGCATGTCGGCCAAGCCCCTTCGCATAAAATAAATAGATGCAAAGGAGGGAGAATGTGGGAAAAACGCTGATCAAGATATCGGTTATTTACTTTGCTCTCGGTGTTTCATTTGGACTTTATATGTCAGCAGTACATATTTTTGATTTGGCTACGATCCACGTCCATTTGAATTTGCTTGGCTGGGTGTCGCTTGCGCTTGCGGGTATTATCTATCAAATCTTTCCTAACCTGGCAAAGACGAAATTAGCTCATTTTCATTTTTGGCTTCATAATATCGGATTGCCAATCATGATGCTCAGTATTGCATTTGCTATCCTCGGCGCTGGCGGATTTTTCTTCATCACTGCGACAATAGGCGGGGTCATCACTGTTTTAGGCATTTTCTGTTTTTCTATCAATATCGCATCTCATTTGTAATTTCTTTTAAAATATTTTTAGTGTACGCTGTTCAACTGTAACAGTTATGATTTCCCTATTCTGTGGACGGAATTTTCCCGGCTATGCCATAATAGAGTTATATTAGCGGGGGAGGAAATTGTTGATGAAATATTTTGCAGTGTTTTTACCGATGAAGGATGAAGAAAAAAGCGCACAATACCGGCCGGATCATCTGGCATTCTTGAAAGAACAAGGTGAGAAAGGGCATGTCTTCGTCAAAGGGCGTTTTGTCGATGGATGGGGCGGCATGGTGATTTACCAAGGGAATGATATTGCTGACATAACATCTATTGTTTTAGAAGATCCTTATGTTGTTAGCGGTGCGAGAGATTTTGAGATTCATGAATGGGAAATGCAAGAAGGCCGCTAGATTTAAAGGGAAATAAAATAACAGATGGCGTATGCCATCTGTTATCTGCTGGTGTACAATTAGAAAAAGAGTGATAAGACCGTTTATTGTTTCCTTGTAGTTTAAAAAAATCATGCATGAATGTTTTCTTTTTCGGTCACCTTTTCAATCCAGCCAAATGGATCATCCATTTGCCCATACTGGATACCTGTTAATGTATCGTAAAGGCGCTTGGCAATTGGTCCTGTCGTACCGTCATTGACAGTAAATTGCTTCTCGTTCCACGCAAATTTTCCGATAGGCGAAATCACCGCTGCAGTACCAGTTCCAAAGGCTTCCTCTAACCGTCCAGCCTGCTGTGCATCGTATAATTCCTCCATGGAGATTTTCCGTTCAGTGACAGGCAAATTCCAATGTTTAAGCAATTGAATGACGGAATCTCGTGTTACACCGCTCAAAATACTCCCATTCAGTGCAGGGGTAACAATTTCCCCGTCAATCTTAAAAAATACATTCATACTGCCCACTTCTTCGATATATTTCTTTTCAATGCCGTCGAGCCACAGAACTTGAGAGTAGCCGTCTTTCGCAGCAATCTCTTGTGCTTTTAAACTGGAGGCATAATTTCCGCCGGTTTTTGCTTCGCCGGTCCCGCCAGCCACTGCCCGCACATATTCATTTTCAACCAAGATACTGACAGGGTTAATCCCTTCTTTGTAATAAGCCCCCACTGGCGACAAAATTACATATAACTGATAACGGCGTGATGGTGCGACACCGAGGAAGGGCTCTGTTGAAATAATGAACGGACGTATATACAGCGATGTTCCCTCCGCATTTGGAACCCATTCTTTCTCCAGTTCTACAAGCTGCTTAATTGCCTTCAATACAAAAGCTTCATCGATTTCTGGAATACATAAACGATCATTGGAGCGGTTCATTCGACGCAGATTTTTCTGCGGGCGGAAAAGCTGTACTTCTCCCTCCTGGTTCAAATAAGCTTTCATCCCTTCAAACACGCTCTGTCCGTAATGAAATACCATTGCAGATGGGGCGATGGATATAGGCTGGTATGGTACGATCCTTGGATTGTGCCATGCAAGTTCATCGGAAAAATCCATGATGAACATATGATCTGTGAATGAACGGCCAAATATCAGTTCTTGTGTCGATGGCTTTTGTTTGTGGTTTTCACACATGCTTACGGATACTCTCATTTCTTCATCCATTTTCCTATCCCCTCTTGTTGTAAAATTTGTAACCAATGATAATCCTTTTTTTTAGCGAGTGCAAGCCCAATTGCTCACTATTTCAGTTTTATGTGAAAACTCTCGCTTTTTAACGGAAGACAATTTGACATAAAATGCCGGTAAACAAGGCTCAAACCAAGAAAAATTACGCAGTTGTTTTACATGTAAGAAAAAACTAATTTCAGAAAACATCTTGATTTTTCAAATAATAAGGTATAAAATCTTTAGAAATTGCCACAAGGAGGATTAAAATGAAAACGATAGAAAAAGTCAGCGCTTTTACAGGAAACACATTTGCCATTTGGGTAATCCTCTTCGCTATTTGGGCATATTTCATGCCAAGCGGGTTCACGTGGATCGCACCACATATTTCCCTGTTGCTTGGTATCATTATGTTTGGAATGGGGCTCACTTTGTCAATCGATGATTTCAAAGGAATTATCAAAATGCCAAAAAGCGTGCTGGTCGGGGTCATATCTCAATACACTATCATGCCGCTGCTTGCATTCGGTTTGGCTACTGCATTTCAATTACCGGCAGAAGTAGCAGTTGGGGTTATTCTTGTCGGCTGTTGTCCGGGCGGAACTGCCTCCAATGTTATGACTTTTTTAGCGAAAGGAAATACAGCATTATCGGTGACGATCACTGCAGTTTCCACGCTGCTTGCACCGTTATTGACGCCGGCATTGACATTGCTTTTTGCCAGTAAATGGCTGCCGGTATCTGCGGGCTCCATGTTTATGTCGATTGTGCAAATTGTTCTGCTGCCAATTGTGTTAGGAATTGTCGTACGATTGCTGTTTAGAAAGCAAGTGGAAAAAAGCGTCAAAGCACTTCCGCTTGTTTCTGTCGTCGGTATTGTTGCTGTTGCCGCAGCAGTAGTGGCAGTCAATAATACAGCAATCGCCGAAACTGGTTTGCTGATTTTGTCCATCGTTATGTTACATAATGTTTTGGGCTTGCTGGTCGGTTTTTTTGTTGCAAAGCTGCTTCGGCTTAATTTTGACGATCAGAAGGCCATTTCGATTGAGGTCGGTATGCAAAATTCCGGCCTCGGTTCTACGCTTGCTCTGGCTTACTTTGCACCAATTGCAGCGGTTCCCAGTGCAATATTCAGCGTCTGGCATAATATCTCTGGGCCTATCCTTGCAACATGGTGGGGCAAGCGCACCACTAAGAAACAAACAGAAGCCTCAGCCGCCGGAAGCCGGCAGATCAGCTGATGCGTACGCCATTGTGGATGCAGTTGGCATGCAAGGCTTTCCACATGGCAAACGAGAACATTTCAATTGTTAATATCGGAAATATATTACATTTTAAAGGGCAGAAAGGTTGGACTAAAATGAAAAAAGATTTGCGTATCAAGAGTAAGGTGTTCAGTGAAGGAAATTTAAAAGCGCCAAACAGGGCCATGTTGCGTGCAGTAGGTTTGCAGGATAGTGATTTTGAGAAACCGATGATCGGAATTGCAAGCACATGGAGTGAGGTGACCCCATGCAATATCCACTTGAACGATTTAGGGGAGAAAGCGAGAGATGGTGCGAGACATGCGGGAGGAGTCCCCTTTATGTTCAATACCATCACTGTATCCGATGGTATTTCGATGGGGACCCAGGGAATGAGGTATTCGCTTCCAAGCCGGGATGTAATTGCGGATTCGATTGAGACGGTTGTCGGGGCAGAAAGCCTGGATGCTCTTGTGGCGATCGGCGCCTGTGATAAAAATATACCTGGCTGTCTGATCGCGATTGCCAATAGTGAAGTTCCAGCAATATTTGTGTATGGCGGGACGATTGCGCCGGGTTCGCTTCATGGCAAAGATATTGATCTTGTTTCTGTTTTTGAAGGTGTAGGGAAACATGACAATGGTGATATCGATGACAAGGAACTTAAAGCGATTGAGTGTCATGCATGCCCTGGTGCGGGTGCGTGCGGAGGCATGTATACTGCTAATACTATGGCATCGGCTGTAGAGGCAATGGGAATGAGCCTGCCAGGAAGTGCATCCAATCCGGCTGAAACAGGGGAAAAACGTGAGGACTGTGTTGCAGCGGGCGAGGCAGTCTATAAGCTGCTGGAAAAAGGTATTTATCCAAAGGATATCATGACGAAAGAAGCATTTGAAAATGCGATCACTGTTGTGATGGCCCTTGGCGGTTCGACAAATGCAGTGTTACATCTGCTTGCCATGGCGCATGCTATCGATGTGGATTTGTCAATCGACGATTTCAACCGGATCCAAGAGAAAGTTCCGCACTTAGCTGATTTGAAGCCGAGCGGTCAATATGTGATGCAGGATCTACACCATGCCGGAGGTGTACAAGCTGTCATGAAACTGCTTTATGAAAATGGTTATTTACACGGAGAATGCTTAACGGTCACAGGAAATACCGTTGCAGAGAATCTTGCTGAAGTTCCTGATCTGGTGGAAGGGCAAAAGGTTATTATGCCGCTGGACGAGCCTAAAAGAAAAGACGGTCCGTTGATTATCTTGAAGGGAAATCTGGCACCAAACGGTGCAGTCGCGAAGGTATCCGGTGTGAAGGTTTCCCGTCATACTGGACCTGCCCGCGTTTTCAATACCGAAAAAGAGGCGGCAGATGCGATTCAAGCTGGCAAGATCAACGCGGGGACGTGCTTGTTATTCGTCATGTCGGACCAAAAGGGGGACCAGGAATGCCGGAGATGCTGTCTATTTCCAGTCTGCTTGTTGGAAAAGGACTTGGAGAAAAAGTCGCTTTGCTGACTGACGGTCGTTTTTCGGGCGGAACCCATGGGCTTGTTGTCGGCCATATTGCCCCAGAGGCACAGGTCGGCGGACCGATCGCATTACTACAGGCAGGGGATGAGGTGACCATCGATTCCGATGCCAAGGAAATCTCGATGAACATATCGGAAGCTGAACTGGAAAAAAGAAAATCGACTTGGACAGCTCCGCCATTGTATAAAAAAGGCATCCTTGGCAAGTATGCACATAACGTATCATGCTCTTCAAAAGGTGCTGTAACGGATTTTAAATAACAGTAAGAACGGGGGCAGCCCCACAGAACAGAAGAAAAACTGCCAGATGCAACACCTTGATCTGGCAGTTTTTCTTTTGTTACGCTATGCATGTACACTGAAGACATGTTTACTTGGAAGTTCCAAACAGTTGAGTTGGCCACCGAACACAGCCCCGCCATCGATGCCGATGATCCGGTTATCTCCGAAATAAACGGTATGGCAGTCATTGTCACCGTGTAAGTATGCGGTTGGCGTGTGGCCGAATACAACTGTTTTTTCCCCTCGATAATCCGAGAAGAACGGTTCACGTATCCAGACAAAAGTATGCTTGTCCATTTCTGATAATGGTTGGTTTGGATCCAAGCCTGCATGCACGAATAAATAGTCAGGCGTCTGAAAAATGTAGTCCCGTTCTCGGATAAAGCAAACATGCTTTTTAAAGATTTCTGAATCCGCAAGCACGTCAGCTGCATTCTCTGCAGCGGCATCACCCATGTAGCTAGCAATCGTTTCAGATGCCCCATTACGAAGCCAATGCTCCAAAGAGCCTGAACTTTCATCCATAGCGCTTAGCAACATTTCCTCATGATTGCCCCGCAATACGATAGCACCTTTTTCATGAAGGTCCATCACTTTCTCCAGAACGCCGCAACTGTCAGGGCCACGGTCGATATAATCCCCAATTAAAATCAATTGATCTTTTTGGGGATCATAAGCTGCTTTTTTCAGTAGTGTTTCAAAAAGGGATAGTTCCCCATGAATATCACCAATTGCCAGTAATCGTTCCAATTTGTTACCTCCCTGGTGGCTGACCGGAAATAATAAGATAAGCATTTCTTGTTTAAAACAAATGCATGTCTAAATCCAGTGAAAATGTCAGTTATTCTTACTCAATTTTTGCACACATGTACTTAAATTACCAGAAAGCTATTTTGTCCCATCGGGGGAGGTTTTAGTTGTCAAAATGATATACCGAATGCAATAAATAAATGTCATTAAAATGTAATATGAACATTCTAACCACAAGCTTTGCTAACACATTGCTCATGTAAGCGGATACAGTTACAGACTGCAGAAATACACGTGAAAATTAATTTGTAAAAAGGTATTGACCAAACTTTAAAAACGTTATATGATTATCGGCAATATCAATACTTCAAAAGTTTCAGTCAATACGATGAAATGGTGTTAAAATCTTAAACGACGAAACGAACTGAAAAAATAAAATCGATGACGGGAATAAAGAAATAGAGTTTCAGTGTTCAAAGAGATCCGGCGATGGTGAAAATCCGGAAACACAGCTCATTTCGACATCATCCCTGAGTGCTTTGCTGAAAGGAATTTTTTCCGAATAGGCACGGCCAGGTGCTGAAACCTTCAGTACCTGTTACCAAAGCAAGCCTTCATGGCTTGATGAGGCAGTGTCTGCAAATACACTGTAAAATTGGGTGGTACCGTGAAAAGTTGGCTCTTTTCTCCCCAACCGCTTTGCATTTATGCATAAGTATGGGGCGAATAGAGCCTTTTTGCATTGGTAAAAAAAGTGGGATTTCCTGTTTTTGAATTGACGGAATCTTACGTATTCAAAGAGGATTCCATGGTTCTATTGCTGGATCATAAGGCGTACGATTCACTTAAAAGAACAGGGGACATAAAAGCCCGGTATGAATGAGGTTGGAACAGAAGTTTTTCAGCAAGACTTTCTGTCAGCAATATATATCATTGTCAAGGAGGCATGTGAAAGTGAAAGGTGAAGCAAAGCAAAATCCCCAAGCAGTGAAAGAAGCATGTACTGGTTCTGAGTTGTTGATCGACCTGTTGGTCGAAGAAAATGTGGATACGATTTTTGGTTACCCAGGCGGAGCGGTACTTCCCATATACGATGCTTTATACCGCAGTAATGCACCGTTTCAGCATATTTTATCCAGGCATGAGCAAGGATCGATTCACGCAGCAGAAGGGTATGCTCGCGTGACAGGCAAACCTGGTGTCGTTTTTGCAACGTCAGGGCCTGGTGCCACTAACCTCGTGACTGGCATCACGGATGCCATGATGGATTCATTGCCGCTCGTTGTATTCACAGGGCAGGTTTCCAATCAAGTTATTGGCACAGATGCTTTTCAAGAGTCGGATGTCATGGGCATCACCATGCCGATTACGAAATACAATTATCAGGTGAATGATGCACGGGATCTTCCGCGAGTCGTAAAAGAAGCATTTCATATTGCTAACACAGGCAGACCTGGCCCAGTGGTGGTTGATATTCCGAAAAACATTTCGGAAACTGTCGTGTATGAACCGGGATCAGATGATTTCGACTTGCAGGGATATCAGCCAACAAAACATCCCAATCCGCTGCAAATCATCAAGTTGGCAGCAGCCCTTGGCAATGCGCAAAGACCGTTAATCCTGTCAGGCGCCGGTGTTGTTTTTGCTAAAGCTTCTGAACAACTGCAACAGCTTGCAGTCATGTGTAAGGTACCGGTTGTCACGACGTTGCAAGGCTTGGGAAGCTTTCCTGGGGAGCATGAGTTATCACTAGGAATGGGCGGGATGCATGGATCCTATGCAGCGAATATGGCCATCCAGGAATGCGATCTGCTAATCAATGTGGGTGCCCGGTTCGATGACCGTCTAACAGGGAACTTGAAGAGTTTCGCGCCAAAGGCGAAAGTGGCTCATATTGACGTCGATCCAGCAGAAATTGGAAAGAACGTTTCAACAGATATACCTGTTGTCGCTGACGCAAAGGAGGCATTGCTTGCACTGCTGGAAACAGTGGAGGAGCTGCCTGATACAAATGGATGGCGTGCACATGTTAAAGCAAATGATGAAACATATCCGTTTTGGTATGAAAAACCAAAACAGTACGTATCGCCGCAGTGGCTAATGGAAAAAGTCTATCAGGCTACCGATGGAAAAGCGATTGTTACAACGGATGTCGGACAGCATCAAATGTGGGCGGCCCAGTACTATAAATTTGCAACACCGAATCGATGGGTTACATCCGGAGGGCTTGGAACAATGGGATTTGGCTTCCCAGCAGCGATCGGAGCTCAGCTTGGTGCTCCAGACCAATTGGTCGTTTCCATTGTCGGAGACGGAGGGTTCCAAATGACGTTGCAGGAATTATCAGTTGTCAGCCAACTGCAATTGCCAGTCAAGGTAATCATTGTCAATAATGAAGCGCTTGGCATGGTTAGGCAGTGGCAGGAAAGCTTTTACGAAGAAAGGTACTCATCTTCGATGCTGACAGCGAATCCAGACTTTGTAAAACTTGCCGAAAGCTACGGTATCCGTGGACTATGTGTACATCATGAGGAGGATGTCGATCAGGCGCTGGCAGAAATTTTTGCTATAGAAGGCCCGGTTGTCGCAGATTTCAGAGTCGCACAACAAGAAAAGGTTTATCCAATGATAGCGCCTGGCAAAGCATTGCATGAAATGTTAGGGGTGAAGAAATGAAACGGATTATAACCGCAACCGTTCAAAATCGCGGCGGTGTGCTTAACCGGATAACTGGAATGCTGAACAAGCGGCAGTTCAATATCGAAAGTATCACTGTCGGGGCTTCAGAAATAGAGGGTATCTCCAAAATGACATTTGTCGTCCATATTAACGACGAGCAGAAGCTGGAGCAGCTTACTAAACAGCTTCATAAACAGATTGACGTACTGAAGGTTTCCGACATTACTGACAAAGCGATTGTAGCCAGAGAATTAGCCCTTATCAAGGTGGGCGGCAGTGGACAATCCAGAGCAGAGATTCAAAGCATCATCACACCATTCCGTGCTTCTATCATCGATGTCAGCAAAGACAGTCTGACCATACAGGTGACAGGTAAACCTGAAAAAGTCGAAGCGCTGATTACCTTGTTAAGACCATATGGGATCAAAGAATTGGCGCGAACAGGTGTAACTGCCTTTTTACGAGGCCAGCAGCCCCGGCAAGTGACTGATATTCAAAAAGCATACACGATTTAAGAATATGCGGCTTGCTAAAACACGACAGAACAATTCGTTGAAAAGTCGACAAACGTAATAAACTGCTCATACATTCGTGGTATCGCGCATATGTATTCTCAATCGATATATTGCATATCAAATATCAGATTTGAAGATTTATTTTTCTCCAGTGATGAATTTTAGAGAGCAGCTGATACGGTGTGAATAATCATGATTACCAGACCATGCGGATCATATGATGAGCAATAAACCAAACATCAACATTTGCTTGTATTGCAAGGCTGTATCCTTGCTTTCAATAAAAACAATTTCAGGAGGTCATTTACATGACAAAAGTTCTTTACGATAACGATATTCAAACAGGTGTATTGCAAGGTAAAAAAATCGCGGTTGTAGGTTATGGCTCACAAGGGCATGCACATGCACAGAATTTGCGTGACAGCGGATATGATGTGGTCATCGGATTGCGCCCAGGAAAATCTCAGGAGAAAGCGAAAGAAGATGGTTTTGCTGTTTATTCAGTAGCTGATGCTGTCGCTGAAGCTGATGTAGTGATGATGCTTTTGCCGGATGAATTGCAAACTAAGGTTTATAACGAAAGCATCAAAGATCATTTGCAGCCTGGAAATGCTATTGCTTTTGCGCACGGATTCAATATTCACTTCAGCCAGATCCAGCCGCCATCTGATATAGATGTGTTCATGGTAGCTCCGAAGGGACCAGGACATTTGGTCAGACGCACGTTTGAGGAAGGAGCTGGTGTTCCGGCATTATACGCAATCCAGCAGGATGTCAGCGGTCAGGCGGAACAAATTGCTCTCGAGTATGCAAAAGGGATTGGTGCTGCACGGGCAGGCGTCTTGGTAACAAGCTTTCAAGAAGAAACGGAAACGGACCTTTTTGGTGAGCAGGCAGTATTATGCGGCGGGCTGACGCATTTGATAAAAGCTGGTTTTGAAACATTAACAGAAGCTGGTTATCAGCCGGAGCTGGCTTATTTTGAAGTGCTTCATGAAATGAAATTAATTGTTGATTTGATGTACGAAGGCGGTATAGAAAATATGCGTTACTCTATTTCAGATACTGCACAATGGGGTGATTTCGTATCCGGTCCGCGTGTCGTGAATGCAGAGACAAAGGAACGTATGAAAGAAATACTCACTGATATCCAGTCCGGCAAATTCGCAAAGGAATGGATCTTGGAAAATCAGGCAAACCGTCCTCAGTTCAATGCAATCAACAGACAGGAAAATGAACATCAAATCACAAAAGTCGGAAAGGAGTTACGTGCTTTAATGCCTTTTGTCAAACAGCCATTGGAAAAACAAACTAAACAAAAGGAAGTGAAGCAGCATGTCCCGAATTAAAATTTTCGATACAACACTTAGAGATGGGGAACAATCGCCGGGAGTGAATTTGAATGCACTGGAAAAGTTGGAAATCGCTAAACAACTGGAACGCTTCGGCGTAGATCGGATGGAGGCAGGTTTTCCTGCTTCCTCCAAAGGGGATTTCCAAGCAGTGAAACAAATTGCAGATACAATCCATGCAACTTCTGTGACAGGATTGGCCAGAGCAGTGAAGTCCGATATCGATACTGCCTGGGACGCGTTGAGGGGAGCTGAGGAACCTTGCTTGCACATATTCCTTGCTACGTCACCGATCCATATGACTTACAAATTGAAAAAGACACCGGAACAGGTGATGGAAACAGCCGTGGATATGGTGACATACGCGCGTCAGCGTTTCCCGAAAGTAGAATGGTCGGCAGAAGATGCTTCACGGTCGGACTGGGATTTTCTAGCACAACTCATTGAAAAAGTAATTGCTGCAGGTGCGTCTGTCATCAATTTGCCGGACACTGTCGGCTATGCCACCCCAGCAACATACGGCGAGATGTTCCGCTATATGAAAGAAAATGTTCCGTCCATCGATAAAGTCGATCTGTCTTGTCACTGTCATAATGATTTAGGCCTTGCAGTAGCTAATTCACTGGCAGCAGTTGAAAATGGTGCGACCCAAGTGGAAGGTACGATTAATGGCATTGGCGAAAGAGCGGGTAATGTGGCATTGGAAGAAGTCGCTGTCGCGTTGAAGATACGTTCTGACTTTTATCCACATACTACCAGCCTGAATCTTTCAGAGACGAAACGTACGAGTGATCTGGTTGCGAAATTGACCGGGATGCATATTCCAAGAAACAAAGCAGTAGTTGGCCGAAATGCGTTTGCCCATGAGTCAGGTATCCATCAAGACGGCGTTCTAAAGAACAAAGAAACGTACGAAATCATCACACCTGAAATGGTCGGAGCGAAATCAGATACATTATTTATGGGGAAACACTCTGGCCGGCATGCTTTCAAAGAAAAAATCAAGGATATGGGCTATGAGCTTGCCGAAGAAAAGGTGGGGGAAGCTTTTGAGGCATTCAAATCACTTACGGACCGCAAGAAGGAAGTTACTGATGATGACTTATTCACCATTTTGATGAATATACAAACTGAAAACAGTACCGTAGAACAATATCAGCTGGTAATGTTTCAGGTACAATATGGCACCTCAAATATTCCAACTGCTACTGTTTCATTGACATCCCCTCAGGGGAATACCGTGCAGTCGGCATCTACAGGATCAGGCAGTGTCGAAGCGATTTATCAGACTATGGATCGGCTGATTGCAGAAGATTTACATTTGCAGGATTATCAGCTGAACTCAGTTGGCAAGGGAAAAGATGCATTGGCTGAGGCAAGGGTGCAACTGCAGGTTAACGGGCAAAACATGCAAGGCCGCGGTACCGCACAGGATGTGCTTGAAGCTTCTGCCAATGCGTTCCTCAACGCTGTTAACCGATATTTGATCCAGGTGGCACGGGAAGAGAGCAAAGTTCAGTCACCGGTTTAATAAAGTGAATGCTTACAAGAAAGGAAAAGGGATTTCCAAAGGTGGATGGAAGTGATAGATAGTTCATCACAAAGGGAGGAAAACAAGATGAAGAAGCAGATTATTGTATTACCTGGTGATGGCGTCGGCAGGGAGGTTATGGAATCAGCAAAGCTGGTTTTGCAGGCTGTGGCAAGTGAGTTCGGGCATCGTTTTGTTTTTCATGAGCATCTGATTGGAGGTGCAGCTATCGATGCCTGTGGAACACCGCTGCCGCAGGAAACGGTTGATGCATGTATGCAGGCTGATGCAGTACTGCTTGGAGCTGTTGGGGGACCTCAATGGGATAATCACCCGTCAGGACAGCGGCCGGAAGCGGGTCTTCTTAGCATTCGAAAGACTTTGGGCTTGTTTGCGAACTTGCGGCCAGTGAAAGGTTTTGCGTCGCTTTTAGATGCTTCTCCTTTAAAGAAAGAAGTCGTCGAGGGAAGTGATATGTTGATCATTCGCGAACTCACAGGCGGTATTTATTTCGGCCAGCCGAGCGAGCGGACGAATGATGGCAATGCAGTAGTTGATACGCTCTATTATGAGAGAACGGAAATGGAGCGTATCATCGATAAAGCTTTTCAAAGTGCGCTGACTCGTAAAAAACGTCTCACTTCTGTTGACAAAGCGAATGTACTGGAATCAAGCCGCATGTGGCGTGAGATTGTCAAAGAGAAGCAAAAACAATATCCTGATGTAAAAGTAGACCATGTTCTGGTCGATGCGGCTGCGATGAAATTGATTACCCAGCCTGACCAGTTCGATGTCATTGTCACGGAAAATATGTTTGGGGATATTTTAAGCGATGAAGCATCTGTGCTTACTGGATCTCTTGGCATGCTCCCTTCTGCCAGTATTCGTACAGATGGAGTGGGGATGTATGAGCCAGTGCATGGTTCCGCTCCTGATATCGCCGGAAAAGGGATCGCAAATCCATTTGGCATGATTTTATCCGCGGCAATGATGCTGCGTCATTCCTTCGGTTTGGAACAGGAAGCTAAAGACATTGAAGACGCAGTGGACACGGTATTAGAACAAGGGTATCGGACACCAGATTTAGCGGGCGCTGGCGAACGTGTGGTAGGAACCAAGGAGATAACCGATCGTTTGATAGACAATATGACTGCAAAAAGTGTTGCCAACAGTATTTGCAGCATGTACGCATAATCGGAGGTGTATTATATGAAACAGGCACAAACCATCATTGATAAAATCTGGGAAAAACATGTTGTCCATGAAGAAACAGGGAAGCCCGATCTGCTGTATATTGACTTGCACTTAGTCCATGAGGTCACTTCGCCTCAGGCATTCGAAGGGTTGCGGTTAAATGGCAGGAAAGTGCGACAGCCAGGGCTGACCTATGCAACTGTTGATCATAATGTGCCAACGAAAAATCGTGATGTGATCAAGGATGCAGTTTCGAAAAAGCAAATGGAAGCATTAAGAACGAATTGCCATGACTTTGGTATCACGCTGGCGGACATGTTTCACCCTGATCAAGGAATCGTTCATGTTATTGGGCCAGAGCTGGGTTTGACCCAACCGGGGAAAACGATTGTTTGCGGTGACAGTCATACTTCCACACATGGTGCTTTTGGAGCTTTGGCATTCGGTATTGGAACAAGTGAAGTGGAGCATGTATTGGCAACTCAGACACTGTGGCAAGACCGTCCCAAAACATTAAATGTTAAGGTCGAAGGGGATTTGGGACCAGGGGTAACGGCGAAGGACTTGATTTTAGCCATTATTTCGAAATTCGGTATCAAATTCGGTACTGGTTATGTGATGGAATACACTGGTAAAGCGGTGCATGCTTTATCAATGGAAGAACGGATGACAGTTTGTAATATGTCTATTGAGGCCGGTGCCAGGGCAGGACTTATCAGCCCTGATCAGACGACTATCGATTACTTGCGCGGCAGAGCGAATGTACCGCAGGGAGATGCGTTTGAAAAAGCGGCTCAGGAATGGCTGTCATTGGCAACAGATGAGGGTGCAGAGTATGACCAAACTGTAACGATCCAAGCTGATGAGGTAGAGCCGCAGGTCAGTTGGGGAACGAATCCTGGTATGTGTGCACCAGTTAATGGCAGTACACCTTCCATTAACACATCGAATCATCCTGATGATTTAAGACGAGCACTGACCTATATGGATTTGCAGGAGAACCAGCCAATCACCTCCATTCATGTTGACCATGTGTTTATTGGGTCATGTACGAATTCACGCATTGGTGATTTACGCAAGGCTGCCGGCATTGTTGCTGGTAAAAAAGTGAAAGATGGTGTGCGGGCAATCGTTGTACCTGGTTCATTCAGTGTCAAGCTTCAAGCAGAGAAGGAAGGTATTGATGAGATTTTTAAAGATGCAGGTTTTGAATGGCGTGAAGCAGGATGTTCCATGTGTCTGGCCATGAACGACGATGTTGTCCCTCCAGGAGGAAGATGCGCTTCCACCTCAAACCGTAATTTTGAAGGGAGACAGGGAAATGGAGCAAGGACACATCTTGTCAGTCCTGAAATGGCCGCTGCCGCTGCAATCGAAGGACACTTTGTCGATGTAAGAAGCTATGCAAATGTGGGAACAGTCACCCAACAGGATAACGCGTTAAAGGGATAAAAAAATGGGGACTGTCCCTAAAGGAGGCAGAATAAAATGGAAGCAATTCAAGTTCATCAGGGGAAAGCGGTCGCCATGGACCGTTCGAATGTGGATACGGATCAGATTATTCCGAAACAGTTTTTAAAGCGGATTGAGCGGACTGGTTTTGGGCAGTTTTTGTTCTATCATTGGCGATTTGATGATGCAGGAGCAGAGCGTCCGGAGTTTGAGTTGAATCTTCCAGAAAACAAAGGCGCCAGCATTCTTTTAGCCGGTGAAAATTTTGGTTGCGGGTCATCTCGCGAGCATGCACCTTGGGCATTGCTGGATTATGGATTCCGTGTCATCATTGCTCCTAGCTTTGCAGATATCTTCTATAATAATGCTTTGAAAAACGGGATAGTGCCAATCAAGATGGAGGAAAAAACTTTAAAAAAGTGGATGGAAGCTGCAAAGCAAGGGGAATTGGAACTGATTGTCGATTTGCCTGAACAAGAGATCACTGTCAGCGGTGGGGAAAAAGTCCACTTTGACATCCCGGCCTATCATAAAGAAAAGCTGATCCATGGTTGGGATGATATTGCACTGACACTGCAGCTTGAAAATGAGATTTCAGCGTTCGAAAGTGCCAGGTAGAATGAGGATTGTCCAATTCCCAAAGAAAAAATCGAAAGTATTATAGACTTGGAAAACATCAGGTAAAAAAATCTTATCACTGGGAGTGAACTGTTTTGGGGATTTGTTAACAGGAGAACGTGTTCATAAGGCTTGGAAAAGTTTGGCGGCAATTGTTCACCGTACACCGATAATGACGTCGGAGACAACGAATCAACTTGTCGGAAAAAAGGTTTATTTCAAAATGGAAAACCAGCAAAAAACAGGTGCATTTAAATTCAGAGGAGCAACGTTCAAGTTGATGCAACTGTCCAAAAGCCAATTGCGAAAGGGCATCATTACGGCTTCAGCTGGAAATCATGCGCAAGGAGTGGCTTATGCTGCGCGCAAGTTAGGTGCGAAAGCAACGATATTCATGCCTGTGCATACGCCACAGGCAAAGGTCGAAGCCACTAGAAACTATGGTGCAAAAGTAGTTCTTACAGGAGAATCTTTTCAGGAAGCGTACCAGGCGTCGCTTACACGCAAATTGCAGACTGGTGCAACTTATGTGCATCCGTTTGATGATTATGATGTAATGGCAGGTCAAGGGTCCATGGTGATGGAGCTGCTCAGGCAGGAAGATAAGATTGATACAATCATTGTCCCAATTGGCGGCGGCGGATTGATCAGCGGAATTGCTACTGCGGCAAAGCATGTCAATCGTCATATTAAAATCATCGGAGTGCAAGCTGAAAATGCGGATGCTGCGTTTCAAAAGTATCATTATAATAATAGGAAGAAACTCGATTCAGTATCAACGATCGCAGAGGGAATTGCAGTCAAAGAACCAGGGGAACTGACAATGCCGATCATTCAAAATTATGTAGACGACATTGTCACGGTTTCAGAGGCAGAAATTGCTGCAGCGATCGTATATATGCTCGAGCGCAATAAAACATTGGTCGAAGGAGCAGGAGCTGCGGCCTTGGCTGCACTATTCGCTTTTCGCCATAAAATTAACTCCCGACATTGCGGTATCATTGTCAGCGGGGGAAACATGGATATCAGCACGATGGCAAAAATCCAAACGCTCAGCAAGCAATTGGCTGTCCCGGTCTAGGGACCAACCAATTGCCGCTGTGTTGCGGGTTTTATTTTTTGGATTGGGAAAAGTTTTGCCAGGAAATGCTGTAAGAATGAAAGAGAGAGACCGGAGTCTCTCTCTTTTCAGCGCTAAACAAGGTATACGTTCTTCCCCTTGCTTCACATATAATGAAATCATTACGAAAGTCTAGCAAATGCTGCATTGCCATCAGATAATGCCCATATCAATCATTTCTACGACATCATCAATTGAAAATTCTTTTCCTTTAAGTATATTTCTTTTCTTTAGCTGATAATCCTGAACTTCTTCTTTCAGTATGTTTTTATTCGGTTGCGGTACTTTCGGCTCTTCCATAATGGTAACATAATAGCGTTTATTTCCCACTTGGATAACATGGTCATTATCTTCAATCACTTTTTGTAGTAAATCCGCCTCATCACCCGTCAGTTTGTTCATAGTGTTCTCTCCCCCGTATCTTTCACAACATACTAGGCAATTGAATTGATAAAATTTAAAGCTTCCTATTTACAATATGAAAGTCAGACATTGTATTTTTACACTATATTTCTATACCCAATAAATAAACATTTAAAACCTATAATATAAAATTCGTAAATTTGTCAGATTTATGGGGGTGTTGTCGTAGTTTTAATTTAAGATTATAATTTGCAGGCCATATGCTTGGATCGAAAATGAGGACTATGATATAGCTGCACGATGTTTTTGTTTTTCAATCTGAAAGCACATTGACCGGGCAAGTTCCTTCAATTGCCTTGGCAGGAGGGAAGTAATAAGAGGATTAAGCATGGGACCAATCAAACCGTTCGCCTTTATGGATAGCTCCCCTGTAACTAATGTGGTCTTTTCTGTCAGCTTCTTAGCTGAAAAACTGCCAGAACCATGAAGGTTATCGGTGATTCCTTTCATACGAAATGCAATGCGTTCAAAGTCGGTAATTTCCACGATGTCAATCTTGATCTTCATCGTTTTACGGATACGTCCGACTTCTCCTTTTAACGTCCAAATTGACTGTTCGACGCTTAGTTTATGGTGAGAATGATAGCCTTTTACCAAAGGAGCCCAGTTGTCAACATTACTGACAAACTCCCATACTTGCTCAAGCGGGCTATCCAATTTGAGTTGATGGCTTGTGTTCGGCATAAAAAAACCTCCTAAAAAATGAAATAATCCTTCCTAAACTAATTTTCGCGGCAATTACTGTAAGGTTTCGCGGAGCGGGTGAAGACACGGTATATTGAGCAAAAAATATCCGGTAAGGGGTAAAATAAAACGACTGTCTAACTTATGTCAAAAAAAAGCTGATTAGAACCATGATTTAAATTGGTCACATTCTTGACAATTTCCTGTACTGTCCTTGTATGATTATGTTACGTTTTATAGCGTTTTAACAGCATTTCTGCTAAAATTAATTTATAATTCCTTTGGAACAATCAATTTAAAAGAATTTATTAGCTAGGGGTGCACGCTTTGAATAAATCAAATGGTGCTGATGGCATTTCTCTCCAAGCGGTGACGACAGAAAAGCAATCTGTTTCCTCTATCATCGCGGATATAAAGTCATTGGTTAAATTTGTTGTACTTATGTTGAACGTCTTACCTGTATTGACGGGATTTTTATTGGCTCTTTATTTTACTGATGAACTGCTGATTGACCATTTGGGTACTTTAGTGCTTGTTTTGATAGGCAGTACATTTGTCATGGCGGGGGCACTTATTTTCAATAACTGGTATGAGGCGGATCTTGATAAAAAAATGAAAAGAACGGAAATGCGTCCGACAGTGACAGGCAACTTTTCAATGAAAACCGTGTTGACACTGGGGATCATTGCTACAGTTTTAGGGTTTGCCTTTTTACTTGCAACTACAATGGAAGCTACCATATACGCATTAGTTGGGTGGTTTGTCTATGTAGTGCTGTATACTTTCTGGTCAAAGAGAAAATATACCTTGAACACGATCATCGGCAGCATTTCTGGTGCCGTGACACCAATGATCGGCTGGGGGGCAGTGACCTCGACCTTCCATATTGTTCCTATCATGATGTTCGCGATCATTTTCATTTGGCAGGTGCCGCATACGTTTTCTATCGCGATGCGCAGATATGATGATTATAAAGCAGCGGGTGTGCCGATGTTACCAGTCGTATTTGGTTTTGATATGACGAAGCGGCAATCTGTCATTTACATTGCATGTTTATTGCCATTGCCATTCTTTTTGACTTCGCTTGGCTGGCCTTTCGTGATTTTCGCAACGATACTGAACCTGGCGTGGCTTGCAATCGGTTTTAAGGGTTTTTTCAAAAAGGACAACCTTCATTGGGCCAATCGCGTATTTAAATCCTCTTTATTTTATTTGATGCTGCTATTTTTAGCGATGATAGCTGTAACAATTTAACATAATATAGGAAGAAACCCGCCGCGGTAAGTCAAAGCAACTGAAAATCTAAGGTGATTTTATGATATAGGTTTTCTGTACACTAAAATCCCCACTAAATTTCCTTTTTTGGATTTTTAGTGGGGATTTTCTAATAACACAAGGAGTATTTCCCTCTGATTTAGTTCATCAACTTCAATATTCTTTTTTTTATTCACTTGAAAATAGACATGGCACTTTGTAACTCCATGCCAATTTGACCCGAGGATTCTGTAACATCATACCCGTGTCTGTGTTTTAATTCACTGTTTTTAACTTCTATTTTATAGCGTTCTTTTGATTTTTCTTTAAAACCGTCGCTTTCCTGAAATTCTATTTGATCTGTATGCACATTTGACTTCATGCTTACAGAATATGTCTTGCTTTTAGCGTCTTCTCTGTAACCCCATCTTTGAAAAGGCAGACTTTACATTTGTCCACATCGCCATAATAAAATGATTGTACCGATTTTCATGCCTGCTCGTTTACTTTTTTCAATCAGGGATTGGAGCTGTTTTCTATCGTTTTTCTCTCCAGTCGTGACTACTGCGGCTGTGATCAGCCGTTCTTCACTCATCATCCAAAAAAAGGAAGAATCAGCTGTTTTATGTCCAAGACGTGCATCAGGGGCTTCCGAATAAAAAGGACTAAGCGATAGAGATTGCTGGTTTGAGATCATCCGAGCCACCGCCTACAGTTGTTTAAGAAATCGCATATCCCGTTGATTGTAACGGAAGGTGGCGACTCTTGCAGGAAAGGCAACAGCCGAAAATCCCGTGGAAAGCGTCCACCTGAAGTGAAAATCAACGGTGCTTCCCGCCATATAAGTTATATTAGCCGTTGGTTATTTGGATTTTATTGGTTAATTTAAACGTTACAACAAAAAAGCAAACTAGAGCTTTATAAAGAATCTAGTTTGCCTTTTTAGGCTTTTTCAGCGGTCTTCGTTAAGTCGCAGCGGGTTTTTTTCATTTAGTCCAGGTGATTGGATATGGATAAAATGCCCCCCGTTCTTTTGCTTGTTTCGATTATATATTTGAAGCAAACATGAAGAAGGAGGCGGATAGCATGAAAAAGATTTTTATCGACCCGGGCCATGGTGGTTCTGACCCTGGTGCGAATGCCAATGGAATGAAGGAAAAGGATTTGACGCTGGCCATTGCATTAAAATTGCGGCAGATATTGGAAAATGAATACACTGGCCATTCACTGAAATTTTCCAGAACGAGTGATGTTGACAGGTCATTGAGGCAGCGTACGAACGACGCGAATGCCTGGAATGCTGATTATTTACTCTCGATTCATATCAATGCCGGAGGCGGCACTGGATTCGAATCCTATATTTATAACGGGAGCTATGGCAGCAAAGCAGAAACGAATCGGCTGCGGACGTTGATTCATGACCAAGTCGTTCTCGCCAGTGGATTTCGAGACCGCGGCAAAAAGGAAGACAATTTTCATATGCTTCGAGAATCTGCTATGCCAGCTGTGCTGACTGAAAATGGTTTTATCGATGGCGGAGATGCAAATAATTTGAAACAAAATGCATTTTTGGAAAAAGTGGCCAGAGGGCACGCAAAGGGGCTGGCAGCAGCACTTGGCTTATCCATAAAACAAGGTCAGCAATTTTATATCGTACAAGCAGGTGACACGTTATGGTCCATCTCTGTCATGTATCAAACGACTGTGGATGCGCTGCTTGATTTGAACCCTGGAATTGATCCGCAGTACTTGCAAATTGGTCAAAAAATACGGGTGAAATAAAAAGGAATACAAAAGAGGCTAAGCAAACAGAACTATAGAAAAACAGGTAAGAAGCAGGATGCTCTCCATAGTATCCTGCTTTTTAAATCAAGACAGAATAGCCTAATCTGTCTATTACCAGGCCACTGTCAATTCATTTACAGAAATGAAAAACTGGTCTACAATCAATTTCAGAGGTGAAGATAATGGCTATTGTAACAGTTGATTTCGATGGCACTTTATTCTTGGGCAGTTCTTTCAAAGCCATGCTGGACGCAGGAAAAAAAGAATTTAAGACACGGGAATGGACTGTGGTGACTGGAGGCTTGACTAAAGCCGCTGCATCGGGGATATCCAAGGGTAAAAATGCTTTTCGTATACAGTTTTTCAAAACTTTTGCGAGGACTTTTAAGGGAAAAAGCAAAAAGGAATTGGATTTCTTTTTTAGCAGGTTATTGGATATTGGAGAGGAAAACATTAATAAGCCGCTTGTAGAAAAAATCAAAGAACATCAAGAAAAGGGAGATACTGTAATCGTTCTTTCAGGAGCGTTGGAGCCTTTTTTAGCAGCATTTTTACATAGGGTCGAGCTGGATGTCCCTGTTATCAGTACGGAATTAATGTTTTACCCGAACGGTATTTGCACAGGAGAAACCGGAACCGTAATCAACGGTACTGAAAAAGTGAAGCGTGTGGAGGAATTCATATTTCAAAACTGTTTAGAGGCGCAGGAAATCTGGGCTTATGCTGACAGTAAAAGTGACATCCCTTTGTTTCAGTTCGCGGAACATCCTGTCGTTGTGAACCCTTCGAAAGACATGAAAAAGATTGCTGAAGAAAATGATTGGCCCATTTTTTCCGATACAGGTAATGTTGCATCAGAATAGCTGAATAGCTGGAATATAGAAAAGCCCGCTTGACTAAGAAATCAGGCGGGTTTTTAGTGCTCTGTTGCATCGGCAGCATGTCGGGGCCTTATTTCATTGTTCTTTATCTTTTTTTGCCGACGCATCGCTTAATAGTTCTCCGGTTGCTTTCTTGAATTCTTTTAAAGTAGAGCCTGCCGCCTTGCCGATTTCTGGAAGCTTGGAAGGACCGAAAATGATTAGTGCCAATACAAGAATCAATATTAACCCTGGTATACCTATGTTGGATAACATGAAAATCCTCCTTTTTTTGATAACAAGGAATTACAGAACCTTTCCTTTACTGCACCAGGCATCCAAAGGCTTGGCCAATTCCAAGTTGTCTCATGTATCAATGAATTATTTTACTTAGTATGTGTAGATGTACTGGTTTTTATTTTGAAAAAGAAATGAATGTTTATGACAATCATGAAATGGTTTTCATCGATGATGCACAGTTGTTGTGCTAAAATGGATTTTATAGAAATGAAAAGGTTGTGTGAATGTGGGAGAGGAACAACAACAAAAAGAATACATTAAAATCAATCACAAAGATTTATTCATGGCCTTTTTCCGTTCAGGGATGCTTGGGTATGGCGGAGGGCTTTCTGCTGTTCCGTTGATGCAGCGTGAAATTGTCGACAAGTTCGGCTGGATGAATGACGAGGAGTTCTCCGATATTCTAGCGTTGAGCAATACGTTGCCCGGCCCAATTAATACAAAAATGTCCGGATATATCGGTTGGCGGCTAGCTGGCTTTTGGGGATTGATGAATGCGTTGATTGCATCTTTTTTGCCAACCGCCATTTTGATGATTCTGCTGCTGACAGTGTTGAATACATATAAGGAAAAGCCATGGGTCCAGGGGATGGCCAGAGGTGTTTTGCCGATTGCTGGCGTGATGATTGGTGTGCTTGCCTGGGATTTTGTCAAGAAATCCAAGACAGGGCTTGGCTGGTTAATGACGATTATTTATTTGGTGATCAGTTTTGTGGTAATGGAGCTGCTTGGTATCCATCCCGCTATTTTAATTGTAGCCTTCATCATTGTCGCCATGTTTTCCAGGAAAAAGAAATCGGACCAGGCGGGTGAAAGATGATTTTATTATATTGGAAGATTTTTTTAGCTAATTTTATTGCAAATTTGCTGGGATATGGTGGCGGACCAGCGACCATCCCATTGCTTGAGAGGGAAGTTGTCGATCATTACGGGTGGCAAACAACCGCAGAATTCAGTGAAATGGTGGCGTTAGGAAATGGGCTGCCCGGCCCAATTGCAACCAAATTAGGTGCTTATGTTGGCTATGATGTTGGCGGGATAACTGGATCGCTTATCGCATTGTTCGCAACAATAGCACCTTCGTTGATCATGATGATCGCACTGCTCGGGTTATTGATGAAATATAAAGATTCACCAAAAGTAAAGGCTATGACGCAGATCATCAGACCGACTATCGCCATTTTGCTGGCGGTCATGACATATGATTTCTTCTTTCATTCTTATGAACAGGTAGGATGGATTCATACATCCATCATCGGTGTCCTTGGATTTTTCTCCCTGGAAAAATGGCGCATCAGTCCAGTTTATGTTGTTCTTGGAGCGCTTATCTATGGTGCTGTATTTTTGGGTGGTGTATCCCCTGGCTAAGTCTAACATTGCGCTGCTGGAACATAGTCTCCATACAATTAAAAATTGGAATGAAACAGGCATCGCCAGCCCCGGCGATGTCTGGTTCAATTTGCTATCTGAGTAGAGAGTTATTTTCCTGGAATGTGCAGAATAAACTGTTTACTGTACATGGAACTGTCCTAAACATAAAAAATTGTTTTTCCATGAACAGGAGGGAGTAAATGAGCGAACAACGTTTCCTGAAGACATTGGGAAACAGGGATGTATTGGCATTGGCGTTTGGGGCGATGATTGGCTGGGGATGGGTGGTAACTGCGGGTTTATGGATCACAGAGGCTGGTTCAATCGGGGCAATTCTTGCATTTCTGGTCGGTGGCATGCTGGTCATATTTGTCGGTTTGACGTATGCTGAGTTGGCAGCAGCATTGCCTTTAGCTGGCGGGGAATTGATATACAGCTTCAAGGCAATGGGAAGCCTGGCGGGTTTCATCACCACTTGGGCGGTCGTTCTTGGTTATATTTCCGTAGTTGCTTTTGAAGCTGTGGCGTTGCCTACCGTTTTCGAATATTTGATACCTCGCTACAGCCAAGGATATATGTATACGATTGCCGGCTGGGATGTGACGATGACATGGGCTGGAATGGGGATTGCAGGATCCATTTTCATTGCATGGATCAACTACAGAGGCATCAAATTCTCCACGATCATCAACTTCATCTTGACACTGCTCATTTTACTGGCAGGTGTGCTTCTGATCACCGGCAGTTCGATTTCCGGAAACACTGAAAACATGCAGCCGCTTTTTGAAAATGGGATGGCAGGGCTGTTAACAGTTGTCATTATGACCCCATTCATGTTTGTCGGTTTCGATGTCATACCACAGGCGACAGAGGAAATTGATTTGCCGCAGAAAAATATCGGGTATTTGCTGATCATCTCGGTCATTCTGGCTGTTTTATGGTATATTGCAATCATCTTCGGTGTATCGCGCGTGCTGGGGCCCTCTGATATTGCCCAGTCGAATTTAGTGACAGCAGATGCCATGAAAAAAGCTTTTGGCGGAAGTGATTTGATGGGAAATATTTTGCTTCTTGGGGGTATTGGCGGGATTTTGACAAGCTGGATCGGTTTTTATGTGGGAGGCAGCAGAGCGATATATGCTATGGCCCGCGCTGGTATGCTGCCAAGATTTCTGGGGGAACTGCATCCGAAATATAATACACCGCACCGGGCAATTGTTTTAATTGCAGTTTTATCCACTGTAGCGCCGTTGCTTGGCCGCCCCGCGCTTGTTTGGTTTGTAGACGCAGGGGGACTTGGGCTCGTGGTTGCATGGCTGATGGTTGCTATTTCCTTTATTGTGCTCCGCAGAAAATATCCGAATATGAAGCGGCCTTTCTATCTGAAGGGTGGAATCATCATCGGCTCGATTGCTGTATTGATGGGCCTGGGGATCGGTATTCTGTACATGCCTGGCATGCCTTCGGCGCTTATTTGGCCTTACGAGTGGGTGATTGTTTTATTTTGGGCGATTTTAGGAGTCATACTTTACAAACTATCCACTAAAAAATATGGTAAACAATTTGCGAAACAACATTTAGACAATGAAATTGAACGGATTATTGGAAAAATACCAAATTAAACCTGAACAGCCCCTTTATCGCTTTAGCGTAAGGGGACTGTTCTGTGCTCTCTCAATTTTGAAATTGTCCGAATTCGGTGATATGATTTTAATTAGAAAGACTCATGGTAAAATTGGCGAATTTGTTTTCACTTGCTGGTCTGCTCAGATGATGTGTGTGGTATTTTAGACAATACATATATAGCTTACGGCTTGCTGCTAAGCGAGATCTGAATTGGAATTCGCTGGATATCAGGAAATGTTTACCGGAAATGGAGGGGATTTCAAATGAAACCGTTAATTGGCATCACGGCCTCGATGGAGATGGATGAAAGTTATTATATGATGAGTGAAGCGAATGTAAAAGCTATTTTGCAAGCAGGCGGGATGCCGCTTATTCTGCCTTACTTGCTTGACGATGCTGATGTGGAACAGATTGCATCAAGAGTGGATGGATTATATTTGCCAGGTGGTTATGATATCGATCCGACACTGTTCAATGAAGAGCCGCATCCAAAACTTGGAACGATCATCCCGGATCGTGATCGTTTTGAAATGCTGCTTGTTGACAACGTACTTCAGCAGGGCAAGCCGATTTTGGGTGTCTGCCGCGGTGCGCAAATCTTGAATATCGCGCTTGGGGGAGACATGTTCCAGGATATATACAGCCAGTCGACAGAATTATTGCTTCAACATCAACAAAAAGCGCCGTCCGCCCATGGCTCCCATTTTGTCCACGTGCGTGAAAATAGTTTGCTTCACCGGCTCGTCGAAAGTAAAAAAATAAAGGTCAACAGCCGCCATCATCAGGCCAATCGGCGTGTAAAAGCTCCTGTGATTATTTCTGGAAAAGCGAATGACGGTATTGTGGAAGCAATAGAAAGCAGTCAGCATCATTTTGTCCTTGGTCTGCAATGGCATCCGGAAAATATGGCTGCACAGAAAGATACACCTTCCATGAATATATTCAAAGGGTTTGTGGAGGCTTGTAATGCCCAAGCCCAAACCGCTGGCATGGAGAATGCATGAATAGCTATAGGGAGCGGACAAATAACGGTTATCAAGTCTACATAAGTAAACAGAAGGGAATGGATAGCATGAAAATAATCGACACACATTGCGATGCATTATTGAAACTGCAGCTTGCCAAACGTGGTTTGCCGTACGGTAAGCTGCCATTATCATTTCAACATGCAGCGGAATTGGAAACTAATTTGGCTAGGTTGCAGCAAGGAAGCTATATGGCACAATTTTTTGCTATTTTTATTGAGCCGGACGTACCTTCAGATGAAAAGTGGCAGCACGCTTTAGAGCAAATCGACATGTTTCACACAGAAATTCTGGATAAACACCCTGAAATGAAGCATATGAAATCCTGGGAAGATTTTGATCGCCTTCAGCCAGGAGAAATTGGGGCAGTTTTAGCGTTGGAAGGGGCAGATGCGTTCGGAAACGACTTTGTAAAGCTGCGCCAGCTGTATCGCGAGGGTATATTGTATATGGGAATGTCGTGGAACAATGCAAATCTATGTGCCGATGGAGCCGGGGAACCACGTGGAGGCGGCTTGACAGAACTTGGGAAAGAAGTTGTGAACATGAACAACGCCAATCAAGTATACACTGATGTTTCCCATTCTACAGTAAAAGGTTTTTGGGATATCCTTGAGCTGTCCGATTATCCGTTTGCCAGCCATGCCAATGCAAGGGCTATATGTGATCATCCGCGCAATCTATACGACGAGCAGATCAAAGCGATGTTTGCAAAGAATGGTTTGATTCATTTAGTGTATAACCCTCCCTTCATTAAAAAGGACAGCGACCAAGCAACGATAGATGACTTATTACGGCATGTGGAGCATTTTTGTGAGCTGGGCGGTTTGAAACAAATTGGCTTCGGCTCTGATTTTGATGGTATTAGTATGCATGTGACCGGACTGGAGCATGCAGGGAAATACCCCAATTTTATCAATGAACTTTTAAAACGCTATAAAGAAGAAGATGTAAAAGGGTTTGCTTTTCAAAACTTTTTGGACCATAGACCTGGTTTTAGATAAGAGGATTAACAATCAGTAACAAAAATACAGCATATTACCAAGTATGAATCTCTCTTGCGGGCACAAGGTAAGACTGAACAGGAAAAGATCTGTTCATAACCCACAAGGAGTGATCAGCGATGGCAGAAGACAGGAATAACAATAAGTTGCTTGTCCCTGGATCCGAAAACGCAGTTGACAACATGAAGGAAGAAATCGCTCAGGAATTCAATGTTGAGCTGGGGGCTGACACAACCGCGAGAGACAACGGAAAAGTGGGAGGCGAGATGGTCAAAAGAATGATCAGAATCGCCGAAGAAACAATGGCAAACAAGCATCAATAGTCTAAAAAAGCGGGGGGATTTTTCTCCTGCTTTTTTCGTTTTATTTAACAATGGCGAGCCAGGCGTTATATGTGTATTTCCTGTTATTGCCTGATCAATAATGAAGGTCTCCTGAATAACCACTGTAACGCTTATCTTCATTACGCACAATTTTATAGACAAAAGTTACCTTCATACTGTTCAGATTCCTGGAGATAGTATAGGAAGCAGGGTCTAAGCTGCTCAAAGTAAATTTGTGAAATGATAGGTTGTTCTTCAATACGATAATATGTCATATTGAAAAGCAAACAAACTTGTGAAATTAGGGAGCGCTCTGCATTTTCGTTTATGCAAACGGTTTTACAACCTAATTTTTAAGGAATACAATACATATGTGCAGAAATGGTATATATCTTGATGCCGAAAGGGTGACGATACATGTCTGAGTTTTTAGCGGAAATCATTGGAACGATGATCTTGATCATTTTTGGAGGCGGTGTCGTAGCTGGCGTTGTTTTAAAAAAATCGAAAGCTTTTGATGCCGGTTGGGTTCTGATTTCCATCGCTTGGGGACTAGCAGTCATGCTTGGGGTTTACGCAGTAGGAAATATCACCGGAGCACATCTAAACCCAGCGGTTACGCTCGGATTCGCCATAGCCGGCGATTTTCCGTGGGATAAAGTTCCTATGTATATCCTGGCGCAACTGATTGGAGGATTTATAGGCGGGGTGGTTGTGTTTCTTGCATATCTCCCACATTGGCGGGAAACAGAAGACCAGGAAGCGAAATTGAATGTGTTTTCTACAACACCTGCTGTGCGCAGCTATTTGTCCAATATGCTGGCAGAGATTATCGGAACATTTGTACTGGTAATGGGTTTGCTGTTCATCGGTGCAAATGATTTTACTGAGGGATTGAATCCGGTTATCGTTGGTGCGCTGATTGTTGCAATCGGGATGTCTCTTGGTGGTCCGACCGGCTATGCAATTAATCCGGCGCGTGACTTAGGACCAAGGATCGCGCATGCCGTTCTTCCGATATTCAGGAAAGGGAGCTCAGATTGGAAATACGCGTGGGTGCCGGTTGTTGGTCCGATTATAGGCGGGATGTATGGTGGTGTTTTTTACAACGCCATATTCACAAATAAAGTTTCCATATGGTTTTGGATCCTTAGTGCTGTTGTATTGATAATAATTATTGCAGCAACTAGTATAGAAGTGAAGAAAGACCGTGAATTCGAGAAAAAAGCTCATATAGCAAAGGAGAGGAATTGAAATGGCCGAAAAATTTATACTGTCATTGGACCAGGGGACAACAAGTTCCAGAGCGATTCTGTTTAACCATGATGGAGAAATTGTTGAAGTTGCCCAAAAGGAATTTGAACAATTTTTCCAGCATCCGGGTTGGGTGGAACATGATGCGAATGAAATCTGGACGTCTACCTTGGCATGCATTGCTGAGGTGCTTCGCAAAGCGGATATGGAACCGTCTCAAATCGCTGGCATAGGAATCACCAATCAGCGTGAGACGGCTGTTGTCTGGGATAAGAATACCAATAAACCAATTTACAAAGCGATCGTTTGGCAATCCAGACAAACGGAAGATATTTGCAAAGAACTGCGAGATCAAGGTTATAATGACATGGTTCATGAAAAGACAGGTTTACTGCTTGATCCGTATTTTTCCGGTACGAAAGTGAAATGGATCCTTGATAATGTTGAAGGTGCACGAGAAAAGGCTGATAATGACGAGCTGCTGTTTGGCACAATTGATACATGGCTTGTTTATAAACTTTCCGGTGGAAAAGCGCATATTACCGATTATTCCAATGCATCCCGCACATTGATGTTCAATATTTTCGATCTCAAGTGGGATGACGAGCTGCTTCATATGCTGAATGTCCCAAAAAGCATGATGCCAGAAGTACATGATTCATCTGAGGTTTATGCTAAAACCGTTGATTATCATTTCTTCGGCCATGAAGTGCCAATCGCAGG
The DNA here is from genome assembly GCF_042683165.1 of Tigheibacillus halophilus. Taxonomy (NCBI): domain Bacteria; kingdom Bacillati; phylum Bacillota; class Bacilli; order Caryophanales; family Bacillaceae; genus Tigheibacillus; species Tigheibacillus halophilus. The sequence goes on from NZ_JBHUIZ010000013.1 coordinate 178,375, forward strand.
TATCGCTGGGGATCAGCAGGCTGCTTTGTTCGGTCAGGCTTGCTTTGAAAAGGGCATGGCGAAGAATACTTATGGAACAGGTTGTTTTATGCTGATGAATACAGGAGAAAATGGTGTACGCTCTGAAAATGGTCTCCTGACTACATTGGCTTGGGGAATGGATGGCAAAGTGGAATATGCACTTGAGGGAAGTATTTTTGTGGCAGGTTCCGCCATTCAGTGGCTGCGAGACGGATTGAAAATAGTATCGCGTGCACCGGAAAGCGAAGCATATGCCAAATCTGTCGCTTCAACGGATGGTGTATACATGGTGCCGGCTTTTGTCGGATTGGGAACACCATATTGGGACAGTGATGCACGCGGTGCAGTCTTCGGATTGACACGTGGTACGACAAGAGCACACTTTGTACGTGCTACACTGGAGTCTCTTGCATACCAAACCAAAGATGTACTGAACGCCATGAATGAAGATTCAGGAATAGAATTGAAAAAACTGCGCGTTGACGGCGGAGCGGTCAAGAACGACTTTTTAATGCAATTTCAAAGTGATATTCTTGGGACAAATGTCGAGCGGCCAAGGATCCAGGAAACGACCGCCCTTGGTGCGGCGTATTTGGCGGGACTTGCTGTAGGCTTTTGGAAGGATAAAGAAGAAATTTCCAAGCAATGGCAAATCGACCAAGATTTTGAACCAAATATGGAACAAAAAGAGCGAGAAGATTTATATAATGGATGGAAAAAAGCTGTAGAAGCAACAAGGAAATTCAAATAAAGAAACGAAATAAAAGAAAGGGTCTACACATCCTTTCTTTTTTTCAACAAAGAGAAATACAAATATATGTATAAGCAAATCATCAAAAGGAGGCAGTTTACATGAAAAAAATAATCAATGATCCAAATCAGACAGTTTTCGATATGTTGGAAGGGTTTACTACAGCTTATCCCAATAGGGTCAAACAATTGGAAGGAACCTCTGTCATCGCTCGAAAAGATGCTCCGGTTGCAAATAAGGTAGCGATAGTCAGTGGCGGCGGCAGCGGTCATGAACCTGCCCATGCGGGTTATATCGGTAAAGGCATGCTTGACGCTGCGGTGGCAGGCGAGATGTTCACCTCACCAACTCCTGACCAGGTATTGGAAGCCATTAAAGCAACAGACAGCGGTAATGGTGTATTCCTGATCATTAAAAATTACAGTGGAGACGTCATGAATTTCGAAATGGCAATGGAGATGGCAGAGGCTGAAGGTATCCAGGTCGAAAAAGTCATTGTCAATGATGATGTCGCAGTGGAAGACAGTGAATTCACGACAGGGCGCCTCGGGATTGCCGGCACGATTTTTGTTCATAAAATTGCCGGGGCTATGGCGGAAGCAGGCGCTTCTTTACAAGAGGTTAAAGATATGGCTGAGCGAGTTGTCAATCATGTACGTTCCATGGGTATGGCTTTATCCTCCTGTACCGTCCCTGCTGTAGGAAAGCCAAGCTTCGAGCTTGCCGACAATGAGATGGAAATTGGAATTGGTATCCATGGCGAGGCAGGTATTCACCGCAAACCAGTAGGGACCGCAGATGAAATTGCGGAGGAACTGACGGAGAAAATCATAACTGATTTACCATACAAAGAGGGCAATGAAGTGGCAGTTATGGTGAATGGCCTGGGTGCAACCCCGGAAATGGAGCTTTTCATTGTCAATGGAAAAGTACAGAAAATACTGCATGAAAAAGGAATCATCGTTTACCGTACCTTTGTAGGGAATTTTATGACTTCATTGGAGATGGCAGGCTGTTCAGTTACTTTGCTGAAGCTTGACAGCGAGCTCAAAAAATGTCTCGATGCTCCTTCAGATGCAATAGCTTTTCGTGTCTAACGTGGTTTGCAAGATGATGATTACGGAAAAAAATATAGCAAGGAGGGACTTTCATGAATATCATGGACACTAATTCGGCTGTTTCCTGGCTGCGTAAAGCAGATGAATATATTCAGGATAAAAAAGATCACTTGACAAAACTTGATCAGGCAACAGGTGATGGGGATCACGGCGTCAACATGGCACGTGGCTTTTCAGAGGTTGTAAAAAAAATATCCGATGCAGATTATCAAGCACCTGGGGAGGTTTTTAAGGATGCGGCAATGACATTGATGTCAAAGATTGGCGGCGCTTCCGGTCCTTTATATGGGACTGCCTTTTTAAGATTGTCAACGATCTGCAAAGATGATAATCCCGTTGATTTACCTGTTTTCGCAAAAGCGTTGCAGGCAGCAACAGAAGGTATCAAGCAGCGCGGGAAAGCTGAAGCAGGGGAAAAGACAATGATCGATGTCTGGGAGCCAGTTTCCAATTATTTTCAGGAGGCCACATCGTTAGATGCAGGGAAACTTGTAGAAACAGCAGAAAATGCAATGGAAGCAACAAAAGATCTAACGGCGACAAAGGGAAGAGCCGCTTATTTCAAGGAGCGATCCAAAGGAGCAGTCGATCCGGGAGCAGCCTCTTCATATTATATTTTTTCAGCACTTGCTGAAGTTTTGAAGGGAGTATGATCACATGGCAAAAGTAGGAATTGTGCTAGTTTCACACAGCCCCAAAATTGCAGCAGGCCTTCAGGAACTGATTGGACAGGTTATCACCGATATTCCAGTGGAAACTGCCGGCGGAACAGAAGATAATGGGATTGGAACAAGCATTGATAAAATCATGGCTGCCATGAAAAAAGCGGATGAGGGTGCTGGGGTGCTTGTGTTCTATGATTTAGGCAGTGCAAAAATGAATGCCGAAATGGCAGTAGAAATGATGGAAACCGAGCAAATCATCGTCATGGAAACACCACTTGTGGAAAGCGCATATGTCGCAGCAGTGGAATCAAATATGGGTAAATCATTGGAAGAAGTACAGAAAACAGTAGAAAAAGATTTTTAATTTACAGGGGAAGGGAAATTTGCAAAATATGATTACGATAACAGATATTCGGCAGGCACATGAAAATATTTCTGCCGTCATTCACAATACGCCTGTCATCACTTCAAAACAGCTCGATGAAATGTCTGGCAATCAGGTGTTTTTAAAATCGGAGCATTTGCAAAAGACTGGCTCGTTTAAAATCCGCGGGGCAACAAATAAGGTGAAGGCAGCTGTAACATCGGGTGCTGCGTTCATTACCGCAGCATCTTCCGGTAATCACGGGCAGGCGGTTGCGTATATTGCCAATCAACTCGGCATCAAGGCGAGGATTGTAGTCCCGGAGGATGCTGCAGCTAGTAAAGTGAGCGCAATCAAGGCATATAACGGCGAGATTGAATATTGTGGCCGGACTTCCGCAGAAAGGCTGCCACGTGCCAAGGAATTGGCTGAAAAGCATGGCGGGGTATTCATTCCGCCATATGATGATCCGTTGGTTATTGCAGGTCAGGGAACAGTCGGACTGGAAATCATGGAGCAAGTTAAAGGTGCAGACATCGTACTAGTTCCTGTCGGAGGAGGCGGATTGATTTCCGGTATAGCGACGGCTGTAAAGGCGATCAATCCTGCTGTAAAAGTTATCGGTATCGAGCCAGAACTTGCTGATGATACATATCGGTCTTTACAGGCAGGAAAACTCATTGCCATCGGACCAACAGAAACGATCGCAGATGGTTTACGTTCAAGTCAGCCAGGTGATTTGACTTTTCCAGTCATACAGAAGTATGTGGACGACCTGGTGTTAGTCAGTGAATCGGAAATCAGACAAGCACAACAATTCATCATGGAAAGAATGAAGCAGGTGGTGGAGCCTTCAGGAGCTGTCACCACTGCAGCAGTAATGCATCATAAACTGCATGTAAAACATAAACGAATCGTATGTGTTGTTTCGGGAGGAAATATCGATCTGAGCCAATTAGCGAATTTGCTTCCGTTATCTGTCTGACATGTGTGGTTCTTGCGTATGCAAAGGGTGACCCTGCATGCGTGTTTGGCTGTACAATCATTGTACAGCCATTTTTAAGCAATTGGGAAGGTACCAGATAAAAGAATGATGGATGGCAGAAAAGTCAGCAACCTATAAGGGGGACGAAAGAAATGCTCAGTCTGTTGGTGACGATGCTGGAACGAATTGGAATCATTATTGCAGTTGCATTCATTTTGACCAGGTTCCGTTTTTTCCGCGGTATGCTTCACCACGACCAATTAACTTGGAAGCAGAAATGTTTTGCCATGTTATTTTTTGGTTTTTTTGGAATCATAGGCACGTATTTTGGCGTCGCTTTTGATACTGACAAGCTGTATTTCAACAGTGTCAATTGGGAACTTGCTTCAGATGAAGCTATCGCGAATTCCCGGGTCATAGGGATTGTGATTGCTGGTCTGCTTGGCGGTATGAAGGTCGGACTTGGAGCCGGAATAATCGCTGGTTTCCATCGCGTGACATTAGGCGGATTCACTGCTGTATCATGCAGTACAGCCACGATTATCTCTGGACTGCTGGCAGGTGCACTTCACCGCTCGGGAAAAGATCTCACTTTGATTAGAGCCTTTGCCATCGGAGCACTGGCAGAAACGATGCAAATGGGGATGATTTTAATCATTTCGAAGCCATTTGAAAAGGCGCTTGCGTTGGTCGAGATGATTGGACTGCCAATGATTATAGCAAATGGAATCGGTACAGCATTGTTCATGTTGATTATTCGTAGTGTTGTCAGCGAAGAAGAGAAGGCCTCAGCTATACAAGCACAAAAGACCTTGCGCATCGCTGACCAGACTTTGCGTTATTTGAAACAGGGGATGACAGAAAAGTCTGCGCAGGCTGTTTGTGATATCCTTTATAAGGAAATACATCCCGCTGCAGTAGCGATCACCGATCGGACATATATTTTGGCACATGTCGGTGTTGCCAGCGACCATCACAAAACAGGTCAGCCACTCCAGACACATCTTACAGAACAGGTCATAGCCGATGGCGAACTTATCATTGCAGAGAAACATGCCATCCACTGTAAGCATTCGGACTGCCCGCTTTATGCGGGTATTGTCGCTCCGTTGAAACAAAGCGGTAAAACGATCGGCACACTGAAATTATATTATCAGTCCGAAAAAGAGATCACGCATGTCACAAAGCAGCTCTTGAGCGGTTTAAGTTCGCTTCTTAGCAATCAATTGGAAATTGCCGAGGCCGAACATGCATTGAATCTTGCAAAAGAGGCGGAAATCAAAGCGTTACAGGCCCAAATTAGTCCACATTTTCTATTCAATAGTTTGAATGTCATCATATCCCTGGTAAGAGTTAATCCGGACGAGGCGAGGCATTTGTTGACATCACTTGCTAAGTTTCTGCGGCAGAATTTAGATGGAACAACGGCACAGCTTGTTTCTCTTGAACAGGAGCTGCTTCATGTAAAAGCCTATTTGGAAATAGAGAAAGCAAGGTTCGTTGATAAATTGCAAATCGTATATGATATTGATGAGAACGTATTGCATGGGAAAATCCCTCCCCTGACACTACAGCCACTTGTCGAAAATGCGATCAAGCACGGTATTAAAAACATGCTTGAAAATAGTCTTGTCACGATCCGTTTCAAAGATGAAGGAAATTATATTGTACTTAGTGTGACAGATAATGGCGTAGGAATGTCTGAGGATGTTTTGCAAGTAGTTGGAAAAAAACAACTTCCATCAGCAAGCGGAACAGGGATGGGCATATACAATGTCAATCGGCGCATGGAAATGACCTTTGGCCGGGAAGCGGGGTTACGGTTTACAAGTATTCCTGGTGAAGGTACGACTGTAGCTTGCAAGCTGCCAAAAAAGAAGGTGAACCGATGAGAGAACAAATGAAGGCGCTGTTAGTGGACGATGAGCGATATGCACGGCAGGAATTGGCTTTTTTGCTGCGCAGCTATGACTTTATCAAGATTGCAGGAGAGGCGCGCAATGGTGAAGAAGCTGTCATCAAGGCGGTGCAGCTGCAGCCGGATGTCGTATTCCTTGATATGGAGATGCCGAAAATTGGCGGGTTGGAAGTAGCTCGTTCTTTGCAAGAATTGAAGAAAAAGCCGCTCATTGTATTCGCGACAGCTTATCCCCAGTTCGCAGCCAAGGCGTTTCGTTTAGAGGCAATCGATTATTTGCTCAAACCATATGATGCAGCTGAACTGGCAGAAACGGTACAAAGGCTCCATAGGCATTTGCTGACACCGCTGCAATCAATCGGCGGGCCAGTGGAGGCTCCTGCTAAAAAATTGGCTGTTGAAATGGATGGGGAAATAAATTACGTATTGATTCAACACATCTATTACATGTTCCGTGAAGATAAAATGACAAAGATCATTGCTAAAACAGGGGAATTCGAAATCAAGGCATCACTGAGGGAAATGGAAGAAAAATTGGTGCAGTATGGATTTTTTCGCATTCATAAAAGCTATTTGATCAATCTGGAATATGTCAAAAAATTGTCTCCCTGGTTCAATGGAGCATATTTGCTGGAACTGCACCATGTGAAAGACCAGCTGCCAGTAAGCAGGAATTACGTTAAAACGCTGAAGAAGCGTCTTGTCTGGTAACACACTAAAGGATGATAAAGGCTGAGGAATACACAAGTGCGTTATCAAGCCAGGGAAATTTGAACGGAGGCGCAAACAAACACAGCTATTGCGCAGGTGCAACGGCTGTGTTTGTTTATCGAATCTTTGATATAGTACGAAGCCTCGAATCAATTGCCAGCTTTGGGAACGAGCATTGCATTCCGCATCAAACACTATTTTTTTTCAATAGGAATCTGAAGCCACTGCGACAGACAAGAGATGACTTGTTCATGAGCGTTGACAGCATCTTGTTCCTGCATATTGTTGTCAAAACTGTGCGGTGCGTTTTGAAATGAGATAAGCTTTGTTTTAACGCCATGTGCATCCAGTTTCTTATGCATGCGGACCGATTCCTCGTACGGGACGTCCTCATCACGGTCACCGTGCAGTAAAAGTGTCGGCGGATATGCCGAAGTCACTTTTGTGATAGGGCAATATTCATCGAGTAAACCATCGCCCGTTGAATTTCCCACAACATAATCAAGCCACTTACCCTGTTGGCGGCAATATAGATAAATAGCATATCTTTTTTCGATTGGAGAACTGGCAATGGTGTAAGGTTGGATAAGCTGGTCAGCCAGCATCTTCGGAACCTGAGTCATTTGATTGAAATAAGAGCTTGGTTTTTTATACCATTCTCCCGTAATATCCCCATATCCGTAAAAAGAAATGATTGCGGCTGGTTTCACAGTAAATGTACCGGCCATTAGAGCTAAATAACCCCCGGCAGAGCTTCCCATTACTGCAATTTTATCCCGGTTATGACCAATTTCATTGCTTTTATCAGAATGCAGCCATTTTAAAACATCTGCAATATCTGCAATGATTGATGGTAGCTTTGATTCTGGGGCTAGCCTGTATTCAATGGAAAAAACATGAAATCCAGCTGCATTATACATCCTGATTTGCTCCTTTTTCATGTCTTCTCTTGTTCCCCAAATCAATCCGCCACCGTGGATATAAACTAACAGGGGGGCATTTTCATTACTTGCCGGGTACAATTCTCCCTTCATTTGACAATCATCAGTCTGTTTGTAAACGAATGTAGTCGACATATAACACCCTTCTTTTATGTGTTGGTTATATTGATAGAAGATGAATGATGAATGCTTTAAGGCCACGAATACTTTCCAGGCTGTGCAGCATTCTTTACTTTTCTTCCATCATACGGCAGAAAACGTCAGAAAAGTAGAATTCATGGTTATTTTTATGTTTTTTTAATGTAAACACTTCCAATTTTATTCGAATGTAATGCTATGTGAGATACAATGCAAGTGGTTAGATGTTAGATGTGAATTTGATGAAGCAGACAGCATGTGTTCCGATTCATGAACAGAGCTGAATACAAAAACAGAGGTGAAAAACATGCTTCATACAATTATTAAGAAGAATTCTTATCAAGATTCTATCAATCTCATGTTACTGACTAATTCTGTTTCTGCAACGGATGGTGTCAACAAAGTTCAAATCATGATGGCAACACCTGCCAACAAGGATATTTTCAAAGAAGCCGGTCTTTATACTGAGGAACTTGGTAATGCCGAGGCAAACGATATGGCCATTGTCATCGATACGGACGATGAGGGCAAGGTTGAGGAAGTGTTGGAAAAAGTTGATCAATATTTAAAAGACCAATCCATCAGCTCAAGCGCCTCTGATTTTGAAACAGTCCGTACGTGGAATAAGGCGAAAAGCGTACTGCCTGATGCCAATATGGCGTTAATCTCCGTACCTGGACAATACGCTGCTGAAGAAGCTGATAAAGCATTGGACGAAGGACTGCACGTGTTTTTGTTCAGTGACAACGTTTCAATGGAAGATGAAGTGAAACTAAAACAAAAAGCACATGAAAAAGGCTTGCTTGTCATGGGCCCTGATTGCGGTACAGGCATTGTCGACGGTATTCCAATGGCATTCGCCAATGTTGTCAACAAAGGCAGAATCGGTATTGTCGGCGCTTCGGGAACAGGTATCCAGGAAGTATCCGCTATGATCGACCGGATGGGTGAAGGTGTCAGCCATGCGATCGGAACGGGTGGAAGAGACTTGAAGGACCCAGTAGGGGCAATCACCATGATGGATGGTATCAGGGCGTTGGAAAATCATCCTGCAACAGAAATAATCTCGATCATTTCCAAACCGCCTGCTAAGGAAGTTCGTGAAGAGGTTTTGGAATTGCTTCATAATCTGTCCAAACCAGTTGTTGCCATCTTTGTAGGTGAAAAACCAACACAGCATGAAGGTAACGTGTATCAGGCATACACTTTAGCAGAAACTGCAAAAATCGCTGTTGATCTTGCCCGAGGTAATGAAATCAAAGCGGATTACAACGCAGGGGATTACCATGTTGACGGTGTCGAATTGAGAGAAGGACAAAATGCAATCAAAGGATTGTTCTCCGGCGGGACTTTGGCTTCTGAAACGGCTGTGCTCGTATCTGACGCGCTCGGCCTTGGCACACATATCAAAAATGAAGACGGCTATGTGTTGAAGCACGAAGGCCATGAAGTAGTCGACCTTGGAGATGACAAGTATACACAAGGTAAACCGCATCCGATGATTGATCCGGAAACACGAGCTAAATACATCGTGAAGGCTGCTGAAGATGAGAAAACAGCTGTCATCGTACTTGATTATGTACTTGGTTTTGGATCCCATGAAGATATGGCGAGCGCATTGATGCCATCGATTGAAAAAGCACGTGAAATTGCTCACGCAGCTGGACGCCAGTTGTATTTCGTTGCCTCTGTCTGTGGCACGAAAAATGATCCTCAAAGCTACGAAGGGCATATCGACCGACTCAAGGATGCCGGTATTATTGTGAAGGATAACAATAACGAAGCTGTTCGTACAGCTCTTAGCATCATCGGATTGCAAATTGATGATCCTAAAAAGCAGCTGGTTGACTATAAAGCAACTAAACAGTTCGATTTGGATACTTCTGCACAAATCAAGGCATTTGTTACGGAAAGGCCACGCATTGTCAATGTCGGCTTGAAGAGCTTCACCGACGCAATTGTTTCCAATGGTGCACCAGTAGTCCATTATGACTGGCGACCGATTGCTGGCGGCAATGAAAAAATGCGGAAGATTTTAAGTCTGCTAAAATAATCGGTCTATTCAGCTATATGCAGCTGCATCTTTGCTCCGGATTTTATACGTCAGGGACAGCATCAGCAAACAAGGGACTGGCCTGCCGGAAATAATAAATGGCAGGCTTGGCCACCCTTGATCAAATAATAATGAGGTGTAGGAAGATGAAATACAATTCGATTAATGAAGCTAATGAGGCAGTTATAGATAAAATCATCGGTTCATCACCATTTTTGGTAGATGTTGTACCAGCAAAAGAAAAAATCAACGCATTCGGTGAAGGAAAAGTGATTTTACATGCCGGACCGCCAATCAAATGGGAAGATATGACAGGACCAATGCAAGGTTCATGCATCGGTGCAGCATTATATGAAGGATGGGCTGAGACGGATGTGCAAGCTGAAAAAATGTTGGCAGCTGGCGAAGTGAAATTCGTTCCTTGCCACCATGTCAATGCAGTCGGCCCAATGGGCGGCATCACTTCTGCAAATATGCCTGTACTTGTTGTAGAAAATCGCAGTGAAGGTAATGAAGCGTACTGCATCATGAACGAAGGTATTGGTAAAGTCCTGCGTTTCGGAGCTAACTCTCAAGAAGTTATCGACCGATTGAAATGGATGCAAAATGTACTTGGACCCACTCTTTCAAAGGCATTAAAACTGACAGAAGATGGCATGAACCTGAATGTAATGATCGCCAAAGCAATCACAATGGGTGATGAATTCCATCAACGCAATATCGCGGCATCATTGATTTTCCTTAAAGAAATCAGCCCGTATGTTGTACAGGTCGATATGGATGAAAATGATCGCAAGGATGTCATTCAATTCCTGGCTGATACGGATCAGTTCTTCTTGAACATCATGATGGCCACAGGCAAAGCGGTGATGGATGGCGCAAGAAAAATTGAAGAAGGTACTGTCGTTACAGCAATGTGCCGAAACGGCAAAGACTTTGGTATCCGTATCAGCGGTATGGGAGACCAGTGGTTCACAGCACCTGTCAATACACCACAGGGCTTGTTCTTTACCGGGTATTCCCAAGATGATGCAAACCCTGATATCGGTGATAGTGCCATCACTGAAACAATCGGCGTCGGCGGTATGGCTATGATTGCAGCACCTGGTGTAACCCGTTTCGTTGGCGCGGGCGGATTCCAGGATGCATTGAAAACAAGTAATGAAATGACTGAAATTTGTATCGGCAATAATCCGAATTTCACGATTCCTACTTGGGATTTTCAAGGAGCTTGCCTTGGAATCGATGCTCGAAAAGTAGTGGAAACAGGGATTGAGCCAGTAATTAACACTGGTATCGCACATAAAAAAGCTGGCGTCGGCCAGGTGGGTGCAGGTACAGTTCGGGCGCCGAAGGAATGTTTTGAAAAAGCATTGGAAGCATACGCTGAAAAATTGGGACTGATTTAATATGTCAGCGACAATGGAACTGACAAAGGTGATTTATGCAGAGGAATATCATGAACATATTCCTCTGCTTCTTACCGGCTCTCAGTTTGGAGTCGTCCATAGCATTTTCAATAATGGTTTCAACATCAAAATAGACAAAAATTTATACTTTATTGGTACAACTAAGAATGGTTCTCTCCCTTTTGGCATCCATTTGCAGCACAACGCATTACGAAAATTGCTGGCCGATTTGACATTGGAAGAATCTGTAAAATGGGAAAGGGAAAAGGGATATATCGCATTTTTGGACATGAATTATCACATTGATTTACAGTATGCGAAGACCATGAAATTATCTATTAATACTGCGAAACAGGCTGATCCTATCATTGAAAAAAATCTGACACCCTTCATTTCCTTCCTGCTGGAGTACGGCGTCACTACTGGTTTAGATATATTTGCAGAAGAATTCATTTTGCAACATTTGGAAGGGGCGCCCTGCCAGAACGAAAGTGAGCAGAATTTACGTCGTCTGATAGATGTCGTGTTTTCAAGTCAACCTGCGGAAATCGAGGAAGTACTTCGGTTTTTGATCGGCAGAGGGAAAGGTCTGACTCCGTCCGGCGATGATCATCTCGTCGGGATGCTTGCAGTTTTATATGGAACCAATCAACACAGCGGTGTTTTTTTACAAGTGCTGAAGCAGCTTGTGTACAATGGGAAACTGACAACAGATGTTGGCAGGGAATACCTGAGATATGCAATAAATGGACAATTTAGTTCCACTGTCACTGAAGTCGTAGACCAATTAATGAATGACGATCAGCAGCTTTTAAAAAGTAAAATGCGCAGACTCATAGAAATGGGTCACAGTTCCGGTGCAGACACATTATTTGGCATGCTTATCGGATTACTGGCAATCAGGAGGAAATAGAATGGGAGAAAAAGTAGTTATCGCACTTGGCGGAAATGCCATTTTGCAGCCGAAACAAGCTGCAACATATGAAAATCAACTTGAAAATGTAAGGAAAAGCACAGAAATCATCGCTAGAATTGTCAAGAATGGACACAGCGTCATTGTGACGCATGGCAATGGACCGCAAGTCGGCAATATTTTAAGACAAAATGAAGAGGCGAAGGATGTTGTGCCTCCGTTCCCACTAGATGTCTGCAGTGCCGAGTCTCAAGGCTTCATCGGTTATATGATGGATCAGACGTTGAAAAACGAGTTGCATAAAGCAGGACAAACCAATGAAGTCGTCAGCATCCTGACACAGACCGAAGTGGACAAAAATGATCCGGCTTTTGAAAATCCTTCTAAACCGATTGGTGTTTTCTACTCGGAAGAGGAAGCCAATAAACTGGCTGAAGAAAAAGGCTGGATCGTCAAGGAAGATGCGGGACGCGGATATCGCCGGGTCGTTGCATCCCCATACCCGAAATCGATTCTCGGATCTGAAACGATTAAAAAACTGACCGATGTCGGTACAATCGTGATCGCTTCTGGAGGCGGCGGTGTTCCTGTCATTAAAAAAGAAAACGGTACTTACAAAGGAATCGAAGCCGTGATAGATAAAGATCGAAGCGGATTCAAGCTAGCCGAAGAAGCAAAAGCAGATACGTTGATGATCTTGACAGATGTGCAGAATGTATTTGTCAACTACGGAAAACCAGATCAGAAAGCACTGGGAGCCATCAGCCTTGCGGAAGCAAAACAGTATGAAAAAGAAGGACAGTTTTCTGCTGGAAGCATGGGACCGAAAATGGAGGCTGCCATTAAATTCGCTGAATTAGGTGGGAGAGCGATCATTTGTTCATTGGACCAGGCTGACTTGGCAATGGAAGGTAAAGCCGGAACACAAATCTCATAATAATCATGGAAAAGTACGAGTGCCTTACCAGCTAAAAGTAAGCGCTAGGACTTCTATTTTTCCATGCTTCAACATGAGGCTGTCTCTCACTAACAATAGAGTCAGCCTCTTTTAAACATTTCCTTGTGCTCATATGCACTATGCAAGCTGCTGCCAAATCGATTATACTGAGGAAGAGTGCTGTCAGATAACGCGGGAACACACATAGCGAGGTTTTGTGATGAAAAAAAATAGATCATTTAAAAAAGAACTCATATACTCTTTTCTCACGATTGGATTATTGTCTATCGTTCTGCTTGGTATTTTTCAAATCTATCATGTGAAAACATTAGTGAATGAAAACCAGAACAGTCAGATACGTATGACTGACTTCTTGGAGGATTATATCAAAAACTATGTGCAACAGCATGAAAGAATCATTCAGACAATGTCGCAGAACATCTCGCAACTATATGAGCAGAAAGATTACGGCAAAATTAAAGAGAAACTGGAAGAGGTGAAAGAAAACTATCCAGGATTTCTTAATTTATATGTCGGTGATAAAAGCGGGCATTCTCTTGTGTTTTTTCCGGACGTATATTCGGATGGCGCCAAAAGAGAGTCCTTGGACTTCAGTGACCGATCTTATTATAAAGAGCTGCTAAGAAAAAAGGATACGGTCATCTCACCTATTTTCCATGGCAGGGGCGGTACGGATAAATTGCTTGTCACGATTGTCTCTCCTATATTTAATGATGACGGAAAAATGCAGGGATACATTTTGGGCGGGCTGGATTTGAGTGAATTGGAATCCTATGTAAAAAGCAGGATATTGGGAAAAGCAAGCCATGCGGTCGTACTTGATCAGGATTATAATGCCATCATCCACCCGGATGTTGATGCAAGAACAGAAATTGCTAATTTCTCAGATTCACCTGTTGTGAAATACATGCAGAAAGAAAAAGGGTCCGGAAAGCGAAGCATGTCTTATAAATCTGATAATGGAAAAAGCGAATTTATCACTTATGCGAAATTGAGCAACCCGGACTGGACCATTTGGATTGCTAACCCGACAACGGTCATAACTAACACCTACAAAAAATCGATTTTGACTATCCTGATATTTGTCTTTATCACCAGTATTGTTGTCGTAACTGCCAGTTTGATTTTGACCCATCGGTTAGAAAGGGTCATACGCGCATTGCTGACGTATATCAAAGATTATACCAAAGGCTACCAGAAGAAAAAAACAGTCGAAGTTAAGCAGACGATCCAAGGACCTAAGGAAATGGAGCAACTACTCATTTATTTTAATGACTTGATGGAGGAAATTTCTGACGGCAGGGAAAAACTGATGAGATTGAATGCTGATTTGGAGAAGCGGGTCCAAGAAAGAACGGCGAATCTGGAAAATAAAAATAATGAATTAAGTGCTGTGAATAAGCTGATTACTTCCGTGACGTCAGAACGGGATATGGCACATTTTATTCAGCACTGTCTACAGGATATCACAGAGTTTACCCAATTTGATATCCATGTCTTTTATCAGGATAAGGCGGTTACCAGCAGGGAGATTCATGCCATTCCTGATTACCAGACATATTTCAATGCCTTCACTCCTAGTGCCAGTCAGCTAGTGGAACCAATTGTATTTGGTAATTCCCGCAAAGGTTTTCTTGCTGTCAATCTGGATAAAGACCAGTCGGTAACTGGAAACGACAGGGAATTCTTACAGACATTTGCCAGATCATTGGCTATAATGTTGCAGAACAAAGAGCTTTATGAACTTTACCGGGATAAACATGCTGAGCTTGAGGCAGTACTTGAAAGTATGTTCGAAGGGATCATGCTGCTTGATAACCAGCAACAGATTAAATATGTGAATGAATTTTTCTGGAACATTATTGAAAATGAATCACATAGTAGTGCTGCATTGAAAAACATGGATGATGTACGGAAGAGATTCACTGCCATGTTCGAGGTGGAGGAAGAAACACTTGCATCATTTTTCAATAATGAGGATGGAGAGCTCAAGCTGGAATATAAAAAAGAGACAGGGAAGACAGACTTTTATATGCTCAACAAGTTTTCCGTTGTATCTGATCAAAAGTCTGTGGGAGAAGGACTCTTGATCAGGGATATCACGAAAGAGGAAGAAATAGACACGCTCAAGAACAATTTGATTTCCCTGACATCCCATGAATTCAAGACCCCCATTACAAATATCAAGGGCAGTGTGGAGACACTGCTGCGGCCAGATGTCGAATGGGACGCACTTTTTCAGCAAGAATTGCTGGAGGGGGTACACGAAGATATCGACCGGATTCAGCATCTGGTCAATGACTGGATGGACATTTCGAAAATCGAATCAGGTACTATGTATGTGGAGCGTAATATGATTCGTGCAGATCATGTCATCGAAGAATCACTTGAACTGGTACCAATGGCACTCAGAGAGGATGCTTCTTTCAATTTTTATAATAAAGCTTCAGAATATCTATTTTTCTATGCAGATAAACATCGTGTTCAGCAAGTACTATTGAACCTATTTACCAATGCGTTACGTTATAATGACAGAACAGAAAAGAAAATCGCTGTCACTCTAAGTACAGATGATGATTATCTTACCATCTCTGTTTCAGATAATGGCATTGGCATATCAGAAGAGCATCTGGAAAAAATATTCAACCGTTTTTATCAAGTTGATGTAACCGCAACAAGGAGATCAGGGGGGACAGGGCTTGGCCTTGCCATTTGTAAAGGTATTATGGAAGCACATGAAGGGAAGATAACGGTATCTTCGAGTCCGGATACCGGGAGCACATTTACACTTTATTTTCCATTGACAAAGGGGCGATGAACATTGAAACAAAAAATTTGTGTAGTAGATGATGAAGCAAAAATTTTACGATTCATTTCAGCAAATTTGAAATCTGTTGGCTATGATGTGACAACAGTCGAATCTGGCGAGTCCCTCCTGGAGAAATTCGATTTGATTTCTCCTGATTTGGTACTGCTGGATATCATGATGCCCGGTCAGGATGGCTTTTATGTTCTGGAAGAGTTGCGTAAATTCAGCAATGTACCAGTTATTATGCTGACAGCGAGAAGCAATTCCAAAGACAAAGTACAGGGATTGAACCTTGGTGCGGATGACTATTTGACTAAGCCATTTTCCTTGGATGAGTTGTTCGCGAGAGTGAATGCCGTTTTACGACGAATACAGGATAGTCCGGCTGAACAGCATTCAGTCAACACTTCCTGCGTGAAGACTGGGGAGTTGGAAATTGACTTGGGCAGCAAGCGTTGCTGGATTAATCAGTCTGAATTAAAATTGACGCAAACTGAATTTCTCCTTGTGGAAATTCTGGCTATGAACATTGACAAGGTGGTTCAGCATGAAACACTTCTTTCGGAAGTATGGGGGCCACAGTACAGAGACGATATTGAATATTTGCGTGTCGCCATTGCGAGAATCAGGAGAAAAGTCAAAGAAAATCTGATAAATAAAGAAGAATACATTATCACATATCCTGGGCTTGGATACATGCTTAAAAGCGTGAACAATGAAACTGTACACGCTGGTACGCCATGATCCAATATATAAAACCGGCTCGCAGCCGGTTTTTTTGTTGCACTGGTAAGCAATACCGACTTGTTCATAACCTTAAGTTTGACGTGTGGTAAACGTAAGGTTCAGTCTATCGCCCCAAGTTCTAACTTCTTGCAATCCCAGATGGGCTGAAGATATTGCAGGATAGTGGAGAGGAAGTTTGGCGAATAAACTGAAAACGTTTTTTTTAATGTTTTTGTAATGCAAACACTTTCATTTTTATTCTACTGTAATGCCCATTCCATTATGATGAGGGTAGAAAGAAATCATATCCAGTCTTTGCTATCGACCTATATAAAAACTTTGAGGAGGAAAAAATGATGGCAAAATCATCCGCAGAAATGGCAGACTCTCATAAAAAGAAAGAGTTGATCCCTTATTGGGTGAAAGCAGTAATTGTATTTTTCCTGGGATGGGTTGCGATTTATGGAACACGTTCCGTGCTTAACCCTGTGATGGACAATGTCCAGGCCGAATTTGGTTTATCGGCATCACAGCTTGGATTGATCAGTAGTATATTTTTCCTGGGCTATGCAGCTTTGAACATACCATCCGGTATTGTCGGCGACAAAATCGGTAAGAAGAAGGTGTTGGTACCAGGTATTATTCTTTTCGGTTTGTTTGCAGCTATTACAGGCGCGATGCCTTCGTTCTTCTTGTTTATATTCATGTGGCTGATGGTCGGGGTGTTCCAAGGTTTTTATTATGGTCCATCCTATGGCCTGTCTTCAGAAGCAATTCCGCAAAAACATCTCACTGTCGGCAGTGCGATCATCAACAGCGGGATGGCGTTCGGTTTATCAGGAGGATATTATATTTCCAGCATAACAGTTGGAACGATGGGAATGAGCTGGAGGGCGCCGTTCTACATTATCGCAATTCCTGTTGTCATTATAGGTCTTCTAATGTGGTGGATCATTAAAGACCATCCAAAATCGAAGGCCGAAAGACAAGCTGAAGCAGCAAACGGGGAAAAATTGAAGCTTGGAGATCTGTTTAAAAACAGAAACTTGATTTTGGCATATATCACGATCTTCTGTGCGATTTATGGATTCTTTGTAGTTGTTACTTGGATGCCGTATTATTTGCAGCATGCTCGCGGCATCACTGGAAGTGCAGTGGCGACTATTTCTTCCCTGGTCCCATGGGCTGCGGTTCCAGGATCCATTTTGTTCAGCTGGATAGCCGACCGCATGGGAAAACGTCGTCCGGTATTGCTGGTTATGCTTCCGCTGTCCATCATTGCAATGGTATCCATTGTCGCTTTTGATAACATGTATGTATTATACGCAGCATTGATTGGTTACGGAATTTTCGGCAAAATCAGTACAAACCCTGTACTTGTTGCAGTTGTTGCTGATAACGCACCGAAAAATGCATACAGCACATCTTTTGGGGTGTACAATTTTATCGGAATGTGCGGTTCCATCCTGGCACCTTACATTACCGGATTTCTGACAGATATCACTGGAAGCCTGAACATGGGATTCTACTTTGCAGGTGCATTGCTTATCGTTGGAACAATCGCTGCAGCTTTAATCAAAGAAGATAATCGTCCGAACGTCGAGGGCGCTGCATCTTAATCAACAAAATGAAACAGCTGTTGCCTCGTGGCAGCAGCTGTTTTTTGTTTGGAACTTAATTGATTACACCAAGCTTCCTAAGCCCTTGGGAAATACCATCCTCATCAACAGAAGAAGTACGGTATTTCGCGTATTGGAATAAGTCGGGGTGGGCGTTTGCCATAGCGAAGCTTGCACCTGCAGTTTGCAGCATTTCTTTATCATTCATGCCATCTCCAAAAGCGATGGCATCTTCAGCGGTGTAGCCAAGCTCTTGCATGACTTCTTTAATTGCCTGCCCTTTATTCATCTGATCCCGAATCACGTCAAAACAGGATTGTGCTCCTTCGATATTGACTTGTGAAAGATGCATGTCCTTACCGAGTTTGTAATCATCCAGTTCATCTTCCTGCACATTGATTAATGTCATCCCTAAGACCTGATCAAGTATTTCAGCTTGGTAAAGCTTGTTTTCTTCTAATTGGAACAATTGGATAAAACTTGTTGTGGATGTCGCATCAAGCGAACTGAAATAATTGCTGTCATATGTGTAAAGTACGAAATCATGTCCAAGTTTTTGAGCTGTATGCACGATGTCAGAGACTGTTTGTTTTTCCATGGGCGCATTTAGAACCATTTTATCTTGAAAAGTCGCATAGGCACCATTATAGCCGATGAATGATTCAATATGCAGCTTATTAGCCAGTTTTTTAATTTCATGAATCGGTCTTCCTGTTGCGAAAAATACTTCAATTCCGTTTTGTTTTGTTTCGAGAATCGCCTGCCGGGTCGAGTCAGTGCAGGTATGGTCAGACTTCAGGGTTGTTCCGTCAATATCGAGAAATAATGCTTTGTATGTCATGTTGGACTCCTTCATTTAAATGTTATCAACTACCGATGTTACAGACCAATTTGAACTGGTCTGCCACTTCATGTGGCACCGGCGGACACAACCCCATATTAGCATAAAACAAAATCATTAGGAGGAAAAATGCCTGCAAGCGATGATTTGCGGGCGCTTGCTAACGCCCGCTATATTTTATCTGAGATGGGCAGGTATAATAAAACCCTGGTCAACAGTGGAGTTGTGGAAAACATGAACTTGGCATCAGTTAAGATGAAGCGAACATCATAACACAGGGAATTTTTTCTGGAAATTGACGGTGGTTCAGGAGACCATGTCATTACTCCGATTGGATTCAGACACATCAACGACGACGCTTGCAGAAGCATCTCCAATAATATTGACAGAGGTGCGCATCATGTCAAGTATCCGATCGATACTGGCAATCAAGGCGATGCCTTCCAGTGGAAGGTTAACAGCTGCGAGAACCATGGAAAGCATGATCATCCCTGCTCCAGGTACACCTGCAGCGCCGATGGAGGCAAGAGTAGCGACAATGGCCACAATGACCAGCTGAGAAAAACTAAGTGTAATGCTGAAATACTGTGCAACGAATATGACGGCAATACCTTGATAAATGGCAGTTCCATCCATGTTGATTGTTGCTCCGAGTGGCAAAACAAAGCTGGATGTCTGTTTAGAAACCCCAAGGTTTTTTTCCGTGTTTTCCATCGTGATCGGCAATGTGCCAGAACTGGAACAGGTAGTAAAAGCGACGGCAGCTGCAGGGAAAATCCCTTTGAAAAATACAAGTGGATGCATCTTACCAAGCTTTTTAACGGCTATGGAATAGATGATACCTGCATGAAGGATACAAGCAATAAGCATAGCCAATATCAATTTCATTAATGGCAGCAGGACTGAAATGCCATAAGCACCAACAATAGGAGCAAGTAAACCAAATATACCTAATGGTACGAGCAGCATCACCATGTTTGTGATTTTGTACATGATTTCTGCCAAACCATCGAAAAAATGCTGTACTGGAGCAGCTTTTTCCCCGACAACTGTAATCCCGATACCAAGGAAGATGGCGAAAAAGATAATTTGCAGCACGTCACCATTCGTCAGAGCTTCAATCGGATTAGTCGGAATGATGGCTAGTAATGTCGCAATAACGCCTTCTGTTTCATTGACTTCCACACTTCCAGCTTCCAGTGCGACGTGTGAGACATTTCCTGGTGAGAAAAGATAGCCTGCAGCAATCCCGATACAAATTGCTATAAAACTGGTAATTAAATAATAGCTGATTGTTTTTCCTCCCAGACGCCCAAGTTTCTTGACATCTCCAGCCCCAGTCACACCTACAACAATAGTGGAAAGTATGAGGGGTACGATGATGAATTTAATGAGTCTGAGAAATAAATCTCCTAGCGGCTGTACATATTTGCTCTGTTCTCCGAAAATGAGTCCTACGATAACTGCCAGTATGAATGCAATGATAATTTGCCAGACGAAACTTTTTTTCATTCATCCTCCTCCTTATGAGAAATAGTGAGAAGATGGAATGGTATGTTCCTCCTTCCCTTTATATTCATCGTATTCATGAATGTTTTCAAACATGTGTAAGGAAGTGTCAAATGGAACGCCTGCATTCTGCCTTGAATTGTAATCCCGAGTGAATGATCAAGGGATATTCCAAAATTGTGGTTTCATTTAAAAAAAGTATCTATCTGCGCAATAAAAATGTGTTTGACTTTCGTCAGGCTTCCATGTAAACTGAAAGATGACATAATATTTTTAAAAAATACATAGCAACAAATGAGGTGAATACTTTGGTAGGTCCAGTAGTGGCAATTGGCGCAGTCATGTTGGTCATTTTGATGCTGCTCGGTTTTGCTTTGTTGAAAGCCTCTGCTAAAGCAGTATACCTGGCATATTTCCCACTGATTGTCATATTTGTAACCGGCGTCATCATGGCTGTGTTGCCTAAAATGATCGGTAAGATCGAGATGCTCGGGGCAGGAGTAGGCGGCTGGGGAATCAGTTTCCTGTTCGCCGCTGTAATTTCTGGTTTGTGCACCCCAATTTTAGATGTATACCTGCGTTCCGGCAAACAATCATGAAAAAAAGCGATACCTTGCGTATCGCTTTTTTCCTATTAGGCTATCTAAAACAAATTAAAAATCCCCAGGGAGATCAATAAAATCGGTGGTATGAAAGACATATGCTGCATTTTTTTGTTTTGGGCAAGCAATGTTCCGAGCTTGATGCCGGAAAAGAGAAAAATGCCGCTCATACATGCAATTAACGCAGGTGTGACTACAGGTGAATAGCCAACAATGGCGGCGCCGATTCCGGCACCGAAGGCATCCATCGATAGGGCAGTTCCCAGCAGTAGGGCTTCACCTGATGAGATGATGCCGGAATGATCCAAGTCTGCCTGGTCTGGGGTTGCCAATACTTTTTTTACTCCGGTAAGTCCGCTCTTACTTTTTGTTTCTATATTCGTTTGCTGTCTTGACAGGTACGAACGGATTACATTCACTAAAGAAAATAAACCAAGACAAATCAGAATAGAACCTCCAAGTATTTTGGTCATATCCGGTGAAATGATATTACTCAAACGATCACCAATTGTCATCGAGACCAATACGACAAAACCCGAGCAGCACATGATGATAAGCAGTCCTGCAAAGGGAACGCGTATAGTGCGCATCCCATAGGTGACACCGACACCAAAACCATCGATACTGACGGCAATCACCAGAAATATCAAGCCTGTATAATAAAGCATCGCACCATATCCTTTACAAAATGTATTGGGACCATTCAAAATATGAGATCATCTATTGGAAAACGTCCTGAATCTGTTGATATGTTATGTATATGATTGTTAATTGATTGGGCATATACCTAGCTGGCGCATATTGTCTTCTGCAATGTACACTGGTTGTTTTTGTTCTTTCTGCAAGCGTATATGACTACGCAACAGGAAAAAAGGGAGGTAATCTTAATTGAAAAGGTTTTAAAGCCTTTTTCCAGTATTCCGCTATTGATGGGGTGGCAGTTAAGTGCCATGGATGCGAACATATGGTAAAGTAACAGTAGAAGAAAAGATACGCAGAAAGGATTTTACAGAATGAGCAAAACAGTTGTTTTAGCAGAAAAACCGTCGGTAGGCCGGGATATAGCCCGTGTGCTGCAATGCCATAAAAAAGGCAACGGCTATATGGAAGGTTCGAAATATATCGTTACATGGGCACTTGGTCACCTGGTCACCTTGGCAGATCCTGATATGTATGATGAAAAATATAAAACTTGGAAACTAGATGACTTGCCGATGCTTCCAAAGCATATGAAGTTGATTGTCATCAAAAAAACCGGCAAACAATTTCAAACAGTGAAAGCACAGTTGAATCGCAAGGACGTCAATGAAATCGTTATTGCGACAGATGCCGGCAGGGAAGGAGAGCTTGTTGCCCGATGGATCATTGAAAAAGCAAGAATCGATCATAAAAAAATCAGCCGATTATGGATTTCTTCTGTGACTGATAAAGCTATCCGCGACGGTTTTAAAAATCTGAAGCCAGGAAAGCAATATGAAAATTTATATCAATCAGCTGTAGCACGATCTGAAGCGGACTGGTATGTAGGATTGAACGCGACAAGAGCATTGACGACCAAATTCAACGCACAGTTGTCAAGTGGCCGTGTGCAGACACCAACACTTGCAATGATTGCAGCTCGCGAGCAGGAAATCAGCCAATTCAAACCAAAACGCTTTTATGGGATCGAAGGAAAAACAAAAAAAGGTTTTATGTTGAAGTGGCTGGATCAAAAAGCGAATAACCGTATTTTTGATAAAGACAAGGCTGACAGCATTGCTGGCAAAATTCAGGGCAAATCTGCCATAATCCGTGATATACAAAAGAAACATAAACAAAAACATGCGGCGCAACTTTATGATTTGACCGAACTGCAGCGTGATGCCAACCGTATTTTCAATTTTTCAGGCAAGCAGACGTTAAACATCATGCAAAAATTGTACGAACAGCATAAGGTGCTGACATATCCACGGACTGATTCACGTGTGATATCCACAGATATTGTGCCGACATTAAAAGATCGTTTAAAAGCGTGCGGTGTGGATCAATATGCCAGGACAGCGAGCAAATTGCTGAAAAAGGAATGGAAACTGCCAAAAACTGTTGTCAATAATGCGAAGGTTTCTGATCACCATGCGATTATCCCGACAGAACAGCAGGTCATTCTGGAAGATTTGGATGATAAAGAGCGTAAAATTTATGATTTGGTTGTCAAACGTTTTCTGGCGGTTTTGTCTGATCCTTATGAATATGAGCAGATGACTGTGACGGCGAACATAGGCGGTGAAACTTTCACTGCGAAAGGCAAAGCAGTGAAACAACTCGGCTGGAAGGAAATTTATGACCGAGGCGGACAATTAGAGGAAGAAGATAATGACGAGCAAAAGCTGCCTGTTTTGAAACAGGGCGATGAGCTGCAATTAATTGGATTGCGTGTGACATCTGGAGAGACGAAAGCACCTGAGCGTTTTACAGAAGGCGCGTTACTGCAGGCTATGGAAAATCCGGTCCGCTATATGAATGAGAACAGCAAAAAACATGCCCAGACGCTGCATGAAGCCGGCGGTTTAGGCACAGTGGCGACTAGAGCGGATATCATTGAGAAATTGTTTAATAATCAGATGATGGAAATGAAAGGGAAGTATATTCATTTGACTTCCAAAGGTAAGCAATTGCTCGACCTTGTGCCAGAAGATTTGCGCTCTCCGATTTTGACTGCTGAATGGGAAGACAAACTTAGTAAAATCGCAGAGGGCAAGCTTATGAAAGGTAAGTTCATGGCAGAGATCATTGGCTACACAAAAGAGGTTGTACAGCAAATTAAAGAGAGTGATGAAACGTTCAAGCACGATAATATCACGGGTACAAAGTGCCCGGATTGCGGCAAGCTGATGCTTGAAGTGAAAAACCGCAATGGCCGTATGCTCGTTTGCCAGGATCGTGCTTGCGGATATAAGAAAAATATCGCCAAAGTGACCAATGCACGTTGTCCAAATTGCCATAAGAAAATGGAAATGCGCGGTGAGGGAGAAGGGCGGATGTTCATCTGCAAGTGCGGTCACAGAGAAAAGCTATCAACTTTTAATGAAAGAAAAAATAAAGAGAAGAAACATAATGTATCCCGTAAAGAAGTAAACAAATATTTAAAGAAACAGGATGATGGATTCAAAAACAATGCGCTTGCCGAAGCGCTGGCCAAACTGAAAAAATAGGCGGATTGCGGACAATCTTTTTTCTTTTCAGCTTCTGAAAAGAAAAGATTGTCCCTTTTTTCAACATTTTTTTCGAAGGACTTTAGAACTATGAGGTACTGATAATGAAGTACTTGTTTTTTATATGGATGGAAACGTTTTGTTTGCATAGAAATACTTCAATCCTTTACCCAGCTTGCAGCGGAAGGAAAATAATGTAACGGTGCGCGAATGTAATCCATAAAATCCCTTTATATCAGGCTTATTCCTTCCTGAACAATAGGCATATTCCGGGTACCAAATGCCTATAGAACAATACTGCCTATTATGCTAACGTATATTTTAGGAAAAATGATGGAGGGGAAAAAGATGCCAAAAAAGCTGATAGCACTATTTTCTGTGCTGTTATTGGCTGCAGTCTTCATTTCCGGGTGTGGAAAAGAAGATGTCAAAGCTGACAAAAAAACAGAAGCAGCTGAAAAAGAAGACCAGACTAAGAATGAGGATCAGACAAAAGAGAAAGAACAGGAAACAGAAAAAGAAGCTGCGGCGGAAGAGGATGCATCAGCTGATACAGAAAAAGAGAATACAGCAACCAATGATGTTTCCGGCTTAATATCGTTTATGGAAGAACAAACAGAGGGAACCACAAAGACAGTTTTTGAAAATAGTGATAAACAAACACATGATTTGAAAGACATTTCTGTATCATTGGACGCTTACACAGTTGTGCAGCTGAATGATTTTCATACAGATTTCAGTATACCATTCAATGACCAAACCGATGGAGGTGTCATTTTAGCAAAATATTCCGTAGAGAACAAGGGCGACAAGGATGCTTATTATATGCCTTCGTTGGATGGGACATTCACCGGTGCAACAAAGGCATATACCAATTACAAGGAACTGATTCCGGAAGAGGATCAATTAAGCACTGTATTATCACCTGCCAATGATTATGTGGTGAAAGCAGGAGAAACGGCTGAAGGATACTTTGCCTATCCGTTCGGCAAGGATGCTTTCGATAAAATCATGGATTTGGGTACGATTCAAGTTGATGTACCGCCTGCACAAGGCACGAAAGGGAAATTCGATAACCCGATTGGTTCAAAGGGTAAATTCACTATCAGCTTGAACGACAAAGGCGCTGAAAAAGCTTCCGCTAATGCGAAATTCTACCAGGATGACGCCACTAAAAATGATATGGGCGAAAAGAAGCTGCTGAAAGAAAAAAGTGATATCGGCAAAAAAGAGAAGCTGCGTGATGTCACAGTAACCTTGGATGGCTACCAGTTTGCAGAATTTACACCAAATGAAGTAGAAGCACCCCGCTTCAAGAATTTCAAAAATGGTGTGGTGATTCTGACTGTAAAGTTCCTTTTGGATAATAAAGGAAAAGAAGATATCGGGTTAAGCGGGATCAGCTCGACACTGAGAGTGAATGATGGTTCACAGTGGATGATCAACGAAGGTATGTTGAAAATGTATACAATCAATGATTTGATCGAGGCGAACGATTCAGGAGAGCTGCTCCAAGTTTATGTGCTTGATAAAGAGCAGTATGATAAAATTTGGAAAGACAAAGACTTTGATATTGAAATCGGCCCGATGCGAAACAAAGAAGCGAAAGACATCTCGAAAGGCAAAAAAGCCTCATTTAAATTACCAAATGAATAGAATACAAGCACCTTTTCCAGGGGAGAAGGTGCTTTTTGTTTGGCAGCATATACGCCGGCTTTGCCAATGAATCCCTACCCAAAACGGATATGAACAATTGTAGAATCGCAGATTCAAGGGCTTGCGTGAGCCCAAAAGCTCATGTATGATGAAAATGAGACATTTTAATTACATATTCAACGTTTAGGGAGGTACCAAATAGATGGCTTTTGTAATTCTGGATCCATGCCAAGGTGAGAAATCAGGCGAATGTGTCAGTGTTTGCCCGGTTGATTGCATTGAAGAAGGCGAGGATCAATTCTATATAGACCCTGATATTTGTATCGACTGTGCTGCATGCCAAGCTGTATGTCCAGTAGATGCAATTGTAGAAGAATATGATTTGACTTCTGATCAGGAAAAATATCTGACACTCGCCGAAGAATTTTTCGCTAACAGATAATGAAAACCCGCCACTTTTTCGAGCGGCGGGTTTTTTATATTAGTCTTTCGCTTCTTCGGCAAGCTTGCTGGCAAACCATCTTTTAGCTGTTTCTTCATCAACTTCATACACTTTCCCTGCACGAAACAGTTGTCCGTGGTACGCAGTTTGTACATTCATTTTTACTTTGACCATTTGTAACAGCCCCTGTTTTGTGAAATTATCTTTATTATAAAACAATTGGCAGTATGTTTCCAGTGATGCAGCGAATGATACTGTTGCGTTTTAATGCTTCTTGATTTGTTCCCATGCCGCTTCCAAATCCGTTGTGGGCTGCTGGCAGCTGAAATGTTGACAAACATAAACAGTTGGCTGATGATTGATTTGTCTGTATGCTGAAGCAAAAGCAGCGGTATCGTTAAAATGTTCTGGTAAAGCGGCAGTCAAAAGGCTGACATCAGGTAAAAATTGTTTGGTGAAACGGTGGATCCATTCCTTATATCCAGGCTGAGAATAATCTCCTATGACGACCACTTCTTTAGCGGGGAATTCCAGCGCGATCACCGCTTGAAGGAAGAAACAGGCATTGGCGGCCCGTTGTGAAATGTCATCGAAGAAGGTATATGTCATTTCTTCTGCTTGGTCCAAGAAACGGCTTGTGCCGGTAAGATGCCCGAATTTGGCCAACGTATATCCTGCAACGCTATTGCCGGAGGGGAGAGCGCCATCGTATACTTCCTTATCGGACGCAATCAATTTTTCTGCATCATTACCACTGAAGTAGAATCCGCCATTTTCTTCATCCCAAAATAGGTTTGTCATAGCTTCGATTACTTTGTTCCCTCTGTGAAGCATTTCCAATGAAAGTGTCGCCTGGTAGAGCTCCAGATAAGCCCATGATAAAAATGCATAGTCATCCAGATACGCATGATATTTTGTTTCACCGTGTCGGTATCTGGCCATCAATCTCCCGTTTGCGTAGAGGTTTTCTTCAATAAAGCCAATTGTTTCATGAGCCATATCCATTGCCCGCTGATTGGCAAGAACATTGCCTGCCTTAGCTAATGCAGCAATCATTAAAGCATTATTTCCCGTTAGAATTTTATCATCGGTATGCGGCCTGGTTCTTTTCTTTCTGGCATCCTGCAATTTAATCCGTGCTTTTTCAAGTTCTTGATCCAGTTCATTTTCGGTCATTTGACTGCTCTCAGCAATCATTCTTTTATCGATTTGAATAAGGTTGGGAATATTTTTGCCCTCAAAATTTCCCTGAGGTGTGATTTGGTATACTCGTGTGTAAAGATTGGCCAGATCATTATCCAGCACATCAAAAATTTCTTGATGATCCCATACATAAAATTTTCCTTCTACACCTTCCGAATCAGCATCTATCGCTGTATAAAAAGCGCCATTTTCATCTGTCATTTCTTTGGCGGTAAAATGGATGATCTGTTCGGCGATTCGCTTATAAAACGTTTTTTTGGTCACCTGATAGCATTCCGTATAAGCCATCAACAATAATGCATTGTCATAAAGCATTTTTTCAAAATGTGGCACCAGCCACTTTTCATCAGTAGCGTAGCGGCAAAAACCAAACCCAATGTGATCGTATATTCCCCCGGCTGCTAATTTATGGAGTGTCTGTTCCACCATTTCCAACGCTTCAGGCTGTTTGCTGAAATAGTGGTACCTTAACAGGAAAAGTAAATTTTGCGGTTGCGGAAATTTTGGCGCTCCTCCAAATCCCCCATGTGTATGGTCATACATAGCGCGAAGCTGTTGGAATGCATCATCCACACTTTGCTTTGTCAAACGATGTTTGCTTTTTGTCTGTTGTGTCTTTTTTAGCGCCCTTCGCACACTTTTAGTCACTTTGTGGATATGCGCAGGATCTTGACGATACTTTTCCGAAAGCTGGGTAATTGCCTCCAGCAGTCCAGGAAGATGATATTTACTATATTTAGGAAAATAAGTTCCAGCATAAAATGGAATTTGGTCGGGTGTCATGAAGATGGTCAAAGGCCACCCGCCTTGGCCGGTCATCATCTGGCAAACCTTCATGTAAATGGAATCCACGTCCGGTCTTTCTTCCCGATCCACCTTGATCGACACATAATGCCTATTCAAATATGCAGCAATTTCGTTGTCTTTAAACGATTCCCGCGCCATTACATGACACCAATGACAAGTGCTGTAGCCGATGGAAAGAAAAATCGGTTTCCCTTCTTGTTTTGCTTTATCGAATGCTTCTTCTCCCCATGGATACCAGTCAACAGGGTTATATGCATGTTGCAATAAATATGGAGATTTCTCATCGATCAATCTGTTGGGTTTTCTGTTAGCTGGGATACGCGTCACCCTCTTTTCAATGAACTATATAAGGTTACTTTACCACAATTCGCCAAGTTGATTCGAAATTTAAATCGCTATCATCATTCATCGTATTATTTGCTTGTTTACTATATTTACATTGACGTCTTGACATAAACTTGTTATCATTTCACTATTGTTTAAAAATGAATAGCTACCTTGTATAAGTCCAAGAATATGGCTTGGACGTTTCTACCAGGCTACCATGAATAGCTTGTCTACAAGGAATGGGAAAATAGATGATATTTTTGATTCCTTTGGTAGATGAAACTTTGGCGCTTGTGGCCAAAGTTTTTTTTATAAAAAAATTAATAAAGCGAAAATGCCATGGAAGGCTCATTTCTAGGAAATACTATGAAGAAAAGCCGGTGGATAATAGTTGCGAAACCTTCCCATGTGCTTTACGAGAACGAATTGTACTAATAGCGCCTTCAAGTATAAAAATCGGGTTAACAGCCCATAATCCGCTGACAGATTCCGGCCTGCCAGGTGTTGTGAACAGGTAGGCATGCTGGACGAAGTGTCACTTTATGACAGAATAGGAGATTGAACATCATGAAAAACTTCTTTCAATTCAGAGAAAGAAATACAACTTATAAAAAAGAAACGCTGGCGGGGGTGACGACCTTTCTTTCCGTAGCTTATATCTTAGTCGTAAACCCGTTAATCCTTAGCCAATCCGGTATGGACAGGGGCGCTGTATTTACCGCAACTGCTCTGATTGCAATTATCGGCACACTGCTTATTGGGCTCCTTGCCAATTATCCAATTGCGATTGCACCAAGTATGGGATTGAATTCTTTTTTCACTTTTTCCGTTTGTATCGGTATGGGGATCGCATGGCAAGTCGCTTTAACAGGTGTCTTTATAGCTGGCATCATCTTTATGATATTAAGTTTATTGAAGATCCGGGAAAAAATCATCAATGTGATTCCGCAGGATCTAAAACACGCAATTGCTTCCGGAATAGGATTCTTCATCGCGTTCATCGGCTTGAAAAATGCGGGGATGATTGTTTCTAACCCAGATACATTTATTTCAATCGGAAATTTGACTTCACCTACGACAGCACTTGCGGTCATTGGTCTGGTCATGATGATTATTATGTTGGTACGCGGCATCAATGGCGGAATTTTCTATGGGATGGTAATTACAACGGTTATTGGAATGCTCGTCGGTTTGATTGACGTCCCTGCATCCATAGTGGGAAAGATACCGAGTATAGCACCAACATTTGGTGTTGTGTTCTCTCATTTACATGATATTTTCACACCTGACGTAATCGCGGTTATTTTTACATTCCTATTCGTTGCTTTTTTTGATACGGCTGGCGCATTGATCGCACTTACTAGTCAAGCGGGGATGGTGAAAAACAATTCGATTCCAAACGTGGGCCGGGCATTACTTGCGGATTCTTCAGCCGGTGTCATAGGCGCGATATTGGGGACATCTACACCAGCAACGAGTGTTGAATCCTCTGCAGGTATTGCAGTAGGAGGGAGAACAGGGTTTACCTCAGTCATTATTGCTGCCTGTTTTGCAATTGCTTTATTCTTTTCTCCTCTTCTTGCCGTTATTACTACAGAAATTACAGCACCTGCATTAATTATCGTCGGGGCATTGATGGCAATGGAAATAAGTAAAATAAACTGGAGTAAGCTGGAAATCGTCATTCCCTCGTTTTTAACAGTTATCATGATGCCTTTGACATCTAGTGTCGCAACAGGTATTGCATTTGGTTTTATTTTATATCCTTTATCTTTAGCAGCGCAAAGGCGTTTTAAAGAAGTGCATCCTATTATGTATGTGCTTTGCTTGCTATTTATTTTATACTTCGTATTTGTCGCATAGCTGATCCAGGTGGAGCGGGGAGCCCGACATAAATAAATTTTATTTGACTTAGCCTAAAGAAAAAACAAATTGACTACTGTTTTACCGTTTCGAGGATGATGTTAACAACATCATCTATGGTTTTTCGATTTGTGTCAACGAATTGTCCGAATGCTTGGTCATGAAAAGCACGGAGACATTTTTCCGTTTGCTGGAAACACCAATTTCCTTTTTGCTCGCCACGCGCAAACAGTCGCTGATGGATGATTGATTCTGCTGCGGTTAAACAAAAATGAGATGTATGGTTATCAAAGGATCGTAAACCTTGCAAAATGTAATGTAAATAATCAAGATTATATATCGTCATGGGCAGAATCAAATCTTTTTGATAGGCGGTTCTTAGTGAGCGTACCACATCGACGACCAGAACCTTCCAACACAACAGATCTTGGAAATTATCAGTTGTTTCTTGAGGTTTTTTGATATCATCAGGGATGATATTCCGCAGCATGAAACCTACCTCTTCAGGGTCAAAAATCATACTGTTATCAAGTTCTTTTTGTAGTCGGTTGGCCACCGTCGTTTTACCGACTCCGAAAGCACCGTTGATCATGATAATCATCCATTTTTCTCCTTTCGTATGGTGCTTAACCTCAGCATAGCATTGTTGCAGTACTTATGGGAAATTTTGATACAATATAGTTGTCAGTAGCCTGCTCACAGCAAGATTGTTGAATGGCAGCGTTATACAAGGACCACATAAAGAAAAATAGGAAGCGGAATAAGATGGGGAAGAGGGACAGATATGAGCAGAAGTGAAAAAGCCATTTTTACAAA
Organism: Tigheibacillus halophilus; assembly: GCF_042683165.1. Lineage (NCBI taxonomy): Bacteria > Bacillati > Bacillota > Bacilli > Caryophanales > Bacillaceae > Tigheibacillus > Tigheibacillus halophilus. The sequence goes on from NZ_JBHUIZ010000013.1 coordinate 209,731, forward strand.
TATGTGCATGATTTATGATCAGGAAGGAAATATACTGGTGCAAGACAGACTGAATAAGAATTGGCCAGGGATCACATTTCCGGGTGGACATGTGGAGAGAGGAGAGTCCTTTTCAGGTTCTGTCATCCGTGAGATATATGAAGAAACGGGTTTGACGATTACTTCACCAGAATTATGTGGCGTAAAGCAGTTTCAGACACTGGAGAATGAACGATACGTTGTTTTCCTATATAAGGCTAACGAGTTCGCCGGAAAACTGCAAGCCTCTCACGAAGGAAATGTGTTTTGGATACCAAGGACAGAATTATGCAATTATAAGCTTGCAAATGACTTTGAAAAGATGCTCCGTGTATTTGAATTAGATGAATTCAGCGAGTGCTATTATCGAAACACAGGGGAAACCGTTGAAGTCCAGTTGCTTTAGAGGAAGATTTACGCAGACATAGAAGATTTTCACCAAACATGCAAGCATGGTGGATAGTCCACACTCCCGGCCTCTTACGATTTCCAGATGCAGAGGGATGATCAGATTTAGCATTTTATTGTATTGTGTCGGGCATACTGAATCATATCGGCTATATTTAATGATTCTTAGCATTAAGCGGAGGTTACTCATCTTGGTTGGCCTAATCATTGCAATCATTTTTTTTAATACTGTCGCCTTTTCAACAAATAAAAGGTTAAATCAAAATCAGATCTTACATATATGGTTTTTTACCATCTCGTTTCAAATATTGTGCGACCTGTATCTCGATGCTAAATATCAAGCTTATTGGTATTTCAGTAAAGCAATCGATCTGTATTCCATGCCCGCTCTCTTGTTCTTGATACCACCGGTTAATATGATGTTTTTAAACTGGTATCCTTTTCAAAAGAAACGAAGATACCGGTTTACGTATATAGTCGTATGGGTAATAGGGATCTTGATCTATGAATGGCTAACACTTTTTCCGGAGCCGTGGGGGTATTTTCATTATGGATGGTGGAGGTTAAGCTATTCTGCTTTGGCTTATCCGTTGCTGCTTTTTATTGTTCTTACATATTACAAAAGGATTCGGCACCTTGAAAAAAGCGGTAGTGCGGAAGAAGAATAGCCAGGCGTCTGTATATATTTCCAAATATGTGTAAATAAATGGAAATAAAAAGGTGAAATAATGAAAAATAGGAAGTCTCCGATTACAGCATTGTTATGGTCTTTCGTAATGTCCGGATTTGGTCAGCTTTATAATCGTGACTATGTCATCGGTTTTGCACTTCTTGTTTTTGAAGTTTTACTCAACCTTAAGTCCAACTTAAATCTGGCATTAAAGTACACCTTTCAAGGCCATTTTTTGCTGGCTCACCAAGTTACGAATTTTGAATGGGGTCTATTCTATCCTTCTCTATGGGCTTTTTCTATGTGGCAAGCATATCATCACGCAAAGGAAATCAATACTGATCAAGGTTCCTCAGCAAACATTGGTTTAACAGGGATGTTCCTCGGCATGGTGGTTGGGATGAATGTCGGATTGATCATTGGTACAAATAAAATGAGATTATTCCATATGGATAACAATGTATTCGCCAGTCCGGTTATCAACGGACTCTTCTTTGGTATGATAGGAGCTTTGACAGGTACTTTCATACAGAAAAAAATGGAGAAGAAAAAACAATCATACGATTGTTAACTGCCAATTTCCGTATTCTCTGTCTGCATGACATATAGAAAGCAGGTTTCAATACATGCTTTTCCTGGCAGCTGTAGTGACATTACTCGTCAGTACGGCTTTTTTTATACCCAAACACCTTACAAAAATGGAAATATATACAACTTCCGTATTTGCAGTATTATTTGCAGCGTTAGTCGATACATTTTTGGATTTCAAATATCAGCTGTACTGGTATTTTGAAAAAGATATTGTCTGGAAATGGCTGGTTGTCCTTTTTGGTGCAAGCCTGCCGTAAATATTTTGTTTTTGAATTTCTTTCCAGTGAACGGTAAATGGGTTGCAAAAGCAGGATATATCTGTTTGTGGACCATATTGCTTACACTGTTTGAATGGGCTGCCGTTCATATAGGCAGGCAGGATACTGCATTATGGCAATTGGAATATATGGCTGTCATCGATAGTTTATCCAATTGATGCCTTATTTTCATTGAACTCTCTGTTTCAAAAGAAGAGGCGCAAAAAGAAAATGAGGCAGCTAATTTTAACTGCCTCCATTAAACAATAATTTCCAGCCTGCATAAAAGCAACCCAAAATGATAAGACCAATGGTAACCATAAAAGCGGCGCCTATCAACACACCGAGCAATATTTTCAAAAGAAATAGAGCGATAATAATGAAAATAATCCACTTCAAGACATGCACTGCGTAGATTCCCTCCTAACAACAATCCGTCTGTCAGGCTGAAATTCTACTATAATCATCATCTATTGTAAAGCAATCTTCATCCATACGCGGAAGTTAAAATAGCAAAGCGGGGATTATATTAACTGATTTGAAAAGTAAACCGCGTATGAGGGGTTATATAAGGAAGCAGAGGCTGGTCTTCTGTAATTACTCTTCCAATAACGTTGACTCTCTTATCTGAAGAAAGATCTGTTTTGGTAATTTGCAGCTCTCCGGCATAGCGGCCATAGTTTGTATTATCTATTGTTATGGTGCCAAGCGGACGCGCAGCCGTATGGTTAGGTGCAAGTGCAACCCCAGTTGGTTCAGGATAAGCTGTACTATAGGTAGAACGGATTACGAAATCAGCATAGTCACGTCGGCTTGTATGTACTTGCCGAAGCAATTGCACTATCTCATCTCCTGGAGATACAGCCCATTCCACCCTCAAAGGTATGGTGCCATCTGCAACACCTGCCGCTGTGTTCCAATCCTCATTTGCAGGAGCTGGATCGCCGAAATAAATGATATCCGTCAAACCGTCTGCAACCATTTCTGCAACTGCTACAGAAACAGGCGCATATCTATGAGTCTCAATGGAGGGAAGCCCCTCCTTCATAGGACCTCTCGGAGTTGTGTGTGAGGGGATGAATCCACCAGTTCGGACGCCATAAGACTTATAAAACCTATTTTTCTCACGATAATAGGTAAGCGACATACCTGTCTCCGGCCGCGGGTAATAATTATGAATTGCCGTCAATTTTGCAACTTGAATTCCTTTCTGCAGTAAAACATGAAATTGAGTTTCCGTAAGGTCACTTGCGTTCATTACAATCGTAACGTCAGGGTGGTTAGAAATCTCGAGAATCTCATCTACAGAAAAACCATAGTCGAGCCTGAAAGAAAATATCCCTAATTCAAAAAAAGGCTTTAGATTCGCTGAAGATGCTTCAAGTTGTCTGAATGTACTTGGACTAACATCACAACAAAGTCTTATCCCCCTCCGTTTAGCTATTTGAAATAAGTGTTTCATTTCGGTCCAATTTTCAGTGGTTCCCTCCGGAAGATGCAGGGAAGTGAACAGATCTTGACAACCCATGTCAATGGCCGATGCCAACTGTTCAGCGGCTCTCTGCAAACCTAGTGTTGGATAAAAGGATTGTCCCAGCTTTACCATCACACATGCTCCTCTCTTATTTGATTCCTCTATCATAATATGTTTGCAATCTTATTATATTTCTTATTTTATGTTTCACATAACGATTGAATGAAATCAAATTCCATTTAATATTATTTTTTTTAATTTATATTGAAATAATATTTCATATGCTGTAAAATGAGCCTGTAAATAAAATGCAATCTAGATTTAGTTATGGAGTAGGACGCACAAGAAGTGACTGTCGAATAAGAGAGGGATGATTGGTTGTTTGGATTCTCTATTTTTCTTCATGAGGATTTAACAAAGGAAACAAAAGATTATTTCAATAGTATGGTTGACATCGGTTTTGAAGGCGTTTTCACTTCTCTTCATCTCCCTGAAGATGATATTTCAAAATACAGCGCCCGTTTAAACGCATTGTTGGAAATGGTGCAACGAAGAAAAGTCAAACTGATGATTGATATCTCAGGAAACGCTTTAGAGCATATAGGTCTCTCTTTAGATGATCCAGCAACCATTTTTGAAAGCGGTATCTCTGGCTTGCGAATGGATGACGGGATTGAGATGGAATCAATCGCGAAATTATCCCATTATATTACTGTTGGTTTAAATGCTAGCACGTTGACGGAAAACGATTATGAACAACTTCTGCAATATCAAGCTGAGTTTAGCAATATTGAGGTATGGCATAATTATTATCCAAGACCCGACACTGGTTTAGATGAAGAATGGTTCCGTGAAAAGAATATGTGGCTAAAAAACAAGCAATTGAAAGTCAGTGCCTTCGTCCCGGGTGATAGCAATTTACGTTTACCGCTATATGAGACCCTTCCTACGTTGGAAATTCACCGCTATGAAAATCCTTTTTCATCATCGTTATCTCTCAAACGGGATTACCTGGTTGATGATGTGTATATCGGAGATCCAGGCATCTCACACGCGGTGTGTAAACAATTTGAAGCCTATCTTCAGCAGGGGATGTTGCTTCTGCACGGCAATGCAAGGAATGAAAAATGGGATGCCTATATTTACAAAAGACATCAAAATCGATTGGATGTATCCAAACACGTTATTCGCAGCGAGCAGTCAAGGATGACACATAAAAATGAAGAGATACAGCCTGAGCATACCGTCGAAAGAAATAGAGGGAGTATCACCATCGATAATAATCTATACAAGAGATACAAGGGTGAAGTCCAAATAATAAAACAAGAACGCTTACCGGATCAACGGGTGAATGTCATCGGACAAGTTATTGATAAAGATTTGCCATTGCTCGATTTTATACAAGATGGTACAAAGTTCAAGATAAACAAACCTGAGGAGGGACAACATGAACTTAGATAGACTTACAACGGAACAACGAAACAAAAATACAATGAATTTGGACACCTTATCCACTATCGATGTTTTACGGTTAATGAATGAAGAGGACCAAACCGTTCCTGCAAGTGTAAGCAAAGCTTTACCACAGATTCAAAAGGTTGTAGACGCTGTTAAGGAATCATTTCACCAAGGGGGGCATCTGGTTTACGTAGGGGCTGGCACAAGCGGCCGGCTGGGAATACTGGATGCGGCTGAATGTGTGCCGACGTTCAGTGCTGATCCGTCTATGGTACAAGGGTTGATTGCTGGTGGTTTGCAAGCAATGACAGTTGCGGTTGAAGGTGCAGAGGATTCTCTCACTTTAGGAGAAAAGGATTTAAGAGACATCCATTTGACGAATAAAGATACCGTGATAGGGATTGCTGCCAGTGGCAGGACACCTTATGTAATTGGTGCATTGGAATATGCCAAAAAAATAGGGGCTGCTACGGCAAGTCTTGCTTGCAACAAAAATGCGGAAATAAGCAAGCATGCGGAAATGAGTATGGAAGTTGAAGTCGGTCCTGAAGTGCTGACGGGATCGACAAGATTAAAGTCTGGCACTGCGCAAAAATTAGTGCTGAATATGATTTCTACCGCTTCCATGATAGGGATAGGGAAGGTTTATAAGAACTTGATGGTCGATGTCAAGCCTACCAATGATAAGTTAGTAGAACGTTCAAAGTCCATCATCATGCAAGCAACTGATTGCAGTTATGAAATAGCTGACCGTTTTTTCAAAGAAGCAGATAAAAATGTTAAATTGGCGATTGTGATGATTTTAACGAATCTTAGCAAAAACGAAGCCAAAAATAGATTAGATGACAATAGGGGATTTATAAGAAAGGTTATTGAAAGATAATGCTTTTTGAACGACCTCTCTTATGTAACTTTTAAAACGCAGGGGGAATATTAAAATGAGTGAAACAAAAGAGCAAAGGCTTGCCAGAGAGATTTATGAGAAGGTAGGGGGAATAGGGAACGTAGAGAAGCTCATCCACTGTATGACAAGAGTCCGGATGACCATCAGGGATTATAGTCAATTGGATTTGGACGGCTTGAAAGCGATTGATGGCGTTCTTGGTGTTGTTGAAGATGATACATTGCAGGTGATTGTGGGACCAGGAATCGTCAACAAAGTCTCCAATATCATGGTCGCGGATGCGGGTGTTAAACTAGGGGAAGCATTCCCGAAGAATGTGGCAAGCCGTACAAATTCAACGAGAACTGATCGCGAAACAGTAGAAGCAAAGGCTGCTGAGGTAAAAGCAAAGGAAAAAGCAAAGTACAACAAGAATTCTGGATTCAAACGCGTTTTAAAATCCATTGCGAACATATTTGTTCCATTGATTCCGGCTTTTGTCGGTGCCGGTATCATCGGAGGTATTGCTGCAGTTTTTTCTAATTTAATGACAGCTGGCAGTATCAGCCAAGATTGGGAAAGCATTATTGCGACATTGAATATTATCAAAAATGGTTTGTTCGCTTATTTGGTCATCTATGTCGGCATCAATAGTGCCAATGAATTTGGAGCTACGCCTGGGTTAGGCGGTATCATTGGCGCAACCACCATGCTAAATGGAATGAATCCTGAAGCTCCGCTGACCAATATTTTTAACGGGCATGAGTTGGCAGCCGGACAGGGGGGCATCATCGGTGTGATTTTTGCCGTATGGGTATTATCCTTGGTTGAGAAAAGATTGCATAAAATCATCCCGAATGCTGTTGATATCATTATTACGCCCACTATCGCATTATTAGTTGTTGGTTTGTTCACCATTTTCATCGTTATGCCGGTCGCAGGGGTAGTATCAAGTGCTCTCGTAGGATCTATCACCTGGGTGCTGAATGTAGGCGGCGTCTTTGCTGGATTTATTTTGGGGCTGTTTTTCCTGCCTATGGTCATGTTTGGTCTGCATCAGATATTAACACCGATTCATATAGAAATGATCAATTCATCGGGCTTTACACTATTACTGCCTATCTTGGCTATGGCAGGTGCTGGACAGGTGGGTGCTGCCTTCGCCTTATGGATTAAGTGCAGAAAAAATAAAAAGTTGATTCAATTGATCAAAGGTGCTTTGCCAGTCGGCATTCTAGGAATTGGCGAACCTCTCATTTATGGGGTCACATTACCTTTAGGCCGCCCATTTATCACCGCATGTATCGGCGGGGGAATCGGTGGAGCAGTGATTGCAGGAATCGGCAACATTGGAGCGATTGCCATTGGACCAAGCGGTATCCCGCTTATACCATTGATTGCCAACGGCCATTGGTTTGGCTACATCATAGGCCTTGTTTCAGGCTATATTGGCGGATTCCTTGCCACGTACCTGTTCGGTGTGCCAAAAGACATTCAGATGGAAACTACTTTAGATTAAGGTTGGAAACAAATTTGGAAGAAAACATCATATTACAAATCAAATCAAAATTGAAGGATCTGTCAAAAGCGGAAAAAAAGATAGGTGCATATATTCTTGATCATGCCGTCGACATAGTAAATGACAATACAAGTGAACTAGCGAAAAAAATCGGGGTGGGCCCCGCGACAATCATCCGTTTTTGCCGCTCTATCGGTTTATCCGGTTTTTCGCAATTGAAGATTCGCTTGTATGCTGATGCATCTGGTGTGAAAGAAGACCTGTATACAGATATTACGCCAGATGAAGATGTATCTTTACTTGCTGAAAAATTAGCCTTGAGGTTCAATCAATCCATTTCACAAACGGCGAACCATTTGGATAGGACAAGTATTGAGGAAACGTCCGAATTGATTCATAAGTGTACGACGATCTATGTGTATGGGATAGGTGCATCTCATGTCGTTGCTGAAGACTTTACGCAAAAGTTTTCCAGAATCGGCAAGACGGTAGTTCATACACTTGATCACCATTTGTTGAGTTCTGCTTTAATCAGTGCAGGAGAGCAATGCATGTTTGTAGCGATATCCAATTCCGGTGAAACGAATGAAGTCAATAAGCTGGTAGAGATAGCAAATAAAAAAAAGATGCATACAGTAGGTATTTGCCAATATGAAAACAGTACGTTAACAAGATTGGTGGAATATCCGATCATTCATCATGGTGGTGAAGCGGTCATGCTGAGAAGTGCGGCAACGACTTCATTAGTCGCCCAATTATTTACAATTGATGTGCTCTATTACGCTTATGTCAATAAACATGCCAAAAAAATCTTGAATATGTTGAAGGAGTCAAAGATAAACATTCAGACATTCTTTCGTAAGGACAACTGATCCTATGAGATACCATGCTTTTTTTAGCGTGGTATCTCATTTTTTTATAAACCAAAGCTCTCATAAGAATGCAGGGCTTCACAACCATGATTGCATTTTGATAAATGGTTTCAAATATTCCTGTAGCACTGCAACGTTCCTCAAGGTTTTGGGATGTTCTTAAGGGGGTAAATTTAAAGTGTCAACCCGAATAGAGGAGGAAACAGTATGACTGAAAATAGAAAACACAAGAAGGAATACGATAATCAGAACCCTGGTGAATTGCATTCCAATAAAATGTCCCAATCCCAGGGAGACAAAAATAAGGAGCAGGGAAAGCACGAATTGAATAATGACGATGCTGACAAAGATAAAGATTGATATACACCCCTCGCAGAAGGATGAATTGCACCCCAATTGTTAGACACATCTAATCATTGGGGTGCGGTTTTTATATGGTTTGCCAAATTATTCTTTCATATTCTTGAATACTGCGCCTTCTTTGGTAATACTAAAGCAAGATAGATTCCTTAAATGAATATATTCTTGTCGCATCACCATTTAGCTTTGCCAAATATCACGCAAGCGGATCCGGTTTATGTGGATCATTTAAGCCGTCATGTCGGCAAGTAAATACTCGTGGCGACAAGCGCAGGCAAACATCATGGAAAATTGTCCGGTGTTGCAATTGACCATATTCAGCTCCATGTGGGAGATGGAAAAGCACTGCATATACGCATTGCTGAGATAATCTATTTTGAAGGATATCCGCTAACATATTCTTGAAATAGCAGCTCAAATGTTGAAGCACTTTCAGCGTTAGCCCTGTAAATGTCTATACTGTTCCGCTATGAACTCCCAATCTTGCAAGAAGTAGGAGCGAAGATTCGGGCGTCTTCGCACTGCTAAGGGGTGGTAGGCAGTGGTTGTCTGCATACCTCGTACATTATGCCAGCTGCCGCGTAGTGTTTTGACATCTGCCTCTTGGTTTTTAAAAAATGATTGAACTGCTACATTTCCAAGACAGATAACAAATTGCGGCTTTTTCTTTTCAATTTGTTGGTCCAAATGCCGCATGCAAATTTTTCGTGTCATCTCTTTGTCGTATTTTTTTACCGGTCTTCTTTTTAAAATGAATGTCACATATAAGTCATCCATCTTCATACCGACATGGTGGACGGCCTCTTGCAAAGTCTGTCTTGTACCGCAGACGAATGCATTGCCATCCTTGTCTTCGCGTGTTCCAGGATTATCAAGCACAACCATCACAGACGCCTTCGGATTGCTTTCCCCCCAAACCATGCGAGTCCCATGCTTATACAAGCCACATTCTTTGCAGTCTGAACAATCTGCAGGTGTTGGTTCCTCAGGTAAGATAATTGGGCAAAAATCAGACACTGTCTTATCATCTCCTAGATTTTATTAATCGTGATCGCCATCATACCATTGAAAATTATGGCACTTTTGAATCTCACCTGTGCTCGGACAACTAAAAGAACATCCTTTTCATACTGTAATACAATGTAATGTGCAGCTTGGAACCCCAGAAGCCAATCAAATTTGGCTCAGGTCCAGAAAAAAAGGGGGGGTATCTTGAAGGATACAATAGCAGTATTAATTCATTATACAGATAGGTATGCTTTGGACAGGGCATTAAACTCTTTAAAACAATTCAGTGCCCGAATAAAATTTGTTTATGTGTTTTTGGAAAACCAAAAAATATTTCTTGCAAAACAATATGCTGGTGATAATCAGATTCGGTTTATTACCATGAATGATCGTGACCTTGGAAACATGTTAAATGATATGGTTGATCAATTTAAAGACGCCAATTTTTTGTTCTTACAACACACTGACTATATTTCTCAACGTTCCGATACAGATTTATTTCATTTTCCACAAGGTAAAAAAATCATCGGTACATGGCAAAAAAGTCAACAGATTCGTTTATCTCAGCCTGTTCTTGTACAATCAGCATTTCTAAAAGAACAGCCGTTTATACCACAGTACCGGCTGCCATTCAAGGAAGCATTTTTCCCTGCATGGCTTTGCAAGGTGGATCCTGCTTTTATTAGCTGGGAAAAAGAACTTATCAAACCATCAAGAAAAAGTCACGCCGCTAATATCGTTGAAAAACAAACGTTCAATGAAAAATATTTACAGAACAAAAGCGAAATTGGCGGACCATCTCTTGCCATTATGATTTCAAACTATAATATGGCCAGTTATTTAGAAAAAGCAATCACTTCATGTTTGTTACAAACTGAACAGGCAGAACAAATACTTATTATAGATGACGGCTCATCTGATAATTCTATGAAACGCCTTGAAAATTGGCATCAATATAAACAGGTAACTATTTTCAGCAAAGACAATGGAGGTAAGGCAAGAGCTTTGAATGAGTTGTTACAGCATGTGAAAACTGATTTTGTGTTGGAATTGGATGCAGATGATTGGTTGGATCCGGATGCCATTGAAATAATAAAAAAGAACCTATCCAATCTTGCTGCAGACACATCGGTGCTCTTCGGTAATTTGCGGAGATGGAAACAACTCGGCGAAGGAGATGTCCTTTTTAAGGGTATTTCGCAAGGCAATTCTGTTACCAATTTGAAACAATTACGTGCCTATCATTTTCCATTAGGACCAAGAATATATCGCACGTCTTTATTAAAAAAATACGGTGGATTTCCGGTCGTCGCTTATGAAGATGGCAGAATGTATGAAGATGTCAGTTTGTTAAACCGGCTAATCCAGAAGTCCCGGTTTTGTTTTCGTGACTTTACTGTTTATAATGTACGGGAACACGCAGCAAGCATTACAAGGCAGAACCAGACTAAATGGAATGCGTTCATTCATTCACTTGATATGGATGAAATCAATTAGTTGAAAAAGGATATCTCTTTACTGTGAGAAAAAGGCTCTCTTGCTGTGGAAGATCAAGAGAGCTTTTTGTCTGAAATGAACTGTTTGATGTGGGAAATAATATAATTCTGTTTTTTGATTGATAACATCGGAAAATTGGCAGAGCTAATATTCGATTTGCTGCCCTTTCGGCAATAGTTAAGCTTTCTTCCTTGTAGCCAAGGTAAGTGACTGCATCCCATCGGATCATAAATTCCGCTTGTTCGTAAACGAAACAACCAAAATAAATTGGCAGAGGGCAGATACAGAAAATCATAGTATATGAAACACTTGAACGTTAAAAAAGTGGAAAGCCGGTTATTCGGCTTTCCAAAGAGGTTAATCATGGATTGGGGATTCAACCTATCGTGGTATGGAATAGATTGATAATATACTGTATGTTTCTATGTATATCCCGTGCGGTCAAGTTGCTCAAGCCATAAACACATTTCCATTTTTCGGATCAGCTTGAAAATTAGACTTAAATGAATGCTACATTCGATTTGATTAGCTCTCGGCTATTTTAGCAGTGATTCAGGGGGCTGATTTTGATTACCGGTTTTTGCCTATCAATACTGTTGTCCACTATAAAATAATTGTACAAAATCATTCTGAACTAGACGATGATTGATACCAATTATCCCTCGTGTGAATAAGATATATCAAAACGAATTCGGGGGGTGGTATGAATGAGTGAATCAAATCATAAAGCAGTTTCTAACCAGATTATCGATTTGCTTGTAGAGACTACATTGAAAAAACACGGAGCAAAATTGGATGCCAGCAAGCTGGGGAGCGAGGATAAAGAAAGAATTAAAAATTTGGTTCAAGGTTTAAAACAAAGTGTTGAAGATTTGGTTTCTGATAATAAGGATGATGATGTGGAGAAACAAGAAAGCAAAACAAAAAGCAAAACAAAAGGCAAAAATAAAAAATCAGCAGATTGATGAATGGTAAACTTTGAAATAGCAGAAAACGATAACCCCCGACAGTTCATTGCTGTCGGGGGTTGTTTTGCCTATTAAACTTTTAATTTGTTATATCTTCCTAGCCCATAAAGTAAAAAAAGGTATATATGATAGGACAGTCACCCTTACTATTCGGAACTTGGAACATAGCATATAGTAAATCGCAAGAAGGAGGAGAGAAATAGTGAGTTATCAAAGAAACTATGCAATCAGAAGAGCAGAATCTCTACAGCGTAAATCTGAGTGTCAGAAACAAGAGACAGCACAAGAGTGTTGCAAACAACATGAACCATGTTCATGCAATAAATGCCATCGTTCACACTGTAAATGTCAGCCCTGCCATCAGGAGGATAAACAATGTCATTGGAACGCACTAGATCCGACAATGAATCACCCGATGTTTAATAATGATAATACTGTCAATCAGGGACAGAATTCACAAGTAAAAAATGTCCAACAATCTAGTGAATGTATTGTAATCAAGGATTCCTGTGATGTAGATGTGAGGACAACAGAAACCCAAGCGTCTGTTAACATTCAGGTAGCGCTTCAAGCTGCTATTGCTTTGGTTGTCAGTATCTCCATTGCTGATAGCAATGTCGAAGATGAGATTACCCAGGATCTGTTTGCAAAAATAAAATCCAGTCAAGTAAACAACCAGCAACTATATATTGAAAATTCCCGCGGTGTTAACGTAACGACCACTGATACGGATATCGCTGTTAATGCCCAAATCCTGTTACAAGTATTAATTGCTATCGTCGCTCGATTAGACATACTTTAATAAAAAATGATAAATTGAGTAGACTTCCACTCCACCCCCGAATATTCCCCTGTTCGTTCAGATATGATTCCTCATTTTTTATGGGAATCATATCTTTTTTTGCTTTGATGGAGTATCTTGCATAAACGAGAGCAGGAACTCTTTAAGTAAAACAAAGGAGCATCGCCCTCCCTGTGAATGAAATTTTACTTTGCCAAATTCCTTATTAAAGAATTATATATAGTAATCTATACACTCACTCAATACTTGATCCATTCGTAGCAGGATGCAATGAAATATAATCGCCGGGCGAAAGAGGTAGTTTTTACTTATTTTTTGATATTAGTTTTATCACTGGTTCGTCGTTTAAATCAGCTACATGTAAAACATGCTTGGTGAGCAAACCCCGGAGTATAACTTCTGTTTTATGCTATGATCATTATGATGGAGGTTATTATGATGCGTCATTTGGAACAATTGAACACATTAGAAAAAATTGACAGTTTCATTGCGGAAAATCAAATGTCTTTTATATATATCACCCAGCCCAATTGCAGTGTATGCCATGGCTTGCTCCCACAAATACAGGAGTTGATGGAAAGGTACCCTAAAATAAAACTGGGAAAGGTAGATGCGGCATCCGTGCCAGCCATTGCCGGAAAATTTTCCGTTTTTACCGTACCGGTATTGATTCTTTTCATCGAAGGTAAAGAATATTTAAGAGAAGCTAGAATAGTCCATTTGGACCTGCTGGAAGAAAAATTGAACAGAGTATATGAAAACGTGGCAGAGTGAGCAAGCTCAGCCGCGTTTTTTTAATGCATTTATAGCAAAAGCTATGAAAAAAGGGGGGGAAGAAAGCGCTGTTATTTCGGGATTTTCAATTTCCTCCATTCAAATTCTGTTCTTTAAAGCTAGATGAAAAATAAGTAAGTTTCATGTCAAATATTGCAAACATGTCACAAATAATAGGGTTTATGTACCATAGTCATCGCTGTATGCCTATGGTAAACTAATTGAAGCGGAGGTGAAAGCATGATTTACGAATTACGTGTGAATTTACGTCATACAAACGAAGTAGTCTGGCGCAAAATCGAAATAGACAGCAACATGACTTTTAATGAGCTAAGCGAGATACTGCAGACGATATTTGACTGGGATGGCTTTCGCATGCACCGTTTTGACATTTCCAAATCCTATGGGAAGCGTATGAAAAATGTCACCGTTAGGCCAACCTTGTCTACAAATTACAATAAAATGCCTGTGAAAAAAAATAATGATGATCTGGATGAAAGAGTAGTGAAAATTTCAGATTGGCTAGGTAATGTTAAAGACCGGGCACTTTATTCATATAATATTGAAAATGAACACGAAAATGAAATCGTTTGGGAACACGAGATTGTCGTTGAAAAAATCATGCACCCGGAGAAGGGTGTACTGTATCCATACTGTACCGGTGCAAGGAATTTTGTTCCGAAAAGAAGCGTCAGCCGTGAATTGACTGAAGAGCAGTTGACAAAAACACTTGCAGAGGCAAAGGAACTTGTTAAAGATATTAATGAAACACTGCAGGAACGTCTGTCGCATGTTATCTCAGAAGTTCCTGATCATGGGAATCATTTATGGGCTCAACTGTTGAAAAGAACAAAGGATTATTATCGCGCAGCACCATGGGAAACCCTTGCAAAAAATGATGTATTTACAGTAGTCGATCCAGTGACAGATGAATGTTTATTCTGCTCTGTGCTCGGTTCTGGCCAGGAGCCATATGGATTAGCTGTATATATTGGAAAACAAGGCTTGGCAGCAATGAAGGAACACATGCAAAACGGTGCCGACAGTTTCGGGGAAAATCCGTATCCACACTGCTTGATGCTTCTATTTGATGATAGGCAAATGCTAAGTCAGCAAGACCATGCCTTGATCAAAACGAATGATATTCCATTCCGCGGAAAAAAAGCGTGGCCAAAATTCAGGAGTTATATGTCGGGGCCATTAACCGCACTTCGTCAGGAAGAAGAAGCAAGGCTGTTGCATGTTGCAGTGGAACAAGCAATCCATATTTGTGAAGAACCTGGGCTTCTCGCGGAAATGCCAAGCATTTTTTCCAAAGAAAGGAACGTTTTGGCAAGGGTCCCTGTAAAAGCGGGTGATCCTGTCGTGTTCACAAATGATATTATGGATATAACTTCTTTTATGGATAGTCCTGAAGTGAACAAAGCCACTTTAAAAGTAGATGAAGCAACCATCACCCAATTGGAAGATATAGGGGAAAGAACTTCAGCAACTATTGAGTTTGCGATGATGCCGATTCCTTCTTCAGATGAAAAACATCCGATTTTCGCTGTTGGAGCAAGCCAAAAAGACGGACATGTTTATTATCAGCATTTGGTTCCCAATCCGGAAAAAATAGCTGAGGATACAGCAAAATATTATCAGGAAGAATTTTATCTGATGTTAAAAGCGCTTGACGCATTACCGTATCGTGTAGCTACAGATGGAGAAACAGCGGATTTAATTGAACCGCTTGCTGAAAAACTGCAAATTTCAATCATTGTGCAGGAAAAACTTCCGATTGCAGCCATGCTGGTTCAGGAACTTTTTATAGAAAAGAAAGTCTGATAAATGAAAGAAGAGGCCGGATAAATGAAGGTGCCGGCTTCTTTTTTTTCGGAATAGAATAGGTGCGAAAAAATGACCGGATGCTTGGTGAAACTGCCATTTACAGAAAGTATCCCGGTTGTATGGAAATTTTAAGTATTATTCTCCGAAGCGATGAGAAAAATGAGAAGTGCATAGACACAATTTTGTCATATTTTTTCTTTTTACATGCTGGAAACATTGAAAACAATAATTATTATCAATTATGATAGATGTAGAAGAGTAAGCGGAGGTGACTTGAAAATGAGCAAAATATTGACCGTCTATGCCAGTTCCACAGGGAATACTGAATTAATGGCCGAGGCTATGGTTGCTTATTTGGAGTCCAAACAACATGAGGTCGAAGTGAAGACGTTCGATTTTGATGCAATAGATGTGGAAAACCTGCCTGATTATGATGCTATACTTGTTGGGACGCATTCCTGGGATGATGGGGAACTTCCGTATGAGGTAGAAGATTTTTATGAAGAACTGGATGACGTCGACTTGAATGGCAAATTATTCGGTGTATTCGGCTCTGCGGATTCCTTTTATGAAACTTTTGGCGGCGCCATCGACTTGATGTACGACCGACTGAAGAATCTTGGTGCGGTCCTTGTTCCTGAGCGTTTAAAAGTAGATCTTGAACCGGACAAGGAAGATATTGCCCGTTGTGAAGATTTTGCACAATTATTGGACACGATGCTTGCTGAGCAAGTCTCGAATATGTGAATGAACGCAAAAAGCGAGCATCTATCCGCTCGCTTTTTTTTTGTTGTTAACCGGGAGCTTAGCATCGTTTTTTTAGTAATTGATTGCTTTTATTTGATGTCAGGGTGTGAAGGTTTTTTCAATGTGATTGCACGACATCCCATTGATTTCCAATTCAAAATGAATCTTTCCTTCTCATAGTTTTCTACTTTTCCTGTATCTGGATCATGCGCGATGACATGCTCATTGGTGTATCCGACAAGAAGTACAGCGTGTTCATAAGTATACCATTTGATTTCGTTTTCTTCTTCATCCCGCCAGGTTTTACTATGATATGTCGTTTGCTGCTTCAATGTCGTCCATGCCATAACAGGAATGTTACGTGCAATTTGCTGCAGGATCAGATCAAAATGCACTCCTGTCAAATCGATACTTTTACCAGGCAAGTACTTCTCGACTACGAATAAAATGGGCTTTTCAAACACGCCAAAACTGCCATCATCTGAATATGGATCCCCGACGAAATGTTTATTCGGATGGGCCCCACACCACATACCATTCACTTCCTGCACTTTTGGACCTTTGGGGAGAGCATCAGCTATTTCGAAACGTGATACCTTCACTCCCGCCCAATTCAAAAGCATCGCCAGTGCCGTAGCCTCGCATCCTGTTGGCAGCTCAGGATATTGATAAAGCACAGGAATATTGTCAATCCGTACTTTGTTATCTATGTCCATGATAAACGTCCTCTCTAATGGTTATTGGCTGTCATTATACATAATTGTATCAAATAAGACAATGCATTTCGAAAATTGCATATGTTTACGAGGGTAGGAGAGAGGTCTAAAATGAAACCCATTTCATAAAATGATTAAAAAGTGACTTATAGAAAAATAAAACAGCAGAGGGAACGAAGAGAAGCTGGACAAACTCAACATGAAAGAAAAACAAAAATGTCTTCATGAATGCAGGGAAGTTGTCTGACATAGATATTTTAAAAAAGATCAACAAATAAAATAAACGGACTAGATGGACGTAATTGCGCCTTCTCTATGTGTATAAAAACCCCTTGTACATACTGGTTGATTGGGAAGGAGCGATGAGTGTTACCCAAGTATGGAAAGGAGGGGAGGGAAGCATTTTAAAGCGTCATATCGTGAAAAACAGCTGTTTTGTTTGATGTAACCAGCCTTGCAAAAATGGAGAAGGCGAAAGGTTATCGCTAGAAGCAATCAAAAAATACGGGGAGGTCATAGTTATGACGAAAGAACAGCGAATGGCCAGGGGAATAACTGCTGGTGTAGGCGGGAAAGAAAACCTCCAGAGGATTACACATTGTATGACCCGACTGCGGTTAGCTTTAAAAGATGAAGGTAAAGTAGACCTTAAAGCATTAAAAGATGTGGAAGGTGTCATGGGTGTCGTGCAGGATGAGACATTGCAGATTATTGTCGGGCCAGGTACCGTCAATAAAGTGGCTGAGGAAATGGGTCAGATGACAGGTCTCGGTGTTGGGGAAGAGGCAGAAATCGATATGGCTGAAATGACATTTGAGGAACGTGCTTCGGTCCAAAGAAATAACATGAAAAAGAAAAACCGTACTCCATTTAAAAGTTTACTGCGAAGAATTGGAAATATTTTCATCCCGTTAATTCCGGGATTGGTTGCCTCGGGTATCATTAATGGTGTTGCTAACTTTTTGAAAAATGCGGATATCGGAACAGATTCTACATGGATGAATATTTTACTTCTGCTTGGAAGCGGTATCTTTACTTATTTGGCTGTCCTTGTAGGCTGGAATACTGCGAAGGAATTCGGCGGTACCCCTGTGTTAGGAGCCATTGCTGGGATGTTCTTGTTCAACCCTATGCTAGCGGATGTGACCATCTATGGTGAACCGTTGGTTGTAGGACGTGGCGGACTATTCGGTGTCATTTTCGCTGCCTGGCTGATGGCATTTCTGGAAAAACGGATCAGGAGAATTATACCCAGTGCCATAGATATCATTTTTACTCCTTTAATTACTGTTCTCATTGTGGGCTTCTTTTCTCTGTATGCAGTTATACCTGTTGCTGGTCTGATCTCAGATGGTATCACAAAAGGATTGACATCGTTGATTGACACGGGGGGAGTTGTAGCAGGGGCTGTTCTGGCGGGATTCTTCCTGCCGCTGGTCATGGTAGGCCTTCATCACGGTTTGACTCCGATACATTTGGAATTAATCAATGCGTACGGTAACACAGCTTTGCTGGCGATTCTGGCCATGGCAGGTGCAGGTCAAGTCGGAGCGGCAATGGCAATTTTTGCTAAAACGAAAAACAGACGCCTGAAAAATATCATCAAGGGTGCACTTCCAGTTGGATTTCTTGGTATTGGTGAGCCACTTCTGTATGGAGTAACACTTCCGCTGGGGCGTCCATTCATTACGGCATGTTTAGGAGGGGCGCTTGGTGGAGCGTTTCAAGCTGTTGTTCACACAGCTGCAAAAGGAATCGGCGTTTCCGGTCTGTCATTGATACCATTGATTGATGATGGCAAGTATCTATTGTACTTCTTTGGATTACTTATTGCTTATGCAGGTGGATTCATTTTTACCTGGTTGTTCGGATTCAAGGAGGAAATGGCAAAAGATATTTGAAAATATTTCATGAAAAGAGGGTGAGACAAAATCCTGGGAAATGTAAAAAGTTGAGCGGTACCATCTTGACATGGAACCGCCCAACTTTTTTTATCCAGCTTCGCAATTTCGTTGATTTGCACGCCAGGCGCCCCGGCATGGGATGTGCAAGTGTTGGCTGCAAAGGCCGCACGCAGAAAAAGCGAATTTCTTTTTCAAGGAGTCAGCCGCCTTTCGCCCCAATCAACTTGAGGTGAAATGGCACTTTATAGCTGTTTTTGGCTAGTTTCTGTCCCACCCTCTTTCCTACGATTAGTCAACTCAAAAGTTCATAAAAAGAAGATAAATTATTTCACTTATTTTTGTGCATGCGAAATAAATCTCAGGAATCCATTTTTTAAAACTGAGAATTATGTTATAGTATAATTATTATCAGTCGTCCATAGAGACTACGTACGAGTAATCGTACCCTGTATTGTTCCTGATCATAGAATAA